>UCNP01000007.1 GCA_900473335.1 Hyphomicrobiales bacterium | reverse complement strand
TGCCAGCACTACTTCGAGGCCGCGGGATATGACCAGAAATAAGCCGAATCTGCTCTAGTCGCAGCATCGATGACGGGGTTTCCAGCTTCGAACAACAAACGCAGGGTTGAATGCGCCAGACACAAATCATCGCGCCGGTTATCCTATGCACTTTATGACGCTTTAAAAATCGGGAGATCGCCAGCCGAGGGTTGACTTTTATCGAGGTTGGTTTATGTGTCCGACCAACTTTCCGCTTGATGCCACACTGCTGGACTTGAATAGCGGTCCTTCATACTCAGAACAGGTAGTTTTAAAATGGCTAAGGCTGCGAATATCAAGATCAAGCTTCTGTCGACCGCTGATACCGGTTTCTTTTACGTTACGAGCAAGAACAGCCGTACAAAGACAGAAAAGATGTCCTTCCGCAAGTACGACCCGGTCGCGCGCAAGCACGTTGAATTCAAGGAAACCAAGATCAAGTAATCTTGCTTCCTGTCAAACAAATCAGCCGCCTTCGGGCGGCTTTTTTATGTTTTGCATTTAGATCGCCGGACGTCCTGACGGACGTAAAATGGCGATCTACACGCGCAAATTTCGTCGCATCATGATCGCCTGTCGGCAGGCGTTGCAGCACGCGATTTCAACCGGCGACAGACCTCAAATCCATCAAGCCAGAATTGGCTGGAATGTCATCAACAACAAGTATTCGGGCCGTCATAGTCTATTCTCCCGACGTTCAAGCGTCACCAAGATAGGATTTGATGGTTTCGATGAATTTGGGAACGGAGATTGGCTTCGAAATATAGGCTTCACAGCCTCCCTGGCGGATACGTTCCTCATCACCCTTCATTGCAAAGGCAGTGACTGCGATGATGGGGATGACATGGAGATCATCATCGGCCTTGAGCCACTTGGTCACCTCAAGACCTGATACTTCAGGCAGTTGAATGTCCATGAGAATAAGGTCCGGTCTGTGCTCACGGGCAAGGTCCAAAGCCTCCAGACCGCTACGTGTGCGTATGGTCTCATAGCCGCTGGCTTCAATAAGATCGCGGAAGAGCTTCATATTGAGCTCATTATCCTCGACGATCATAACTTTCTTCACCATTGGCAATTTCCTGTTGATCACTCTCGAAGGACACAGCCTGCTCGATATTTCGAATCGAGGCAGATGATCCCAACTTTATTGATTACTCAAATAATGTGTGATGATTGATGAAAAGAAAACTCGGCCGCTTAATTCAGAAATGCTGCTGATCATGTTTAACCAAGCATTTATTCAATATGTTCTTTTGGATATGTTCAACTGCTATTAACCAGATTTTTCAGCTCGCCTGCTGTGCGCAGGCTCCCAATTTGCTCTATTGTGGTACGCAGATGGCACAACTTATGGATGAATTAATTAAAATGCCGAAGATTGACCTTGATGGCGCACAAGACCTTGCAATCAATTCGCTTGTTTTCATGTCGCAAGATAGCGACTTATTCTCACGCTTTCTGGCGCTGACGGGCATTACAGCCGATCAAATCCGCATGGCAGCCCAGGAACCCGGTTTTCTGGCAGGTGTGCTGCAATTCTATCTGGCGCATGAACCGACACTGATGCGCTACTGCACAGAAACTGAGACCGATCCCGCCTTGTTTCAGGAAGCATTGCGCTTGCTGCCCGGCGGGCGTCAGGATGCCTATTGAAACAGTTCGTAACGCATTACAGCAATTCGGTGTGCAGCGGTTTACCAATCGGAATTGCGCAAAACGCTCCAAGGCTTGTTGCAACGTCACCTGCTGTTCGCTAAGGTCCAGACGTTCTTTTTATGTTCCGGGCATCATGGCGATTGTTAATGATCCGCACTTTGGTTTTTGTCGTGACTGTCTGGCAAGCCAGACGCACGAAGCCAAACGCTGCCAGCAATGCGGCAGCCCACGCTTGCTTCGTCATGCTGAATTATACCGCTTGGGCATTGCTCATGTGGACTGCGACGCCTTCTACGCATCAGTGGAAAAGCGCGACAATCCCGAACTGCGCAACAAGCCTGTCATCATAGGCGGAGGAAAACGCGGTGTTGTTTCAACGGCTTGCTACATTGCGCGCATCCATGGTGTGAAGTCTGCAATGCCTATGTTCAAGGCATTGCAGGCGTGTCCGCATGCGGTCGTCATCAAGCCGGACATGGAAAAATATGTGCGGGTTGGCCGCGAAATCCGGCAAATGATGCGTGACTTGACACCTCTTGTTGAACCCCTCTCCATTGACGAGGCATTTCTGGATCTTTCAGGCACGGAACGTTTGCATCACAATCCCCCGGCGCGGGTTATGGCTGAGTTTTCCAATCGGGTCGAACGAGAATTGGGACTGTCAGTCTCGGTTGGTCTTTCCTACTGCAAGTTCCTCGCCAAGATCGCCTCTGATTTTGAAAAGCCCCGTGGTTTTTCAATCATCGGAGAAAATGAGGCTGTCAGTTTTCTGCATGACAAGCCCGTGACGATGATCTGGGGTGTCGGCAAGGCTTTTGCGGCAACCTTGGAGCGCGATGGCGTCCGCACTATCGGTCAGTTGCAAACCATGGAGCTTGGTCCCCTGATGCGCTCCTATGGCACCATGGGTCAGAGGCTGTACCGTTTGTCTCGCGGCATGGACACAAGACGGGTTGAGCCTGAAGGTGAAAGCAAGAGTGTTTCCGCAGAGACAACGTTCAATGAAGACATCTCGTCAATGGAAGAGCTCGTCGCCATTTTGCGGGCCCTGTCAGAGAAAGTATCCCGACGGTTAAAAGCAGCCGACATTGCTGGGCGAACTATCGTTCTCAAGTTGAAATCGCGCGACTTCAAATTGAAGACCCGCAATCGTCAGCTCGCCGATCCGACCCAGCTTGCCGACAGGATTTTTCGTACAGGTGTTTCGCTGCTTGAAAAGGAAATTGACGGCACCCGCTATCGCTTGATCGGGATCGGAGTGAGCGACCTAAGCGATGATGGCAGAGCCGATCCAATGGATCTTGTTGATGTGCAGGCAACTAAATGTGCAGTTGCCGAAAACGCGATAGACAAGCTACGCGGGAAGTACGGCAATCATGCTGTGGAGACCGGATATACATTCGGCAAAATCAAATCGCGCGCAAAAGAAGTGCCTGATGAAATCGATTAGGGCAATTCCAGGAAAAGTGTGTAGCAGTTTTACCAATCGGAATTGTGTAAAAACTAAGATTTAGAGCGCCGCTTTGAATTTATCAAAACGCAAAACGCTCTAAAGGCGAAAGTCATCGCAATTGGATAGTTTACCAGAGAAACTCGCTTAAACTGCCGATTTTTGCGAGCAGGATTGCAATCGCCAGCTTTATTTTAGTTGCATTAGGTTGAATTAGCCCATTTCGACTTCGACAATGCCCGGAATGGCTTTCATGGCGCTCGCAATCTGCGGTCCTACCCGATAGCGGTTTGGCAGTTCAATCTCCACCTCATTTGCACCATTCTGCTTGATCAGGATCAGGCTAACGACCTGACCATCATTGTGTGGTGTCAGATAGGGCGTAATCGCCGCCAGAGGCTCACTGGAGCGCATGTAGAGCCGCAATGCCTTCTGCATGCGCGTTGCTTCGTCTTCAAGCGAGTGAGCCGTCTGTATGCGAAGACTAATACCTTCCGGTCTGTCCTCGGCGCCAACAGTGATCACCACTGACCTGCCCGGCTCCAGCAGATCGCGGAACTGCACGAGCGCCTCTGAAAACAGGATTGCTTCAAATTGCCCTGAAGAATCAGAGAATTGGATGATACCCATCTTGTTGCCGGTCTTGGTTCTGCGCTCCTGCTTCGCCGTAATTGTACCGGCAAGTCGCCCGGCATTTGCACCTCGCTTTACAGCTGCTGAAAATTCAGACCAGGTTTGAACGCGCATTTTGTCGAGGATCGGTTGATACTCATCAAGTGGATGGGCAGACAAATAGAAGCCTGCCGCCTCAAATTCACGACGCAGCTTTTCTGAAGAAAGCCAAGGACTTGCAGCGGGAAGCTGAATTGTTTGTGCAGTTGCCGCCATGCCTCCAAAAATATCAGCTTGACCACTGACACTGTCTTCCTGGGTGCGCTGGGCATGGCCAATGATCCGATCCAGCCCGGCAATGAGTGCTGGTCGTTCACGTCCAAAACAATCGAATGCCCCTACATTGATCAGGCTTTCAAATACGCGCCGATTGACAACGCGCGGATCGATCCGCTCGCAAAAATCCTCAAGGCTGGCATAGGGCACTGCCCCACGCTTTTCTACAATATGATCAACCGCAGCTTCACCAACCCCCTTGATGGCCGCCAATGAATAATAGATCCGGTTCTCGCCAACTTCGAACAAGCGGTATGATGTATTGACCGAAGGCGTGACAACCTCGATACCGAGCCGCACAGCTTCACGCCGGAAATCATTGAGCTTGTCCGTGTTTGACATATCGTAAGTCATTGACGCGGCAAGGAACTCAACCGGATAATGCGCCTTCATATAGGCGGTCTGGAACGATACGATTGCATAGGCGGCAGCATGCGATTTATTAAAGCCGTAATCGGCAAACTTCGCCAGAAGGTCAAAAATGAAGTTGGCTTGCGGCTTTGTCACGCCCCGTTCAACGGCGCCATCAACAAAGCGAACTCGCTGCAAATCCATTTCAGAGCGGATTTTCTTACCCATGGCACGGCGCAGCAAATCGGCTTCACCCAGAGTATAGCCCGACATTTCCTGCGCGATCTGCATCACCTGTTCCTGGTAGATGATGACGCCCTGCGTTTCCTTGACGAGATGGTCGATTTTGGGGTGAATCGACGCCATCTCCTCATCGCCATTCTTGCGCGCATTATAGGTCGGGATATTCTCCATTGGCCCCGGACGATAAAGCGCGACAAGTGCGATAATGTCCTCGATCCGGTCAGGCTTCATGCCGATCAGCGCCTTGCGCATGCCGGTGCTTTCCACCTGAAACACGCCCACGGTCTCGCCGCGAGAGAGCATCTCATAGGTTGGCTTATCGTCGAAAGGCAGGTTCGACAAATCAACGACAATATCGCGGCGGCGGACGAGATTTACAGCAGTTTGGAGAACTGTAAGGGTTTTCAGGCCGAGAAAGTCGAACTTAACCAGTCCGGCCTCTTCAACCATCTTCATATTGAACTGTGTGACCGGCATGTCGGAGCGCGGATCGCGGTACATGGGAACGAGTTCGGAAAGTGGCCGGTCGCCGATAACAATACCGGCGGCATGTGTTGATGCGTGCCGGTAAAGACCTTCAAGTTTCAAAGCAATATCAAGCAGCCGCTCGACAACGGGTTCCTTGTCGCGTTCTTCGCGCAGACGCGGCTCATCCTCAATAGCCTTCGAAAGCGTTACCGGATTAGCGGGATTGGCCGGCACCATCTTGGTCAGACGGTCCACTTGCCCGTAGGGCATTTCGAGAACACGTCCAACGTCACGCAATACGGCACGAGCCTGCAATGTTCCGAATGTAATGATCTGCGCTACCTGATCACGCCCATATTTGGCCTGAACGTAGCGAATGACCTCGTCGCGCCGCTCCTGACAAAAATCAATGTCAAAATCCGGCATGGAAACGCGATCAGGATTGAGAAAGCGTTCGAAAAGAAGCGAGAAACGCAAAGGGTCAACATCGGTGATCGTCAGCGCATAGGCAACAAGCGAGCCAGCACCGGAACCACGCCCCGGTCCCACCGGAATATCATGGGCTTTTGCCCATTTGATAAAGTCCGAAACGATAAGAAAGTAACCCGGATACTTCATGCGGGTGATGACGGAAATCTCATATTCGAGACGCTCGGCATATTCCTCACGCGTATGAGCACCCGCAAGTCCAACAGTCGCAATCCGTTGTTCAAGACCCTCTCGGGCTTGACGGGCCAACTCCTCAGCTTCCGCTGCAAGGGCAGCATCGGGATCGTCACTTTCGCCGGTAAAGCGTGGGAGAATCGGAGCGCGATTCTTCGGATAGTAAGAACAACGCATGGCGATTTCGACGGTGTTTTCTATCGCCTCCGGCAAATCGGCAAAGAGTTGCGCCATCTCCTCTTCACTTTTGAGATAATGATCAGGACTGAGCCGACGCCTGTCATCAATTGACAGCAGCGATCCCGATGCAATTGCAAGCAATGCATCATGCGCTTCATAATCTGCACTCTTGGAAAAGAACACGTCATTGGTGGCGACAAGCGGCAGTTCCAGCTCATAAGCCAGATCGACCTGCGCCGCCTCCAAGGCCTTGTCATAACCGCGATGGCGTTGCAGTTCGACATAAAGCCTGTCACCAAACAGCGACTTAAGCGCAACGAGCCGTTGCCGGGCACGGTCAAGCCGGTCATCTTTAATTGCTTCGGCTATGACCCCATTCGGCCCGCCTGACAGGACGATAATACCATCTGTCTTTCCCTCCAACCACGAGGAGGCAATATGGACTGGATCACCAGCCGGTGTTTCGAGATAGGCACGACTGACAAGCCGCACCAAATTGGCGTAACCCTCCTCCGTCGCAGCCAACAGGACCAACGGCGCAAGTCCAAGCGCTTCACGCCGATTGACGTTGCGGCTTTCTTCGGTCTGATCGTGAAACGCAATATCCATCTGACAGCCAATAATAGGCTGTAATCCGGCCTTTGAGGCTTTCTGCGCAAATTCGAGGGCGCCGAACAGATTATTCGTATCAGTAATTGCAATGGCCGGTGCTTGGCTGGCCACTGCAAGATCGATTACTTTTGGCACCTGCAAGGCACCTTCAAGCAAAGAATACGCGGAATGAACTCTCAGATGGACAAAGCGCAACGGGCGCTTGCCTGCATTGCTCATATTGCCGTACCCATCTGCCACTTTTTATCTCCGACTATTGAACGGAGAACCGATTCCACCGCGCAAGCATAGTCCGATATGCGCGATGAGGTGTCTACTCAAATTGAACGCGAGTGCTGTGTGAACAGTGGATAGATATCACGCGCTCAATCATCCCCGGGAGGACGGTTCTTTCAAATGACGCTTACCCACATTGCGAAGGTCGCAATGAAGAGGCTGACAGTAACAAATGACATGACATCCTGGAAAAGCTCGCTCATCGGTACAACCCTTCTTCGTTTGCTCTATGTCTATGTTTTGTTCTATTTTTGTTCCAATGTCAAGCAGCCTTATGGCACCATCCGCGCTATGGTTTTTTAATTATTAATGGGACGCAAACGAGGATGGCGACCAATTAGAGATTGGTGATCTTGCCATCCTTCAATGTAACGCGCCGATCCATGCGGCGGGCAAGCTCATGATTATGGGTTGCAATCATGGCTGACAGGCCGGATTGGCGCACAAGCGCTTCCAGGGCTTCAAACACATAAGATGACGTAACCGGATCGAGATTGCCCGTTGGCTCATCTGCCAGCAAAACAAGCGGTGCGTTCGCAACCGCACGGGCGATCGCCACGCGCTGCTGCTCGCCGCCGGAAAGTTCGCTCGGCCGGTGCGAGGCCCTCGCCCCGACCTTCATATAATCGAGCAATTGCTGTGCGCGCTCCGAGGCGACGGCAGGTTTCATTCCGCGAATCATTTGCGGCATCATCACGTTTTCAAGAGCAGAAAACTCAGGAAGCAAATGATGGAACTGATAAACAAACCCTACATCGTTGCGACGTATTGCTGTCCGCTCCTCGTCGGATAAAGCACCGCAAGAGCGGCCATCGAGAATAACGTCACCACTGTCGGGACGCTCAAGCAGACCGGCAGTGTGCAACAATGTTGATTTGCCTGCACCAGAGGGGGCAACGAGCGCCACCATTTCACCCCTGCCCAGCGAAAAACTCGCATTATCCAGGATGATAAGTTCCCGGCCGATTTCATCATAGCGCCGACCGACATTCGTCAGCTGCAGAATTGGCCCAGCCATATTATTCGTACCTCAGAGCTTCAACAGGATCGAGTTTGGCTGCGCGCCAAGCGGGAAAGAGCGTTGCCAGAAATGATAGGACAAGCGCCATGAGAATGACGGTGAAAGTCTCGTTGAAGTCCATCTTGGCGGGAAGCGTACTCAGGAAATAGAGTTCAGGGTTAAACAATGTCGTCCCGGACAGCCAGGAGAAAAACTCCCTGATTCGCTCAACATTGAGACAGACCACAACACCAAGCGCTACACCTGCAATTGTCCCGGTAACGCCAATGGCCGCACCCGTCATCAGGAAGATGCGCAGAATTGAATTGCGCGTTGCACCCATAGTGCGAAGGATGGCAATATCGCGGCCTTTATCCTTAACAAGCATGATGAGACCGGAAATGATATTTAACGCAGCGACAAGCACGATAAGCGTCAAAATCATGAACATGACATTGCGCTCAACCTGCAGCGCCGAAAAGAAGGTCTGATTGCGTTGGCGCCAATCGGTCAGCATGACCGAGCGTTGCGCTGCCTCTTCAATCGGCTTCTTCAATGCGTCCACATCGTCCGGCCTATCGGCAAATATCTCGATCGATTGAACCTTATTATCCTGATTGAAATAGAGCTGGGATTCCTCAAGCGGCATGAGCACAATCGAGGAATCATATTCTGACATGCCAATCTCAAAAATCGCTGTCACAGGGTAGGATTTAACCCGCGGCGCCATCCCAAGCGGGGTCACATCGCCATCAGGTGAAATCAGCGTCAGCCGGTCACCGAGGCCCAAGCCCATATTTTCGGCCATACGTGTACCTATTGCTACACCGCCAGCTGTATTGAAGCCTTGAAATGTACCCTGACGGACATTCTTTGCGACCAATTGTAGCTTCGCAATATCATCCTCACGCAAGCCACGGACCAGTGCGCCGGATCCTGCACCGACATTGCCTTTGGCAAGAACCTGTCCCTCAACGACGGGGATAGCGAAAGATACGCCTGGCACCGCATCGACACGTTTGATGACCGCATCGAAATCATCCAGCGGTCGATCCATAGGCTGCATGATCACATGGCCGTTAATACCCAAAATACGGGTCAACAACTCTGCACGGAAACCGTTCATGACAGCCATGACAATGATAAGTGTCGCCACTCCGAGCATTATGCCGGTAAAGGAAAATCCGG
This sequence comes from Hyphomicrobiales bacterium, assembly GCA_900473335.1. GTDB lineage: Bacteria > Pseudomonadota > Alphaproteobacteria > Rhizobiales > Rhizobiaceae > Phyllobacterium. Next base: position 41,709 of record UCNP01000007.1, on the reverse strand, counting down.
CGATAACCGAGATAAACGTTTCCTTGCGTCTGGCGCGAAGATAGCGCCAGGCAATCATGCGTTCAAAGGCCGAAAAGGGTTTCGGTCCGGAAGGGGCGGTCACCATTTTTTCTGTCATAGAGTTCCCGCCTGAAAGTCCGCAGGTCCGGCCAGCTTGTTGATTGCAGCTTCAATGGTCAGAGTTTCACGCTCGCCCGTAGCCCGATCCTTGATCTCGACCTCGCCAGCGGCAACGCCGCGTGGTCCGACGATCACCTGCGTTGGTAGACCTATCAAATCCATTTTGGCAAATTTTGCGCCTGGACGGTCATCAGTGTCATCAAGCAATGGTTCAAGGCCAGCCTTGGTCAAAGCCTCATAAAGCTTTAGCGAAACTTCGTCACATGCTTCGTCACCGGGCTTCATGTTCACAATGCCGGCACCAAATGGAGCAACAGCTTTCGGCCAAATGATTCCGTTTTCGTCATGGGACGCTTCGATAATAGCGGCGATAACACGCGAAGGCCCAATGCCATAAGACCCCATTGAGACCAGATGTTCCTTTCCATCGGGTCCGCTCACTTTAGCACCCATTGGTTCGGAATATTTTGTGCCGAAGTGGAAAATATGGCCAACTTCAATGCCGCGCGCGGCCATTTGATGGGAGGCCTCCACCTTGGACCAAGCTGCTTCATCATGCATTTCGTCAGTCGCCGCATAAGGTGTTGTCCACTGCGTGACGATATCAGCGATCTGCTGATTATCGTCAAAATCCGTGGCGGCACCTGGAACCGGCAGATCGAGATAAGCACGATCACAGTAAACCTGACTTTCGCCGGTTTCGGCCAGAATGATGAATTCATGGCTCAGATCACCGCCGATTGGACCTGTGTCCGCGCGCATCGGAATGACCTTGATACCCAGACGCGAGAATGTGCGCAGATAGGCAACGAACATACGATTATAGGCCGCCTTGGCACCCTCGAAATCCATATCAAAAGAATAGGCATCCTTCATAAGGAATTCGCGTGAGCGCATGACGCCGAATCGAGGGCGACGCTCATCGCGGAACTTCCACTGAATATGATAAAGATTGAGCGGTAAGTCTTTGTAAGACTTGACATAAGCGCGGAAAATCTCGGTGATCATTTCCTCGTTAGTCGGGCCGAAAAGCATTTCCCGGTCACCGCGATCCTTGATCCGTAGCATCTCGTCGCCATAAGCGTCATAACGGCCACTCTCGCGCCAAAGCTCGGCCGATTGAATTGTCGGCATGAGCAGCTCGATTGCACCAGAACGATTCTGTTCTTCGCGGATGATATTGCTGACCTTGTTGAGGATGCGCAGCCCCGCCGGTAGCCAGGCATAGATACCCGCTGATTCCTGACGAATCAGGCCAGCACGCAGCATCAACCTGTGGGAGACAATTTCAGCCTCTTTGGGGTTTTCTTTGAGGATAGGCAGAAAGTAACGGGAAAGCCGCATTGAAGGTCACCAAAATTGAACAACGCCTGAGTGCTTGAAGAATCAGGCAAAACCAAGTGCAAAGTCGATCTTTCTTATCGGCTTCACAGCTGGTTGGGAACCCGCAACTGCATATAACACAGCTTCATAGTGAGAAGAGAATCGCGGTTCTGCAAGATTTCTAATCAAAAGATGACAGTAACGAATATTTTTCGTGACATTTCGAAGGCAGTCCGCTATTTTTTTAAGCATAAGGAGAAAGTAAGAATATTTCTGCTTTCCTACGCGGTCAAAGTCTTGGGAGGATGTGACCCTTGGCGCGGTTTCCGCAGCCGCCACGCAAGTGGATTGGGTCAGACGCGATCTTTAAATGCAAGGCGAAAGCCTTGCATTTTTTTTGTCTTGATTTATGTATCTGATGCTAATGTTTGATATTTAACCGTTCTACTACCGAGCAGTATAATTGAACGTTTGCCTTTGAACTATTTATAGAAAACTATTTATTGCCGCGCATACGCTCTACCAAGAACGTAAATTTGCACTAATTCGGAATATTGCTCCTTAAAATCAACAGCAGCATTTCACTCAATTACTGTTTTTATTTATTTTAGGCAGACCATTTCATGACCACACAAGTCCGCACAATTTGCGTGGGTACAGTTACCCGCAATCGTCCGATCATGTTGCAAGCACTCCTCGCCTCCTATGCGAAAATGACTGTTCCAGCGCATACGCAGCTGCATTTTGTTATTGTCGAGAACAATTCAGCTCCAACTCTTGCTGAGATTATAGAGCGCTTTCGAAAGTCTGTTCCCAATTGCACTGTACAATATGAAATCGAACCTCGTCTTGGAATTGCATTTGTGCGCAACCGTGTGCTCGATATTGCTATCTCCAGTGGCTGCGATCTACTCACTTTTGCAGATGATGATGAAACCGTAGAACCAGATTGGTTAGTTGAGCTTCTGGCTGAACGAGATGCTTCGAATCTGGATATTGTCGGCGGACCAGTACGGCCAGCGCCGGTGTCGAATGTTTCCTCATGGAATCAAATGATCTGGAAGGCTTTGAGAAAAGAAATGCACGATATCGAAATGCACGCACGCGCCGTCAGAGCGAAAGGTCAGGCCGGAAAACTTCGTCTAGCAACAAATAATTGGTTGGGCAGGTTGGATTTTTTTCGTGCAACCGGCTTACGGTTTGATGAAAAACTTGGTCTGAATGGTGGCGAGGATTGGCAACTCTACGACGAAGCCAGGAAGATGGATGCAAGAACTGGCTGGACGCCACAAGCCATTGTTCAGGAAACAATTCCCGTAGAACGATTGCGATTGGCCTATCACTTTAAGCGAACCCGCAATCATTGTACCATTGAAACGAAAAAGAAGCTGGCCAGCAGGCGCCTCTACACACTCTGGCGTTTGCCTGGCTCGATTGCTGCACGTTTGTTCAAACTAATTATTCAGTTGGCCTCCATGCCGTTAACACCTGGTGTGTCGCTTGTCAGAGTTGCAACCTATCTTGGCAGTGTGTTGGGCATGTTGCAGGCGTTTACAAACTTCCACTCACCCCATTATCAGAAGACAACAGGATACTGATCTTGCTCTAATCCAGTTGCGGAAAAAATACCGGCAGGTCATTGACGCTATAGCCGAGCTTTTCATTGACCACGTAGAAAATCACGAAAATTACCGCTGATACGATTGTAGTCCAGAGAAACACCCGGCCCATTCGCTGCTTGTGCGGCGCACTCGGGGTCGTTCCGAGTGTTACATCATTCTCGTCAGCCTGCGTGCGCAGGCCAATCGGCAGCATGGTGAAAAGCGTCAGCCACCAGAAAATGAAATAAACTGCCAGCGCTGTTGCAATCGGCATTACTCTTGCTCCAGTTCGATCAGCGTTCCGTTGAAATCCTTCGGATGAAGAAACAGAACGGGTTTGCCATGCGCACCAAGCTTCGGCTCGCCATCCCCTAGCACACGAGCACCTTGCTCTTTTAGCCGGTCTCGCGCCGCCAATATATCGGACACTTCATAGCATATGTGATGAATTCCACCTGACGGGTTTTTCGCAAGGAAAGCCGATATTGGCGATTCCGGAGAAAGGGGCTCAAGCAGCTCGATTTTGGTATTTCCCACATCGATAAACACAACTGTGACGCCATGTTCAGGCAATATCTGCGGCTCGGTCAACTTGGCACCAAGAGTGTTCTTGTAGATCGCAGAGGCCGCCGCCATATCTGGAACGGCTATTGCCACATGGTTGAGCCGTCCCAGCATAGCTTTCCTCAGACCTTGGTTACAAAGACAGTAACGATCGGCTTCTTACCCCACGCCTCATTGGCCGCAGAGCGAACCGCACGGCGAATTGCTTCACGCACCATGGCAAGATCACGTCGCTTCTCACGCGGGATACTTTGCAATGCGCCAACAGCGGCATCATAAAGCAAATCCTCTAAAAGCTCGCCTTCATCATCGACTTCAGGAACACCGAAAGGCACAAGTTCCGGATCTTCAAGGATATTATACTTCGCATCGAGAATGAAAGAGACTGCGACATGTCCGACATAGGAGAGTTTGCGCCGATCAACAATACCGACTTCCTCTTCATCTCCTATCAACCTGCCATCTTTAATCAGGCGGCCAAAGGGCGCTTCGCCGATAATCTCAGCCTTGCCAGGAGCAAGACGCAAAATATCGCCATTACGGACCTGAGGCACTTCAGGAATGCCCGCCATTGCAGCAAGTGATCCCTGCCCGACAAGATGTGCAGCTTCACCGTGAACGGGAACCAGAATGCGCGGGCGAACCCACTCATACATGCGCTTCAATTCATTGCGTCGTGGATGGCCTGACACATGAACGAGTTGATCACCATCGGAAATGATCTGAACACCCTGTTCAATCAGAAGGTTTTTCGTATCATTGATCGCTTTTTCATTACCCGGAATAGCACGCGATGAGTAGATCACCGTATCGCCAGGCGAAAGCGCAACACTGCGCATCTCGTCGCGCGCGAGTTTGGCAAGGGCCGCACGCGGCTCGCCTTGGCTGCCGGTCAGAATGATGACCATGTTTTCCCGCGGAATATAGCCGTAATCATCCTCCGACAGGAATTCGGGTACCCCATCCAGATAACCGAGCTCTGTGGCAACGTCGATCATTCGCTTCATTGAACGACCGAGCACAAGCGTTTGTCTGCCGGCATCTCGCGCCGCCAGAGCAATGGAACGGATACGCCCGACATTGGATGAAAATGAAGTTATCGCAACACGTCCGCGCGCGCTTTCGATGATTTGCCGCAAGCTTTCGCCAACTTCCTGTTCCGATGGCGATTCTCCATCGCGCAAGGCGTTGGTTGAATCGCACATCATGGCAAGAACGCCTTCATCGCCCAAGGCACGGAATCGTGCCTCATTGATCAATGGCCCAATCGACGGCTCCGGGTCCATCTTCCAGTCACCGGTGTGGATCACTGTTCCCAGCGGAGTCTTGATCGCCAATGAAACAGGTTCGGGAATGGAATGGGTCACCGCCAAGGCTTCAAATTCAAAGGGGCCAACATTGAACGTTTCGCCAGCGCGATAGATAGTGACTGGAATGTCCGGTGCGCCAGGTTCGGAATGGCGCTTCGCAGCCAACAATCCAGCAGTGAACGGGGTGGCGTAGACAGGAACATTGAGAAGCGGCCAAAGATCGAGCAGCGCGCCATAATGGTCCTCATGCGCATGGGTAATTACAATGCCCTTGAGATTATTACGCTCGGCCTGCAAAAACCGAATATCCGGCAGAATTAGATCAGCCCCAGGAAGGTCCGGGCCAGCAAAGCTGACACCCATATCGACCACAACCCATTCGCGCTTGCGCGATGGGCCGTAACCATAAAGGGCCAGATTCATGCCGATTTCGCCGACACCACCTAAAGGCAGGAAAACAAGTTCCGCTTGATCGGAATTTGCCATTTACGCTCCTAAAAACTGAAACTCATTCAGCGTTTACCGATGCCACTGTTCCGAAATGGACGTCGCCGGCTGCAATTTTCTGCCGCACACCGTCATTGTCACGAATGACGAACTGGCAATCGTCGTCAATTGTTTCGAATATACCACGCAGTACAGCCCCGTCTATTCGGACGGCAACTTCACTGCCAATTCCTGCTGCCTGCGACAGCCAGCGTTTGCGAATCTCGCTCAAGCCACGGCCATTGGCCCAAATGCGATAGTTCTCTTCCCACGCATCCGACAAAGCCAGAAACACTGTTTCCGCATCGCAATTTGCACCAAGCTGCGCCAATGACGTAGCTGGATAAGGGACATCTTCCGGATAGGCAACAACATTAACGCCAATGCCGATCACTATTGCCAAATGTCCACCCGGCATCAAGGTTGATTCAAGCAGGATACCGGCGAGTTTCGCGCCACCTGCCAACAGATCGTTCGGCCATTTAAGCTCCACCCGTAATGGCGATTTTCCAGCACCAGCATTACTGGCACCATCAATGCCAACGGAAAAATTTGCTGAAGGACATACTGCGTTAAGCGCATCAGCAAGCGAAAGGCCAGCCACAAAACCAAGCGTTGCCGCGCTTTTCAGTTCAAGATTTCCGGTAAGCAACAGGGAAGCGGCCAGATTGCCTTCTGGAGAAGACCAGGCGCGGCCCCGCCGCCCTCGCCCGCTGGCCTGTTTTTTGGATACAATCCAAAGCTTGCCAGGATCGCCCGCTTGTGCGCGCTCGAGCGCGACAGCATTGGTGGAGCCAATCGTTTCGAAAGCTTCCAGCCGAAAACCGTTCTGCTGGGCAATTGGCGATAGGGCAAATCCCGTCAAATTCTTTGCCCTAGAAGAACGATTTGGAAGCTGCTTCCGCATAGGTGCTAACCGGACCGCCGATCAGAACATAGAGCAGAACAAGCAAACCGGAGGCGCCAAGCACGAGTCGAAGTTCGCCAGCGACTGGAACGAAACCGCCAACCGGTTCATCGAACCACATGATCTTGATGATGCGCAAATAGTAGAATGCACCAACAACCGAGGCCACGATGCCGATAATTGCAAGCGCATAGAGGTTGGCCTGCATCGCTGCAAGGAAGGTGTACCATTTCCCCCAGAATCCGGCGAGTGGCGGAATACCAGCCAGCGAGAACATCAAAATGGTCAGGATGGTGGCCATAATCGGATTTGTGCGCGAGAGACCGGCGAGATCGCTGATCTGTTCGACATTTCCATCCTTGCGGCGCATTGCCAGAATGAATGCAAATGTACCAAGCGTTGTGACCAGGTAGATCAGCATGTAAATGGCAACGCCTTTAACACCAACTTGCGTACCCGCTGCCAGCCCAACAAGGGCATAGCCCATATGGCTGATGGAAGAATAAGCCATCAGCCTCTTGATATTGCGCTGGCCGATGGCGGCAAAAGCGCCAAGGATCATCGACGCGATGGCAATGAACACAACAATCTGTTGCCAATCATGTGTGATCGGCTGAAACGTATCCACTGATACGCGTGTCAGCAGCGCCATCGCCGCCATTTTCGGTGCAGTGGCAAAGAAGGCGGTGACAGGTGTGGGGGCGCCCTCATAGACGTCCGGTGTCCACATATGGAATGGAACTGCGGAAATCTTGAACGCAAGACCGGCAAAGATGAAAACCAAGCCGAAAACAACGCCGAGCTGGCGTTCGGAGCTGGCGAGAGACTGAGCAATACTTTCAAAGCCCGTATGACCCGTAAAGCCATAAACAAGCGAAATACCATAAAGCAGCATACCCGAAGACAGCGCGCCGAGAACGAAATATTTCAGGCCCGCTTCCGTGGAGCGAACGCTGTCGCGGTTGATAGCGGCAACGACGTATAGCGCGAGCGATTGCAACTCAAGGCTCAGATATAGAGACAGCGTGTCATTGGCAGAAATCATCAGCAGCATGCCGACATTCGCCAGAAGAATGAGGATCGGGAATTCGAATTTGTCGAATTTCTCGCTTTTGGCAAAGCTGGACGACATGATGAGCGTAACGATCGAGCCTGCCAGTGTGAGCACTTTCATGAAGCCGGAAAAGGAATCATTAATGAAAGCGCGACCGAAAGCATGTCCCTGCTGCGGAAACATTGCAACAAGCACCAGTGCCAGCAACAGCAATATGATGCTGAGACCATTAACCAGCTTGTACGACTTCTCGCCGGAAAATGCTCCGACCATAAGGAGGGTCAGCGCTCCCACTGCAAGAAGCAGTTCGGGAGCCATGAGCGTCAGATTGGCAATCATATCGGTCTGCATCGGCCTTGGCCTCTTCCTGCTATTTCAACGCCAAAGTGGCCGCTGAGGACAGCGCGTTATTATATTGATTGATAAGTGTATGGACGGAGCTGGCCGTCGCATCGAATACCGGCATCGGATAAACACCATAGAAGATCGTCAGGATCAGCAGCGGATAAATCACTGCCTTTTCCCGCGGCGACATATCCAGAAGCGCCTTCAGGCTTTCCTTGTCGAGTGAACCGAACACAACGCGGCGATAGAGCCACAATGCATAGGCTGCAGAGAAGATAACACCTGAGGTGGCAAAAAGAGCAACCCAACTATTGACGCGAAATACCCCCATCAAGGTCAGGAATTCACCGATAAATCCGGATGTGCCGGGCAAGCCGACATTGGCCATGGTGAAGATCAAAAACGCGACCGCATATTTCGGCATATTATTGACAAGGCCACCATAGGCGGAAATTTCGCGTGTATGGGTGCGGTCATAGACAATGCCGACACAGAGGAACAGTGCGGCTGAAACGAGACCATGCGAAAGCATCTGGAACAATGCGCCCTGAATGCCCTGCTCATTTGCCGCAAAAATACCCATGGTCACATAGCCCATGTGAGCCACCGAGGAGTAAGCGATCAGCTTCTTGATGTCTTCCTGCATGAGGGCGACTAGCGATGTGTAGATAATGGCGACAACCGAGAGAGTATAGATGATCGGCGCGAAATCAGCCGACGCTATCGGGAACATCGGAAGCGAGAAGCGCAGAAAACCATAGCCGCCCAGCTTCAGCAGAATACCCGCCAGAATAGCGGAAGCCGCTGTCGGTGCTTCAACGTGAGCATCCGGCAACCATGTGTGAACCGGCCACATCGGCATTTTCACCGCGAAGGATGCGAAGAAGGCGAACCAAAGCCATGTCTGCATTGAGACCGGGAATGAGTGGGCAAGAAGCGTTGGAATATCAGTTGTTCCAGCCTGCCAATACATTGCCATGATGGCCAGAAGCATCAGAACCGAACCAAGCAGCGTATAAAGGAAGAACTTGAAGCTGGCATAGACCCGGCGCTTTCCGCCCCAGACACCGATGATAATGAACATCGGGACCAGTACTGCTTCAAAGAACACGTAGAATAACACGATATCGAGTGCGCAAAACACACCAATCATCAGCGTTTCCAGAACCAGAAACGCGATCATATATTCTTTAACGCGGTTCTGGATCGCTTCCCAGCTGGCCAGAATGCACAGAGGCATAAGGAAAGTGGTGAGTATGACGAACAGCATGGAAATGCCATCGACGCCCATATGGTACGATATACCACTATCGAGCCATGCGGCCTTTTCCACAAATTGGAAGCCTGCTTCTGCATTGTCGAAATAATACCAGATCGGCAATGACAGGAGGAACGTAATGATCGTCGTCCACAAAGCGACATTGCGAATGTTGCGGCGTGCAGCATCGCTGTCATCACGGATGAGCAGGATCAGAAAGGCACCGACCAATGGTAAGAAGGTAACGGTGGTAAGAATTGGCCAGTCGGTCATCAGAAGTTGCTCCCGAGCATCATCCACGTGACGAGTGCGGCGACCCCGATGAGCATCGCGAACGCATAGTGATAAAGGTAACCGGTTTGCAGGCGCACCACGCGGTTGGTGACATCAACAACACGGGCGGAAATACCATCGGGACCATGCCCATCAATCAGCCAACCATCGCCGCGCTTCCAAAGAAATTTGCCGAGAGCCATAGCCGGACGAACGAACAGAAAGTTATACAGCTCGTCGAAATACCATTTGTTCAACAGGAACTGATAAAGTCCGGAATGCTGCTCTGCCAGACGCCGCGGCGTTTCCGGCGAGCGAATGTAGAAGTACCAGGCACCGATAAAGCCCACTACCATTGCCAGGAATGGCGACATGGCAACGATGAACGGCACGTGGTGATACTCCGCCAATATTTCGTTTTCAGCCCCCGTAAACAGCGCACCCTTCCAGAATTCGGCATATTCGTGGCCGAAGAAAAATTCTTTGAACACGACACCGGCAAAGAGAGCGCCAATGGCCAGAATAAACAGCGGCACAAGCATGATGTAAGGCGATTCATGGACGTGATGCATAACATCATGGCTTGCACGCGGCTTTCCATGGAATGTCATGAATATCAGGCGCCATGAATAGAAGCTGGTGAATACAGCTGCAATGACGAGCAGGATGAAAGCATAGCCGGAAACTGGACTATGCGATGCAAAAGCGGATTCGATAATCGCATCCTTGGAAAAGAACCCTGCCGTGCCAATAATTGTGCCTGGAACGCCAAGTCCTGTCAGCGCAACCGTGCCGATGATCATCATCCAATAAGTCTTGGGGATGAGTTTGCGCAGACCGCCCATGCGGCGCATGTCCTGTTCGTCGGACACGGCATGGATAACCGAACCGGCGCAAAGGAAAAGCAAGGCTTTGAAGAAGGCGTGTGTAAACAGATGGAACACACCTGCGCCATAAGCACCAAGGCCGAGCGCGACGAACATATAGCCAAGCTGCGAACAGGTCGAATAGGCGATAACGCGCTTGATGTCGTTCTGGACCAGACCCACTGTTGCCGCAAAGAATGCTGTCGTTGCACCGACAACGGTAACAAAGATCAGGGCCGTGTGCGACAGTTCGAATATTGGCGACAGACGAGCCACCATGAACACACCGGCCGTAACCATCGTTGCGGCATGGATCAGCGCCGACACAGGTGTCGGGCCTTCCATGGCATCCGGCAGCCATGTGTGTAGCAAAAACTGTGCCGACTTACCCATGGCGCCCATGAACAGCAGCAAACAGGCAATGGTGATTGCGCCCTGCTTGTCGAGTTCATAGCCGAGGAAGTTCAAGACCACCTTCCCTGCATCCGCAGCGCCTTCAGCAGGAAGATAGGTAGCAGCGGCACTAAACAATGTATCGAACTGAACGGTGTCGAAAAGCACGAACAGCGAGAAAATGCCAAGCAGAAAGCCAAAGTCACCAACACGATTGACGATAAAGGCTTTCATTGCGGCAGCATTTGCCGAGGGCTTCTTGAACCAGAAACCGATTAGCAAATAAGAGGCCAGACCAACACCTTCCCAGCCAAAGAACATCTGAACAAGGTTGTCGCCCGTTACCAGCATCAACATCGCAAAAGTGAAGAGCGATAGATAGGCAAAGAAGCGCGGACGATGTGGATCGTGGTGCATATAACCGATGGAATAGGTATGGACGAGGGCCGACACCGTATTGACCACAACGAGCATGACAACCGTCAGCGTATCAATACGCAGCGCCCAGTCGAAGCTCAAAGAGCCCGATTCCACCCAATGCAGTACCGGAACCTTAAAGGCTTCACCATGACCAAGCCCCACGCTTACAAAGGCTACCCATGACAGGATAGCGACAATGATCAGCAGACCAGTCGTTACATATTCACTCGCTTTGGCACCGATAGACGAGCCAAACAGGCCCGCTATCAAAAAGCCGATCAGCGGCAGGAAGACAATCGCCAGATACAGCATGTCCCCGTCAACCTTTCATCATATTGACGTCTTCCACGGCAATCGACCCACGATTGCGGTAGAACACGACGAGAATTGCAAGACCGATGGCAGCTTCAGCAGCGGCAACAGTCAGAACAAACAATGCGAAAATCTGGCCAACCAGATCACCGAGAGCGGCGGAAAAAGCCACGAAATTCAAATTAACCGCCAGAAGGATCAATTCGACCGACATCAAAATGACGATGACGTTCTTCCGGTTAAGGAAAATACCGAAGATACCCATCGTAAACAGCAAGGCAGAGACGGTGAGATAGTGAGCGATACCGATTTCCATCATCAAATACCCTTGCCTGTTTCAACTTGCTTGATCTCGACCGATGTTTCAGGCGTACGCGCAACCTGTTGTGAGATATTCTGACGCTTGATGCCTTCCTTGTGGCGCAGTGTCAGGACAATCGCACCGATCATCGCAACCAGCAGCACAAGACCCGCAATCTGGAAGAAATAAACATAGTCCGTGTAGAGGATGTCGCCGAGCGCAGCCGTATTGGAGCGTGTAGCAATATCGGGTGTTGGCTGAACCACAACCGAAGCGACATTTGGCGCGAAAACAGAACCGCCAAGAACAACAATCAATTCAACCGCCAGGATAATGCCGACAAGTGCTCCAACCGGCGCATATTGCAAGGCGCCGCTTTTCAGTTCGGCAAAATCCACATCCAACATCATGACAACGAAGAGGAAGAGAACCGCCACCGCGCCGACATAGACAACCAGAAGGATCATCGCCAGGAATTCAGCACCAGTCAGTAGGAAAAGTCCCGCCGCATTGAAGAAGGCAAGGATCAGGAACAGCACGGAATGCACTGGATTGCGGGCTGCAATCACCATGAAAGCACTGGCGATTGTTATGAAGGCGAAGAGGTAAAAAAACGCCGCCGCTATACCTGTTAGCATGGGTTCCCCCGATTTCCATTCCGGCAGAATGTTCTGCCATTTCAACGAATCGATTGCTCAATCAGCAACCGGTCCTTCCAAATTTCATGCGTCTTAGCGCATGTTCCTGTCCGGTTGAAGCGGCCGGACGTGGACACAAGCGCGCAGTCAACAATTAACGGTAAGGCGCATCCATAGCGATGTTTCGCGCCAGTTCCCGCTCCCAGCGATCACCATTGGCGATCAACCGTTCCTTGTCATAGTAAAGCTCTTCACGGGTTTCCGTGGCGAACTCAAAATTCGGCCCCTCAACAATCGCATCCACAGGGCAAGCTTCCTGACAGAAGCCGCAATAGATGCATTTTACCATGTCGATATCATAACGAACCGTACGGCGCGTTCCATCATTGCGGCGTGGGCCAGCTTCAATGGTAATCGCCTGTGCCGGGCAGATGGCTTCGCACAACTTACAGGCAATGCAGCGCTCTTCCCCATTGGGGTAGCGGCGCAACGCATGCTCACCACGAAAGCGCGGGCTGATTGGTCCCTTTTCATAAGGATAATTCAACGTTGCCTTCGGCGCGAAGAACTGCCGCATCGACAAAAAGAATGCGTTGACGAACTCCAAAAGAAGTAGAGATTTGGCAGCTTGTGCGAGCGAACTCATGGTGTAAGCCCCGTAATTTTGAGAAAGGCAGCGGTCGCAATAACCATGAAGAGCGAGATCGGCAGAAATACTTTCCAACCAAGACGCATCAATTGATCATAGCGGTAGCGCGGAACAAATGCCTTCACCATGGCGAACATGAAGAAGCACATAAAGAGTTTCAGCAGGAACCAGACAACACCCGGCACCCAGTTCAGGAACCAGACATCAACCGGCGGCAACCATCCACCGAGGAACATGATCGTCGTCAATGCGCACATCAAGGTGATGGCGACATATTCACCAAGGAAGAACAGTAGGAATGCCGTCGATGAATATTCGATCATGTGACCGGCGACGAGTTCAGATTCTGCCTCCACAAGATCGAAGGGCGGACGGTTGGTTTCGGCCAAGGCAGAGATGAAGAAGATAATGAACATCGGGAAAAGCCCGAGCCAATACCAGTCAAGGAAAGAGCTTGGCAGACCGATCATCGTGCCGAGGCCATCCTTCTGCGACATGACGATGTCTGTCAGGTTCAACGAACCAACGCAAAGCAGGACTGTAACAATCACAAAGCCAATGGAAACTTCATAAGACACCATCTGCGCCGCAGAACGAAGTGCTCCGAGAAACGGATATTTCGAGTTGGACGCCCAACCCGCCATGATCACGCCATAGACTTCCAGCGACGAAATCGCCAGTACGTAAAGAATACCAACATTGACGTTGGCGACAGCCCAGCCTTCATTGACGGGGATAACCGCCCATGCAGCCATGGCCAGAACCGACGAAACCAAAGGCGCAAGAAGGAAAATACCCTTGTTTGCACCCGATGGAATAATCGGTTCCTTGACGACAAACTTGAGAAGATCGGCAAAGGACTGCAGCAAACCGAAGGGGCCGACGACATTTGGGCCGCGGCGCAACTGTACAGCGGCCCAGATCTTGCGATCAGCCAAAAGCAGGTAAGCGATGATCAACAACATCACGACCAGCAGCAGCAGTGATTTTCCGAGGATAATCAGCAGCGGGACAATGTACGTGTAGAAAATGTCTTCCATATCAGTCTCTTCCCGCCTACTCGGCTGCCTGCTTGAAGCCGCCCTTGGCAAGCGCTGAGCACTCCGCCATGACAGCAGAAGCCCGCGCTATCGGGTTGGTTAGATAAAAATCAGCGACCGGCGAAACGAAAGCTGTCTTTTCGACCGAACCAGATGCATTTGCCAGCCTTGCTACATCGGCAGAGGCACCGGATTCGATCGCATCGACCGCCGCAAGATGCGGATACTCCGCATAAAGCTTCGAACGCAAGCCTGCCAAAGAGTCGAATGGCAGTTTTTTACCAAGAACATCCGACAAAGCCCGCAATACGGCCCAATCTTCCTTGGCATTACCCGGAGCAAAACCGGCACGGTTGGTCATTTGCACCCGGCCTTCCGTATTCACGTAGGTTCCGGACTTTTCAGTATAGGTTGCCCCAGGCAAAATAACATCCGCATTATGCGCACCCTGATCGCCATGCGTGCCGATATAGACCGTGAACGCGCCGCTTTTGCCCGCCCATGGCAGTTCGTCCGCACCAAGTAGGAACAATACGTCCAGCGCACCGTTCATCTCGGCAACAGCCTTGCCGCCCTCACCCGGCACAAAGCCGATATCAAGCGCACCAACGCGGCTTGCAGCCGTATGCACAACGCCAAATCCATTCCACTCATCGCCAAGCGCGCCAGTGTCAGCTGCAATTTTCGCAGCAAGACCAATGACAGCCGCGCTGTCGGCACGGTTGAGTGCGCCTTGTCCAATAAGGATGATCGGTTTTTTTGCCTTCTTCAGCACGCCGTGGAACTTCAGCGAGCCCGCTGCCAGTTCAGCCAAAGTTTCGGCACCCGCACCCAGATATTCATATTTGAAGCGCATATCGGCCTGCTCACCGATAACTGCAATTGGTATCCCAGCAGCCCGCCAGCGCTTGCGCAGACGCGCATTAAGCAGCGAGGCTTCAAAGCGAGGGTTTGATCCGATGATCAACACCGCATCAGCCTGCTCAATACCGTCAATCGATGGGTTGAAAATATAGGACGCGCGACCATTGGCTGTGTTCAACACCGAGCCATCCTGACGCGCATCTATATTTACTGAACCGAGCGATTGCATCAGCAACTTCAGCGCATACATTTCTTCAACGGTTGCCAAATCACCCGCAATCGCGCCGATCTTGTCTGCACTCGTCTTTGCGACAGCGACTTTGATCGCCTCGAAGGCTTCTGGCCAGCTGGCAGCGACAAGGCGTCCATCCTTGCGAACATAAGGCCGGTCAAGACGCTGCGTCCGCAAACCATCCCAGATGAAACGAGTCTTGTCAGAAATCCATTCTTCATTCACCTGCTCGTTAACGCGCGGCAAAATGCGCATCACTTCGCGGCCCCGCGTATCAACGCGGATCGCCGAGCCAACAGCATCCATCACATCGATGGATTCAGTCTTGGTGAGTTCCCAAGGCCGCGCCTGAAAAGCATAGGGCTTGGATGTCAAAGCGCCGACCGGGCAAAGGTCGATGACATTGCCCTGCAATTCGGAGGTCATCGCCTGTTCAAGATAGGTGGTGATCTCGGCGTCTTCGCCGCGACCAATCAGACCAAGCTCGGAGATACCGGCAACTTCAGTGGTAAAGCGAACACAACGCGTGCAGTGAATGCAGCGTGTCATAATTGTCTTGACCAGTGGGCCGATATATTTGTCCTCAACGGCGCGCTTGTTTTCCTTGTAGCGTGATGAATCCACACCAAAAGCCATCGCCTGATCTTGCAGATCGCACTCGCCGCCCTGATCGCAGATCGGGCAATCCAGCGGGTGGTTGATCAGAAGGAACTCCATAACGCCTTCGCGGGCCTTCTTGACCATCAGCGTATTGGTGAAAATCTCAGGGGTCTCGCCATTGGGCCCCGGGCGCAGATCGCGTACACCCATGGCGCAGGAGGCGGCAGGCTTGGGCGGCCCACCCTTTACCTCGACCAGGCACATGCGGCAATTGCCGGCGATCGACAAACGCTCATGGAAACAGAAACGCGGCACTTCTGCACCAGCCGTTTCTGCGGCCTGCAGAAGCGTGTAGTGATCCGGTACCTCGATTTCATTACCGTCGACTTTGATCTTCGCCATCGTCTGTCCAACCTCGCGGAACATTCCGCATTCTTTTCCGGTCGCCTTAAGGCCACCAACAATTTCATACCGCCGGTACGACCGGCATGCTCTTTATTTTATATCACTTACCAAACGGTTTGCCTGACCTACCCAGTCATCCCGTAAAATTCGGCCGTTCAACTTCAATTGTCCGTCGATCCTGGCAACATCATCCGCTGCCCATCCTGAAATCTCGGCATAAGAACGAATGCCCATAGAGTTGAGAACCTGTTCAAGCTTCGGGCCTATACCTGAAATCTTTTTAAGATCGTCAGTTGGCGCCGATGAACGAGGCTCTGATGCACCGGAAACCGCATCACCCTTGATCGGTTCAACAGCTTCTGAGGACTGACCTTCATCCCGCGTCTTCTGACGAATAGCCGTCTTTAGAGCAGCAATGTCGGCGGCAGTTGCAACGGGCTCACATTGTTTTTCGGCAGCAGTTTTCAAATCGAACGAGCGAAGCATGGCATTTGTCCAAATACCGAACATGCGTGTGGCAATAGCAGTGCTTGCAACAGAAACAGCCGCGACCACCTCAAGTTGAGGCACCACCAAATTGGCAACTGGAATCATCTGCTTCGGCAGAAAAGCCGACCATTCTGATCCCAATGATTTGTTTCCGGTGTTGGACATTAATCCTTCAACCTCATTCCGCAGCAACAAGCACAGGGCGGCTTGCATCGGCGTTGCGTGAAAACTCGTCAATACGGCGTTCAATTTCCGGACGGAAATGACGGATCAATCCCTGTACCGGCCATGCAGCGGCATCGCCCAAAGCACAAATCGTGTGCCCCTCGATCTGTTTCGTTACGTCCAGCAGCATGTCGATTTCGCGCTTTTGCGCATTACCGGTCACCATGCGCTCCATAACGCGCCACATCCAGCCAGTGCCTTCACGGCAAGGCGTGCACTGACCGCAGCTTTCATGCTTGAAAAAGTAGGAAAGACGGGCAATTGCGCGAACAATATCCGTGGATTTGTCCATGACGATAACCGCAGCCGTGCCAAAAGATGATTTGACGGCGCGCAGCCCGTCGAAATCCATCGGGCAATCAATAATGTCCGCAGCAGGAACAACCGGACATGAGGCACCGCCGGGAATGACCGCCAGAAGATTATCCCAGCCACCGCGAATGCCGCCCGCGTGGCGCTCAATCAACTCGCGGAACGGAATCCCCATTTCTTCTTCAACAGTGCATGGATTATTGACGTGACCAGACACCATGAAAAGCTTGGTGCCAACATTGTTCGGACGCCCAATGCCGGAGAACCATGCAGCACCGCGACGCAAGATGGTCGGCGCGACAGCGATTGACTCGACATTGTTTACAGTTGTCGGGCAGCCATAAAGACCCATATTGGCCGGGAATGGCGGCTTTAGGCGGGGTTGCCCCTTCTTGCCTTCAAGGCTTTCAAGCAACGCTGTTTCTTCACCGCAAATATAAGCACCCGCGCCGTGATGAACGTAAATGTCGTAATCCCAGCCATTCTTGTTATTCTTACCAAGCAGACCGGCATCATAGCATTCATCAATGGCAAGCTGCAGCGCTTCGCGTTCACGGATATATTCGCCACGCACATAGATATAGCATGTATGTGCAGCCATGGCGAAACCGGCGATCAGGCAGCCCTCGATCAATGTATGCGGATCGTGCCGCATAATATCACGATCCTTGCATGTTCCCGGCTCGGATTCATCGGCGTTGATAACGAGATAGTGCGGACGGCCGTCGCTTTCTTTCGGCATGAACGACCATTTCAGACCTGTCGGGAAGCCGGCACCGCCGCGTCCGCGCAAGCCGGAGGCCTTCATCTCATTGATGATCCAATCGCGGCCCTTGGCGATGATTCCCGCCGTGCCATCCCAATGGCCGCGTGACATCACGCCCTTCAACGACTTGTCGTGAAGGCCATAAATATTATTGAAGATGCGGTCCTTATCAGCAAGCATTTCGCACCGGTCCTACTCTCTTCGTCCATATTTGCGAATGCGCATCATGCATCCGCCAATCCAATTTATCTCGGCTTCTTGCCGAAAACCTTGATATATTCCGCCTCACCGCCCTTGGCCAAAGCCTCGGCTTGCTTGACCCAATCGTCACGCTCGATACGTCCCTTGAAGTTCAGGTAATTATCAACCCATTCGCATTCGGCCTGTTTCCACGCAGCAACCTGCGCGTAGCTGAATATACCAAGATCGTGAAGAATACCCTCGATCTTCGGGCCAACGCCGGAAATCAATTTGAGATCATCAACAACCGCTGGCTTCTCGATGCCTACCGGACGGTTAGCATCTGTGAGCGAGACTGCCTTCGCTGGTGCCTTTATTGCCTGCACGTCAGTCTTCTCACCGAGAGAACCCTCTGCCAATGGTGGATTCTTGATCATCCGGGCAGCTGTAGTATCAATAAGCGACGTTGGGCCGCCCTGCGGGGCCGAGAAATGACGGTCAATTTGCGGACCAACGGGCACGGACGCGCCATTTCCTGCCTCGAACGCATCGATAATCTCTTCAAGACGTTCCGGTGTCAGATCTTCATAAGTGTCTTTGAAAACCATGATCATGGGAGCATTGACACAGGCGCCGAGGCATTCAACCTCTTCCCATGACAAAGTACCAGATTCATTCAAATGAAACTGCTCATGATGAATCTTGCTCTGACAGACCTTTTTCAGGTCTTCCGAACCGCGAAGCATGCATGGCGTTGTACCGCAAACCTGAATATGCGCACGCGTGCCGACGGGCTTCAGCTGGAACTGCGTGTAAAAAGTTGCGACTTCAAGGACGCGGATCATCGGCATGTCAAGCATTTCTGCAACATGCTCGATCGCTGCTTTGGTGACCCAGCCATCCTGTTCCTGCGCCCGCATCAAAAGCGGGATGACAGCAGATTGCTCGCGGCCTTTGGGATATTTCTTGATTGCAAGCTTCGCCCAAGCGCTGTTTTCACGATTGAACGCGAAGGTAGCTGGCTGGACGTTATCTTCGGCTAGACGACGGACTGACATTAACGATCAACCTCACCAAATACGATATCAAGCGAGCCGAGAATGGCGGAAACGTCGGCTAGCATGTGACCACGGCACAGAAAATCCATGGCTTGAAGATGGGCAAAACCCGGTGCGCGCAGCTTGACGCGGTAAGGCTTGTTCGACCCGTCGGAAACCAGAAACACACCAAATTCACCCTTTGGTGCTTCGACTGCGGCATAAACCTCGCCAGCAGGCACATGGTAACCTTCAGTATAGAGCTTGAAGTGATGAATCAGCGCTTCCATGGAACGCTTCATCTCGCCACGCTTCGGCGGAACGATCTTTGCAGATGTGTTGGAAACAGGCCCTACCCGCTCTTTGCCAAGCAATTGCTCGACACACTGGCGCATGATGCGAACCGACTGGCGCATCTCTTCCATACGGATCAGATAACGATCATAGCAATCGCCATTCTTGCCGATTGGAACATCGAATTCCATTTCCGAATAGCATTCGTAAGGCTGCGACTTGCGCAAATCCCAAGCCGCGCCAGAGCCGCGAACCATGACGCCCGAAAAGCCCCAGGCCCAGGCATCTTCAAGTTTCACGACGCCGATATCGACGTTACGCTGCTTGAAAATACGGTTCGGCGTAATCAAATCGTCGAGATTTTTCACGGTTTGCAGGAATGGATCGCACCATTTGCCAATATCTTCGATCAATTGGTCCGGCAAATCCTGATGCACACCACCTGGACGGAAATAGGCAGCATGCATACGCGCGCCGCATGCGCGCTCATAGAAAACCATCAGCTTTTCGCGCTCTTCAAAGCCCCAAAGCGGCGGTGTCAGCGCGCCGACGTCCATAGCCTGCGTCGTCACATTCAGAAGATGCGATAGAATACGACCAATTTCCGAGAACAGAACGCGGATCAACTGACCCCGCTTCGGCACTTCGATCTTGAGCAACCGCTCAACCGCAAGCGCGTAAGCATGTTCCTGATTCATCGGCGCAACATAATCGAGGCGATCGAGATAAGGCACAGCCTGTAGATAGGTCTTGGCTTCCATCAACTTTTCAGTGCCACGATGCAGCAGGCCGATATGCGGATCGACACGTGCTACAACTTCGCCGTCAAGCTCCAGCACGAGGCGCAAAACGCCATGCGCCGCAGGATGTTGCGGGCCAAAATTGATGTTAAAGTTACGAACTTGGGTTTCAGCCATATTTATTTCACCGCTTCCAGATAGCGCGAAGTGCCATATGCCTGCGCAATGATAGTACCCATTTGTCTGCACTGTGTGTCAAAAACTGCATTTCTGACATCATCAAGCGATGTTGAGAGTTTGCGTTGGGCCGCTGGCTTTGCCATTTCTTGCCGCTTCATAGATAAGATGAGATTATTATACCGACGCTGCTCAACGGCCAAGGACGGCTTGATGCGATAGTCTGACGGGCACTTTCGTACAATTAAGCCCGCCACGTAGGAATAAGTCGCATCCACTGCCTCTCTCGGGCCCTTTGCCTCGAAGGTCTTCGTCGTCATCACACAGCCCGCCAGCATCGTCGAGACTGACAATATCACCAAGGCTGTAGAAAAAGCGTTCTGCATTCTCAATTCACCTTTGCCTTCTCATCTCCCGGAAGCACATAATCTGTGCCTTCCCATGGAGACTGGAAGTCGAAGTTGCGGAATTCCTGCCTGAGTTCAACGGGCTCGTAGACAACGCGCTTGACTTCGTCGTCGTAGCGAACTTCGACAAATCCGGTCAGCGGGAAATCCTTGCGAAGCGGGTGACCCTCAAAGCCATAATCGGTGAGAATCCGGCGAAGATCCGGGTGGCCGGAAAAAAGCACACCATAAAGATCATATGTCTCGCGCTCATACCAATCAGCACCGGGATAAACCGGCGTTGCAGAAGGAACTGGCGTATCTTCGTCGGTTGAAACCTTCACCCGGATGCGCAGGTTCTGGCGCGGTGAAAGCAGATGATAAACCACATCGAAGCGATGAATCCGCGATGGATAGTCAACACCGCCAATATCGATCAATGAGATGAACTGGCACTGCACATCGTCACGCAGGAATGTCAGCGTAGCCAGCAGCGCATCAGCATCAACTTCAACGGAGAGGTCACCATAGGCGATTCCGACGGACTTTAGTGCCAAACCCGGCTTTTCCGTGAGATAGGTCGCAAGTTCATTCAATGCTTCTTCAAACATCGCACCCACCCTATCGCTCGATCGTGCCGGTTCGACGGATTTTCTTTTGCAGCATCAAAACACCGTACAAAAGCGCTTCAGCGGTCGGTGGGCACCCGGGAACATAAATATCTACCGGAACCACACGGTCACAGCCGCGAACGACAGAATAGGAATAATGATAGTAACCGCCGCCATTGGCACAGGAGCCCATCGAGATGACATAGCGGGGCTCCGGCATCTGGTCATAGACCTTGCGCAGCGCTGGAGCCATTTTATTGGTCAGCGTTCCCGCGACGATCATCACGTCGGACTGGCGCGGTGAAGCGCGCGGGGCAAAACCAAAGCGTTCGCCGTCATAACGTGGCATTGATGTATGCATCATTTCGACAGCACAACATGCAAGGCCGAATGTCATCCACATCAGCGAGCCGGTTCGAGCCCAGGTTACCAGCGCATCGGCGGAAGTGACGAGAAAGCCCTTATCGGCCAATTCATTGTTGATCTCGCCGAAGAAAGCATCGTCAGAACCAATTGGCTTGCCCGTATTGGGGTCAATAATGCCCTTTGGTTGCGGTGCCACAAGGGTGGTGGTGCTGTCGGTCAATCCCATTCCAGCGCTCCCTTTCTCCACTCATAAATAAAGCCGACCGTGAGGACGCCCAGGAATACCATCATTGACCAGAAGCCGAACCAGCCCACATTTCCGAACGATACCGCCCAGGGGAAAAGAAAGGCCACTTCCAGATCAAAAATGATGAAGAGGATTGAGACGAGATAAAAGCGCACATCGAACTTCATGCGGGCGTCGTCAAATGCGTTAAAGCCGCACTCATAGGCCGATAACTTTTCAGGGTCGGGCGCGCTGTATGCAACCAGAAACGGTGCAATCAACAGTGCCAGACCGATTACCAGCGCCACACCGATAAAGATAACGATGGGCAGGTAGGAACTTAAGAGCTCGTTCATGATCCGTCTTTTTCTGCCTTGTGAACTCAGGCTGACAAGAATGCCATGTCATACACATGACTGCCGATAATGCACGGCAGATCGCGCCGTCTTTTTAAGTTGGCTCGATGGCCGAGGGTTAGCGCGTTAGCGCCATGCACGCAAGTGCAACAATCGTCGCTCAGCTGCGCACTTACTTTTGTCCACATGGCAGTAGCAAATGGAAAAAATGGCTCTTTTAGGCATTTTTACCCCTATTTTACTGGAAAAAACCCGTAAAAGGCTTTTTAGAATGATCTTAATGTAGATTACAGGTTGCATCAGTCCGTCATGGCTAATTCAAACTGCGACATTCGGTCCTATAACCGATTTAGGCTGAAATGCGCACACGCCTCAGCGCAGTGCAAAGCCGTTTTGGCTTTGGCCTGAATTACAGGATTCGCACATCGAAGTAGGTCAAATGCCGGCAAGCGGTTCAAGACTGAATTGCTGCCCCTCTTCCGCGATCATCTGGGCCTGGAGAGCTTTGCGATCCAGCATTGCCGACCATAGCGCGACAACCAGACCCGTAAAGGCCAACAGGGCACCCACAAACGGCAGATACTTGTATGGAATGCCAAAGGTGAGCGCTGCTCCACCAATCCATGCACCGGCGGCATTGCCGACATTGAAAGCGCCCTGATTAAGCGTAGCGGCGAGGTTCGGCGCTTCATTGGCCGACTCCACCACCCGCATCTGTAGCGGCGGTACAATGACAAAGGTCAAAACACCCCAGAAGAATACCGTCACAATGGTAGCCATTGGCAGTGCTGTTACCTGAGCAAAAACAATATGAGTCAATGACAGTGCAATCAGAGTGCCAATCACAGTCGGCATGAGTTTCCAGTCTGCGAGCTTACCGCCAATCACATTGCCAACAGTCATGCCCGCGCCGAAAAGCAATAGAACCCATGTTACCGCCGACGTTGAAATACCCGAGACATCGGTCAGAATTGGTTTGATATAGGTGAAGACAGCAAACAGACTTGCCGAGGCCAGTGCCGATATCACCATGGCGAGCCAAACCTGCAACGTGCCCAGAACCTTGACTTCACTGAGGATCCCCCCGCCCTTCGGCTCACCCTTGGAAGACGGTACAAGAGTCAAAATGCCGATCACAGCCGCGATTCCAATAGCAACCACTGCATAGAAAGTGGCGCGCCAGCCGTAAACCTCACCAAGCGCCGTTCCGGCCGGAACACCTAAAATGTTAGCGAGGGTAAGTCCGGCAAACATAAGTGCAATGGCACTTGCCCGCTTATGGCGTGGGACGAGGTTTGCCGCCACGACCGAGCCGATCCCGAAAAATGCGCCATGCCCGAAGGCAGTCACCACCCGGGCAATCATCAGCATCCAGTAATTGGGAGCGATAGCGCAGAATAAATTGCCAACAACGAAAAGCATTGCGAGCCCGACAAGCACTGGTTTTCGTGGCAGAGAAGCGGTCGCTATGGCGATGATCGGCGCGCCAATTACAACGCCAAGTGCGTAACCCGTAACGAGAAGCCCGGCGCTGGGGATGGACACACCCAGATCTGCCGCGACTTCCGGCAGAAGCCCCATAATAACAAACTCAGTTGTGCCTATGCAAAATGAAGCAATGGCGAGGGCAAGGATTGGCAAAGGCATAGGGGCAACCGCAAATAAGAGAAACCACAATGCTGCCTATTCGACAGAAGGTGCACAACAGGTTTTTGTGCAATGCAGCAATGCATTATCGAATGATCTGCCTGGCGTTGATTGGGGCGCCGGAGATTCATTCGAAAAAAAACAGGTTGAAACCTATTACTGGCCGCTTTCAATGGCTTTCAAATCTTCTGCCTGTTGCTGACGCAGCAAGCGGATTTCCGCCTGTTTGCGGGCAGCGGCTGAAGGATCGGCCGATGGTCCCCTTTGGCTGTTCTTTGCCGCAGTCGTCCGATTGCGCAAGGCGTCTTTCTCTTCCGGCGTAAACTGGGTCGTTTCACCTTTAGGATCCGGCGTAAAATGCGGATAGGTTCCGGTATTGACCGGACCTGTCATTGGCGAATTCGACATTGGCGCAGGGCTTGTATTGGCGCACGCGCTCAAGCCAATGATCATAACGGCGCTTGCCGAGCAGCGCATGAGCAGTTTGAGCGAGATTTCCATTGTGTGTCCTGACTCAGAAAAACGATATTTATCATGGCTACAATAAATGCACCTTGGAGGGATAGCACCAACTTATGTTATCATGTCAATAATGCTGATCGGGAGAATTAGAGCATCGGACCGAAAAGTGGAATCCCGGTTTTCGGAGAATCCGATGCTAAAGTAAAAAGATAGATTGCCATTTCGCGCCTGTAAGGGCTTTTGGCGAGCTAGCGGGAGGATGCCACTATATGGACAATCAAGGCGATAAAAGCACAAAGACGCCCAATCTGGATCACTATGTGGTCAAGGATCCGGAGGCCTTTGCCCGCAATGTCGCTCATATGATTGAACAGGCTGGCAAAGCTGCCTCTGCATGGGTTGAGCCACGGGAGAAAGGCTTGAAGCGCGATACGCTCGCTGATCCCGTCACCGATATAGTCAAAACATTATCGAAAGTCTCTGAATACTGGCTTTCCGAACCGAGCCGCGCGCTGGAAGCGCAAACCAAATTGTTTTCCAGCTATATGGCGATCTGGTCTAATTCCATCCGGCGCATGAGCGGCGAAACTGTGGAAGATGTTGTAACGCCGGAAAAGGGCGATAAACGGTTCACCGATGAAGATTGGGGACGCAACGCATTCTTCGACTTTTTGAAGCAGGCTTATTTGGTCACTGCAAGATGGGCTGGCGATCTTGTTGAGAATGCCGAAGGGCTTGATGATCATACGCGCCACAAAGCCTCATTCTACGTCAAGCAGATCACGACAGCAGCGTCACCAAGTAATTTCCTTTTGACCAATCCCGAGCTTTACAAGGAAACGGTTGCCAGCAATGGCGAAAATCTTGTTCGCGGCATGAAAATGCTAGCGGAGGACATTGTTGCGGGCGGCGGCGATCTGCGCTTACGACAATCGGATTTGACCAAATTTGCGCTTGGGGAAAATGTGGCAACCACACCCGGAAAGGTTATTGCCAGAAGCGACGTTGCCGAGATTATCCAATATGAACCGACAACCAAGGATGTGCTGAAGCGTCCATTGCTGATTTGCCCTCCCTGGATCAACAAGTTCTATATTCTTGATCTGAACCCAGAAAAATCATTCATAAAGTGGGCGATTGACCACGGCCACACGGTTTTTGTCATTTCATGGGTGAATCCGGATCAACGCCACGCCCATAAGGATTGGGTCGCCTACATCAATGAAGGTTTGCGTTTTGGCCTCGACGCCGTTGAAACCGCAACCGGCGAACGCGCTGTTAATGCAATCGGCTATTGCGTCGGCGGTACATTGCTGAGTGCGGCACTCGCGCTCTTTGGCAAGGAAGACGAGGATCGAATCAAAAGCGCTACTCTATTCACCACGCAGGTGGACTTCACCTATGCGGGCGATTTGAAGGTATTCGTCGATGAAGACCAGATTCGCGCATTGGAAAATGCAATGTCTGCGGAAGGATATCTGGATGGCACGCGCATGGCCACGGCATTCAACATGCTCCGTTCCGGTGATCTCGTATGGCCTTATGTTGTTAACAACTACATGCGCGGCCGCGATCCGGTGCCGTTCGATCTCCTATACTGGAATGCAGATGCGACGCGTATGAGTGCGGCCAACCACTCCTATTATTTGCGTAATTGCTATCTCGACAATAATCTCGTGCGTGGAATGATGAAGCTGGCAGGAGAAACGCTGTCACTGGCTGATGTGAAGATTCCGATCTACAACCTTGCGGCAAAAGAAGACCATATCGCCCCTGCACTGTCTGTGTTCACCGGCTGCAAGTTTTTTGGCGGCGATGTTACTTACGTCCTATCCGGCTCCGGCCATATAGCTGGCGTGGTCAATCCACCTGCCAAGAACAAGTATCAGTATTGGACCGGCGGCGTGCCCGTCGGCTCATTCGAATCATGGCTGGAGAAGAGCGAGGAACATCCCGGATCATGGTGGAATCACTGGCAGTCATGGATTGAAAAACAGGATAATACTCGCGTTGCGCCGCGCATTCCGGGCGAACATAATGTGCAGATTCTGGCAGAGGCACCCGGCACCTATGTGCGAGTTCGCGTATAATTACGCTACATAAACCATAGAGCCACGCTTTAACATTCACTTAAGAACCATGGCAGGAAAGTGTCAGATCACGCTTTCGCCTTATTGTGTATTTAGGCATGACTTGTGCGGGTGGGTAAAAACAATTAGTTATTGTCGCTCTCTGCCGGTGTATTTGCGCCTCAATAGAACTTCGTGGGCTTAGTGCCCTTATAAACGGGCCGGATTGAATATTCGAATCGTGCCGGACGTCCAGACGGGGGAATCGTTGAAAACACTGCCACGTTCAGTTTCAGCCTTACGGGCAAGTACAGTCGTTTGCGTTATCGGTCTTGCGGCTTTTGCTGCAACCTCCTGCACGTCTACGGGCTCAAATCCGGGCCTTACTTCGGCACTGGCAATCACACCTAGCGATACAGTTACAGGCGAAACTCAGACATCCCTGCCCTCCGGTGGCGAGGCACAGGTTACACCTGCTGCACTGGCATTAGCAGGAACGACAGAGACCAATGCCTTGCAGGCGATTAATGACGCTGCAAAGCCAGCAGAAGATAAGCCCGGGACTGCCAAATCGGAAACAAAAACCGATATAGCGTCAGGTACGGAAACCAAGACAGAGCAAGAGCAAGTACAGGTGGCAAGTGCCGCGACTGTTGTTGCGCAGCCGCCTGTGAGGTCATCTCTTTTCGGCAGCATGATGAAAAAAGCAGAGCCTGCACCCGCCCCACCCGCCGAGGCCACTGCGACAGTTGACACGGCAAAGCCTGAAAACAAGGCCACTCCCGAGAAGGCGACGGCAGCATCGCCACCCTCGGAGGAAACCAAACCGACGACAGCGCCGCAAAAGAATAATGGCGCACTTCTTCGGCTTTTCTCCAATAATCGCTCAAAACCCGCTAATCAGCGACTAGTCGCTGTCATCGAACCCAAATCAAAACCAGCTTCAGAATCATCCGAAAGCGACCTTCCTTCTGCTGATTCCTTTGCCGGTCGCACTGAACATCTGGCATCCCTCCCCGGCGTTCGGCCAAATGCCGGTATTCAGATTATGCAGCGCGATAGTCTTTATGAAGATGATGATGTTGAAGCAGCAGGCGCACCTGTCATCCTGGCATCGGCTGCGGGCCTTGCCCGACTTGCACCCAATGGTTTAAAAGTTCAGCGTGAAAGCGTTGACGTTGCCTGTCTGAAACCGCAACTGGTTGGCATTTTGAAGCTGATCGAGCGGAAATATGGCAAATCCGTTATTGTTACGTCCGGCTATCGCAGCCCCCCCTATAATCGCAAGGTAAACGGCGCGAAGGCTTCGCTGCATATGTCTTGTGCTGCCGCAGATATTCAGGTTCCGGGAATCAGCAAGTGGGAATTGGCCAATTATGCCCGCGCCATGACGGGCCGTGGCGGCGTTGGCACCTATTGCCACACAGAATCCGTGCATGTGGATATTGGTCCTCGTCGTGACTGGAATTGGCGCTGTTCCCAAAGAAAAAGCTGATTGCGACGGGGTTTTGGCATGTCGCTGACGCGTTCTATGCAATCATCATTCAACAAATTTTGGACAAATTGCACTTTTTCTAAAAAAGAATGCATTATGGGGTTGCGGGGGAAATACTGTTTCACTATAAGCCGCCTCACCGGAGGCGCCCATCGTCTAGCGGTTAGGACGGCGCCCTTTCACGGCGCAAACAGGGGTTCGATTCCCCTTGGGCGTACCAGTCTTTCTCAATGAAAATCAGCATCTTGTATGGCAATATTCTTTGCCTTCGCAATTGCGCTCATGACAACGGCCAACTCTGGGTGAGCCGGCCGTCATCTCATCTCGCATATATTATTTCGCTGGAGCAGGCTGCCCTGGTGTGGGCTCTGCCGGTGCCGCAGCGGGCGGTGGCGTTGTCGGCTCCGCTGTTGTTGCTGGCGGGGTGCTTGTACCCTCTGAAGGCTTGTTATCACAGGCTGCAAGGGAGAAAGCTGCAAGTGCCATCAAGGGCAGGAAAATCTTGTAGTTCATCAATGTCCTCCTAACGTTGTCCCTCCACACAGCATGTGACACTCTTCTCATTTAGAACAGCCCGGTTTTTTCAAGCTTTGTCACGGCATGTTAGACAAAGTTATGAGGCTGAAACGGGGGGCTGACATATCATGCATCATTGTCACGATTCCTATCGTGGCAATAGGACTCGGATTTACTTCCAACGAGTCCGATTCTCCCACCCCAGAGCAAACTTGCCTGCCTTTCCCAAGGCAGGTTTTTTGTATGGGACGAACTTGGACCTGCCTTGGCCAGATCTCATGATGGAAATTTCAGCTTATCAGGATATTGTGTCGTGAATGCAGAGCGCTCATCCAAGATGACGCCTTCAAGTCATGTTTTTGAAAATCCAGCTATGCGCGAGCAAATATTGAAAATTTATGTTGTGTTTCAATATTATGATTACAGCCATCTGCTGAGATGAATGGTGCGGATAGAGGGACTCGAACCCCCACGGTCTCCCGCCAGAACCTAAATCTGGTGCGTCTACCAATTTCGCCATATCCGCATCCGAAGCACATCGCTGAGCCTCAAGCGCGGGTCTCTATAGCACCGTCTTTCTGAGGGTCAAAGGAAAAAGCCGGGTAATAGACAGTATTATTTTCATGTAGCGATTTTAACTGGAAACTCGAACCAATCCCAGTCATGACGGAAGCCAATTTCTCCGCAATTAAAACTGTAGGATCAAAGCGTTAGATAACTTCCCTAACCCTGCTTAGTGGAAAGACCCTAATAGAGGGGTTCTTCATAAAGCACTTTTCCACTACTCCTCAGAGCCCGGATTTGAGCATCACCCTCACCTGAAATCGCAATGACCACATCAATATTGCGCTCGCTTTGCTGTTCTTCGATTGCCCGCCCCTGACCTTCCGGCACGTAATAGCGCTCGATGCCATACGTAATGTGGTAGGTACTGTCGGCGGCAAAATGTGCGTAATTGAGCGTGCGTCCCCGAATCTGCACTTGATCCGGTTTCAGATCAGTGCGTGCCTGCCATGATGCGCCCGCAAAACTCCATCGTTTATCCGCCCCCTCCGCCAGCGTAACATAAATATCGGCGCGTCCACCCTCATCTGGCCGTTTGCCGATTATCTTATCAGCGCCAAGATTTGAGATTTCATAGGAAAGGGTGACATAATCACCGCGCAGGAAGTCACGGGGATCGATCGGTTGACTGAGCAAAATCACGTCTCTGCCGCTGCGCAGGATGGATGCGCGTTGCTCGACCATTGCGTATAGAGCGCCCGATTGCAGCATTGCGACGACAATACCCAGCCAAATAATGCGCTTGCCCGTGAACATTATGCTGCCCCCTCCGCCTGCGCGATTTTCTTTTGAAGCCGGCGCTCCATCCGCACGACAAAGGCCGCGAGCAGCAAAACCAGCACACCAGCGCTCAAGAAGAAACTTGCCGTTCCGATCAAAGTACCGATCGTCTTGAATGCCAGATAGAGCACCTCCAGCGAGAATATCGAATAGGACATCCATCTGACGGCCAGATTGCGATAGCCAGAAAGAACAAGACCGGCAATCGCGCATGCCAATATGCCAAAGCCAATAATGACCTGATCACTGACCTCACTGTCATAGCGGTCAAATTGAAAGTAATTCAAGACCAGAAGCAGCATCAGGAACCCATAGGCGCCTATTGCCTTGCTCCAGCCTGTCAAACGTTGAAGCGCGGTTGTTGCCAGCGCATCGGCCAGAAACAGTGCGCCGCCCGTTATGCCCGCAAGCCACAAAATCCAGTCATCATCGAATTCATCGAAGAGAGCAAAAACATAGGCGATTAGAACCAGCACAATGAAATGACGAGCCACTTCCGCCTTGGTGTACCAGACCAATCCAGCGCTGATGACAAGCAATACCGGCAATAGCCATGCATAGGTTTGCGCATCATTGCCCCCATCTATTGCCATGAAAAGGTAGATCGCAACTATCGCAACACTTGTTGCGACCAATATGGCCGAGCGAAGGAAAAGCGCTGCAATCATTGCTCCCGCCGCCCAGAGCAACGCCGCATCTGTCGCCTCACCTGATAGATGATACATTTGCCCGATGAGCGCGATACCGGCACCGAAAGTGATCGCGGCAATCAGATAGAGCGCCTCACTAAAACGGATATCGCCAAGGCTCGCCCGCCATGCACCGCCCACATAGCCGCCCCAAAGTAGCAGAATGATCATCACGACACGCACAAGACGCGGCAATATTTCCCAATTGGCAGCAACGAGCGAGATAATGGCAGCTCCCAGCAGAACCGCCCCCAGAACCGCGAGAATGCCGCCAAGGCCAAAGCTGGTGCGGGTTTTCTCAACATCCTTGCGCAGAAGATCGGCTGTAACCTCATCTATCAGACCGGCTTCCTGCCAGCGTGCAATGTGCTTTTTAATGCCAATCGAAAATGCCACGAAGTGCTCCTGAGTCTTGCGTGACTTCAGATAACGCCAGCACTGGCAAAAACGCAATTACTACGCCGTTTCACCCGATTATTCGCAATTATGACATTTGTGCGCCGCAGCAATTAAAATCGATTAATGATGCAATGCAACATATGCATAGCTGATCTGCAATCTTGTCTCTGCAAATTGCGAGGAGACTGCACTATCTTCAGTTCAACGATCAAGAGTGATCAACCGAATAACGAACCGAAATGGTGATTGAAATGAACCTTATCCGCTCTTACAGCAACTGGCGCCGTTACCGCGACACGGTTACTGAATTGAACCGCCTGTCGACACGTGAACTCAGCGATCTGGGCATTGCCCGCTCGGACATTCCGTTCGTCGCCAAGAAGTCTGCAATACGCTAATCGCGTAAACAAGAATATCGCCGGGGCTTTACCTCCTCCCAAAGCCTCCCGCGATCAAAGTCCGGCACTCCTCCTCCCGGCCGGTCTTTATATAATGACACCCACCGCACCTCCTCCCGCGGTGGGTGTTGTTTTTTGTGTGGCATTTACCCGCTTAGCGCGACGGCTTCCCCATTGAAGCCGGAAGCCAAAAAGACTATTGGTGCGCCATGTCACACAAACCCGTACACATTATTGGCGGCGGTCTCGCCGGTTCCGAAGCATCATGGCAGCTTGCCGAGGCTGGCATTCCTGTCATCCTGCATGAAATGCGCCCTTTGCGCGGCACAGATGCCCACAAGACGCAAGACCTCGCTGAGCTGGTATGCTCCAACTCCTTCCGTTCCGACGATGCTGAAACCAATGCTGTTGGCGTGCTTCATGCGGAAATGCGTCTTGCAAATTCGTTGATCATTGCATCTGCCGATGCCCATCAGGTTCCGGCCGGCAGTGCGCTTGCTGTCGATCGTGATGGCTTTGCACAGGCCGTTACGGCAAAAATCGAAGCCCATCCGCTCATCACTATCGAACGCGAAGAAATTACCGGACTGCCACCGGCAGAGTGGGACAAAGTTATTATTGCAACAGGTCCGCTGACCGCGCCCTCATTGGCGGAAGCAATCGGCAATGAGACGGGCGCCGATTCCCTCGCCTTTTTCGATGCGATTGCACCGATCGTGCATTTCGATTCCATCGACATGAATATTTGCTGGTTTCAGTCACGCTACGACAAGGTCGGCCCTGGCGGCAATGGCAAGGACTATATCAACTGTCCAATGTCGAAAGAACAGTATGAAGCCTTTATTGCGGCATTGATCGCAGGCGACAAGACTGAATTCAAGGAATGGGAAGGCACACCCTATTTCGACGGCTGCCTGCCAATCGAAGTCATGGCAGAGCGCGGTTCGGAGACGTTGCGCCACGGACCAATGAAGCCAATGGGATTGACGAATGCCCATCATCCGACAGTTAAAGCCTATGCGGTGGTGCAGCTGCGTCAGGACAATGCGCTTGGCACGCTTTACAATATGGTCGGCTTCCAGACCAAGCTGAAATATGGCGCCCAGACAGAGATTTTCCGTATGATTCCCGGCTTGGAAAATGCAGAATTTGCTCGTCTTGGCGGCCTGCATCGCAATACCTATCTGAATTCCCCGCTTCTGCTCGATCCGACTTTACAGCTGAAAACACGGCAGGGCTTGCGTTTTGCCGGACAGATCACCGGATGCGAAGGCTATGTTGAATCCGCGGCCATCGGTCTTTTGGCAGGCCGTTTCATGATTGCCGAGCGTCTCGGCCAGCCTGTGACACCACCTCCTGCAACGACAGCTTTTGGTGCGCTTCTTGGACATATTACTGGCGGGCATATCGTATCGGATGAAGAACCCGGCAAACGCTCATTTCAGCCAATGAATGTTAATTACGGGCTATTCCCGCCAATTGAAGCACCCGTCTCTGAGGGCAAGCGTTTGCGTGGCAAGGAAAAGACCAATGCCAAAAAACGCGCCATGAGCGCCCGCGCACTGGCAGATTGCCGTGCCTGGCTTGGCCTGCCCGCTGTCGCCGAGGCCGCTGAGTAACTCAATTTGTTCAGCAGTAGCGCTTTGCGTGCTTCGACAAGCTCAGCATGAGGAATGAGTCTGGATTGCAGGACGCAAAATCCTGCAATCTTGAGACTATCATGCCAAAAGCAATGCCTCCCTCATGCTGAGCTTGTCGAAGCACGCAAATTGCTTTTGCAAAGGTGCTTTAAATATGCAGCGCGTGTCCCAGTGCTTTCAGTGCAGCTTCCTGGAAGCCTTCACTTTGTGTTGGATGGGCATGGATTGTTCCGGCTATATCTTCCAGGCGCGCGCCCATTTCCAAGGCCAGTGCAAACGCTGCTGACAGTTCGGAAACGCCGGTTCCCACTGCCTGAATACCGAGTACAAGGTGGTTTCCCGCAGCGGCAACGACACGCACAAAACCTTCTTCGCCTTCCTGCGTCATCGCGCGGCCATTGGCGGCAAATGGGAACAGGCCAATTTTGACCTCATGCCCAGCCTGCTTCGCTTCATCCGGCGAAAGACCCACGGCCACAATTTCCGGATCAGTGAAGCACACGGCAGCAATCGCCCGTTTGTCCCAGCTGCGATTATGCCCGGCGATTATTTCCGCCACCATCTCGCCCTGTGCCATGGCGCGGTGCGCCAGCATCGGTTCACCCGTCACATCGCCGATTGCATAGACGCCGCGCATTGAGGTTCGGCACTTGTCGTCAATCCGAACGAACTTTCCATCCATGTCGAGAACAATTTCCTCAAGTCCCCAACCAGTCGTCACCGGCTTGCGGCCAACAGTTACCAGCACCTTGTCTGCTGCAATCCTGTCATCCTTGCCGTCCGCTGTTTCAATCAGGAGCGCGTCGCCTTGCGCACTCATGCCCTTGGCTTTAACGTTTGTAAGAACTGTAACACCCAAGCCATTGAGTTTCTTCGCAATTGGCCGCGTCAGTTCCGCATCATATTGTGGAAGAATTTTTGGCTGCGCTTCAACCACGGTAACCTTTGAGCCAAGTTTGGCATAGGCTGTACCAAGCTCAAGACCGATATAGCCGCCGCCGACAACAACCAGTTTTTCAGGGACTGTTTCAAGTGACAGAGCTTCAGTCGATGAAATCACATTACCGCCAAATGGCAGAGATGGAACTTCGACAGGTGCAGAACCTGTTGCGATCACAATATTCTCAGCCTGGATGATCTGCTGGCCGGTCAGGGTTTCGACCTCAATCGTTTTTCCATCACGAAATTTCGCCCTGCCGGTCACGATCTTGACATTGGCCTTTTTCAAAAGCCCGGCAACACCATTGTTCAGACGACTGACAATACCGTCTTTCCAGGCAATTGTTTGCGTGAAGTCGATTGCCGGATCGCTGACCGATATGCCGAGCGGCGTCTGCTTTGCTGCGAAATGAGCAACTTTTGTGAACTCATCTGCCGCATGGATCAGAGCTTTGGAAGGTATGCAGCCCACCATCAGGCAGGTGCCCCCGACCTTTGCCGCCTCGACGATCACCGTATCAATATTAAGCTGTCCCGCGCGAATGGCGCAGATATAGCCGCCCGGACCCGCGCCAATGATCAATAATTTGCAGGAAATATCCTTCATGGCTCTTAGTCCTCAACAAATATCATGGCTGGCGTTTCGAGCAGTGCCTTGATGCGCTGGATAAACACAGCAGCATTCCAGCCGTCGATGATGCGGTGGTCGAAGCTGGATGACAGATTCATCATCTTGCGCGGTATGAAGTTCGTTCCGTCCCACATTGGTCGAAACATGATTTTGTTGACCCCGATGATTGCAACTTCAGGATGGTTGATCACAGGTGTCGTGACAATGCCCCCCATGCTGCCTAGCGAAGTAATGGTGATGGTCGAGCCAGTGAGCTGCTCGCGTGTGGCCGTGCCTGCCTTTGCTGCGTCTGCCAGAAGATTGACTTCGGCAGCGCAGTCCCAAAGCGTTCTCGCCTCGGTATGTTTGACAACGGGCACAACAAGCCCGCCGGGCGTCTGTGCAGCAATACCAATATGCACGCCGCCATATTGATGGATAATATTTGCCTCATCATCATAAAGTGCATTGACTTGCGGCTGGTCGGCAATCGCCTTGACCATGGCACGCATTAAAAATGGCAATATTGTCAACTTGGCCTGATCCGGACGCTTCTTGGCGTTGAGAGCCGCCCGCAGCTCTTCCAGCGATGTGACATCGATTTCCTCGACATAGGTGATATGCGGAATACGGGATTTCGCAATTGCCATTTTCTCGGCAATCTTGCGGCGTAGCCCGACAACCTTGATTTCCTTGACGGAATTGTCGGGGCTAAGTGTAGCAACACCCGGTTTTTGCGAACCGCGAGCAAAGAAAGTGTCAAGATCTTCATGGGTTATCCGACCCGCCGGTCCCGTACCGCTTACCTGACGCAGATCAACGCCAGCATCACGCGCCCGCTGGCGTACAGCTGGCGAGGCCAGAGGTTTCTCGCCTTCGCTGCGTGGCGCACTCGTGCTGAAAACCGGCGAGGCTTTGGCCACACTAGGCTTTGAGTCCTGTGTCGTGGTAGCTGGCTGGCTCTCGGGCTTGGCAGGTTCAGCCGGCCTTTCCACCGTGGCAGGCGCATCGATCTTTGCTGCCTTGGTCGGCGCTTCGGCGATGGCATGGCCCTCGCCCTCAATCTTTAGCCGAATAATTGGCGAGCCGATTGGAATGACCTCGCCAATTTCACCCCCAAGCCAGATGATCTCGCCATCGACTGGCGATGGAATTTCCACCGTTGCCTTATCGGTCATGACGGCGGCAAGAACCATATCCTCGCGCACCAGATCACCGACCTTCACATTCCATTCGACAAGCTCTGCTTCTGCAACGCCTTCGCCGACATCCGGCAGCTTGATGACATATTCACCCATCTTAGAGCCCTTTCCGACCATATTGGCCGTATTCTGTTTCTCGACTGGCGAGACAACCCACGAGGAAGGTGGCGAGGGCGATGTGGTTCATCGGACGAAGCCGCCTGACAAAGTGGTTGGCCGCCAGTCGGAAACCCGAAGGGACAGGGCCTGTTGCGCCAATCCCGGCGCAAAGCCACTCGCCCGCACGAAGGGTGCGCGCCTTCCTGTCTTTGCTTGATCTTGTCACAACATGCCTCCGTCAGAATAGGTCAATATGGTTGGAAAGGGCTCTCTATCCCTCCAGCGTTTCAACCAGCGCGCGCCCGACCCGCGATGGACCGGGGAAATAGTCCCACTCCTGGGCGTGGGGATAAGGCGTATCCCACCCGGCAACGCGAGCCACCGGCGCTTCAAGCTTGTAGAAACAATGTTCTTGCACCAGCGCGGCAAGTTCCGCGCCAAAGCCTGACGTCAGCGTTGCTTCATGCACAACAACACAGCGGCCGGTCTTGGAAACGGATTCGATGATCGTTTCGAGATCAAGCGGCAGCAATGTGCGCAGATCGATGATTTCCGCATCAATATTATGTTCAGCTGCGGCAGCCTCTGCCACGTAAACCATCGTGCCATAGGTTAAAATTGTTAGCTGCGACCCTTCACGACGCTTGATGGCCTTGCCCAGCGGCACGGTATAATGGCCATCCGGCACCTCACCAAGATCGTGCTTGGACCAAGGTGTGACCGGCCTGTCATGATGACCGTCAAACGGACCGTTATAAATACGCTTGGGTTCAAGAAAGATCACCGGGTCCGGATCTTCTATCGCCGCAATGAGTAGGCCCTTGGCATCATATGGGTTTGACGGCACGACAACTTTCAGCCCGGAAACATGGGTAAACAGCGCCTCTGGGCTCTGGCTGTGGGTCTGCCCGCCGAAAATACCGCCGCCGACCGGCATTCGCACGACCATAGGGCAGGTAAAGTCGCCATTTGAACGATAGCGTAAGCGTGCAGCTTCCGAGACAATCTGGTCATAGGCCGGATAGACATAATCGGCGAACTGGATTTCCACACATGGCCGCAACCCATAAGAGGCCATACCGATCGCCGCA
The DNA here is from genome assembly GCA_900473335.1 of Hyphomicrobiales bacterium. Lineage (GTDB taxonomy): Bacteria > Pseudomonadota > Alphaproteobacteria > Rhizobiales > Rhizobiaceae > Phyllobacterium. Next base: position 4,983 of record UCNP01000007.1, on the reverse strand, counting down.
CCGACAATACCGGATTCGCTGATGGGCGTATCGAAGCAGCGTGTCTTGCCATATTTGGCTTGCAGCCCTTGCGTGCAGCGAAAGACGCCACCGAAAAAGCCGACATCCTCTCCGAACACGACCACGTTTTCGTCGCGTTCCATCATTGTATCCATTGCATCACGAATGGATTCGATCATTGTTTTACGTGGCATTTGGCTTAAACCCCCGCCTGCTGACGTTGACGGCGCAGATGCAGAGGCATTTGCTCATAAACACCCTCGAACATATCGCGTGCTGATGGCTTGCCTCCGGCATGCAATGTTCCGAAGCTTTCGGCTTCTTTCTGCGCGGCGATAACTGTGTCGAGTATTTCGGCTTCCGTCTGCGTATGACGCTCTTCTGACCAAGCGCCGCGGGCAATCAAATGATTCTTCAGTCGGAGGATTGGATCGCCCAACGGCCAGGCTTCGGACTCCATCTTGGGCCTGTAAGCCGATGGATCATCCGATGTTGAATGCGCACCAGCGCGATAGGTAACATATTCAACCAGCGTCGGCCCCAGATTGCGCCGGGCGCGCTCGATCGCCCATTTGGCTACAGCAAATACGGCAAGGTAATCATTGCCGTCAACGCGCAGTGCCGGAATGCCGAAACCCAGACCACGCGCTGCGAAAGTGCCGGAACCACCCCGCGCAATACCCTGGAATGTTGAGATCGCCCATTGATTATTGACGATATTGAGTACCACAGGCGCCTTATAGGTTGAAGCGAAAACCAGCGCGGCGTGAAAGTCAGACTCGGCCGTGGAGCCATCGCCGATCCATGCGGCAGCAATCTTGCTGTCATTCTTGATGGCGGATGCCATCGCCCAACCTACAGCCTGAATATATTGCGTAGCCAGATTGCCGGATATCGAAAAGAAGCCATGTTCTTTCGACGAATACATGATTGGCAACTGCCTGCCCTTTAACGGATCACGCTCATTGGAGTAGATCTGACACATCATCTCGACCATCGGATATTCACCGGCAATCAACAGGCCTGCCTGACGATAGGTCGGGAAATTCATGTCGCCCTGGGCTAGCGCCTTGCGGAAGGCGCAGCTGACCGCCTCTTCGCCAAGATGCTGCATATAGAACGAGGTCTTGCCCTGGCGCTGTGCTATCTGCATGCGCGCATCGAAGGTCCGCAGCGTCATCATATGGCGCAGCCCCTCAACCAGTTGGTCATCGCTCAACAGATTTGCCCATGGCCCTACAGCTTCACCCTCTGGATTAAGCACACGGATAATGGAGAAAGCGAGGTCACGCATATCTTCGGGATTTGTATCGACGTCGGGGCGTCTTACAGAGCCTGCATCGGGAAAGGTAACGTTGGAAAAATCCGGTTCACCACCCGGACGCACAGCCGGTTCGGGCACATGCAGACTTAGCGGACCAAATTCAACACCACGACCATCATCCGACATTGCGAAGACCTCCCAATCAATTATGCCTTCGCCAATAGTAGCATAAAAGATCAAGATGGCGGCAATGGCCGTTTCGAGGCTTCAAAACGGCACAATCAATTCTTTACATTAGAATATATGTATAAATATATGAAATAATTCACCTTTAATTCTAAAGAAATTAAGGAGCCGGCTATCTACCTAAATAAAAACGCAATGATAGGCCGGTTCTCATGGGGCGCACCGGTTATTTTATTCAAAGAGCCACTGAATTTTGTAATGAAATGTTCCAGGCGACCGAGAGCAAGCCTGTCCAATACCCATAAAGACATTGCCTCTGTTGCGAACGATACAATGCCGTCATAGTCTCCGGCAAATCATTGCGGAGGTTCGAGATCATCATGGCGGGATTATATCTGGAAGAATTTGAGATCGGGCACGTCTTCAATCATGCGCTGCGCAAGACAATCACCGAGAGCGATAATATGCTCTTTTCAGTCATGACATTGAACACTCAGCCGCTCCACATCGATTTTGATTTTGCCAGCAAGACCGAATGGGGAAAGCCCCTCGTCAATTCGCTCTTTACACTAGGTCTGATGATTGGCATCTCCGTGAACGACACCACGATTGGTACAACAATTGCCAATCTGGGCATGACAGACGTGACCTTCCCATCGCCCCTGTTTCATGGCGATACGGTCCGGGTTGAAACACAGGTCATTTCCGCCCGCCCCTCCAAATCCAAGCCGGATCGAGGCATTGTCGAATTTGAGCATCGGGCCTTCAACCAGCATGGCGTTCTCGTCGCAAAATGTACCCGTCAGGCAATGATGAAATCGAAGAGTGCGGCCTGATGCGGTCCCTCCTTTTTATCCCCGGCGATTCGGAGAGAAAGCTGGAAAAAGGACTCACCAGCGAAGCCGATGTGCTTTTGATAGACCTTGAAGACTCGGTAAGCGCAGAGCGCAAGACAGCCGCCCGCCGGATCACCGCCGATTTTCTGAAATCAAATCGCAGCATATCCTCGCCTCGCCTGTTCGTTCGCATCAATGATCTTTCCAGTGGTCTTGCTGATGATGACCTCAGCGCCATCATACCGTCCTTGCCCGCAGGCATTCTCCTGCCAAAGTCCAATAGCGGCAAGGATGTGATGAGGCTCTCGGCCAAACTGAATGTGCATGAAGCACAGACCGGGCTTTCCGAAGGCATAACGCAAATCATTGCGATCATCACTGAAACCGCTATCGGCACCCTGTCTGCGGCGAGCTATCCTGATGCGTCCAAGCGATTAATCGGGCTTAGCTGGGGTGCAGAAGACCTGTCAGCAGTGATTGGAGCAACAGCGGTGCGCGACGAGGCCGGTGTTTATACCGATGTATTCCGCATGGCCCGCGCCTTGGCGATCCTTGGAGCATCCGCCGCCGAAGTTGCCGCCATCGACACAGTCTATATTGATTATCGCAATGAAGATGGTCTGGCCCGCGAATGTGTGGAAGCTGCGCGCGATGGTTTCACGGCCAAGCTCGCCATTCACCCTGCCCAGCTTCCCACTATCAATAGGGTCTTCACCCCGTCAGTAGAAGCAATTGATCAGGCGGAGCAAATCATCGCGGCATTCGCTGCTGATCCCTCCGCCGGTGTCATCGGCATTGATGGTAAAATGTTTGACCGCCCGCATCTCAAACGCGCAGAGCGGCTTATTGCCAGAACACGGTCGCTTTAGCGCTATCTGTATTCAGCCTTTCCAAGGCCCCGAATACTCGGAAAGCACCGCATCAACCTCTGGGCGGGGCCGTTCTGGCACTTTCTGGTCACAGGTTCCGATATGAACAAAACCGGTCACCCTCTCATGCGGAGCAAGTCCGAGCAGCGCCCGGCCCTTTTCGTCTGACGAATACCAATTGCTTATCCAGTTCGTCACATAACCAAGCGCATTGGCGGCCAGACAAAGCTTCATCGCCGCAGCACCGGAAGACAGAAACTGTTCCCATTCGGGAATATGGTGTTCCACGGGTGAAAAAATGACACCAATCACCAAGGGAGCACGGGCAAAGCGCTTTAATTCCTGCTCGCGCCGCTGCTCGGTCAATGGTCCCTCGCGTTCCTCGCAAAGCTCGGCAAGATATTTGCCAACCTCAACACGGGCATCACCCCGATAAAGGATAAAGCGCCAAGGGGTCAGGCGACCGTGATCAGGCACGCGTGAAGCAATAGTGATGATCTTGCGAATCTCTTCGTCGGATGGGCCCGGAAGACCAATGGCTGAGATAGGGGTGGAGCTTCGTGTCGACAGAAAATCAAGCACTGGATTGGATGCAGAAGTGTTCATGGAATAATGTAGCGACCCTGTTGCTATGCAGCGCAAACAATGGCTTCGTTTTGCCAGTCAAGTAAAGCCATGAGAACGAGAAAAGCCTTGAAATTGCCATCGGGTTCGGATCAAAAGCTTGCATGGGCACATTCCAGACAATCGCCGTGGGCAGCGTTTTCCGCAAACCTTTGTTTGCTATCATAGCATTTGCTTACCTGATGCCGGAACCCGCCGCACTTGCACAATCGCTAACGCAGGATTTACCAGCAGCCGCTCCGCTTCAACTACCCGATATCGTACCGCCTGCGGGCAAGGGTGATATGCCGAAAATTCCCAATTTAAATGAATATGCCAATCCAGCGGCTCCGCAGAACAACCCGCTGGTCAATGAACCGGAACTTGTCCTGACCGCAAAGCTTTCCGAGGGAAGCGAGGCGATTGGCCGTGGGCTTGTATGGCGGGTGTTTTCCCCGGATCCCGGGCCAGATGGCAAACTGATTCTTCTGGCGACTGCAAAAGGTGGCACGACCTCATTTAATCTTGCGCCAGGCAGCTACCTGATCCACGTTGCATTTGGCCGCGCTGGCGCTACCAAACGCATTTCCATGACACGCGCCAAGCGCACTGAAACAATGATTCTCGATGCTGGCGGGATCAAGCTTAATGCTGTGCTTGCTGGCGGTGGTCGTATTCCTCCGGATCGGTTACGATTTTCCATTTACGAAGATCACGAAGACGCAAATGGCGAACGCGCCTTGATCATCCCCGATGTCAAGCCAGACACTGTTGTCCGGCTCAGCACAGGCACCTATCAGATCGTTTCAAACTACGGCACGGCCAATGCCGTTATCCGCTCTGATATCCGCGTTGAGGCTGGCAAGATCACCGAGGCGAATGTTGAACACCGCGCCGCGCTGATGACAATGAAACTGGTGCGCGAGACTGGCGGCGAAGCGCTTGCCGACACGGCTTGGTCTGTCCTCACCACATCAGGCGATATTGTGCGTGAAAGCGTTGGCGCTTTCGCGTCCATGGTTTTGGCGGAAGGCGAATATGTCATTATTGCCAAAAACAAAGACAAGATTTATCAGCGCGACTTTAAAGTTGTAGCCGGACGCAATGAAGATGTTGAAGTCATCGCGTCCAATGGCGCAAGCACAGCGGCTACACCTAATGAGCCTGCTAAGGGTGAAGAGCCGCTGGATTAAAACTGCCTGTACTTAGTCGACCGTGAAGAACG
>UCNP01000004.1 GCA_900473335.1 Hyphomicrobiales bacterium | reverse complement strand
CGTCACTACGACCTAGCAGCGTTTGCATCCCGCAATCGAGTACGGACACTTACCCTTATCGGGTTTCCCAGTCTTGCATCCGCCTTTGCCATATCCGTTCACCGGATAAGCAATCGTAATTCTGTTTGTTCTGTACCGGCAAAACGAGCGATGTATCTGACGATAAATAGTTTACTTTATAGATGTCGGATGTGCGCCCCGCCAACTCAAGAACAAGCTTGCGCCTTACCGCTTCGGGAAACTGATCCCATGAATTGACCGGGATCATGAATGCGCCCGGACCTCCAATGACACAGTTGGTGTAATAAACGTCAAGATCCTCCACCGTCCAATCAGAGTAGAAGTCGCCACGGGTCATTAGTGGCAACCCATTTATCGTTATGCCCTTATCAATCGCCTGCGCCTTAGCTTCAAGGACAGGACGTCCATTATTGTTTGGACCATCTCCTGAAACATCAATGACGCGGCGCAAACCTTTAAATCCATTGTTTTCAAACAGGGCGGCACCAAAATCGATTGCCCCTGAAATAGACGTTCTGCTCTGCGTGGATGGAATGGGTCCTGCAAGCAGGGATGCAAACTTTTCAGCCGTTTCTGTACTATCCACGACCATCCAAGGCACTATTATCCGCTGCATAGCCGAACCGGCCCATTCGACATAGGTGATGGCGACTTTGCCGTGGACGCCCTCACGGATCGCTCTGATTACATCTTTTTGGCGAAATGCAGCGATATAACCATCTCTCTGAATCTTTTGCTCAAAATCCTGCATGGAGCGTGAAGCGTCTACAGCAAGAACAAGCTCAACATCGACATCTGTTTCGTTGGATTGTGAACGCGACAAGGGACTGGCCAAGAGCGTCGCCAGTATCAGAAAACCACCGAGAGCTTTCTTTTGTGATGACATGGGAAGAGTGTAGCGCAAAACGTGATAACGAAAAGTGGCATTACAACCGTTCACGTGCAGTTGAATGAGTAAAAGAAAATGGCGCCAAATTAGCGCCATTCAGGACGATTAGATAAAGCCTCAGGCTTTCAGTCTTTCATTTTCAGTATCAAAAGGTGATTCAGGTATTACGGTAGCCTTGTGAGTTTTACCAAGTATCTTGATCTCAAGGGTTGTACCCAAAGCCGAATATTCCGGCTTCACCATCGCAAGAGCGAGACTCTTGCCCAAACGCCAGCCGTACCCCCCATGCGTTGCACGACCAATCAACTCGCCTTTGAAATAGATCGGCTCGCTACCACGTGCATCTACATCGGATACACCAGGGACATGAACTTCAAGTGTTACAAAATTCCACTTCAATCCACCCTCGCGTGCCTTTACGACAGCATCACGGCCAATGAAGTCTCCCTTATTCGGATGGACAAAGCGATCAAGGCCGCTTTCGAAAGCATTATATTCAATCGACAATTCGCGTGGGATGAGACGATAGGACTTCTCTACAGCCATCGCCGTCATGGCACGAATACCAAATGGCTTAATGCCGAATTCTGCACCCGCCTCAAGTAGCATATCGTAAAGTGTACTTTGCTGTTCGATAGGGTGGTGTAGTTCCCAGCCAAGCTCACCTACAAAATTGACGCGCAAAGCATGGGCTGTAGTCGTGCCAACGCTAATTTCTTTGCCGGAGAGCCAAGGGAAAGCTTCATTGGAAAGATCGGTCCGTGTCAGTTTTTGCAAAACCTTGCGGCTGTTTGGCCCAGCAAGTACCAAGACGCCATAAGCCGATGTGATCGGGCGTAGAGATACCGAACCATCAGTCGGCAATAGCTTGTAGAGATAATCATGATCATGATTCTCATATGCACCAGCGGACACAAGATAGAATTTGCCAGGCACCCACTCGTAGACCGTAAATTCAGAGCGAACACCGCCTTCCTTTGTCAGCAAGTGGCAAAGGGCGATACGTCCCTGCTTCTTGGGAATCCGATTGGCCAATATTGAATCAAGCCATTGGCGTGCACCCGGACCGGATACCTCCATCTTGGCGAATGCCGACATATCGAGCAGACCGACATTGCTGGTTACATTTTTGATCTCATTGCCAACATGCTCAAAATAGTTCGAGCGTCGGAACGACCACAATTCCTTCACCTTGCCATCAACAGGCTTTGGGTGATTATGGTTCATCAGAACGTCAGGCTTGTCGAGTTTTGCTACCTCAAGCTCATAGCCTTTTGGCGCGAACCAATTGGCACGCTCCCAACCATAGACCGTGCCAAACACGGCGCCCAGTTCCTTCTGGCGGTCATAGGTAGGCGAGCGCTTCAACGGGCGGGCTGCACCCCGTTCTTCATCCGGGTAATGAACTGAAAAGACTTCCGCATAAGCCTCCTCATTCTTTTCCTTGAGATATCCCTCAGTCGCATAAGGACCGAAGCGACGCGGGTCGACACCCATCATATCGATGGATGGTTCGCCTTCCACGATCCACTCTGCCAATTGCCAACCGGCCCCGCCTGCCGCAGTCACACCAAAAGAGTGGCCCTCATTGAGCCAGAAATTCTTCAACCGCGGAGCAGGCCCGATGATGGGCGAGCCATCCGGTGTATAAGCAATGGCGCCGTTATAGACCTTTTTGATACCCACTTCACCAAAAGCCGGAACGCGCGCAATCGCTGTTTCGATATATGGCTCGAGTCGATCCAAATCTTCCTGAAAAAGTTCATACTCGCTGCCGTCGGAAGGCCCGTCGACATAACATACGGGTGCGCCGCGCTCGTATGGTCCAAGCAATAGGCCGCCATTTTCCTCACGCATGTACCATGAGCTGTCGCTTTCGCGTAAAACACCCATCTCCGGCAAACCCTTTGCCTTACGCTCAACAATAGCAGGATGAGGCTCCGTAACAATATATTGGTGTTCAACGGGTATGACCGGCACATCGAGGCCCACCATCTTACCGGTTTTGCGTGCAAAATTGCCGGTCGCAGAAACAACGTGATCCGCGGTGATGTCGCCCTTGTCGGTTTTTACCAGCCATTTGCCCGACGGTAGTTGTTCGATGCCAAGAACCGTCGTGTAACGGTAGATCGTTGCGCCGCGATCACGTGCGCCTTTGGCAAGTGCCTGTGTCAAATCAGCGGGTTGAATATAACCATCTTCGGGATGCTGGATCGCTCCGAGTATCCCGTCCATCTCTGCTAGAGGCCAGATTTCCTTGACCTGTTCGGGTGTGAGCAGTTTGACTGGAACGCCGATCGTTTCTGCAACACCGGCATAATACATATATTCATCCCAGCGATCTTTGGTGCGGGCCAGACGAATATTGCTACAATTGGTAAAACCGACATTCATGCCGGTTTCTTCCTGCAATTCCTGATAAAATTTCACCGAGTATTTGTGAATCTGGCCAACCGAATAGCTCATATTGAACAAGGGCAACAAACCAGCCGCATGCCATGTGGACCCGGATGTCAGTTCCTTTCGCTCGATCAGGACAACATCGCTCCAGCCCTTCTTAGCCAAGTGATACAATGTCGAAACACCCACCACACCACCGCCGATAACGACAACACGCGCCTCAGTTTTCATTTCATACTATCCTTTGGTATCGATCGAAGGTTCGAACGCTATCTGCGATTTTCTTGCACTATGCCGTTCTGCATGTCCGTTGCTAAGGCCTGTTTGCGACATGGCTAAAACATGGCGCGACGCAAGGTAAACACGGATTGATTTACCTAATAATGCTGAGGATTTGCTATTTAATTTAACGCAATATGGAGAACTGGTAGCTAATCATAAAATCGAAATGTAAACGAATAAAAGCGGAAGCAAATGGCGGATTTAAAAAAAGGCGAGAAACAATTGGTTTCATGGTTTCTTTCGCCAATGAGCCTGCTGCTTCTGTCTCTACTTATCATTTGTATCCTCTTGAGCTTACCACTCATTATTCCTATCGGTCCCATGTACTGGGACACCTATATATATTTGGATGCCGCACAGCGGATAAAACTTGGACAAATTCCCGCAGTCGATTTTCAAACTCCTGTTGGCGCTCTGGAATATTACCAGTTCTATTGGTTACAGGCTCTTTTTCCTGAGGGACAGCCGACATTGCTCGCGCAGTGGTCCGTTCTGATCACAGCTGCACCATTGATGGCAGCCATCTTGGTTATTCTGGACAAAGACAATCGTAAGATTGCGATGGCAATTGTGATCCCATTCTTGATCTTTGCACTTTGCCCTATGAATACCCAATCCTTCCATTCCTATCCAGGCGTAAGCGGGTTTGGAATTTACAATCGCCATACTTCACTGCTGCTGTATGTCCTGACATGTGCCCTGATATTTTTGCCAAGAGGCCGCGCCTTGGCCATTATTGCAGCACTGGCAATGCTGGCGCTTTTTTTCACCAAGATAACCGGGTTTCTAGCGGGTGGATTAATTGGCCTTTTCGCCCTGCTCGCCGGTCGCTTCCTACTTCGTCACTTGCTTCTGGCAGTCGTGGTTTTCATCACCGTCCTGGCTGGCTTTGAACTCAACCACAACATGGTATCGGCTTATATCGCCAGCATTATCAATCTCGTTGGTTTGAACAAAGGTCTGTTGGCCTCGCGTTTTCTGACGGTATTTTCGATCAAACTTGATGTAATTTTGGCCGCATCAATGCTGATTATATTTCTGCTGTGGCTCGATTGGCGCGAACATCTCAAAAGAAGAGAAGAACATAAAAGCACCTCTCCATTTGACCGCGATTGGCTTTGGGTTGGCGTTATTTTGGCGGCCGGAACTTTTCTTGAAACGCAAAATACAGGTAGCCAGGAATTTATATTCATTTGGCCTGTCTTGGTCGCTGTACTTCGAAAGACTACAGTGCTGAATGAGAAATTCCGCCTCATCACCTATTGTCTCGTAGCCGTCACCGCAATTCCAACGATGACAAAGGTCGTGCACGGTACTTTAAGGTTTATCGCCGTTGCGCCCTTTTATGATGCTGCGCCTGTAACCGAGGTGAAAACCATGGGACTTGTTTCGACCCGTACCGATATCATGGAGCGCGCCCTGATTATGGAGGACCATTATATCCACAATGTCGAACCTTATCGACAGCTAGCCGAGGTCAAGCAATTACCAAGCTGGCGGTTCTATGCAGAACTTGACTATCAAATGTATTGGCTTGTATCGGTCGATCAGGCAGTCAAAGCCATCAAACAATTTGAAACAACAAACAATATCCATCTCAATAGCTTGATGAATCTCGATTTTACGGATCCATTTCCTTGGATACTGGATCGAGATTCCACACGGTATATTCAGATCGGCGCAGATCCTTTCCGTACGGTGACAAAGCTCACACCCTTAGTGGAGGCGTCAGTTCGCGCGACTGACGGGGTGTTGCGCCCCACCTGCCCGATAACGACAGCACGACTTGATCTACAAGGTATCTATGCAAATGCCCTCGCCGACAGAATGGTCATCAAGCTTAACGATTGCTGGGACCTATTGCTCAAACCAGAACTTAAATCGCAAATCCAATGAAGAAGCCGGGAACTAACCCGGCTCCTTCAAGACCGACTGGACGGCGCCCTATTTTACCTGGGCTTTCACGAAGTCCTTCACGATCCGCACAATACCGCGGGAAAGGACCTCGTCGAGTGCCGTGATGAACTCATCAACATGTTCACGCCCGCAGATCAGCGGAGGCTCAAGTCGCACAACATTGCGATTATACTCAGTGAAAGCAACCAATACGCCATGATCGCGCAATAGATGACTTCCAATGAAACCGGGAAGTGAACCTTTGAGCTTATCGTCAAGCATAGCTAGAACCGGGCGCAAAACTACGGGAACGGTTTTAGAAAAGTCATGGAACTCCAAGCCGACCATAAGACCCTTGCCGCGCACATCCTTGATCATACCCGGATGCTTGGCTTTCAGTTCTTCAAGCTTGTAAAGGAGATAGTCTCCTGTGGTCGCAGAATTCTCGATCAGGTTTTCATCATAAAGAATATTGATTGCTTCGATAGACGTTACACAGGCTTCACCGATACCGCCAAACGTTGCCATTGCATGAATCATCGCTGTCTTGGGTGTGCCATAGGCTTTCATATAGACTTCGCGCCGTGCAATCATTGCGCCTACTGCTGCCTTACCGCCCCCAAGTGACTTTGCCAGAGCAGTCACATCCGGAATAACGCCTGCATGTTCAAACGCGTAGAACTTCCCAGAGCGGCCAAAACCGCATTGGACTTCGTCGGCAACCCAAAGCACACCATATTGATCGCACAACGCCCGTAGTTTCCGCCAATACTCATTTGAGGCCTGGATGATACCACCGCCGCCTTGTATTGTTTCCAGAACAATGACACCAATCTCTGAATCCGATTTGAACGCATTCTCGATGGCATCAATATCACCGAAGGGTACGCGGATCGTATTTTCAACCAGCTTGAACTCTCCGCGATAAAGCGAACCGTCGGTAATAGACAGGACGCCCTTTGTCTTGCCGTGGAATGAATTCTCTGCATAAACGATTTTGGGCTTCTTGGGGCCCGCAGCTCGCTCAGCTACCTTGATCGCGGCTTCCATCGCCTCGGAACCTGAAGAACCAAGAAACACCATGTCCAGATCGCCTGGCGAACAAGCGGCCAAATTATGCGCAAGCGCGCTGGCATATTGCGACATGAAGGCAATCGCAATTTCCTGTCGCCTCTCATCTTGAAATTTCTTGCGCGCTTCTACGATCCTTGGATGGTTGTGACCAAAAGCAAGCGATCCAAATCCTCCAAAAAAGTCGAGGATCGCTCGCCCGTTCTGGTCGTAATAATACATCCCTTCCGCACGTTCGATCTTGATCTTATGAAAGCCCAACAGCTTCATAAAGTGCAGCTGGCCCGGATTGAGGTGCTTTGTGAAAATTTCTGTCATACGGGGCAAAGTCATGGCCTTTGCATCATCGACTGATAACAGGTTCGGCCGGATAACCGATGTATCGGTTTTTGTCATTTCTTGAGCCTTGTTCATTGCCATTTCCCGTTAATGCGTCGCCATTGGAGCTGCCTTGCCTTCTTTCACCAACCTATATTCCTTATAGGCGGCAATCAGCATGTCCTCGTCCCGATGCTTTGGAATCCAGCCCAACTGTCTCTCAGCCTTCGACACATCCAGCACACACATCTCATCAGCAATCAGATATTGCTCAGGATCCATTATCGGCATGTTGAGCATGTCAAATAAATCAAGCGTACGCTTAACTGCCCAAGCAGGAGTCGGCAGAAGCAGCGACTTCGAACCGGCATACTTGACCAAATCCCCCAGAAGCTTGCGCACCGGGGGTGGGTTGAGGGATCCGAGATTGTAAGCTTCATTCGGAACGCCTGCCTTCCAGCCAGCATAGGCTGCATCCGCGCAGTCAAACACTGAAATGAACTGGTAAGGGTTTTTGCCAGAACCGATCATCGGGACAGGCAAATTGTAATCAACCAGTTTGAAGAGCTTTTCAAGAATACCAAGCCGACCAGGACCGATAATAAGACGGGGACGAAACAAAGAGACGTTCATTCCACGCTTGCGCCACTCAGCCGCCAATTCCTCTGTCTTCCATTTTGATAAACCATACTCGCCGAGTGGAGCCGCTGGGTGCTCCTCGGTTTGCGGCCACACATAAGTATGGCCATAGATCATGTCCGTCGTATAATGCACCAGCTTATTGGCGCCAGCCTTGTCGAGAGCCTTGATGATGTTTTCTGTCCCGTAATAATTTACAGGAAAAAAGAAATCATGACGCTTTGCTCTGACCTGTAACGGTGAAAGCATTTTCGCTGACAGGTTGTACACCATATCGTCAGCTTGAATGCCAACTTTTGCGATTGCATCTGTGTCTGTGACATCGCACTGCACAAACTGGACATCGCCGTAATGGGTCAAGCTGCTCTTGACGATATCCGCAACAATAACTTCTTCGCCGTCTGCCGCAAGCTTCGGCGCCAGATGCCGCCCAACAAATCCGTCACCACCAAATATAATATGTCTCATTGTTACGGTTCCACTTACGATGGTGTGTTGAAAGTTGACTGTGTCTCAGTATCCGGCGCTGAACTATTTCCATGCCCGCCTTGTGCGATAAGGATTGTGCCAACCATAATGAAAGCTATCCCTGCAATTTTGTATGTTCCAAGCTCTTCTTTGAACAAAGCCCATGCGATGACGGCAACCACAACATAAGCAAGACTCAAGAAAGGATAAGCAAAGGAGAGATCGACTTTGGAAAGCACAAACAGGTGTGACGCCATAGATATGACGAACATGAAAAGCCCAGCGAATACCCAGGGATTAAAAACGATCTGAAACACACGCTGTATAATCGTGTCGGCGCTGAAGCTTATAGGCCCCAAATTTATCATTCCGTATTTCAACAAGACTTGCGCAACGGCATTTGTCATTACCGTAAACAGAATAAACGGAATATATTTAGTCATTTAAGTTGCCCCTCGAATTCTCTTATGGATAACAACGCCGCGTTGATAAGACACAAAGCACATTGTTAAAGTTCGATGTTTCATCACATTGCTCCCGCCAAAGCAGTTCGCCGCCAGAAATTTGAACTGAAAGCTGGGTCACGTTCCTTTTCAAGTTCCTCCCAGCGCGGAAATCCAGCTTTGAAAACCTCAGCTTCCATACGTTGATCCTTATAGGGATTAACCCTTCCTCCATTCGCAATCGTCATCCGATCCAGCTCAGCCAACAGGTTAAGAGTACGAGCACTGCGATTGGGGAAATCCACCGTGAGGGTATAACCCGCCTGCGGAAAGGACAGGATACCTGGTGAGGTAATGTCACCGAACCTTTTCAAAACGGTGAGAAAAGAACTCTGCCCAGCTTCACGCGTGGCTTCGAGCATCATCGGGATTACAGATCGAGCTGCTTCATCCGGAAGGACACTTTGATGCTGAAACAGACCAGATCTACCATAAAGTCTATTCCAATTTAGCACCTGATCGAGTGGGTAAAAGAAGCTTTGATACCCGCTGTGATGCGATCTCTGTTGGCGGCCTTTGAGATTATAATAAGCGGCATTGAATAATTTCAGGCTTGGGTAATTCAGCGCAGAAACCGGAAGATCAAACGGTATGTTCAGTTTTCCAACTTTTTTACTGACTGCGAAATTACCATTATCGGCATGACTACCACTTATCAGAATGCCCCGTCCGACATTTGCACCTGAGGCGAGCTGATCTACCCACGCAACTGCATACTCATTTTCGATATCGGTCTGAACTGCAAGGCTGAAATACTCTTCCAGATTTTTGAAAGGATGTATGCGTTCCACAACATCCAACGATCCCACTTTCATCAGCCTGATCGTGGCAGCGAGAATGATACCGGTCAGCCCCAAACCACCGATCGTGGCTTTAAAACACTGAGCATTCACTTCTGGTGAGCAGACGAGTATGGACCCATCTGACCTGAGAAGTTCAAAGCGCTCGACATGGCAGCCGAACGTTCCGCGTCGATGATGGTTCTTACCATGCACATCATTCGCAATAGCGCCGCCAAGTGTAACAAAGCGCGTGCCCGGTGTAACCGGCAGAAAATAGCTGTGCTTTGCACCTATTTCGATGATGGTGGAAAGCATCATCCCAGCTTGAGCTGTCAGCCTCCCGGTTTTGACATCGAACTCAATGAGCTGTTCGCTACCTCGCATGTCGACCAGCGTTCCAGCGTCATTATGACAGGAGTCGCCATAGGATTTGCCATTACCAAATGCTAGAAAACCACCCGGCTCGAAACTCTGACGAACGAAAATGTCCCGTGCTTGCTCAACCGAAATGGCTGCACGTTGATGTCTGTCGATCATTCCGAAACTATTGTAGCTTTTAGTCACGAGCGCATGCCACCATAAAGAAGAAGCACGGCTCCGATAGCTATAACAACTTGACTGCGCCAATCGGATATAATGAAAACAACCGGATCATCGTGCATTTCACCTCTAAAGGCCAATATCCAGATGCGGATATTCAGATAGAGCACGATTGGGCAAAGCGGCCAGATCATCCATGGGTAGGCATATAGGCTCACCACTGCGTCACTATCGACATATAGGGCCAGAACCAGCGCAGCCGCGAAGGCGGAAGCAATACCGCATTGCGCTATGACCTCGCGATCAGCACGGCGATACCCCCTGCCCGCAATACGGTTATTGTCTTCAACCATAGAGTTTTGCAGTTCTACATATCGTTTCACCAGCGCTAGCGAAAAGAAGAAAAATGACGAGAACGCCAACAACCAGAACGAACCTTCAGTCTGATTAGCCGCTGCACCTGCGAGGATGCGTAAAGTATAGAGCCCTGCGAGCGTGAAAACATCGATCAGCAACATTCGCTTTAGGGAGACTGAATAGGCGGTGGTTGCAATCAGGTAGCCAATAAGAACAGCACCAAATGTCCAGTGCAATTGCGATGCGAGCAGACCCGCTATCGAAATAAGTAATATGGAAACCAACAGGCCAAAACGGATCGAAAAGGCACCGCTGGCAAATGCACGATTCTTCTTGCGGACATGCTGTCGATCGAGTGGAAGGTCGAACAAATCATTGATGATATAAATGGCTGAGGCTGCGGCAGAAAATGCAAAAAAAGCCAAGGCAGAATTTAAGATTACCTGCCACTCCAAGAGCCTGTGGTCCAGCGTGGCAGGGACAAAAATCAGCGTGTTCTTCATCCATTGATGGACACGAAGCATTTTCAAAAACATCATGAAGGTTGTTTTGGGCGCTTCAAATAATCGTGCTGAATGGGCCCGCTGCCATTTACGTGCGGCTCGATCCGGTGCAACTACGATGGCCTCGCCTGCTGCATTGAAGACCGGCACATCGGTCCGGCTATTGCCCGCATAAGCGAATTTCACATTATCAAAGATTTCCAGCAGAAATGCCGTCTTCTGTACGGTTAGATTTCGGTTGCGATCGGTTGCATAGACGACATCAAAAATCCCCAGATGTGCGGCGATGTTGTCCGCAAAGCTGCGAGCCGAGCCGGTGGCCAGAACCAACCTGCGACCTTGACCATGTTGTTGCCTGAGATAGTCAATGAACTCCTGCCGGTAAGGTAGCGTTGCTGGATCAATTGTAACACGCAGAGAAATTTGATGCTTCAGGTTGGCCTTTCCCTTAAGTAACCAGATCGGCAAAAGGAAAACATAGAGCATGTTTTTCTTTAATAACTGAAAGGCACTTTCCCAAAGCAGATCAGTTGCTATGAGCGTTCCATCAAGGTCAACGACCAGGTCCAGAAAATCATTACTTGAACGAGAATCAACCACGACACATCCCAGGGCCCGCACCGGCCAAGCCGGTATCATATAATTTGTTAATGTAGAGCCTACTGGAAGAGAAGAAATGAATAATGAACTTATCTCTCGGCTATAATTTCTTTTATAGAAAGTAATAATGACAGTAAATCAGCTATTAAAAAAACCGGCTGAGAAACTCAGCCGGTCGACAACCTTGTCCATACCAGGGCTTGTGGCTACTTGATCGTAGCTTTCCCACCTTTAATCTCGACCGTTTCGCCACCAGTCAATGCCTCGCGATCACCATTGGAAAAGGTGACAAAGCAACCATTGCTACAAAACTCTACAGTTTCCCCAGCTCCAATTTGAAGCTCGGTCTTGCTGGAACCTTCCGTGACAACAATTGTCTGAGCAGATGCATCGCCATTTGTAACACTGGCGGCAAAAGCAGATCCAGCAGAAATGAGACTTATAGCGATGGCTACAGCAAACTTGTTCATTTACCCTCCGGTGTTACCACCGTCCCTGTTATCAAGAGGCAAATTTCGCTCTTTTCACAAACAGTTATAGCGGCAACTAACTGAACGGCAACTGAACACTCCGTTATTTTGCCTTCATTCAACCAAAGTCTAAACGGATTTCGGTTTTGCCTTTTTAGCGTCCGCAGCAAGCTCAGCCTTAACGCGGCTTGTCAGCGCTTCTATGAGGACATCTGCCTCGTCCAGATTGATCTTCACGTCACGTGCGGGATAAGGAATTTCTATCCCCTCCTCAGCAAAACGATCAATCATTGCAAAACGGATTTCATTTTGAACCGTTCCAGAGTTTGACAGATCGGCAAGATGGACACGCAGTTCAAAATCCATAGTCGAAGAGGTTAATGCCTTGAAGGCGACAAACGGTTCAGGGTTTTTCAGGACGAGTGGTTGCGCGCGGGCGATTTCCATCAACACATCATAGACGCGTTTAGGATCTGACTTATACGAAACACCGACAGGAATTTCGACTCGGCCCAATTTGTTACGATGAGTCCAGTTGCCGACATTTCCATTAATGAACGAAGAATTGGGAATAATGATTGACTGGCGCTGGAAGGTCTCCACTTCCGTGGCACGCACACTGATCTTCTTGACAATACCACCGACGCCAGCAGTTTCGATCCAATCTCCCACCTTGAATGGACGCTCTGCCAGAAGAATAAGGCCGGACACAAAATTAGATACGATGGCCTGCATACCGAAACCGATACCCAGTGAAAGACCACCAGCCACCAGTGCGAGACTCGATAAGTTGATACCTGCAGCTGAAATTCCAATGACACCCGCTATACCGAGACCAAGATAGCCAACTGCGGTGCGAATGGAATTCCGCACACCAGAGTCAAGCTTGCCGCGTGCCATTACTTTTATGTCAAGCCAACGCTGAAACCAGCGCGTAAACGCGTAGAATAATGCAAAGAGCAAAATGCCTATAGCAATTGCCACAAGCGAGATATTGACTGATCCGATTTGAAAGCCGGTGGCTACATTCAGAAACCAGGCGGTCATCTCACTCCACTGGAAGCCCCAGAGAAGTAATATAACGGGTATGCCTAAGAGGAGAACGAAGACGTAGATTATTATGCTCGCCACAAGACCCAGTTGATCAAGAGCCGTGTCATCCATGCCAAATCGAGTTTGGATTGCTCGGCCGAGCACTGTTCCTGATAGCGCATTTTCATCCGAGACTGCGCGAGCAGTCAGAAAGCCCAAATACATCGTGACAACAACAGCGCCGTTAATAACAACCTGTTGTGAGACAAATCGAGCAAGCCCGATATATCCAAGCAGAGCCGCAACAACTGGCAAGAGTGCGATAAGGTAAAGCGAGAACCTTATGGTCTTAGGCCAAGGTTTGATCTTACCGGTTTCCTGATCTTCCAACGGCTTGAGCAAGGCGATGGAAAAAATCAAAAGGCCAACCAGAATTGTGGCAAAGAGGCTTTTGGCAACAGTGAGCGACAAGGGTGATGTCGCAATCTGGTTAATCGTATCCGCCAGATAATCAAGGCCTGTAATTGTTGCAGTTGCGGTTATAAGCACCATCAATATTCGACCGGGCCGAGGAGCAACCCGTACAAGTCTCCAATTCGGTGCGCCCGGACATATAACGGCCTGAGCCAGAACATGAACAAAGTAGACGATCCCGATAACGCTGAACAAAGTGTAGAAAAGAGACGCAATATCCTCTCTGAGCACATTAAAGTAATCAAGAAAGAAATATGTTGTGGCGAGGAAAACCACGACTGTCAGCGAGCGCATAAGTGTTGACCAGAACGCCACCGCCAACCGGCTTAGATAGGATGGCGCTTCTATCGTTGCGTCGCGTAAATAAAGGTGCCCCAATACACGCTGCCCACCGATCAGCAGCACCAATGCCGTCACAGCGGCCATTGCCGCAGCCGCAAGCATGGATTGCCATTTAAATGCGATCACAAAGCGCCACCATGACGATATGCGCTGATTCATCGTTTGCAACTCGCGCCCATAGGCTCCAGCCACTTCGCTTCCGAGTGAATAATTTATATCCACACGCTGAGACAAAGTATTTGCAAAAAGCTCGCGACGCGCATCACCAATCGCATCAATCATTTTGTTGACTGCAATCAGTTGATCCTCAGTTTCGCCAAGAACAGCATTGATCTCGGCTTTCTCAGTTGTCAGCCTTGTTCGCTCATCGGTGACAATCTGCGCCTCGGCCGGTTGCCCTTGCGCAGGCGGCTGTCCCAATTGCTCCAAACGCGAGTTAATTTCAGTCAAGCGAGGCCGGAATGACACACCAATCTCAAGAAGCTTTTTGGCGGTCGCCTCCAATTCAAGGCGGAGATCGGCCAAGGCAGCATCTGCGTCTGCCTTATCCTTGAATTTCTGCTGGTAACCGGAAATCTGCTTCTTCAGATCGTCAATGAGCGGACGTTGCTCGGCCACAATGCCCGATGCAGCCACAGGAGAAGCAAGGCTTGGCTGTTCTGGCGTCTGCGCCAACGTCGAATTCGCTTGTATCGCTATGACAAAGAATAATGCAAAGGCGAGGAAATAGTGCCGAAATGAAGAAATCACAGGTTCAAATCCATACATGGAGAGTTTCATCGTCGACTTGCCTTCTCATCTCGGCGCAATCAAGGCGCGGTCAAGAAAAACGAGGTCGGTTCAATGACAGCGCTCGCCGCTATACTGATGATTGTGTCCAGCTGACAATAGCATATTGTTAAAATGGCTGTTCGTGTCTTTGCAAAAGGCTACATATCTTGTCTTCTGTTTGCACATGATTCACGCCACCATCCTAAAAGCAACTTAAACGATTCGCTCATCGGACAATGACACCATGATTATCAAATGCCCCTATTGTGGTCCGCGTGACGTGATTGAATATACTTATCAGGGTGATGCCACCCGCACGAGACCAGACGCGGCCTCGACAGATCAGAACCTGTGGAATGCCTATATTTACGATCGTACCAATCCTGCAAAATCTCATCGTGAATTTTGGCTGCATTCGGGTGGTTGCCGTCAGCACCTTATTGTTACCCGTGATATGTCGACTCATATGATTTCATCAGTAGCCTTTTCGCGTGACAATAAGAACGTGGGCGACCAGCGATGACAAGTTGGCGGCTTCCCCAAGGTGGACGAATTGACCGGGCCAAATCAATCGGGTTCACATTTGATGATAAGGCCTATAGCGGCCATCCGGGCGACACTCTTGCCTCGGCACTGCTTGCAAATGGGATTACGCTTTTTGGGCGCTCTTTCAAGTATCACCGTCCGCGCGGTTTGCTTGCAGCGGGTAGTGATGAACCAAATGCGCTTGTCACCATCATTTCAGGCGATGTCCGCGAGCCGAATGTCCGCGCTACTGAGCTTGAGATTTACGATGGCCTTGTAGTCCGGAGTCAAAACCGTTTTCCGTCGCTTGAATATGATTTTATGGCCGTTAATCAATTGGCTGGACCGCTTCTTTCAGCAGGATTCTACTATAAAACCTTCATGGGACCAGCCATTGGACCTTTGAGGAGTACTCGGTTCTGGATGTTTTGCGAGCGCTTCATCCGGCGCGCCGCAGGTTTAGGAAAGGCAGGTACTGCAGCTGATCCAGACCGATATGAACGGATGAATGCATTCTGTGATGTATTGGTGGTCGGAAGCGGACCCGCAGGTCTTATTGCCGCTGAAGCGGCGGCGGCAACCGGTGCGCGAATAATTATTGCTGAAGAAAGGCCGGTTGCCGGTGGGGCACTGCTGGCCTCTAGCGAAACTATCGACGGACGTCCGCCTGCGGTCTGGGCGCGTGAAAAGGCCGAAGCACTCGCCAGCCTTCCAAATGTTCGCTTTCTGACCCGCACCTCCGTTTGGGGATATTATGACGGGAATGTCCTGACTGCGGTCGAACATGTTTCCGACCACAAGCCAAACCGAACAATAGGCCAACCCCGGCAGCGCCATTGGGTAATCCGCACTGGTAAAACCATCCTTGCAACGGGTGCCTTTGAACGCCCAATCGTCTTCCCAGGCAATGATTGCCCTGGCGTGATGCTTGCCGATGCTGTTCGTCGCTTTGCCATGGAATATGGTGTTGGTACGGGCAAAAATGTGACCTTTTTCACAAATAATGACAGTGCCTATGACGCAGCCCGAACATTGGCGCTGACTGGAACGAACATTACGGCCATTATAGATGTACGCTCGGACGTATCGGGAACCTGCACTAATATTGCAAAGGCCATCGGTGCTGAATTACTTGTCGGATATGCCGTCACAGGTACCCATGCTGGTAAAAGTTTGAGTTCTGTCACCGTCCAGCATTTCAATGCACAAACAGGTCGCCTATCTGGAGCACCACGAGAAATCAAAACGGATTGTCTGGGTGTGTCCGGAGGTTGGTCACCTGCCATTCACCTCGCCAGTCAAGCTGGCGGAAAACCTGAGTGGGATGAGGATTTGCAGGCTTTCCTCGCGCCAGAACCCAATCAGAACTGGGTGGTCACTGGATCGGCTGCCGGCTATATGGATACTATAAGTGTTCTTTCTGACGCGGCTACCAAAGGTTCAGCCAAAACCAGGCCGGTATTACCACAGGTCGAAGCGCCTATGTTCGATAGTTCTCCTGCACCAATCTTTGAGATCGAACCGGCAGGAAAATCCCAGAAAGCCTTTGTCGATTTTCAGCATGATGTGACTGCAAGCGATATACGCCTCGCATATCGCGAGGGTTTTCATTCAGTCGAACACCTCAAGCGATATACAACTCTTGGCATGGCGACAGATCAGGGCAAGACATCGAATGTGCCGGGTCTTGCAATCATGGCGGATGTTCGTGGCATCTCCATTCCTGCGGCCGGCACCACCCGGTTTCGCGCTCCCTTTACACCCGTATCCATGGGGGTAATCGCCGGAGAACGTTATGGCGATTTGCGCCCTCACAGACTAACTCCCATGCATGATTGGCACATCGCCAATGGCGCCAAGACTTATGAAGCCGGACTTTGGCATCGTCCGATGATCTATAGGAGCCATGGTGAAACGGTGGAGCAGGCATATACGCGCGAAGCGCGCGCTGTGCGCGAAAGCGTCGGTATTGTCGATGTTTCTACGTTGGGTAAGATTGATATTCAGGGGCCTGATGCCGCAGAGTTTCTCGATCGAATTTATACCAACATGTTCTCAACGCTTCCTGTCGGCAAAGCACGCTACGGTCTTATGCTACGCGAAGATGGTATCGCATTTGATGACGGTACGACTTGGCGACTTGGCGAAACCCAATTTTTGATGACCACCACGACTGCAAATGCTGGTCCGGTCATGCAACATCTGGAATACTATCTCGATTGCGTCTGGCCGGATTTGCGGGTTCACCTGACTTCAGTAACTGACGTGTGGGCTGGTGCAGCTCTTTCAGGCCCAAAATCACGTGCCGTACTTGAAACATGCGTCACTGGAACCAAGGTCGATAATAATGCCTTGCCATTCATGGGAATCGTTCAAGGCCACATTGGCGATATCCCTGTCATGATTTGCCGCCTCTCCTTCTCAGGTGAACTCGCTTATGAAATCTACTCTGGTGCTGGGCATGGAACACAGGTCTGGGAGGCACTGATCGCAGCGGGCAAACAATTCAATATTGTTCCCTATGGACTGGAAGCGCTCGGTACATTGCGCATCGAGAAGGGCCACGTGACCGGTGCCGAGATTGATGGACGAACCACAGCGCATGATCTTCATCTGGACTGGATGCTATCAAAGAAAAAGCCGTTTATCGGCTCAGCAATGATCGATCGTGCAGGCTTAAAAAACGAACATCGGCTTTCGCTTGTAGGTTTGATCTCGCTGGACAACCAATCAATCAACGGCGGCAGCCATATTGTATCAGACAAAGCGCCACGCGAACCTGCTGACAGCTTCGGCCATGTGACTGCTGCTTGCTATTCGCCTGCGCTCGGTAAGTATGTTGCATTGGCCCTTGTCAAGCATGGAACATCGATGATTGGTAAAAGAGTCTTCGCTACAGATCTCCTGCGTGACAAGCATGGCGCGGTGGAAATCGTGAGCCATCACATGTTCGACAAAGACGGGAGTCGCATGCATGGCTGATCTTCAATCTCCACTTGGCGCAGCATATACTCCAGGAAATCATGGCAATGCTGCGGGAGGTGCAGGCGTCACGCTGCAGGAGCGAACCAATGTCTCTCTCGTTCAGGTAACAGCTTGGAGCAGTACCATTCCAACAGTTTTGACTGCGATAGGCAGTGCGACAGGAGTGATCATCCAGAACAAGCCAGGCAATGGTCGTGTTGCTGGCGAAAAATCAGTGTTTGGCTTTGCTCCCGGACGATTCATGGTTACCAGCGCCACTCCGGATATTGAACAGCGTTTACGCGCTGCCATCTCGCCCGAACTTGGCACAATCGTTGTGTTGACGCATGGGCGCACGGTAATTCGCGTTAGCGGATCGCGCGTGGAGTGGGTTCTTGCCAAGCTATTTGCAATCGACTTTTCCGCACATGCTTTTCCCGTGGGCGCTGGTCGTGCGACGCTACATCACGACATTCACACTCTAATTCAACGTATTAACGAAGAAACTTTTGATCTCTACGTCTTTCGCACGTTCGCGCGTTCGTTCTGGAAGACGCTTGGGCATGCCGCTGAAGAGGTCGGTTATCGCGTGGAATAGTCTATTTGAAGGCAAAAATATCTTGGTCAGGATCACCGGCTCCGGAGATGAGTCCTCGCACCAGTTGTGAGGCGACCATGGAGAATGTGATGCCATTACCGCCATATCCGAGAACCGCGTAACATCGATCCATTCCGGGAATTGCGCCGATAAAGGGCAGCCCGGTTGTGCTTGAGCCGAAACTTCCCGTCCACGCATACTCGGCCTCTGCTGTCACTTCGGGAAACATCATCCTGAGTTTCTTGAGAATGGAATTGGTCTTGGATGAGAGCTTGGCATCGCGCTTATCCTCGTCCTCAAACTCCTCGTCCTCACCTCCCACTATTATTCGACCATCAGACATCGTGCGCATATAGAGGTAAGGATTGGAAGCTTCCCAGATCAGGCACTTTTCGGGCCAAAGCTTTTTACGCTGTGGCACGGTCGCCAATGCCCATGTTGAAATAATCTGGTGCCCTTTTTTCGGAACATAGTCTGGCAACTCATAGCCAGTCGCTGATATAAAATATTTACACCGTATTTTTCGCCCCTCTTTCGTAGTGGCTAATACATCACGCGATCTCGGTTCGACGGTGGCCACTTCGACGGGAGCATAAACACGCGCTCCCCGATCAATTGCCTTGTTCAGATAG
This sequence comes from Hyphomicrobiales bacterium, assembly GCA_900473335.1. Lineage (GTDB taxonomy): Bacteria > Pseudomonadota > Alphaproteobacteria > Rhizobiales > Rhizobiaceae > Phyllobacterium. Next base: position 47,318 of record UCNP01000004.1, on the reverse strand, counting down.
CCGATCGCCAATTTGCGGGGATTTGCTTCTATATTATCAAAACTCATCAAAGCGGCGGCACGATCTATTCCAAATCGTGACTGAAGATCATTCCGGGAGAGAAATCTGGTTTCAAAACCTGCACGCTGACGCGAACGCAGTTCCTTCTGCAGACCTTTTTCATCCAACACATTGCCAGCAAGATAGAGTGAATCCCTGCTTATCATCTCGCAGGAAATTCCAAGGTCGCGGGTCCGTTCCCGAAGCGCATCGACCGCCAGCTTTGAGCGCCGCCAAGCCCGTTCGGCTGTATTCAAGCCAATCTTTTTCGCCAGATGATGCAAAGGTGTGTCAATTTCAAATTGCAGCAAAGCAGTGCTTGCCGGTGTGGAGCCCATTACCGGCTTACGTCGATCGAGAATTGCGACGCTATAACCTGACTCAGTCAGAGCCTCAGCCATCAGAGCACCGCTTATCCCTGAACCCACGATGGCGATATCGACACTGATATCATCCATCAACAAGTCGAATTTGAGATGCGATGCGGCTTTACCCAGCCAGATTGGTTGGCCAGTTCGCAAATTCCGATGTTGTGTTGTCATGAAGGTTCCAAATCGAGGCGTTGTTGCTTCGAAACGGTCAACATGCAGCTTCGTTCCTTAGTCCAATGCGCTTTTGGATGCTTTCCCTGCAACATAGACTTCGACAACGCTGCGATCATCGCCCATCGTCTGTAACAACATTAGCTCTTCGATCAATGTCTCGACGGTTTCCATCCTCACCCGCAAAGCAGAGGTTGCGCGGGCATCAAGTACCACGCAGTCAGCCTCCGCTCCGGGTGTGAATGATCCGACAACTCCCTCCAAAGATAGGGCACGGGCATTACCGAGCGTTGCTTGATAGAATGATCGGAGCGGATGATATCGTTGTCCCTGAATATTCAGAATTTTATACCCCTCATCAAGGGTACGCAGCATGGAGTAGGATGTGCCGCCCCCAATGTCAGTGGCAATAGCATTTCGCACGTTCGATTTTTGTAATCGGTCAAGATCAAAAAGCCCGCTGCCAATAAAGAGATTTGAAGTGGGACAGAATACCGCCACAGACCTGCTGCCTGCTATCGCAGCGATCTCTGCATCGGTCAGATGAATACAATGGCCAAGAAGTGTCTTAGGACCCAGCAAACCATAATGCTCATAGACATGCGTATAATCACGGCTCCAAGGAAAGAGTTCCCTGACAAAGGCGATTTCAGCCAGGTTCTCGCCCAAATGGGTCTGGACATGCAGTTCGGGAAATTCGCGCAGTAGCGCGCCACTCATCTCGAGTTGCTCGGGGGTTGATGTCGGCGCAAATCTTGGCGTTATCGCGTAAAGTTGGCGACCCTGCCCGTGCCATTCATCAATGAGCGCCTTTGTATCATCATACCCAGATTGAGGCGTATCAAGTAGACCGGGTGGCGCATTGCGATCCATCATCACTTTGCCAGCAATCATACGCATGTTTCTTTTGTGCGCTTCGGTGAAAAACGCCTGAACGGAAGCCTTGTGAACAGTGCAATAGGCGGCGGCGGTAGTCGTTCCGTGCCGGATCAGTTCGTCAAAAAATATAGAAGCAATTCGCTCCGGGTGTCCCTGGTTTGCAAATTTCTGCTCCTCGACGAAAGTATATTTATTGAGCCATTCCAACAACGCACCAGCATAGGATCCAACGACTTGCATCTGGGGGTAATGAATATGGCAATCGATAAATCCTGGAACAATAAGATGAGGACGATGGTCCATGACTTCGGCGTCACGTCCCGCGTCTGTCCGCAGAACAGAATAGTCATCCATCATGACTATTTTGCCATTGCGAATGAGTAATGCACCATCTTCGATATAGGTATAAGTCTCTGAGCTTGCTTCGCCCGCCAGAGGTTCGTCGTGGAATGTCAGGACGCGTCCGCGTAATAATATGTCAGTCATGTGCCGGTTTGCTCAATGTTCCATCACGATACCACGCAACGATTTGCGCACGCTCATCGTCTGTTATCCGGGTTAAATTACCCGGGGGCATGGCATGACTCACCCCAGCTTGAACGTAAATCTCACTGGCATGCGTGGCTATCAGTTCTGCTGTGTCGAGGCGGACACCCTTGGGAGGTAATAATATCCCCTCCCAGGACGGCTCTGCAGCGTGGCACATGGAGCAACGCCCCATAACAGTATCCCGAACTTGCTCGAAATTGCGAGCTACAAGAAATGGTTGAGCGGCTCGAGATAGTTTTTCTTCACCCGTCAGCACTTTGGGAACAGTCGACAGCCAGATGATAATTATGAAAAGAATGGCGCTTGCGAGCCATGTCCAGTGCGGATTGCCTTTTCCTGCATGCTTGGAGTTGAAATAGTGCCGGATAAGAACGCCCATGATGAAGATCAATGCGGCAATAACCCAATTGAACTGGGTAGAATGCGCAAGCGGATAATGGTTTGACAGCATCAGAAAAATAACTGGAAGCGTCAGATAATTATTGTGCGTTGAACGCTGTTTCGCTTGTTTTCCAAGTTTGGGATCGGGTGTTTTCCCGGCAATCAGATCAGCAACCACGATTTTCTGATTGGGGATAATCAAAAGGAAAACATTGCCGGACATGATTGTCGCCGTGAACGCACCAAGATGCAGAAATGCAGCCCGTCCAGTAAAAAGGTGGGTGTAGCCCCACCCCATAAATACGATCACACCGTAAAGGATGATCATCAATGCGGTGTCATTGGCGGCAAGCGGCGAACGGCAAAGCAAATCATAAATCAACCAACCGATAGAAAGCGAAATAATGGATGTTAGAATCGCAACGGGCGTTGATACATCCAACACATTGGGATCGATCAAATAGAGATCGGCACCCGCATAATAAACAATACAAAGCAGAGTAAACCCTGAAAGCCAGGTCGCATAGGATTCCCATTTGAACCAGATCAAATGTTCCGGCATGTTGGGCGGAGCGACCATATATTTTTGGATATGATAAAAGCCACCACCATGGACCTGCCATTCCTCGCCATTCACTCCTTGCGGAAGGCCAGTATGACGACGCAGGCCGAGATCAAGCGCGATAAAGTAAAATGACGAGCCTATCCATGCAATGGCTGTAATTACGTGCAGCCAACGGGCTGCAAAACTTAGCCATTCCCAAAAAATCAGATAATCCATTAACACCCCACATATCCCATGCCGCGCTACAATGCGGTCGTTCGCATATCGATGCAACTAGTGGTCTGATTTTAACAGACGCACCCCATTTCGATAATGCTCGTAGCGGATGTTAGAATCAACAATATCACTATTAAGTATATGTTTTTAGTGAAGTTTACGAATTTTGATATTTGCATGAGAACTGCGACCGAGGGGCGTAAACGTCGAATTTACCCTACGAACGGCTCACTTGGAATCGTGAAAAATAATTCCCAACGTATTTCGCCGGCCAGAGCGTAAACGGCTAACACCGTGACGCATTTGCACACGATAGTATCCTCGAGAGCCTTTCACCGGACGCTGGCTCACTGGAAATATCACTGCGTCACCTTGTTGAAGCGAAACGACTTCAGCGCGTGATTGCATTCGGGGACGCTGCTCTGTCAGGACGAACTCGCCGCCACTAAAATCGTCCCGCGGCTGTGATAACAACACCGCAACCTGTAATGGAAAGACATGTTTGCCATAAATATCCTGATGCAAACAATTATAATCCCCTTCACCATATTGAAGAAGCAGCGGTGTGGGTCGATCCTGCCCAGCATTATGACATCTTTCGAGAAATGCTTGGTGATGATCGGGATAGAAAATTTTAATTCCCATCAACTCGTTCCAGCGATTTGCAACCTTCGCCAACGGAGGATAAAGCGCCAGGCGCAAACTCTGAATGGTGTCCGGCAAAGGATAGCTGTAATACTTATATTCTCCACGTCCAAAGCCATGCTTCGCCATGATAATTTGCTTCCGAAATTGGCTTTCATCCGCATAAGAAGCTGCAATCTGCCGAGATTCTGCTTGCGACAACAGTTTAGGCAGTACCGCGAAGCCAAAATCATCAAGTTCAGTCGCTATAGAAGTCCAGTCGATTTTCTCGGTGTTGTATTTATTTGTCACGCCAAATCTCCTCAGTATGAATTTGAGAATAAAGTGCTCTATTCTCAACATTCATCCACCCGTTTCCTGCTGAGCGTCTTATTTTACGGGCATTTATGCATTACACGACGATTTTAAGTGACTCAGCGGTACAGACTTCATAAATAGAGTCGCAACGGGGTGCTTGGCGCCACGCTTATTTACATGGAAATAAATCATGGGTTTGTTGGGAAATAGGAAGAAGGGAAGACGCGGCACTGCTCCGCTCCTGATTTCTGTTTTTTGGCTCATTTCCACGCTTGGCGCGACATTGGGTGCAGGCTACATAGTCGATCGAGATGCAAATATTGCGTCAACGGACATTGGCAGCCTGCAAAAGAATGCGATACGAATCGCCCATGATGTTGATAGTTCGTCAGCACCAACCCAACGGCCGTTGCGGATCGTTGCCTTGGAAGCATTCCATCTCAAGATCAAAAGCGGATTGCGCACTGACGCTCCCTCCCAAGATGGATTTCTGCCTTCCGAATCTCAATTCATTGTAATTTATAGCTTTGCAACTGAGACGGAACCGTTTGGATCCGACCTCATCTCGCACTATAATTCCTCCTTCAGCGCAAGGGCCCCGCCCCTTACAGCTTGATAATTCCGCTTTCCGCAAGGAAACGACGAACAATTCTGCCAGCTGCCATTTCCACAAGGCAGCTTGCCCGATTCTCATAATGGAACACAGATATGCGTACTTCGAGATGGGTTCTCTGGACCTACATAATTATAATTCTTGCGGGCATCATCCTTGCCTTCCCCAATATGTTTACAAAGGCGCAGCTTGATGCGATGCCGAATTGGCTTCCAAAGAAACAGGTCGCGCTCGGCCTGGATCTTCGTGGCGGCTCTTATCTTGTCCTCGAAGTCGACGCCGCAGCTTTGAAAAAGGATCGCATTCGTTCCATCCTGGATGATACACGCGGTCGTTTGCGCACAGCAAAAATTCAGCCGCAGTCAGTACGTATCGCTGGCGATAGCGTTGTTGTTACCATTTCCGATGCAGTGCAACGTGACGCTGCTGTTACCGCGCTTCGTGAATTGACCACACAGGTTGCACAGGTTGGATTTGCAGCCCCTGTGAGCGACATCGATATCGCAACGAATGACAATCAAATCCGTCTCACCCTCACTGATGCGGGTATGAAGGACAAGCTCGACAATGCACTGACCCAGAGTCTTGAAATTGTTCGCCGACGCGTTGATCAGGTTGGCGTCGCTGAACCTTCTATCCAACGCGTCGGTTCTGACCGTATCGTCGTACAGCTACCGGGACTTCAAGATCCAAGCCAGTTGCGTGCATTGCTCGGCAGCACCGCCAAGATGACGTTCCATATGGTTGCAGATCGCAATACAGGCGAAGCACCCACCCCCGGCGTCTCCATTCTTCCTGATGCTAAACAGCCCGGCGTGACTTATCCGGTAGAGGATCGTGTCGCATTGAGCGGTGAGCGCCTCACGGATGCACGCGCTACTTTCGATCAACAAACCAATCAGCCGATCATTTCCTTCCGTTTTGATAATATTGGTGCACGTCAGTTCGCCGAGATAACCAGTCAGAATGTCGGCCGCCCCTTCGCTATCGTTCTGGACGGAAAAGTTCTCACAGCACCTGTCATTCAGGTTCCGATCACAGGCGGTTCCGGACAAATTACCGGTAATTTCACTGTTCAGGACACAGTTACAACTGCTGCCCTGCTCCGTGCCGGTGCTCTACCTGCACCTCTGACAGTGATCGAAGAGCGTACAGTTGGCCCTGATCTTGGGGGCGACGTCATCAAGATGGGTCTTTTGACCGGCTTGATCGGCTTTGCGCTCGTCGTCGGCTTCATCTTCATTCTCTATAGTGGCTGGGGTTTGATTGCCAATTTTGCGCTCGCTTTGAACGTTATCTTGACTTTCGGCATATTGAGTTTGATCGGTGCCACTCTTACCCTGCCAGGTATTGCAGCTATTATTCTCGGTATCGGCTTCGCAGTAGATGCGAACATCCTTATCAACGAGCGTATCCGCGAAGAAGCGCGCAAAGGCATTGGTGCCATGGCCGCCGTAGATCGCGGCTTTAAGCTTGCCTATTCAACCATTCTCGATGCAAACGCTACGCATCTTATTGCAACCTTCCTGCTGTTCCTCTTTGGTACAGGACCAGTCCGCGGTTTTGCCATCACCATGATCATTGGCGCACTTGTTTCCATGTTCACGGCTGTGACAGTCGTTCGCATCATCACTATGGCTATTGTTCGCCGTCGCAAGATGAAGACAATCCATATTGAGCATCTGTTCAAGCTCGTACCGGAAAACACCAATATCTCGTTCATGAATGCTCGATTCTTCGGTATCGGTGTCTCGATCTTCCTGTCCATTGCATCGGTGATCCTGTTCATCCATCCCGGCCTCAACTATGGCATCGACTTCAAGGGCGGTATCCAGGTTGAAGTTTCCACCTCCAAACCGGCTGACCTTGCTTCCATGCGCGAAAAGCTGGAAGGACTGGGTCTTGGCGAAGTCGCCTTGCAGCAGGCTGGCGGCAATAGCCAAGTTCTGATCCGTGTACAGCGTCAGGAGGGCGGTGAGGAAGCGCAAACCATAGCAGTGACCAAGGTCAAGGCTGCAGTTGAGGAACTTGATCCCGGTGTAAAAATTGAACGCTCTGAAGTTGTTGGTCCAAAGGTCAGTGGAGAGTTGGCTCGTTCAGGTGTGATCGCGGTCGTCCTCGCCAGCCTTGCCATGTTGCTTTACATCTGGTGGCGCTTCGAATGGCATTTTGCCTTGGGAGCCATTGCAACGCTGATCCTGGATACAACGAAGACAGTTGGTTTCTTTGCACTGCTGGGCCTCGACTTCAATCTTACTGCTATTGCGGCATTGTTGACGATCATCGGCTATTCGGTGAACGATAAGGTGGTGGTTTATGATCGAATGCGCGAGAATTTACGCATTCACAAAAAGATGCCTCTACGCCAGATCATTGATCTGTCGATCAACCAAACCTTGGCACGCTGTATCTTTACGTCCTTGACAGTATTCCTTGCCATGCTTCCCATGGCAATCTGGGGCGGCAAGGCGGTCGAAAACTTTGCGCTGCCCATGTTGTTCGGCGTCATTATCGCAACCAGCTCTTCATTGTTTATCGCAGCTCCGATCTTGCTCCTTCTTGGAACATGGTGGGAAAAGAACCATGCGCATCGTATCGGTTCCACCGACAAGGCAGTAACGCAAGGCTGAAAAACTTCAATTTAATGTTTGACGCTAAATATTTGCGGCGCATAGAAAAAATCGTCTTTCTTGCGCCGCAAATCAATGAAAACGGTTTGCAAGCCAAACTTGGTAGGCAATACTGTTACAGAGCGTGATTAATCGAATAATACGGATATATTCATTTCCAAGCCTCAAGGGGGAGAAGCCGACATATGCCTCATGAAACGCCGCTGATTGCGACCATCGTCATAGGCCTTGTACTAGCCTTTATCTTCGGTGCGATTGCCAACCGTCTGCGTATTCCCCCCCTTGTCGGTTATCTCGTTGCCGGTGTTCTCGCTGGCTCCCACACTCCCGGTTTTGTTGCTGATCAGGAGTTGGCGGCTGAACTCGCCGAAATTGGCGTTATCCTTTTGATGTTCGGTGTCGGGCTTCACTTCTCCCTTAAAGATCTTCTCTCCGTCCGGGCGATTGCTATCCCTGGAGCTATTGTTCAAATTCTGGCCGCAACGCTCCTCGGACTTGGATTGGCTTGGATTTTGGGATGGAGCCTGCAAGCCGGTTTTGTTTTCGGTCTCGCACTCTCTGTTGCCAGTACGGTCGTTCTCCTTCGCGCGATGCAAGAGCGCCGTCTCATCGAGACAGAACGCGGGCGCATTGCTGTCGGCTGGCTTATCGTCGAGGATCTTGCAATGGTATTGGCACTTGTGCTGCTACCCGCCATTGCTGGCGCTCTGAATGGTGGCGATACACCTAGTGGACCGATCCATGCTAACAGCGATCCTATAGCGGCCTATTTCGATCTTGGCATTGGCGGAGTGATTGCTCTGACACTTGGCAAAGTTGCCGCGTTCGTTACCGTCATGTTGATTGTCGGCCGTCGCGTCATTCCTTGGACCCTCCATGCCATTGCCCATACCGGCTCACGCGAATTGTTTCGACTGGCCGTTCTAGCAATCGCACTTGGGGTGGCGTTTGGTGCCGCAAAACTATTTGGCGTATCATTTGCTCTCGGCGCATTCTTCGCTGGCATGATTATGAGCGAATCTGAACTGAGCCACCGGGCAGCAGAAGAGTCGCTGCCCCTACGTGATGCTTTCGCGGTTTTGTTTTTTGTCTCGGTCGGCATGCTTTTCGACCCGATGACTATAGTGAACGACCCACTCCCACTGCTGGCAACACTGGCGATTATTGTGGTAGGCAAATCGCTGGCTGCCTTCTTCATCGTGCTTGCATTTGGCTATCCAACCGGAACTGCGCTTATCATCTCTGCCAGCCTTGCACAGATTGGTGAATTCTCATTCATTCTTGCCGAACTTGGCGTCGGATTGGGTATGCTCCCTGAGGAAGGCCGCGACCTTATTCTCGGTGGTGCGATCCTTTCCATCCTTTTGAACCCTCTGGTTTTTGCCGGCGCAACCTATCTGAAACCGTGGTTTGAAAAGCGTGTGTCCAGTACTATAGAGCCCGCCGCCGAGGTCGACGCCCCGAAAACGGATGAGATAGACGTTGAAGAACTTCGTCCGACTACACTGACCAATCATGCAGTTCTTGTGGGTTATGGGCGCGTTGGCAGTCTGGTTGGTGATGCCTTGAAGGAAGTAGGCAAACCATTTCTGGTCATTGAGGATGCTGATAAGACGGTTGCCAAGTTGCGAGATGACAACATAGAGACGATTGTCGGTAACGCCGCAAATGGTGATATTCTCGCTGCCGCCAATCTATCTGGTGCAAGGCAGCTTATTCTCGCTATACCAAATGCGTTCGAGGCAGGACAAATCGTGGTCAAAGCCCGCGCAGCCAATCCCGTTATCAGCATTCTTGCCCGCGCTCACTCCGATGCGGAGGTGCAGCACTTGCAGGATCTGGGTGCTGATGCTGTGATCATGGGAGAACGCGAGATAGCGCGGGGTATTGTTTCGCATATACTCAGCTTGGACGAGCCGAAGCCAGAGGGAATACTGACCGAAACCTGAAACTAAAAGAATGATGATTACGAAGGCCGGGCAGGAAAGAAGATGAAAATTAAGGATTATATTTGGCCGATCGTAGGATTAGCCGCCGTCGGCATATCTGCATGGCTTCTGTATAAGGAGTTACGCAGTATTTCACTGGATGATGTTATCGACAGCCTTAAAGCTATTTCGATGCATCGCTGGGTATTGGCGGCTCTTGCCTCCTTGATTGCTTATGCGGCTCTCGCCGGTTATGACCGCATTGCCCTTTTGCATCTGCGTCGCAAGATTTCTTGGGTCTTTATTGCATGTTGCTCTTTTACGACCTACGCACTGTCGCATAACATCGGCGCGTCCGTGCTTTCAGGCGCAGTTGTACGTTATCGCGCTTATTCCTCGCAAGGGATGAGCGGTCCGGAAATAGCACTTCTGATTGCCTTTTGCTCATTCACTTTTCTCATTGGCGTCATGAGTCTAAGTGCGATCGTTCTTTTAATTGAGCCGGAAATTTTGCAGCGGTTCAATTCTGAATTGCCGCTTTCTCTAAGCTACATACTCGGACTGGGATCTCTGGCCATCATCCTGCTTTATGTTTTCGGCAGCTGGCTTCATTTCAAACCTTTACGCATTCGCCAATTTACACTTGAATACCCCCGACTTACGGTTGTCGCACAACAATTGATTGTAGGACCGCTGGAACTCATCGGTGCGGCGGCAATTATATACTTCACTCTTCCAGAGGCCGGAAATCCTGGATTTATGATTATCCTAGGCATTTTTCTGGTGTCATTTTCCGCTGCACTCATATCGCATGCCCCAGGTGGACTAGGCGTGCTCGAGCTCGTTTTTCTGACTGGCTTGCCAGATATGAATCAAGCGGATGTTCTTGCTGCCCTCATTATATTCCGTCTCTTTTATTTGCTGATCCCATTTGCTCTTTCGTTGGTGGTGGTGCTGGTCTTCGAGCGCTCGCAACTCCTTTTGCGCTGGTACAAAAAAGACGAATGAACATCAGGGCATTTTCACACTAATATGATTTTACGCAGATAATATTTTCCAGACCCAGCGGACTTTAGTGCAACGTTTCTTCAAAGCCGCAGCACAACACTCTATTTTGAACGCAGATTTCAACATGGAGTGACCCAATGACAACATTGATTATTCCGGGATATCGGGGATCGGAAAACGGCCATTGGCAACGCCAATGGCTGCTGGAGGATGAGACCTCGCGGCTTATCGAGCAAGATGACTGGGATAATCCGGTTTTATCACAATGGCTTCATGTACTTGAAGCTGCACTTGCCGAGACACCGGGAGCTATTCTGGTGGCGCATAGTCTTGGATCCATTCTGGTTGCCCACCTTGCCAGTCGGCCATCAGCTGCGCATGTGGCGGGAGCAGTTCTTGTAGCACCTGCAGATGCTGAGCGCATGGTCACTTGGGATAGAAAGTTTGAAAGTTTCGCGCCCTTGCCGCGCCATAAACTAAGCTTTCCCTCGGTTGTCGTGGCAAGTCGCAATGATCCCTACATGTCTTTTAACAAGGCACAGGCACTGGCTAATGTCTGGGGGGCCGGCTTTGTCGATATAGGCAATTCCGGACACATTAATGTTGAAAGTGGTTTTGGCTCGTGGGCCGAAGGGCATGTTCTCGCCGACTCATTGCGCAGACCTAAGCAGACTTTTCGAACGCAACGTGCCGCTTAACTAAACTGTTTCCGTTCAAGGAGATATTTGAGAACCAGCGTCACGACAGCAATCATTGCCAAGGTGGACGAAGCTGCAAACGCCCCGGTAACATTGTAATCATTGAACAGCAATTCGATCTGCAACGGCAAAGTGTTGGTTTGTCCGCGGATGGCTCCGGAAACCACTGAGACGGCGCCAAATTCACCCATGACACGGGCGTTACAAAGCATGGCACCGTAAAGCAGCGCCCAACGGATATTGGGCAGGGTAACATAAAAGAATGTTTGCAGACCGTTAGCACCAAGCGTAATGGCCGCCTCTTCATCATCACTTCCCTGTGCCTGCATAAGAGGAATCAGTTCGCGCGCGACAAAGGGACTTGTTACAAAAAGGCTAACCAGAAAGATCGCCAGGACGGTAAACATGATCTTGATATCATGGCTTTCAAGAAATGGTCCAAGCAGCCCCTGACTTCCGTATAAAAATAGATAGGTAACACCCGCAACAATTGGCGAAACAGAAAAGGGTATCTCGATAAAAGTGATCAATAGACCACGACCGGGAAATCTAAAGCGTGTGATCAGCCAAGCCACACATATTCCAAAAATCATATTGATGGGCACAACTACAAGGGCAGTCAAAACAGTTAGCCAAATCGCATGTAGAGTTGCGGGTTGACTTATCTGTTCCAGATACACTGCGATCCCTTCGCGGAAGGCATAAGTGAAAATAACCAGCAGCGGAAAACCTATCAGCAAAACCGACAAAAATGCTGCCAACACGATCAACAGCCGTTGCGAAAGGCGCACGGGCTTTTTACCATGTCGCTTCGAGGGCTTCAGCCCGCCAACGGGCGCAGAAAGATTAGCTACGTTCTGCATATTTGAGCTGCCAAGCCTGTATTGAATTTGTAATAAAAAGCATAACGAATGCTATGATTAACATGACGGTCGCTATGGCCGCGGCTGCAGGATAGTCATACTCATCAAGGCGTATAAAGACCAGCAGAGACATTACCTCTGTCTCAAATGGCAAATTTCCCGAAATGAAGACAATGGCTCCAAATTCCCCCAAGCTTCTTGCAAAAGACAGGCTGCAACCCGCGATGAATGCGGGGAAAATGGCGGGCCAGATGATGCTCGCAAATATCTGCCAATTTGTAGCGCCCAAGGAACGCGCAGCTTCTTCCACATCTGTCGCTACATCTTCCAGCACTGGCTGAACTGTCCTGACAACAAAAGGAATACTGGTAAACATCATCGCCAGAGCAATTCCCAGCGGCGCATAGGCGATCTTTATACCCAGAGGCTCTAAATATTGACCAAACCAGCCATTGGTGGAGAAAATCGTTACCAGCGCTAATCCGGCAACTGCGGTGGGCAAAGCAAAGGGCAAATCAACAACAGCATCCAGAAGGCGTTTACCAGGAAATTCATAACGTACAAGAACCCAGGCAAGGAGCACCCCAAAAAGCGCATTCAGAAGCGTTGCCAATAAAGCAGCGCTAATTGTGATACGATAGGTCGCAACCGCACGTTCGGAGGACACGATATCCCAAAAATCAGACCAGCCTAAATTAAAAGATTTATAGAGCATTGCCAGCAGGGGGAGAGCGACAATCAAGGTAAAGTATAGGAGTGTCACTCCAAGAGTGAGGCTGAAGCCCGGCAATATGCCGCGCCGACTGGATTTCGAGAACAATGACATGCGAGGTTCTTAGTTCATCCAAGCTTTAACACAAGTGATCTGTTGCATTGAAAACGGCGCGGAATAGAAGCCACACCGTTAGTCCGGATTATTTGCTGAATCAGCGCTTGGTGAAAACCTTGTCAAGAATACCACCTTCAGCGAGATGGCTCTTCGTCACATTCTTCCAGCCGCCGAACACGTCTTCGACTGTCAAAAGACGAGTTTCTGGGAATTGAGCGGCATACTTGGCTTTAACGGCCTCGTCATGGACACGATTATAGTTCTGGGCAAGGATGTTCTGCCCTTCTGGCGTATAAAGAAATTTCAGATAATTTTCGGCAATTGCACGTGATCCGCGCTTATCTGCAACCTTGTCAACGACAGAGACAGGAAACTCAGCCAACAGGCTCACCGGAGGAACCACCGCTTCATACTTGTCTTCACCAAGCTGTTTGCGTGTTCCCAAAACCTCTGCCTCGAAGGTGATCAACACATCGCCAATGCCGCGCTCCGCAAAAGTGGTGGTCGCAGCGCGACCGCCAGTATCGAATACTGGAACATTAGCAAGAAGCTTTTTAGTAAATTCTTGTGCCTTTGCCTCGTCCTTATTGTTCGCCTCAAGCGCATAGGCATATGCAGCAAGATAAGTATAGCGGCCATTGCCGGAGGTCTTCGGATTAGGGAAAACAACTTTTACATCGTCACGCACCAGATCGTCCCAATTCTTGATATTCTTTGGATTACCGGCGCGCACGAGAAACGCTGGAAGTGAATAGTATGGCGATGAATTATTGGGAAGGCGTGACTGCCAGTCGGCCGGTATCAAATTACCCTTATCATGCAAGACCTGAACATCGGTCACCTGATTGAACGTCACGACGTCAGCTTCCAGGCCCTCAAGAATGGACCTGGCCTGCTTCGAAGAACCCGCATGCGACTGGTTGACAGTGATATCTTTCCCGGACTGAGCTTTATAGGCTGCGCTAAAGGCTTTGTTGATCTGCTCATAGAGCTCACGGGAGATATCGTAGGAAACATTGAGAATTTCCGTAGGTTCTTCCGCAGCTTGCGCAGGCGTCAAAATAAATCCCAGCGCTAAAGCCGCGTAACCAATCAATTTTCTCATGGAATTCTCCCCGACGAGGGCAATAACGCCCCCGAATTTTAAGCCGCACCCAATCCGCATTTCTAACTTCATGGATAATTATTCTGAGAATGGCGAGGAAAGAGTCGGTAAGAAAGATTTATTTTGCCAATGAGTAAGATATAAGTGGGATAAAATTCTAATTATGACCAAAATCAAGAAACCGCAAAAACCGATCTGCGTCTTGGATGAATTGGTTGCGCCGGTTACCAAAAACCGCGATGCTGCCAGCACCAGAGAAAATCTTCTTCTGTCCAGTTACGATGTCTCTTTGCTGATAACTCAGCCTCATCCCGTTTTATCGGATTAAGAGAATTTAAATCGTCATTTTTTGCTTTAAATATCTCGAGCCACAAGCGTTCAGCCCTAGTAAAAATGCTTGATACTTCACTATACATCGCGACCTCCAAAATAATACGGTTGCAGAGTAGAGTTGCCATTATGGTCAACGGATAAGCAATGATGACGCAATGAAATCATTTGTCAACAATCACGACCATTTTAATCGTGTATCAGTACAAGCCCCTGAGTTGAAATTGCGAGATGAAAAACCTTAATGGACTATTGTTTTCAGACGATTACACGCCATTATTAAGACATCCAATCGCCGTTAAAAAACTCACATTTTTAACGTTTTTATATTAGGAAATGTCTGTCGAAGGGCTGTGACTGCAACCCAGAAGGCTGTAGGCAAAGAAGAATGATATCGCAAAAAGCCAAATATGCTCTACGGGCGCTCGTGGTCCTTGCGCGCGCCGATTCCGAAAAGGCACTATTTATTTCGGATATTGCAGAAGAGCAAAATATACCAAAGAAATTCCTTGAACAGATTTTACTGGACCTGAAGCGGGAAGGTATCGTTATGAGCCGACGCGGCAAGATGGGCGGCTATCTTCTTCTCAAGGGTGCAGACGAAATTACCTTCGGCGAGGTTTTGCGTCTCATAGATGGCCCTATAGCCTCACTTCCATGTCTGAGTAAGATTGCTTACCGGCGTTGCGAGGATTGCAGCGATGAAGAGACATGCGAAATTCGCCACGTTTTCAATGAAGTTGCTAATGTCACACGCGCGGTACTGGATAAAACCACTATTGCCGACTGCCTGATCCATGGTGAAAAGGGAAAAACACCCGCTATTCTTGATATGTAAGAGGATAATATGGTCGGTGAGGATAAAGACACTTTGAGCTTTTACGCAGAAGAAGCAGAGGTTTATACTCATCGTAACGACAATAGATTCTATGAACAATTAGACACGTTTCTGGCTTGTCTGACACCCGGATCCTCTATTTTGGAGCTCGGCTGCGGCGGTGGCGACGATAGTGCACATATGCTCGCGCAAGGCTTCGATGTTACCCCGACCGATGGTAGTCCCGAGCTAGCCTATCAGGCTCAAAAACGGCTTGGCATTCAAGCCGAAGTGTTAAAATTCGATCAGATTGAATACCGGAACGAATTCGACGCCGTTTGGGCCAATGCCTGCCTTTTGCATGTTCCCCGACCTCACCTAAAGGCCATTCTTCAACGTGTTGAGCGAGCACTCAAATCGGGTGGTCGGTTCTATGCAAGCTATAAAGCTGGACAACAAGAAGGCCGCGATAAATTCGGGCGATACTATAATTACCCCTCAGCCGAATGGCTTAGGCAGGTCTACGGACAAACCTGGTCTTTGGTCGACATTGAGAGCCGCATGGGCAGTGGTTACGACAATGAGCCCACTGAATGGCTCCATGTTACAGCCACCAAGGCTCAATAAGTATGTACTTACGTAAAGACCGCCCTGCCTATTACTGGCGTTGACGGAACAGCCATATCCCGCGGCTCAAGTACAACGGCATGATGGGCCAGATATCCTGCATCGACAGCTTTCGCAAATGCCTGTGCCATAGCGACAGGATCTCCAGCCTTCGCCACAGCGGTATTGAGAAGAACGGCATCAAATCCGAGTTCCATTACAGCCGCTGCATGTGACGGGCGACCTAGTCCTGCATCAACAATCATGACTATCCCAGGAAAATGCCCTCGTATCGAGCGTAATGCGTGCAAATTCATCGGCCCCATTGCCGAGCCAATAGGCGCGCACCAAGGCATCAAGACCTCACATCCCGCCTCCAACAACCGTTCTGCAACCACCAGATCATCTGTTGTATAGGGAAATACTTTGAAACCATCTTCAGTTAAAATCCTCGCCGCCTCTACCAGCGCGAAGACGTCCGGTTGTAAAGTGTCATGATTGCCAATGACTTCGAGCTTTACCCAGTCCGTTGAAAAGATATCGCGCGCCATGTGGGCCGTCAAAACAGCTTCTTTTACGGTGTGACACCCGGCAGTATTGGGCAATACGCGCAATCCTAGAGAACGAAGCAAGGACCAGAAGCCATCTCCGGACTTTACCCCAGACATTTCCCGCCGCAGTGACACAGTGATGATTTCTGTTTGCGACGCTTTTATCGCATCGATAAGAATCGCAGGAGATGAATACTGCGCCGTACCAAGCATAAGGCGGGATGAAATCTCCACTCCGTAAAGTTTCAGCATGTCATCCACCCTGCTTCGGCGTCAGTATTTCAATGCGGTCACCGTCCTTCAAAGCATGATTTTTCCGCTCATTTGCTCGCACAAGCTCGCTATTGACGGCAGTCGCAAGCCATTCACCTTCAAACGCCAATTCACGCAATAGCGCTTCAAGTGATTGAGCAGATACTTCGTGTTCATAGCCATTGACGATGAGTTTCATGGCGCACATTCCTTTCTGGCAGAATCATGTCAGCGGCCTGCCTTGCCATCGCTGGCGCAAGCAGGAACCCGTGTCGATAAAGCCCGTTAATGCTGATGCGATTGCCCGTTTTGACAACACGTGGCAGATTATCTGGGTAGGCTGGGCGAATACCTGCTCCAGTCTCGATAATTTCGGCCTCGCCAAAAGCAGCATGAACGCTATAGGCCGCATTCAACAATTCCATCACCGATCGTGCCTTTATGGGACCGCTTGCATGACTTTCAATCATCGTTGCACCGACCATGAATATGTTATCCGGTCGTGGGACAATGTAGAGCGGGAACCGGGGATGAATTAATCTTATAGGCCGCGATAAAGATATGTCTTTACTACGCAGCAAAAGCATTTCGCCACGCACTCCCCGTAGATCAGTATCCGACGATGCAATTCCCGTACAATCTAAAACCCACTCAAAATCAGAGATCTCGGGAGCACTCATCTCGGTCTCAAAGCGAGTATTCCACGCTGTGAGCATAGTTCTTAGGTCTTTGAGAACCCTGCGCGGTTCCAAATGAGCCTCCCCTTCGAAAAACAAACCTTTGCGGAATGCTCCACCAAGATCGGGCTCCAAAAGAGAAATGGCTTCCTCACCGATGTGCACGAACCCCGATGTGCGCCCACCAAACCGATCCAGTTCCTTAACATCCCGTGGCGACGCAATCACAAGTGTGCCATTGCGCGTCACTGTCCCGGGAAGAGTTGCTTCCCACCAATCGGCAGCTTTCGATCCAAGATCAATGATGGGCTGCTCGGCGCTTTCACGCTCGCACCAGGGAGCGAGCATGCCACCAGCATACCAAGAGGCTGCGGAACGCTCGTCCCTGAAAGGTTCCAATATTGTCACCTCCGCTCCGCGTAAACAAAGCTCATAGGCTACAGTGAGGCCCGCGACACCAGCCCCTTTCACCAAGACATTCACCCTTCATTCCTCGGCTTTAAGCGGCATATAAAGGTCGCCGCCGACGCGGAATTTTTCTGCCATCGCAGCCATGCCTTCTTTTTGAGCTTCGGCCCGAATGTCGTGTGAAATACGCATAGAACAGAATTTCGGCCCGCACATAGAGCAGAAATGCGCAACCTTGTGCGCTTCTTTCGGCAAGGTCTCATCGTGATAAAGCCGCGCTGTTTCAGGGTCCAAAGACAGATTAAACTGATCTTCCCAGCGGAACTCGAAGCGCGCCCGCGATAGAGCATCATCTCGAAGCTTTGCAGCTGGATGCCCCTTAGCCAAATCTGCGGCATGAGCGGCAATCTTATAGGTAATAACCCCAACCTTCACGTCATCGCGGTTGGGCAATCCGAGATGTTCTTTGGGCGTAACATAACAAAGCATGGCCGTTCCAAACCAACCGATCATTGCAGCCCCGATCCCTGAGGTAATGTGATCATAGCCTGGAGCAATGTCTGTCGTGAGCGGTCCAAGCGTGTAGAAAGGCGCCTCACCGCACACGGCAAGCTGCTTGTCCATATTTTCCTTGATCTTGTGCATGGGTACGTGACCGGGGCCCTCGATCATCACCTGGCAGTCCTTCGCCCAAGCGATCTGCGTCAACTCACCCAAAGTTTCCAATTCGGCAAATTGCGCCGCATCGTTCGCATCAGCAATTGAGCCTGGGCGCAATCCATCACCAAGTGAAAAACTGACATCATATGCGCGGCAGATATCGCAGATTTCGTCAAAATGCTCGTAGAGAAAACTTTCACGATGGTGATGCAGGCACCACTTCGCCATGATCGAACCGCCGCGCGAAACGATCCCCGTGACGCGGTTTACAGTTAGCGGAATGTAATGGAGCCGCACACCCGCATGAATAGTGAAGTAATCGACGCCCTGCTCTGCCTGTTCAATCAGCGTATCGCGGTAAACTTCCCAAGTCAGATCTTCGGCAATCCCGCCGACCTTTTCCAGTGCCTGATAGAGCGGTACGGTTCCAATCGGCACTGGTGAATTGCGGATAATCCACTCTCGTATGTTATGTATATTACGGCCCGTCGACAGATCCATCACCGTATCGCCACCCCAGCGAATGGCCCAAACCATCTTTTCGACCTCCTCCTCCATCGACGAGGTAACGGCCGAATTACCAATATTTGCATTGATCTTCACAAGAAAGTTTCGACCAATGATCATAGGTTCAAGTTCGGGGTGATTTACGTTGGCCGGTATGATTGCTCGTCCCCGAGCGATCTCCTCCCGCACGAATTCCGGCGTAACAAAGTCTGGCACTGACGCACCGAAAGACTCGCCGTCACGAACAACAGACTTTGCCTCCGCGCGACCAAGGTTTTCACGGATAGCTACATATTCCATTTCCGGCGTAATGACGCCTGCGCGTGCATAGGCGAGCTGCGTGATTGCTTTACCGTCATGGGCTCGGCGAGGCTGATATCGAACGGGAAACTCTCGTGTGAGCCGTTCACCGGTTGCAAAGCCATTATCGGCGGGCTGGATAAGCCGCCCTTCATAGGTGTGACTATCGGCCTGTTGTCCAGCTTTCCACGCCTCACGAATACGAGCAATGCCTTTATTAATATCGACGCTTACCGCCGCGTCGGTATAGGGGCCCGATGAATCATAGACGGCGAGATTTGGTTCACCAGCGGTGGGATGAACTGCAATCTCACGCAAAGGAACGCGTATATCAGCGTGGATCAGCCCCGGTTTATAAATCTTTGTCGAAGCGGGAAGTGGGCCGGTCGAAACTTTTGGGGCTTCGATAATTTTGGTTACAGCGGTCATCGTCAGGTTCCTTTGCTTTGTTGCAGGAAACCCAGTTCTGTGCCGGAAGGATGAAAAGCAGCCTCGCGAATCCAATGATGGATTCGGTGCCAATGCACCATGCGCGATAGCCTTTGCACCGTCCCTACGCCAGTATGAACTGGATCAGGTTCAACGGGTCACTGCGCTTGGTAAAACCTGAAGCAGTATCTCAGCCCCTTGTCGGGACTCCCCTGGTGAATGGCCTAAAATGACCCGCTGGAGGTATTAATGTCAAGCGGGTCTCTAAATCATGACGTGTGAAGTGGCTTTAGCGCACCTGCCCATTTTGAAAGTTCAGTCAAAACCGTGCTGGCACTCTTGGTAATAAGTTCGTTTGGCGTGAACACACCATCATCATTGATAAATTGCTGATAGGACGGAATTGGAACACTCTCGCCAATCGGGACCATTCGCAATGCCGACAACAGGCCCTTAACCGACTCGGTAGCACGCAACCCACCGGAAACACCGCCATAGCTGACAAAACTTGCTGGCTTATAGTTCCACTCATTCCACAGATAGACCAGCGCGTTGATCAGAGAAGGTGGCGCATTATAATCATATTCTGGCATGACAAAAATGTAAGCATCGCCCGGCTCAATGGCCTGGCTCCATTTCTTGGTATGCGCATGCTCATATTTTTTCATGCGAGGATGATTCGGTTCGTCATAGATCGGCAAATTGAAATCAGCCAGATCGATTAGCACTGGTTCGAAATTACCATCTTGTTTGGCAAATTCATTGAACCATTTTGCTACAGCTGGGCCACCTCGTCCGGGCCTTGTGCTTGCTATGATAATATTCAGCTTGAGTGCCATTCGGTTCATATCTCCAATAAATGCGATAACCGACAAGTAAATGCATTACTGCATCACGCAAGAAGGCACTTTTTTGAAACCGGCCGGAGTTCTGAAGCCATCACTAAAACGAAACCCGCTATAGCAATGAAGCCATGCGGGTTTGTCGTCACAGTGAAGGGCGATTAAGCCCGTCAATATTAGCGGTTATTGTTGTAATCATTGCCTGCTGGAGCGCCAGGGCGTGCAACACGTTCTTTTTTCTTTGGACCAGGCAATAGGCCTTCGCGTTGAGCCTGTTTACGGGCGGCTTTACGGGCGCGGCTAACAGCCTCAGCCTTTTCACGAACGCGGCGTTCGGATGGCTTCTCAAAAGCCTGGCGGGCCTTCATTTCACGAAACAAACCTTCGCGCTGCATCTTTTTCTTCAGAACCCGAAGGGCCTGTTCAACATTGTTATCACGGACGAGAACTTGCAATCGTTTTCCTTACCCATGCTTGCCTCGTCTTGCGAAAACTATAAATAGACCACAATCAGACAAGCGTTTAAAGAATTGCCACAACGGCAATCCGGAGAAGCGCGGACTTTATTCATTCCCGCGCCAAAAATCCAGTGCACCCAAGCAATTAACTTGAATGCTACAATCTTTAGATTGCAGCCGTGATGATGATTTCAACCTTATACTCAGGTGTTGCAAGCTTGGCCTCACCTGTTGCGCGCGCCGGAGCATTAGCCGGATCAACCCACGCATCCCAGACCGCGTTCATTTCGCCAAAGTCTTTCATGTCATCGAGCCAGATAATCGCCTGCAACAATTTGGACTTGTCTGTACCTGCCTCTTTCAGCAAACGATCGACCGACGCCAGAACGTCTTTTGTCTGCTCGGTTACGCTCTTGCCCGGACCACCAACCTGACCAGCCAGATAGACTGTGTTACCATGGATAACGGCCTGACTCATGCGAGGGCCTGCTTCAATACGACGAACGCTCATGAAAATCTCCTTTGGAAGGTTTTGGACAAGCTTGTGCTTGTTTCTGTGCAAGAAAAAAGGGCCATGCGGCCCTTGTTTCAAAAGAAATGGTGGGCACAGTAGGGATCGAACCTACGACCCGCTGATTAAGAGTCAGCTGCTCTACCAACTGAGCTATGTGCCCGTCAGCCGCTTTTGCGACGACAGTGAGCGCTCTATAACGAGGCAAATCTTGCCTGTCCAGCCCTTCGCAACACTTTATCGCATTGATTGACAAGAACATGAGTTTTTCGCTCTCAAACAAACAATTTACCTTCAGCGACCCTAATTGCCGCGCCCCCAATTCGTGCGCCGGTTAACTGTTTATCCTGAATATCCAATTCGAGTTGGAGCCTTGATGGCCGCCCCATCTCATACCCCTGCTCTATTGAAAGCCGCAGCATCCCGTCAAGCGGCTCATCAAATAGGTGGATCGCGCCAGAAAACGCCGCTGTCGCCGATCCCGTTGCCGGATCTTCATATGTTCCTTCATCGCTGACAAACATACGCGAATGAAAATTATTTCCATGTTCTATAGTCTCGCGGCAATAGGCGTAGACCGGTAACTGCCTGTGGCCAATTCGAGGTGCGACCCGCTGCATTGCGGCCTGATCAATCCTGATTCGTGCAGCCGTTGCGAGACCGTGAATTGGTACAAGCAAGAATGGAACACCCGCATCCCATATGCTGGGGACATGATTCTCAAAGCCAATTTCGTTTGGCTCCAGTCGGAGTGCCTCTGCGATCGCCACCTTGTCGTAATTGTAGTCTACCCGCTGCGGTAGCTTCGGAAAGTCGAACTCGGCAAAAGCTCCGTTGCTCTCCAGCCTGACCCCGCAACGGACGGGTCCAACCTGCTCCTCCAGGATGATGAGCGCATCTTGGTCGCCTATCGTTTCTGCAAATCGATTTTGTACAAGGGATATAGCTGTTCCCACTGTCGGATGTCCCGCAAAAGGCATTTCGTAATCCGGTGTGAAAATGCGAATCCAGGCCGTATGCGCTGCATTTTTCGCGGGCAATACGAATACCGTTTCAGACAAATTGAACTCACGGGCGATGCTCTGCATCGCCTCATCGCTAAGTCCTTGCGCCTCATGGACAATTGCAAGCGGATTGCCTTTTAGCGCCTCGGAGGTAAAAACGTCATAAATTTCATAGCGACGTCCAGCCATAGGCATTGCTCCTCTTCAATGGCGTGAAAATAAAGCATCGCCATAGTGGTTCAAGTGAAACCTTGTGACGGTTACATTCAGTCGAAATGCCAATCGCCAAATGTGCGGAATGTAGAAGGGGTGGTATCGCTCATATCATCTGGTGAAGCCACAGCAATGACATCATCAAGCTCTGAATTGACCTGCGTAGCGATATGATGACGTATCCGGGATAGTAGCTCTTGCGAGCTGGCATCAAAATAATATCGGCGGAACAATGCAATACTGCAATCCGCCGTAACAAGATACGGGCTGCTATCGAAGCGCCAAGCATCGGCCAGATCAATAGCAGTTTCTTCCATGACCTCCCTTTGCATATTCGCATCAATGTCCACGGTCTCGTCTCGCACATCGCTTTCGTCAAAAGATCCAGCAGGGAAATAGACACAGCCCGCTGCCGACGTTGAATTGGCCATCCGGCCTGCGATAAGCTTATTGTCGTTGGAAACAATCACACCCACGGCAAATATGTGCCAGGGCTTTAGCAATGTGCGGTTCTTCTTCCAATGCATCATCGTTTTGAAACGTGTGCGCTTATAAACCGCATCAAAAGCGCCACGGCTAATATCTGCCTTTTCGGCCATAAAGAAATCGCCATCGAAAAGGTTGGGATTAGCCTTGATGTCTGCCTTCCAGCTTGTCGCAATCTCCGATTCATTATCGATGTCGTAAGCTAAAGGGCCGCCTTCTATGCGAATCGACACATCTCTGAGTTCAATCACCGTCTTTTCAGGAAAATTTCTCATTGTTCAAACGACGCCAAATGTCACTGCAACAGGGCAATGATCGCTCGCCTTGGGGCGATCCCAGCCAATACGCGGAAATCGTTGAACTTCAAGATTTGGCGGAAAAAGCGTACGAAATGGTTGGCCTTGCCTTATGATATCCGGGATCGCCTGCGCATTTTTCCGCGCAAGCGCCGGAGAAGCAAAAATATAATCCAACTGGCACAAGTGCCGCTCCTCAGGTCCTCGCGTATGATAGAGCGTCCAGCGATCCATTTCAGGCCGTCTTTCTACCAGATTTTCACAAAATCCACCTTCAAGCAGGATATTTACACTGCTTTCCACTTCTTTGACGGGTTCGAAACTGTAGCCTGCCAGCGTATCGCCCTTGATAAGCACTCTCTCACGGTAATCATTGAAGTCACCACAGATAACCCAACTCTTTTCGGCAGAGCCGCCATTGCCAGCAAACTTGTTCTCGATGATACGTCGCACAGCCTTCGCCTCTGCCACCCGGACAGGCATTGAAGCAGCTCGCCCATCCAAACCATTTCGCGGAGAACCCATGGATTTGAGATGGCTGACAAAAAGCGAGAGGGGCTTACCTCCAATAAGTACATCGATTTCAAGACAGTCGCGCTTGAATATCCGTTCATGGGGTTCAATGCCTAGCAACGCCAGATCCGAACTGTAAATTCCAAAATCATTGTAAGTAAGGTGGGCGTGACTTGTCATCGCAACGAATTCGATAGGCAAGCCATCCCGCGTCTGATCACGCATCAGAACGGCAACATCAATGCCGCGGCTGTCATTCCCTTCGATCATATATTTATGGCGATACCCCTCACCGACCATCTTGAATAGATATCCAAACTCAAAAGCGTTGAGTGCACCAATATTGTCCACTTCCTGAAGACAAAGAATATCTGCATGGGTTTCGGCAATAGCCAAGGCAGTTAACTGACGAGTGTCGTCCGCATGCGCAATCGTCCGGGCCTGCTCCAATTGTCGGTATTGGGCCTCATCCTGAATCTGAAAGAGCTGCAAGGTTCTGTCTTTATTGAGATTATTTTTGAAACCGGAGAAGTCAAAACGGTTCATCAGATTTTCGACGTTGAAGGTAGCAATGCGAACTGACATGCAAATACTCTGAATTGAGACCAATAACGATTAAATGTCTATCTGACCCTACCCGTATTAGTCCGTCGCTGCCAGTAGCGATTAGAACAGCAAGCGCCTATATCAAAGACATGGATAACCGAAAGCTCGAACAATGAAACCTTTTAAGATTGTGCTGGCCGCTCTTTCACTCATGATTGTCGGGCAGATTCCCATTGCTTCCGCACGTGAAATCCAGACTTACCGTCCCGCTCCACGCGGGCTCGATGTAACGCCGAGAACACCGACAATCCTACGCAATAATAGCCCCTACCGGGATAGTCTTCGTGATTGTTCGACAGGAAATTGTTACAATGGGCGTGCAAACCGGCCGACGGGAAATAGTGGCCCCACACAGGCCGAAAGGTGCCGCGCCGCCTATCAATCCTATCGGGGTTTTGACAATACATACAAGCCCTACAATCGCCCAAGGGAACGGTGCAATTTGTAGCGTAAATTCAGTTGGAACGCCGCCAAAGAAAAGGGCCACGGGATTTCTTCCGTGGCCCTTAGACTTATTCTCTCAAACTTCTTAGTTCTTGGCCTTATCAACCAGCTTGTTGCTGCCAATCCAAGGCATCATACCGCGCAGCTTCTCACCAACTTCTTCAATCTGGTGCTTGTCATTGTTGCGACGGATAGCCTTGAAGCGTGATGCACCAGCTTTATATTCCTGCATCCAGTCTGAAGTGAACTTGCCTGTCTGGATGTCAGTCAGAACACGCTTCATCTCTGCCTTTGTCTCAGCTGTGATGATCCGCGGACCGGAGACATACTCGCCCCATTCGGCTGTGTTCGAGATCGAGTAGTTCATGTTGGCGATGCCGCCTTCATAAATCAGATCAACAATGAGCTTAACTTCATGCAGGCATTCGAAATAAGCCATTTCCGGCGCATAGCCGCCTTCAACCAGTGTTTCGAAACCGGCACGGATCAATTCAACAAGACCGCCGCATAGCACGACCTGCTCGCCAAACAGATCGGTTTCGCACTCTTCACGGAAATTGGTTTCAATAACGCCCGAACGGCCACCACCAACACCACAAGCGTAGGATAGAGCAAGATCATGCGCGTTGCCGGATGCATCCTGATGAACAGCGATGAGGCAAGGCACACCGCCGCCCTTCTGATATTCGCCGCGAACTGTGTGGCCGGGACCCTTAGGAGCGATCATCACAACGTCAACGGTCTTCTTTGGCTCGATAAGACCGAAATGCACGTTAAGGCCATGGGCGAAAGCAATAGCTGCACCATCGCGGATATTGTCGGCAATATGATCTTTGTAGATATCGGCCTGCAATTCATCCGGCGTTGCCATCATCATAAGATCAGCCCATTTTGCTGCTTCCGCAACGCTGACAACTTGAAAACCGTCAGCTTCGGCTTTCTTTGCAGTTTCTGAACCTGGACGCAGCGCAATGCGTACATCTTTGGCACCAGAATCCTTCAGGTTCAGGGCATGGGCGCGGCCCTGGGAACCATAGCCAATGATGGCAACCTTTTTCGACTTGATCAGGTTGATGTCCGCATCACGATCATAATATACGCGCATTGATTTAGTCCTTCCTATGTTTCAGTATTATTTGCCGGTCTTTGAGAACCGGTTTTCCTCACGGTTTGTAGAGAACGAGAAATTGTTCAGTAGCTCGCTTTGCATCACGCTCAATTGACGGTTCACTCAATTCGAAATGATCGCCAAGCAGAAGACGAATTTGAACGTCGCGGACCACCAGTCCAAAAAACGTACGGAACGCCTCATCTGTATGGTCAAATTGCAGCAACCCTGCCTCACGGCCTAGCAGCAAGACCGGCTCCAGCCTGCGGGCCATAGCGAATGGACCATTCTCCAGAACGATACCGCCAAGATCACGACCAAGCCCATGTTTGTCCGTTCCAGCATGTGTCACCGCAACACGGTTCAAAGCGACAGAGATTTTACCAGACAGAACCCGCAACCAATCGGTCGCAAAACGCTCCAACCCTGCAATCAAAGCATCACGATCAAACCCGTCACGGCTGACCGGAACTCCCCTCACCTTGGAAGCTTGCCATTGGACGGTCGCTGTCAGCAAACCATCACGGTCGCCGAACCATTTATACAGGCTTTCTTTTGAGCAGCTCGCACGCCGGGCGACGCTTGTCATCGTCAACTTATCGCCAGCCTCAACCAGAAGTGCGAGCGCAGCATCCAGAACGTCTTTCTGACGTTCTGTTAATGCAGTTTCGCTGATTTCCAGTTCTGACTTCAACACATCCTCCAACCGTACCGTACCGTACGTTACGGTTGGCTTTTAGTACATGTCCCGAGATATGACAAGCATTAGAACAAAATCAGATCCAGATTTTTTCGCGCAATCCAATCGGCTCGAATGGATCTGTCAATGTGCCCGAGACCATGGACGCTAATAATTGCGGCGCAGGTGGAATGCCTGAAATTGCTGGAACAAGGCGGTCACGGATAAAGGGCAAGATTTTGGAATCGGATTGATAAAATGGCGTGAATGCTCGGGACAGCGCTTGGAAAGCACGTATATGCCCACGCCGAGACGAGGCATATACTGAAAGAGCCGATGCAATATCTGATGAAGTGCGCAGCGCATGATCGAGAGCTTTGGCATCCAGCAAAGCCATATTTGCACCCTGCCCCAGTTGGGGGCTGGTCGAATGCGCAGCATCGCCAATAACCGAAAGATGACGTCCGATTGGGAAAGGCAATGTATGATGGCCATAACGTGCCAATGTCATGTCATCGAAGCCGCCGATCTGATCGAGATAAACCGAACATTCCGGCCAAAGTGACAGCACATTATCCTTCCATTGCGCAATTCCAGCATTGCGTAATTTTGCTTCTTCGTCTGGCTTGGTGCTCCAGAAAAAGGCAGCGCTGTTCACGCCAGCAACACTTGCTTTGCCTATTGGCAGAACGCCAATCATTATTCCTGCTTTGCGATAACGCTGTTGCAGCGAAAATTCATCAAAACCATTTGAATGCCATTTGAGTGATGCCCAATAGGCCCCATAAGTAAGCGGTTTCGGTTCACAGCTCTTGTGGGCAAATTTCTTTATCTTTGATCTTGATCCGCTGGCATCAACAACCAGATCAAAGGCGCCAACGCGGCGACCGGCGTCCGTTACGAGCCAAGCAGAGCCAGCTCCGACCTCTAATGAAACAACATCAACATTTGTTTGAATGTCGATACCTTCGCTTAGCACCGCATCATAAAGCACACAAAACAAAGCCGCCCGGTGCACTGCAATACCATAACGCCCGCCCTTAAGCGCGGAATATCGCACGTCCAGAACAGTGCGTCCGGAAAGTGCATCCGCACCATAAAGCCTGTCGATGCGACGCCCTAAACCCTGAATTGCCTGAAACAATCCGAGATCGTCGAGGACGGTTAGTCCCGTCGGTTGAAGGATAAGCCCTGAACCAGCAGGGGACGCTGATTCAAAGCGTTCGAACAATGTTACATGATTGTTCGAACGCTTAAGGTAGAGCGCCGCAGCCAATCCAGCCGGTCCTGCGCCAACAATCGCAATCTGTAATTTCTTCATTCGGACCAGTTTGTTAAAGCAGGCTGATTGACCTTCTGGCTAAATATTGACCTGCGTTCCGATCTCGACAACGCGCCCTGTCGGTATCTGGAAATACTCCGTGGCGTCACTGGCGCTTCTTGCCAAAGCGATGAAAAGACGGTCTTGCCATCTTGGCATTTCAGAGCGCGCTGATGCCTTCAGCGAACGCCTGGACAGGAAGAACGAAGTTGTCATGATGTCAAACTTCCAACCCTGCTTACGACAGATTGCGAGTGTCCGAGGAATGTTTGGCCGCTCCATATATCCGAACGTCAAAGTCACCCGCATGAAAAGCTCATTGATAGGTTCTATGCGAACGCGCTCGCTTTTCTTCACAAGTGGCGATGGGGCGGTGATCACAGTCAGGATGACGTTGTTTTGGTGCAAAACCTTGTAGTGCTTAAGACTGTGCATGAGCGCAGTCGGCGTGCTTTTAGGATCGCCCGTCAGGAACACTGCGGTCCCTGGAACCAAAGTAGGCGGATTTTCAGCCATTTTCTTGGAGATCAAGGCCAGTGGAACTTCGCCCTTACGGGTTTTCTCAAAGAGCTTCCGGCTGCCACGAACCCAAGTAAACATGATGAGAACAACCATGAAAGCTACAACCAGCGAAGCCCAGCCTCCGTCGACCACTTTGATCATGTTTGCGCTTACGAAAGTAAGATCAATGATGAGGAAGCCCATCGTCAGACCAGTAGCCAACCACAAGCTCCATTTCCAAATGCGGGTCATGACAATGAACAGGAGGATCGTTGTGACAAGCATATTTCCGGTGACGGCAATACCGTAAGCAGAAGCTAGATTTGACGAGCGTTCAAAACCCAATACCAGCAATACGACAACGATACCGAGGAGCGCATTGACCTTTGGCAAATAGACTTGGCCAGATTGTTTCTCTGAAGTGTGCTCAATATTCAATCGCGGCAGAAGATTTAACTGCACGGCCTGACGCGATAACGAATAAGCGCCGGAAATAACGGCCTGACTGGCGATAACAGTCGCCATCGTTGCCAGAATTACCATTGGTAAAAGTGCCCAATGGGGGAACATTTCAAAAAATGGATTCTTTGCCTCATCCGGACGAGCGAGAATGAACGCACCCTGTCCAAAATAATTGAGCAGCAAACACGGAAAGACGATCCACATCCATGCCGTCGCTATTGGCTTGCGACCAAAATGGCCAAGATCGGCGTAAAGAGCTTCTGCACCTGTCACAGCAAGAAACACCGTTCCGATCGTCGGAAACGCAGTGCCCGGATTATCCATAATATATTCAAAAGCATAATATGGGTTAACAGCAGCAAAAATGCTGAGGTCATCCGCAATATGCAACAAGCCAAAGAACCCGATAGCGAGAAACCAGATCAGCGTTATCGGCCCGAATATTTTTGCAACACTGGCCGTTCCAAATCGCTGGATCGAAAATAGGGTCAAAAGAATGACTATCGTTATAGGGACGATGAACGGTTTTAGCGTTGGCGTCACAATCTCAAGCCCCTCCACTGCGGATAGAACAGAGATCGCAGGCGTAATCACGGCATCGCCGTAGAAAAGGGATGCGCCGACAATACCGAGCCCCAAAATGAGTTGTGGGCGCGACTTAAAGCTCGACCGAGCCAATGCCATCAAGGATAGAATGCCACCTTCGCCGTCATTATCAGCGCGCAACACGAAGAAGACGTATTTGATGGTGACGATAAGTGCCAGTGCCCAGAAAATCATGGACACCACACCAAGGACATCTGTTCGGCTCAGCATGCCATCAAGCGAAGCAGCATGGAGCGCTTCACGAAAGGCATAGATAGGGCTTGTTCCGATGTCGCCATAGACAACACCCAAAGCGCCCAGAACCAAAACTGGAAAAGCTTCCTTGTGATGCGGTTCCGGTTCGTAGCTTACAGAACCATTATCGCAATCATCACCAACCGTTTGGTGGTCATTCATAAAAGTTTTCCCTCGCTCCTACAGCGTGGGCGGACGAGTTAGTCGTGTTGCATCGCAATATCAACCACCATTTTAACATAACTCACCCTCTACGTTATGCAAAAAATACATGGCGACGGATTAGTCTGCCAAATCAAAGCATTACACTTTGAGTGCATTGAGAAATCTTTCCACAGAGCCCGCAATGCCGTGTATTAAAGCGTCCGCAGTGAGGCCATGACCAATCGAAACCTCGACAAGATTTGGCACTTTCTTCACTAAAGCCGGTAAATTGGCGACCGTAAGATCATGCCCTGCATTCACTCCAATACCGGCTTCAGCTGCTGCGGAGGCCGTCTCGGCCAGCTTATCAAGCTCGATTAATGCACCGTTTGGATCATCATACATTGCACCATAAGGACCGGTGTACAGTTCGATTCGGTCCGCCTCCAGATCCTTTGCCGCTTGCGGCGCGTCCGGGTCAGGATCGATAAAAAGGGAAACACGAATACCCGTGGTTTTCAGATTCCGAATGATGGGTAGCAGAAAATCTGCATGGCGCTTCAAATCCCAACCATGATCCGAAGTGGATTGCGTTGGATCATCGGGCACCAAAGTTACCTGTTCTGGCTCATTTTTAGCAACCAGTTCAAGAAACTCACGGGTTGGATATCCCTCAATGTTGAATTCCGCCTGAGGAAATTCATCATCAATGAGTGCACGAATCTGAGGAAGGTCTGCAAAACGAATATGCCGTTCATCAGGTCGGGGGTGTACGGTCAATCCGGAGGCACCCGCAGCCAGCGCAATCCGGCCAATACCGATAATATTGGGCCAAGGCAGGTCACGACGATTTCGCAACATGGCAATTGCATTGAGATTAGCAGACAGAGATGCGGTCATGAATGACATCCGAAACAATATGCTTTGGCTTGTTGTACATTAGTTCAGTCGAGCAACACACGGTTATTTTCCTGCACTCATTATGCAAAAATGGCCCTTGGTCCCACCATTCTTTGTTGTAGGGCGTATGGAGTTCCAGTGCCCGAGCGCCTTCAAACGATTTTATCCAATGAAAATTCATCTCATACTTGCCTGGTACGGTTGAACTTATCTTACAACAGTCAGTCTTTCGGCTGCGCGTGTGATGGCCGTATAAAGCCAGCGGTCCCTAGTATCCCGGAATGCATAGCTTTCATCAAACAAAACCACTTCATTCCACTGGGAACCCTGCGCCTTATGGGTCGTCAGTGCATAGCCGTAGTCGAAATCATCAAAGCGCTTTTTTGTTTGCCAGGGTATTTCCACATCCGGATCATCAAACTGCGCTTTCAAAAGTTTGATTTTTGCTACCCCCCTGCCCGGTTCTTCGTCTTCGGGCGCGATCAGCAGGTTGATACCGGGTTTCACAGTCTCGCGTGAAGAAGTCATAACCTTCCAAAGGGAACCATTAAGGAGTCCCTTGGCAGGATCGTTACGCAGACAAACAAGCTTGTCGCCCGCCTGAGGAAAGGCCGCGGAGAACCCTTTCAGCTCCCTCAGACGCTGATTATATCGCTTGCGGGTCCGGTTCGTACCTACCAGAACCTGATCTGCCCCCAGCACCAGCTCTTGAGTAACCTCTGATTTGGAAATCACCTTGGCGGCACCATAATCGCCAAATTCAAATTCGCGCCCCTCACGAACGTCCAAGGCCAACCGCAAAATTGGATTGTCACGCGCTTGCCGATGAATCTCACTCAATAGAAAGTCAGGCTCATGTTCGGTGAAAAATCCACCGCCGGATATGGGTGGCAACTGTCCCGGATCACCCAAAACAAGAATTGGCGTCCCGAAACTCATAAGGTCCCGTCCCAATTGCTCATCAACCATTGAGCACTCATCAACGACAATCAATTTTGCCTTTGCTACAGGGCTCTGCCTATTGAGAGAAAAGGTTGGCGCGATGCTGGTCTTGCCTGTCGTCTCATTTTCAACAGCCTCTTCGCCACGGGGCCTATAGATGAGCGAGTGAAGCGTGCGCGCATTCTTAGCACCCTTTGACCGCAATACCTGTGCGGCCTTTCCTGTGAATGCAGCAAATTGAACATCGCCCTCAATATGCTCGGCAAAATAGCGCGCAAGCGTGGTCTTGCCGGTGCCGGCATAGCCAAACAGCCTGAAAATCGGACTCCGCCCGCCTTTCAGCCATTTCGAAACGGCCTGTAAGGCCTCGTCCTGTTGTGGTGACAATTGCATGATCCTGAGAGACAGGATTCGTGCTCAAAGGGCAAGGAAAATGCTGGCGAGGAACGTTAGACTATAGATTATCAGGGTTTCCGGAGCGGATTGTCCCTTCGCCTGCAAGTCCGAATTGCTGGTCCAACATACGAAACCGGTCTCCCTTTACCTGCAACTTCCAGCAGATTTTCTTTTCTTCACCTTCATAGGTGAAGCAAAGGCTACCTTGGTCAAGAGCCCACTCTCCGGCATATGACATGCCCTTTGCTACAAGTTCCTCCGGCTTGCAACATTCAATCATCTTGCCGCGCGACGTACCATCCGCACTAAGATATTCAGTGAAATTGAAGGGGGGCTGCGCTTTTACCTCGCCAGTCAGGGTAGAGCCGGTAATGATCTTACGCAGCTCTTCTTCACTAGGCGCGGACCAAATATCCGCCTGTGCAAAAGCGTGCGCTCCCGCAATCCCCAAAAAGAGCAAAGTGAGTATCGAGATACGTCGTATTACTGTCGGCATAGGCATTTCATACTCGGTCAGGATCATTCTCCAGCCTGATAGGCTGTCCGTGTGGCGTCGCCAAGGCAGCGCGCTGCCATGCGAGTGTCAGCTGATCTATATCAGCCTTTAGTGTAATATTCTTTGTCGTTATGAGCGATTCCAAGGCTTTAAGCCAGCGTTGATAATAATCGCTCGCATCATCACGTGCGTCTGTTTTCTTGAGCTCTAACGATAAAGCATCTGCCCATTCGGGCCAGGTGAATAATCCCCGGTCATGCAGTGCAAGCACC
The DNA here is from genome assembly GCA_900473335.1 of Hyphomicrobiales bacterium. Lineage (GTDB taxonomy): Bacteria > Pseudomonadota > Alphaproteobacteria > Rhizobiales > Rhizobiaceae > Phyllobacterium. Next base: position 14,560 of record UCNP01000004.1, on the reverse strand, counting down.
ATTGCAAATATTTCTGCCTGCCAAGGGGCCGTAAAAACGGGCGTATCACCTCCAGAGCCGCCGGATACATTAACGAGATCACGCAGACTCAAGATAGCTCTCCCAAGCGTCGATACTAATGGTCAGCTGTGCGTCTGCGGTATTACCCCAAATTTCCGTGGCTTGAAAAACTACCGTATAAACATATTGCGGGTTTTCTCCCTTGCCATGGGCATTCGTATCCGGAAACACGAAACCATCACGCACTGCTTCAACTATACCAATCTTGCCCCGGGCATATCGGGGCAGGCGCGTATGTGTTTCCGGATGGAAATTGCAGGTTTTTATCCGGTCCCCAACCTTGAAGTGAGGCTTCGCCGCAATGCTCCTGTCACAGGGTCCACCCTTAGCGAGCACTGAAGCAACATTTTCCGCCGAAAGCACGCGCTTGGGTGTCGCTCCGCTCACCAAGGCTCGACCTGCCGTAAATTCGTCACAAGAAACAAAGCCATGGCGTTCCAGCAGTACTTCCAATGCCTTGATCCAAATCTCATAATAGGAGGACGAATAATAATCGGCCGGGCGCAAGCTTTCACGGGCATGGCGACTTTCGTCAATGTTCCAATGCCCCATATTGCCCGCAGCAAGGGTCAGCCCTAGAGCCCTCTTCTCCCATTGCGCATGAAACAGCGGCTCGTCAATCTCCGGCGCAATGGCTCCAAATCCCATTTGTCCGCCAAGGTCATGTGGCCCGTTCATTTGCGCACCGGCGTCAAAGCTAACCCAGTGCCAATCATCGAATTGCGTGTAACAAGATTGACCAGTTGTTCTTCGCCAAGACCATCCGAACCTTCAGGACGCAAAGGCACAACAAGATATCGCAACTCCGAAGTGGAATCCCAAACCCGGATTTTAGTGGATTCGGGCAGGAATAAATCAAATTCAGCCAGAACCCCGCGAGGATCGATAACAGCCTTTGATCGATAGGGCGGCGATTTATACCAAACCGGGGGTAATCCGAGGACGGACCACGGATAGCAGGAGCAGAGTGTGCACACGACGAGATTATGCGTATCAGCTGTATTGAATACAGCCTGCATGTGCTCGCCCTGTCTACCGGTAAATCCAAGTGACGCAATGGCCGCCGTAGCATCCCGTTTGAGCCACTCCGAAAACTCAGGATCGCTCCACGCTTTTGCTACAACCTTGGCACCATTTCGCGGCCCGACTTTGGTCTCATAGGTTTCCACAATCGCATCTATCGCCAGCGGATCAATCAACCCCTTCTGCGTCAGGATTGTCTCCAGCGCTCGCACACGCGCCGCCATTGGGTCAAGCTCATTGTCATGGTGGTGGTCATCGTGATCATGGGACATGGCAAAATAGTATGCATCTACCGCCCAAGGCGCAAGATCACTTCAACATCGGCCAGAGGCTGCCTGCCAAGAGAATAGCCATGGTAATATTGAACCATTTCAGCCTGACAGGATCGGCAAGCCATCCGCGCATAATCTGGCCAAACGCAGCCCAGGTCGACACCGATGGTATATTAACGAGAGCAAAGGCTATGCCAACGGTCAACATGGTCCTGAAATAGGCATCGGGCGAAGTGTAAGTCGCCATAGCCGTGACAGCCATTACCCAAGCCTTGGGATTGATCCATTGAAATGCTGCCGCCTCAAGAAATTTCATTGGCCGCGCCTTGCTATCAACATTGCTGATCGAACGCGATAATGCGATTTTATAAGCAAGATAAAGGAGATAGAGGCCGCCCGCAAATTTCAGGATCGTATAGAGGAGCGGTATTGTCTCAATCAAAGCACCAAGCCCTGAGCCCACGCCAATCAACAGAGTGAAGAAACCGGAACCAATACCTAACATATGTGGAATTGATCGCCTGAAACCGAAATTGACGCCCGAAGTCAGGAGCATCAGATTATTCGGTCCGGGTGTTACCGAAGTCACGAAAGCGAAAACAAGAAGGGTCAGGAATACATCTAGAGTCATTTTAAAAGCCAGCCAAACGAAAAGACCACGCTATGATTTGGCTCTTAAGCTCTCAATGGCGAACTTGTCAGGGATACAATTCTTCCCCGACAAGACGTAAGGTGCCATTCAGGTGTGGGCTACATGCCCAAAGGACCACGGTTCATTGCTGCCACACCGGTTCGGCAAATTTCGACAAGTCCAAGCGGCTTCATAATCGCAATAAACTGGTCGATTTTGGAGCCCTTACCTGTGATTTCAAAAATGAAGTGCTCAGTTGTTGCATCGGTAACTTTTGCATGAAATGCATCTGCCAGACGCAGGGCTTCGTTGCGATGTTCGCCAAGGCCCGCCACTTTCACCAGCGCAAGTTCGCGCTGAATCGGGCCAGCCTGACCAAGCTCGCCAGCGCGAACCGAAAGGTCCACGACGCGATGGACGGGCACGATCCGCTCTAACTGATGACGTATCTGATCAAGAATGTGGGGCGTGCCTCGCGTCACGATAGTGATGCGCGACAGATGCTGTTCGTGCTCCGTTTCAGAGACGGTCAGACTTTCAATATTGTAACCGCGACCGGAAAACAGTCCGATAACGCGCGCAAGGACGCCAGGTTCATTATCTACAAGAACCGAAAGGACAGTCGTAACGGGTAGTTCAGTCTCCTTGGCAATGAAATATGCCGAGCCGGAGGCTAGATTTTGAGCATTCATTCTATTTCTCCGGGTTCTTAAACGAGCTGTCTGCCCTTGGCATCGATAGCATTTGCAACGGCTTCATCCGTAGCTTCGTCGGGCAGAAGCATTTCATTGTGCGCCTTGCCCGATGGAATCATCGGAAAACAATTTGCGAGATTGGCAACGCGGCAATCAAACAGCACAGGCTTTTTGACATCAATCATCTCCTGAATGGCGTCATCGAGATCGCCCGGCTTCTCGCAGCGAATGCCATGGCTACCATAGGCTTCCGCCAATTTGACAAAGTCCGGCAATGCCTCCGTATAGGAGTGAGACAGGCGATTACCATGCAGCAATTGCTGCCATTGACGCACCATGCCCATATATTGGTTATTCAGGATAAATATCTTGATCGGCGCTTCATATTGGACAGCAGCGCTCATCTCCTGCATGGTCATCTGAACCGAGGCATCACCCGCAATGTCGATAACAAGAGACCCGGGATGAGCAATTTGCACACCCAATGCCGCTGGCAAGCCATATCCCATAGTGCCAAGCCCGCCGGAGGTCATCCAACGGTTCGGCTTTTCAAAGCCATAAAATTGCGCCGCCCACATCTGGTGCTGACCAACTTCCGTTGTGATGTAAGTGTCATGATCCTTGGTCAACGCATAGAGGCGTTCAAGCGCATATTGCGGCATGATAACGTCTTTATTGCGGGTATAAGACAAGGATTTCCGGCTGCGCCATTTATCGATCTGCAACCACCAATCATCAATCGCCTTCGCGTCAGGCTTGGTTGAGGAAGCACGCAACAAACGGATCATGTCTTCAAGCACGGAAGCGACATCGCCAATAACTGGAATGTCGACACGAACGGCCTTATTGATTGATGATGGATCAATATCGATATGAATCTTCTTCGAGTTCGGTGAGAACCCGCTCAAACGCCCGGTAATACGATCATCGAACCGCGCGCCAATGTTCACCATGACATCGCAGTCATGCATGGTCATATTGGCTTCGTAAGTGCCATGCATGCCAAGCATCCCCAGCCAGTTCTTGCCAGAAGCGGGATAAGCACCAAGCCCCATCAATGTCGATGTGATAGGGAAATTGGTCAGTTGCACCAATTCGCGCAATAATTTGCTTGCATCGTCGCCGGAGTTGATAACCCCGCCGCCCGAATAGATCACAGGACGTTTTGCGGTCAGCATCAACGCTACAGCGCGCTTTACCGCTTCCAGATCCGCCTGAACGGTGGGGCGATAACTGGTGCGCGGACTGGTTTCGGGTGGCGTATAAATGCCTGTGGCGAACTGAACATCCTTGGGAACATCAACCAGAACCGGGCCAGGACGACCGGTACGCGCAATGTGAAAAGCTTCGTGCAATATACGAGCGAGATCGTTTACGTCCTTCACCAGCCAATTATGCTTGGTGCAAGGGCGAGTAATGCCGACAGTATCACACTCCTGGAAAGCATCGGAGCCGATCAAGCTGGTTGGAACCTGCCCACTGATGCAAACAAGCGGGATAGAATCCATCAATGCATCTTGCAGCGGCGTCACCGCATTGGTTGCGCCAGGGCCGGACGTCACAAGCATGACACCGACCTTGCCGGTGGAACGGGCATATCCTTCGGCCGCGTGACCTGCGCCCTGCTCATGCCGGACCAGAATGTGATTGATCTTGTCCTGCTGGAAGAGTTCGTCATAAATTGGAAGGACAGCGCCACCGGGATATCCGAAAATATCTGTCACGCCCTGATCGATCAGTGCCTGCACAACCATTTCGGCGCCGGTCATTTCACGTCGTTGCGAAGTTTTACTGCTGTCCTGTTTATCTGCGGTCATCGGTCTCTTCCCGTCTATTCTGCGGCGCAAAGCCTTCCAGAAGCTGCTTTCGTTTAACTGAGATGTAGAAAATAAAAAAGGCCCCCGAGGGAGCCTGTGTTTCGCGCATGGGAGCTTTCGCCGGGTGCTTACAACACCCTGCCCATACGCGGTCCCACGACAATAAGAACTGTTTTCATGGTTGCGGACGATAATTTAGCGATTTCAATCCGTCAACGTCAAAATGCAAATCAATCGAAGTGATTGCATCGGTCACGAAAAAAGCTGATAAATCACGGATATTGCAGTTTTTCCCAATCATCACCAAGTTGATTGCGAAACCAGGTCATCTGTCGTTTTGCATATTGCCGCGTGGCAATTGTCGCAAGTTCCGCAGCCTGCTCGGCCTGCAACCGCCCAGCCAGCACTTCCGCGATTTCCCTGACACCAATTGCGCGCATGGCCGGTAATTCATGCGAAAGCCCCAAGGATAACAGAGCCTTGACCTCCTCAAGAGCCCCTTCCTTCATCATTGCTTCAAAGCGCTGTGCAATCCGTAAACCGAGCCACTGCCGATCCGGTTCAATAATGATTTTTCTTGCAGCCTTTGCGTCGATCAGTGCCCGCCCCGTTTCCTTTTGCCATTCAACAATGGAGCGACCGGACGCATCAAAAACCTCTAGCGCACGCACAATTCGCTGGCTATCCGAGGGGCGAAGCGATGCGGCGGCAAGAGGGTCTTTCAGGACTAGAAATTCATGGAGTTTTTCTGCTCCCAATTGCGAATCCTGCCTGCGCCAATGAGAACGGATTTCTTCTGGAATGTTTGGCATAGCAGACAGTCCGCCTAGAAGCGCGCGAAAATAAAGGCCTGTTCCACCGGCAAAAATCAAAGTCTTTTCAATAATTTCCGGAGATTTTAACAGTGCTTCTACATCGGCAAACCAGCGCCCTGTCGAATAGGCAATCGAGGGCGGGACATGCCCATAAAGATAGTGAGGTACGCGCGCCAACTCCGCCTCGTTCGGACGCGCGGTCAACTGATCGAGCACAGCATAAACCTGCATGGAATCCGTATTGATAATCACGCCATTTAGCTCTTCGGCTAAACGAAGCGCGAGCGCTGACTTGCCGCTGGCCGTTGGTCCGGCTATCAGGATTATCTGTCTCGTCAAATCATTGCCCAAATGGAAATCGCCCCATGCCTCTGATGGCTACACTCATTGCAAATCCTGCCGCATCAAATCTAACATCATCACTTGGGATTAAAGCCTCAGCGGCAGTCAATGCAACAGGTCTTTACTGGCTGGCCGATGGAATTGCCTGCGATATCACCTTGAAAGACACCAGCGAACCGGAAGAGGCGAGAAGCATCCTCCTTCGGGCGATAGATGGCGAACCTGTTGATATTATTATTCAAAACCAAGATAGCAGGCGGAAAAAAGTTCTGATTGCGGACATGGATTCTACCATGATCCAACAGGAATGTATTGATGAACTGGCAGAGGAAGCAGGACTGCGCGATAAGGTGGCCGCAATAACCGAGCGGGCCATGAATGGAGAAATTGAGTTTGAACCCGCATTGCGGGAGCGGGTTGCATTGCTAAAGGGCCTGCCCTATTCGGTCATCGACAAAGTGATCGCCAGCCGGATTACATTGATGCCGGGAGGACCTGAACTTGTCAGAACAATGAAGAAACACGGGGCCTATACCGCACTGGTTTCGGGGGGCTTTACAGTGTTTACACAGCGCATTGCCGACATGATCGGCTTTAATGAAAATAGCGCTAACATATTGATAGACAATGGAGAAACGCTAACCGGCGAAGTGAAGGAACCCATTCTTGGCCGCGCCGCCAAGGTTGCCGCCTTAAGCGGAATATGTGAGCGTTTCGGACTTACTCCAGAAGAAGCAATGGCAGTCGGAGATGGTGCCAATGATCTCGGCATGCTGCAACTTGCAGGCAGTGGTGTGGCACTGCATGCAAAGCCAGTGGTTGCGGAACAAGCCAAGCTATGTATTGATCACGGAGACCTGACAGCCCTGCTCTACATTCAGGGTTATCGCAAGACGGATTTTGTTATCTGAACATAACTCGCCCAGCCACAACCATTTTTCCCGCACAGATTGATAGATTGCTCGCAACTTCTTCGGTTTTGCTCGCAGTTTCATGACGTAAAGCCGAATATAACGGCAAATTGCAGAAATTCTCGCTGCAAACGTCAAGATTCTGATGGAGCAGCCAATCAGTCCATCTGCAAGGTCACAAATCTCAATTCACCGGTTTTGGATGCAAGCATGAGAAGAGCATTCTTTCGACCTTCATCGCGCAATTTTTCGATGCGCGCGGCCACATCCTCGGGCGTGGAAACCGTCTCCTGTGCAATGTCGACAATTACATCCCCTGCTTGTATCCGCTTGTTACCCGCAATCGAATCTTGCTGAACTTCTGTTACCAGCACGCCTTCGACCTCTTTCGAGATACCGAACGCCTTGCGCGTATCTTCATCTAAAACACCCAAGGTCATGCCCAGTACGTCGACCCCTTGAATTGCGCTATCCTCATCCTGATCCGTGTCGGCAGTTTTTTTGGCAGCCACCTCACTATCTTCGAGGCGACCAAGCGTAACCTTTACTGTCTGCTCCTTACCCTTACGAACAACGACGACATCGACTTCCTTACCGACCGGGCTTTCAGCAACAACCCGCGGCAGGTCTTTGACAGTTGCGACGTCCTTGCCGTCAAAGCGAATAATCACATCACCAGCCACTATGGAGCCGTTGGCGACCGGACCGCCATCAATGATGCCTGCAACCAGCGCACCCTTGCTGGTTGTCATGCCGAGGCTTTCGGCAATATCGTCTGTCACGGGTTGGATACGCACACCCAGCCAGCCGCGGCGAGTCTCACCAAACTCACGCAACTGCGCGATCACGCCGGATGCAAGCTCGGCAGGAATGGCAAAGCCAATACCAATCGAGCCACCGGTCGGTGAGATGATCGCAGTATTGATGCCGATGACCTGACCATACATATCGAACAATGGACCACCGGAATTACCGCGATTGATCGCAGCATCGGTCTGGATAAAACTGTCATAGGGACCCGAATTAATGTCACGATTACGCGCTGAAACGATACCAACGGTCACGGTTCCCCCGAAACCAAACGGATTGCCGATTGCCATGACCCAATCGCCAATGCGTGTTTTGGAAGAATCGCCAAATTTGACCGCAACAAGTTTGTGCTTCTTCGGATCAACCTTGAGCACCGCAAGATCTGTCTTGATATCCTTACCGACCAATTCAGCCTTCAGCTTCGATCCATCGCTGAAATTAACCTCTATTTCGTCAGCGTCGGCGATGACGTGATTATTGGTGACGATAATGCCTTGCTCGGCATCGACGACAAAACCGGAGCCAAGGGATTGTACCTGACGCGACGGATTATTTTCTCCCGGCCGTTGCTTGCCGAAATAGTCATTGAAGAATTCCTGGAAAGGCGAACCGTCGGGAACTTTCGGCATCGGGACCGGACCAGAATCGCCATCCTGCCCCTTAACGGTCTGCGAGGTGGAGATATTGACAACCGCCCCCAAGAGACCTTCAGCAAGATCAGCTACGGAAGCAGGCCCTTGCGCCCTTGGCTGTGCACTATTGGGAACGACAGGTGCCTGCGTCTGCGCATTGGCGGTGGTGACTAATGACGGAGTAAATCCGGTGGTCGCCAAGGCAGTCAATGCAAGTGCGGCGGTGGCAGAACGAAGTGCTTTACGGGCAGAGCTGAAAACCATGACGACGGGCCTTTTCAATAAGGTCGGAATTTTCGGGCTAGTGGTCTGATTTTAACATTCGCATCTGGTTTCGATCACGCTCGTAGCGAATGTTAAAATGAATAAGACCACTCGTAACTATATGCTTCTAGTGGGGTTTACGAATTTGACATTTGCAAAGAGTTTGCGATGCAAACGTCCAATTCACTCCACTAGCAGAACCATTACTCTGGTCGAAAGTATGGCCGAACCGCATTTCAGCGTTTATTTGAGTGGAGTTCAACTCAAGATTTGCTGATTGAGATCGGTGGCATCTTTACCCGCGGACAAACCATATTACGGCCACGCCAATTGCGATGGACGCGACCCCAGCCACACGTAAAAAACCATCGGCTTGCTCGCTGACATCACGAGCAACCCTTTTGGCTACGAGAGGAAAGCACCCATAGAGCAATCCTTCAAAGACGAGGAACAGCCCAACGGCATCTAAAAAATCAGTCATAACGCGGTCCCGCCCCTATTGAGGGGCAGGTGTTGTTGCAGAACGCGCAGGAGGCGTCGCCCCGCTAGCTGGCGGCAATGCCCCATTGGCGTCCTGGAAATAACGGAAGAACTCGGAATTAGGCGAAAGCACCATCGTCGTTCCAGCATTTTCCAATGCAGTGCCATAGGCCGACATTGACCTATAGAAGGCAAAGAAATCCGGATCTTTCGAGAACGCATCCGCGAAAATACGACTGCGCTCACCTTCACCCTGACCACGCACTATTTCCGATTCCTTGCGGGCTTCGGCAACGATCTCGACCACCTGACGATCAGCAATCGCCTTGATGCGCTGTGCAGCTTCACGACCACGCGCACGCAGGCGTTCCGCTTCAGCAAGACGCTCGGCACTCATGCGGGCAAAGGTCTGTTGCGACACTTCCTGCGTAAGGTCCGTACGGCGAATACGCACATCCGTAATCTGCAAGCCAAGTGACTCGGAGTCAGGACGCAGCTGCTCACGCACTTCACGCATCATGCCAGCGCGTTCATCAGACAGAGCAGCCTCGAAGCCGCGCAAACCATAGACACCACGCAATGCTGCATCAAGACGGGTACGCAGACGAGACTCCGCCAAAGTCACATCACCGGAAACAGTCTGCCGGAACTTGCGAGGATCAGTAATGCGATAAACAAGAAACGCATCAACTTCGTAAAACTTGCCGCCGGAAACCTGAACACGAATATTATCGAGTTCAAAACTGAGGGCACGATTTTCGATCATCTGCACATTGTCTGCTTCAAGAAAGCCAAATGGCATTTTGAAATAGATACCTGGCTCAGTTTCCACATTAACGATTTCACCAAAGCGCAGCATGATAGCCTGTTGGCCAGCACGCACGACGAAGACTGATGCATAGACCAGAAGCGCAACGAAAAGGATTGCACCGACATAAATCGGAAGACGATTCTGATTCATCACTGTGCTCCTCCGGTGGCTGATTTCGCCTGTTTGTTCAGCTCTGGCAGGGGCAGATAAGGAACAACACCCTGTCCGTTCTGATCAACAATCACCTTGTTAGAGTCTTTCAGCACACGCTCCATGGTTTCAAGGAAAAGACGCTTGCGAGTAACTTCCGGCGCCTTGACATATTCATCGTAGACTGAAGTAAAGCGCTGGGCCTCACCCACGGCTTCCTGAACGATACGGTTCTTATAAGCTGCCGCATCTTCACGAATTTGCGCACCCTCACCGCGAGCCTGACCAAGCTTCTGGTTGGAATACTGATTGGATTCCTCAACGAAACGATCTTCGTCCTGCTCGGCGCGCTGAACTTCATCGAAAGCATCGGCAACTTCGCGTGGCGGCGCTGCGTCCTCAATCGACAGGGCGTTGATGGCAACGCCAGCACCATATTCATCGAGCGTTTTTTGGATAATGCCGCGCACATCATTGGCAATGCCAGCACGATTATCACGGAAAATGTCCTGAGCAGGACTGCGGCCAACGATTTCACGCATAGCGCTTTCGGAAACCTGCTGCACAAGATTTTCAGGATTCTCGACGTTGAAAAGATAGGCTACCGGATCAGAAACGCGATAAAGCACGGAGAACTGAACATCAACGATGTTCTGGTCACCAGAAAGCATCAAGCCTTCCTTGGCACCGCGTGTACCCTGTCCGCCAATATTCTTCTGCTTTTCTACAATCTCAACCTTTTCATAGGACTCGATTGGCCAGAAATGAAAATGCAGACCAGGTTCAGCAATGTCTGTCTTGGGCTTACCGAAGCGCAATTCAACTGCGCGTTCATCCGGCTGGACCGTATAGACTGACTGGAAAACCCAAAAGGCCACAACAGCAAGACCAATCAGCCCCCAGATTGCCGGGCTACCGCCACTGCCACCGGGAATGGCTTGCCGCAGACGGTCCTGACCGCGACGGAAAATATCTTCAAGGTCCGGAGGCGTCTTGCCCCCACCGCCGCCTTGTGGCTTTTGACCCCATGGGCCACCACCACCGCCATTATTATTACCGCCGCCACCCCAAGGGCCGCCGCCACCGTTCTGATTACTCCAGGGCATTCCTACCTCTTAATTTGAACGAAAATCACCACCCTGTGGCTACCCCTCGCAAGTCCAATACACCGTTTATAGGGATGGCGAGGTTGGCTTTCAACGCACACCGATGCTTTTCTGAGCCTTTTGCTGAAAAACCAAACAATTATCGTCAGTTATCACGATATTTTCATAATATGTGGTGCGTCAACACGGTTAAAGGCGACGCTCGTAGACGACATAGCGTGTTGGAAAGTTGTCTTTTTCACCAGCGGGAAATTCTTCGCTGGAGGATTCAGACCAGATGGCAGGATCGATCTCGGGAAAATGAACATCGCCTTCCACGCTCGCAAGCACCCATGTCACATACAACCTGTCAGCACGGTTCAGGCACTGCCGGAAAATCTCACCGCCACCGATAATGCAAATTTCATTGACCTGATCCGCACCCGCATGGCTGCCAGCGATAAGAAGCGCTTCGTCAACGGAACGGGCTGAAATAACCCCCTCAACATTAAAAGCGGGATCACGCGTAATGACGATATTGGTGCGGCCGGGTAAGGGCCTGCCAAGCGAATCCCACGTCTTTCGGCCCATAATGATCGGCTTGCCCATGGTGATGGCCTTGAATCGCTTCAAATCCGATGACAAGCGCCACGGCAGATTATTGTCCATGCCAATCACGCCATTTTGAGCAATGGCAACCACGAAGCTGATCATTCACAATTTCCTTTTCTGAAGCAGTATTTCACTCTTCAAAAGGCGGGCTAGACGGCGATGGGTGCCTTGATGCCCGGCTCAGCAACATAATCAACGAGACGGAAATCATCATATTTGAAGCCAAAGAGATCGGTCACGTCAGGATTGATCTGCATAACCGGCAAGGGGCCCGGCTTGCGCGCAAGTTGTAATCGCGCCTGCTCGAAATGGTTTGCATAAAGATGCGCATCGCCCAGCGTATGAACAAAATCACCCGGTTGCAGACCTGTCACCTGAGCGATCATCATCGTCAGCAGCGCATAGGAGGCGATGTTGAAGGGAACCCCGAGGAAAATGTCGGCAGATCGCTGGTAAAGCTGGCAGGAAAGCTTGCCGTTGGAGACATAAAACTGAAACAGGCAATGGCATGGCGGCAGCGCCATCTCATCAACCAGCGCAGGATTCCATGCCGAAACAATCAGGCGGCGGGAATTCGGATTGGTCCGTATGGCACTCAGCAGTCCAGCAATCTGGTCAATATGACCGCCATCCGGTGTTGGCCACGAACGCCATTGATAACCATATACCGGTCCGAGATCGCCATTTTCGTCAGCCCATTCATCCCAGATCGTCACGCCATTTTCGCGCAGATAGGCGACATTGGTGTCCCCTTTCAGAAACCAGAGCAATTCGTGAATGATGGATTTAAGGTGGAGTTTTTTCGTGGTGAGCACGGGAAAGCCAGCGGCCAGATCAAATCGCATCTGATAGCCGAAAACTGAACGAGTGCCAGTACCGGTGCGGTCGCCGCGGTCGGTGCCTTTGTCAAGAACGTGCTGTAGAAGATCAAGATAGGTGCGCATCGTTTCTCTTTAACAGATTCTTCTAACGAAGCAGTAAAACTTGTGCGTGATCCACAGCGCCAAAAAGCGGAAAAGCCCTGCGGTCCGCAAGGCCTCCACTTAATTCGCTGGAATTAATCTAAAGGGTATCAAGCGCTCCAAGTGCCTTTGCCGTCAGATAATAGAAGGTAACGCGGCTCTTGGTGCGGTCTTCTTTCATCGTCGCGCATACGGACTCGATTGCCGCATCGGCTTTGGCCGCATCTGTCAGGCCAAGCTTTTTTTCCACCCAATTGGTGCGGACGCGCGCCAATTCTTCAGGATCGGAGCAGGAAACCAGCGACGAATCCCGGTTACGCAAAGCAATGCCGAGATGTTTGACGATTTTTGCAACGATCGCTTCATCAGCCGCAGCATCGTAATGTCGGACGTCGGTCAGATAGTCACTCATGTAAAATCTCCTGGTTGTTAGGCCCAATGCGCCGCATTGCACCTCCCTGACATTGCAGACATGGCGCATTGCAGAAAACAGGCTGGCCAGTGTCCACGCTAGACAATAAGGAACATTCCCCAGCAACACCCTCAAGTCAATCACTCTTTGGCCCACCCAATGTCTGGCGAAGACACAAACTGCTTTCGAGATAATCCATTAGAGGATATTACGCAGCTCTAAATGACGGGAAAGGCACGAGCATGGATACTGTGGAAATCACGACGCGAAGCGATTTTGCCATGTGGGCAATTGAGCGCGCGCAGGAAATAGTCAGATCCGAAGGATCGGCGCTTGCCCTCGCCGCGCGCGATATGGATGAGGCTGGGCTGAAAGAGTCGGGAGCAGCCTTGGGTAAAGCCATTGCCGACGCAATGCTGGAAGTTTTTGACGGCCTCGTGCCCGAGTAAAAACTCAGGCCGCCGACCTGCCCATTTCCAATTCACGAGTGCGACCGATGCGGGTCATCAATTCTTCGAACATGACATCGCGCTTGAGCTGTAGCGCATAATGGCGGTGCAGCTCGGCAACCAGCTTACCCTTGCGGCTCAGCTGATCATCTGCATAACCAACCATCAAAGAATTCGGCCAGGCTTGCGGGCGGATCGTCCGCAACCGCTCAAAAAGGAGTTCCTCGCTTTCGTCAGGGCTGGTTTGCCCCATCAGGGTCAGCATGGCTGCGGTCGACCGTGAAATCCCCATGTGACAATGCACAAGCAGATGACCTTCGACGCGATCTTCCGCCGATTGAATCAGGCGTGAACCGAAATCAAGTATTTGCGTCACATGCTCCGGCTGCGGTAAAATACGGTCCGGCGCCGCATCGATAATATCGTGAAATTGCAAGATTGTGCGGTCATGGGCACCATAGGTCTGGAATGCTTCCAGCGCCGGCAAATCGGGATCGACAATGGAGAGCACATGGCTGACGCCGCGCTCGCTTTGATCGGGAAGTTCATCAATTCCGCAAATTGTGAGCGTGGATATTTTCAATGTCTGCATGGTCTGACCGCTTTCTGGTGGTTTTAGAGCAATTCCAGCAAAAGTGGGAACCGGTTTTTCGTCCGGAATTGCGCAAAAAAGAGATAGAGCATCGAAGGCGACTCCGTTTTCGCCGGAAATGCTTTAAGACCTGCTTATAAGGGAACAACGTGGCCACGGCTACAGTTTCACCAACCGGAAAATCAATGATTTGAGCGTTGATTTATTTATGTGGCGCACCTATATACGTACCGCTGGCTTCGGCCAGCTATGGTGATAAACGGACGATGAAATAAGCCATTTGGACCCGGGGGCGGTACCCGGCGCCTCCACCACAATGCAGCAGGATATCGCTGCCTTGTGGCGGGGGCGAAATAGGATCGACAAGGGTGTAAAGATCGAACTTTTGCCCGGCATTGTACCACCGTTATCGGGCTAACTCAGTAGTTGCAAACGACAACTATGCGGAAGCACGTATCGCTGCTTAATGCAGTGCTATAGCTTCAAATCAAGTCCTAGGGGTTCGCACTTCTAGGCGGGGTTCGGAGGTACCTGGCAACAGAAACCTCCACTTTCTCCCAAAATTCAAAAATACTTCACCTCTGCGCATTTGCTTTCAGCTAGAGCAATTCCAGCAAAAGTGGAAACCGGTTTTGCGTCCGGAATTGCGTAAAAAACAAAGAGATAGAGCATTGAAGGTGACTCCGTTTTTGCCGGAAATGCTTGTCTTATGAACTTCTTGCTTCTTCGTGAGAT
>UCNP01000083.1 GCA_900473335.1 Hyphomicrobiales bacterium | reverse complement strand
GTGACGCTGATCGTGCCAATTGCCATGGAAGAGAAGCTCCGCTTCGCTATCCGTGAAGGTGGCCGCACCGTCGGTGCCGGCATCGTCGCTTCTATCATTGAGTAAGATTGTCATCTGACAGTTCGAATCGGGAAGGGCGGTCCGTCGGGTCGCCCTTTTTGTTTGCAAAGAATTTGGTTCAGAATCGGAAATAGGCGCAGCCAGGCGCAATTGTTGGTAAGCTAAACAGATAATTTTTCAGCAAGGCACAAGAAGTCGCGTATTGGCCCTTGAAAAGGCCACGGCTTTGTGGAATGTACGCCCCGAAGATAGGGGAGTAGCTCAGTTGGTAGAGCGGCGGTCTCCAAAACCGTAGGTCGCAGGTTCGAATCCTGTCTCCCCTGCCATCCTATAGTCTGCCTGTACACGATTGGATGGTGTATTTGGCAGATGTTGAGAGAGAATTGACTCCGGGGCCTTGTGTTTTACCGGAATCGGTTCTATGTAACGTCAACAGACACGCGGTGCGTGGAGCTGAATAATCAGCTTTACGGGCCGTAATGGTGTGAACAGTCGGCATTTTATTATTAATGCAGTGTGTTTGCAGCGAAATGACACGCACGAGCGGTAAATGGCATCCAAAACGAATCCAATAAGTTTTTTTCAGCAAGTGCGCGCCGAAACCGCAAAGGTTACATGGCCTTCGCGTCGAGAAACGCTCATTTCCACTGCAATGGTGATGGTGATGGCGTTCTTTGCTGCGATCTTTTTCTTCGCGGCTGATCAGCTGATGGCGTACGGGATTGATCTCATTCTCGGCCTTGGTCGTTAACGCAGGCTGACAATAAAATCGGGATTGGGAATTCAACAATGACCGCGCGCTGGTATATCGTTCACGCCTATTCGAATTTTGAAAAGAAGGTTGCCGAGTCGATCGAAGAAAAGGCGCGACAGAAGGGTCTGTCGCATCTTTTTGAAAAGATCCTCGTTCCAACCGAGAAAGTGGTTGAGGTGCGCCGTGGCCGTAAGGTTGACGCTGAGCGTAAATTCTTCCCTGGTTATGTTATGGTTCGTGCTGATTTGACCGATGATGCATATCATTTGATCAAGAACACACCAAAGGTTACTGGCTTTCTGGGTTCCGATAATAAGCCAATTGCAATTTCTGATAAGGAGGCCGAGCGCATCCTAACTCAGGTGCAGGAAGGTGTTGAGCGTCCAAAGGCATCGATCTCGTTCGAGATTGGCGAGAGTGTTCGTGTTGCTGATGGTCCGTTCGCATCGTTTAACGGTACGGTACAGGAAGTTGATGAGGAGCGTTCACGCCTCAAGGTTGAGGTTTCGATCTTCGGTCGTGCGACTCCTGTTGATCTTGAATTTGGTCAGGTTGAAAAAGTCTGATTATTGGGTGGCTCTTTGAGTTGTCCTGTCACTCCGGTGATGAAAAGGTGGGAGGCGAGAAACCTTAGCCGGGTTTTCAAACCGAACCACCGAACTGCAACCGCTGGGTTTCCAGCATAGTGTAAAAGTGCCGGTTTATCCGGCATAACCATAAGGCAGAGTATAATGGCTAAGAAAATAGCAGGCCAGCTCAAGCTGCAGGTTTCGGCAGGATCGGCAACGCCATCCCCGCCAATCGGACCGGCACTTGGTCAGCGCGGCATTAACATCATGGAATTCTGCAAGGCCTTCAATGCGGCTACGCAGGAAATGGAAAAAGGTTCGCCTGTTCCAGTCGTGATCACGTATTATCAGGACAAGTCCTTCACTTTTGCAATGAAGACCGCTCCGGTCTCCTACTTCCTCAAGAAGGCTGCAAACCTGAAGTCCGGTTCGAAAGAGCCAGGTAAGGTTGTTGCCGGTAAGGTTACGCGCGATAAAATCCGCGAAATCGCTGAAGCGAAGATGAAAGACCTCAATGCGGCAGATGTTGAATCTGCAATGCGCATGGTCGAAGGTTCTGCCCGTTCGATGGGCCTGGAAGTGGTGGGCTGATCCAATGGCAAAAGTAGCAAAGCGCGTAGCGAAGGTTCGTGAAGGCATTGACCGTAACAAGCTCTATGATTTGACTTCGGCAATTGCCATGGTCAAGGAGCGTGCAGTCGCCAAATTCGACGAAACTATCGAAGTTGCAATGAATCTCGGCGTTGATCCTCGCCATGCGGACCAGATGGTTCGTGGTGTTGTCAATCTGCCAAACGGCACTGGCCGTACAGTTCGTGTTGCTGTGTTTGCACGCGGTGCCAAGGCTGATGAAGCCACGGCTGCCGGCGCAGATATCGTTGGTGCAGAAGATTTGTTTGAGATCGTCAATGGCGGCAAGATCGATTTCGATCGCTGCATTGCGACGCCGGACATGATGCCGCTCGTTGGACGTCTCGGTAAGGTTCTCGGACCTCGCGGCATGATGCCAAACCCGAAGGTTGGCACGGTTACGACTGACGTTACAGCTGCAGTCAAGGCTTCGAAGGGCGGCGCTGTTGAGTTCCGCGTTGAGAAGGCTGGTATTATTCATGCTGGCGTTGGCAAGGCTTCCTTCGATGCCAAGGCTCTTGAAGAAAACATCAAGGCTTTCGCTGATGCGGTAACCAAGGCCAAGCCTGCTGGTTCCAAGGGTGAGTATGTCAAGCGCGTCGCGATTTCTTCGACGATGGGCGCTGGCGTAAAGATCGACCCGGCAACAGTACGCATTGCGTAACTGTTGATTGAGTTTTCAAGCTTAACCGCTTGATTTAAAAGAATTCCAGGCCTTTCGGGGCCTGGATAACCGGATGAAGGTCCGGTTATCCTGTCCGAGATTGCGGGTGGTTCACCTTAATTCGTAAGAACCTGCATGAGACGTGGAAAAACTTTGATTTGAGGGCTCTGCCCGAAGAACAAGGTTCGAACCGTAGTTGCCTTTCGCTTGCAGCCAATCCGGCGAAGCAGGGGGGACAGGATCCTCAACTGTTGTTTGGTCTCAGTTTTCGGACTGAGGGCTTGCAACAAAAGGCAACCCGGCAGGAATGCAATATCGCATTGCTGTCAAATGGAGAGAGACAGTGGAAAAAGCGGAAAAGCGCGAATTTGTCACTTGGCTGAATGGGGTCTTCAAGGATTCCGGTTCAGTTGTCGTGGCCCACTATACCGGTCTCACCGTTGCGCAACTGAGCGATCTTCGCTCCAAGATGCGTGATGCTGGTGGCACTGTTAAAGTCGCGAAGAACCGCCTTGCCAAGATCGCTCTTCAAGGCACGGAATCGGAAGGCATTTCTGACCTGTTCGTAGGTCAGACACTCGTTGCCTATTCCAATGATCCGATTACGGCACCAAAGATCGCCATTGAATTTGCCAAGGGCAACGAAAAGCTCGTTATCCTCGGTGGCTCAATGGGAGCAACAACTCTTGATGCAGATGGCGTGAAGGCTCTGGCCGCACTCCCATCACTCGACGAGTTGCGCGCAAAGTTGGTTGGTATGATCCAGACACCAGCTTCTCGCATCGCTCAGGTCGTAAACGCGCCGGCAGCTCAGCTTGCCCGCGTTTTTGGCGCCTATGCCCGGAAGGACGAAGCGGCATAAGGCCGTTCTCGCTGTCAATATATCGAACCTTGTAAAGGAATATCACAATGACTGATCTCGCAAAGATCGTAGAAGACCTGTCCAACCTTACAGTTCTTGAAGCTGCGGAACTTTCCAAGCTTCTTGAAGAGAAGTGGGGCGTTTCTGCTGCCGCTCCTGTTGCTGTTGCCGCTGCTGGCGGTGGTGCAGTTGCAGCTGCTGCTGAAGAAAAGACTGAATTCGACGTCGTTCTGACCGATGCCGGCGCTAACAAGATCAACGTGATCAAGGAAGTCCGTGCAATCACCGGTCTTGGCCTGAAAGAAGCCAAGGACCTCGTTGAAGCTGCTCCTAAGGCAGTTAAGGAAGGCGCAGCCAAGGACGAAGCTGACAAGATCAAGGCACAGCTGGAAGCTGCTGGCGCCAAGGTTGAACTCAAGTAATCCTTGCGTTATTGGCGGGCAGGGTAACCTGTCCGCCGGCTACCCTCTCCGGAGGGCCCGGTACTCAACCCTTTTCCTGATGGCAATTTGGTGCTTTCAGGAAACGGGTTTTGTCCCGTTCACGGGGCCGCATACGCGGTTTTAAGAAACAGGCCAGTTTCTGGCATAAAGACGAGGAGCGACGATGGCTCAGACCCATTCTTTCAATGGTCGTAGGCGCGTACGCAAGTTTTTCGGTAAGATTCCGGAAGTCGCAGAGATGCCGAACCTCATTGAGGTTCAAAAGGCTTCCTACGATCAGTTTCTGATGGTGGAAGAGCCAAAGGGCGGTCGTTTGGACGAAGGTTTGCAGGCTGTGTTCAAGTCTGTTTTCCCGATCCAGGATTTTTCTGGCGCTTCCATGCTCGAATTCGTCAAGTACGAGTTCGAAGCTCCAAAATTCGACGTTGACGAATGCCGCCAGCGCGATCTGACATATGCTGCGCCACTCAAAGTGACGCTACGCCTTATCGTGTTTGATATTGACGAAGATACAGGCGCGAAGTCGATCAAGGACATCAAGGAACAGGACGTGTACATGGGCGATATGCCGCTCATGACCGATAACGGTACGTTCATTGTAAACGGCACCGAGCGAGTGATCGTTTCGCAGATGCACCGTTCGCCGGGCGTTTTCTTTGATCACGACAAGGGCAAAACCCATTCATCCGGCAAGCTTCTGTTTGCTGCGCGCGTTATTCCTTATCGCGGCTCATGGCTCGATATCGAATTCGATGCCAAGGATGTGGTTTATGCACGTATCGATCGCCGCCGCAAGATTCCTGCCACATCGCTGTTGATGGCGCTTGGCATGGATCCTGAAGAGATTCTGTCGACATTCTACAACTCGCTCACATTCAACCGTGATGGCGAGACATGGCGCATTCCGTTCTCCGTTGATCGCTTCCGCGGCTTTAAAGCAACGACTGACGTTATCGATGCTGATACTGGCGAGGTTATCCTCGAAACCGGTAAGAAGCTGACTGCGCGTAGCGCCAAGCAGCTTGCTGAAAAAGGCTTGAAGTTCATCAAGGCGACCGAAGACGATCTGCTTGGCTCCTACCTTGCCGAAGATATCGTCAACATGGAAACCGGTGAAGTCTATCTTGAAGCAGGCGATGAGCTTGACGAGAAGACACTCAAGGTTCTGCTCGACACGGGCGTTTCGGAAATCAACGTCCTCGATATCGACCATGTCAATATCGGACCGTACATCCGTAACACGCTGGCCGTGGACAAGAACGAGAACCGCCAGGACGCATTGTTTGACATTTATCGTGTCATGCGCCCGGGTGAACCACCAACAATTGACTCGGCTGAAGCCATGTTCAAGTCGCTGTTCTTCGACAGCGAGCGTTATGATCTGTCGGCTGTTGGCCGTGTTAAGATGAACATGCGTCTTGATCTGGATGCGGAAGATACTGTCCGTATTCTGCGCAAGGAAGACATTCTTGCTGTGGTCAAGATGCTGGTTGATCTGCGTGATGGTCGCGGTGAAATCGATGACATCGACAATCTTGGCAATCGCCGGGTTCGTTCAGTCGGCGAATTGATGGAAAACCAGTACCGTGTTGGTCTGCTTCGTATGGAGCGCGCCATCAAGGAACGTATGTCGTCCATCGAAATCGACACTGTGATGCCGCAGGACCTGATCAACGCAAAGCCAGCGGCTGCTGCTGTTCGTGAGTTCTTCGGTTCCTCACAGCTTTCGCAGTTCATGGATCAGACCAACCCTCTGTCCGAGATCACGCATAAGCGTCGTCTTTCGGCTTTGGGACCTGGTGGCTTGACCCGCGAACGTGCTGGCTTCGAAGTCCGCGACGTTCATCCAACGCATTACGGTCGTATCTGCCCGATTGAGACGCCGGAAGGCCCGAATATCGGTCTGATCAACTCGCTTGCTACCTTTGCCCGGGTCAATAAATACGGCTTCATCGAAAGCCCTTATCGCAAGATTATCGATGGCAAGGTTACCGACGACGTTGTTTATCTGTCGGCAATGGAAGAAGCCAAGTATCACGTGGCGCAGGCCAATGTGGAACTCGATGCTTCAGGCGCTTTCACGGATGAGTTCGTTGTCTGCCGTCATGCGGGTGAGGTCTTGATGGCTCCACGCGAAAACGTGGATTTGATGGACGTTTCGCCAAAGCAGCTTGTTTCGGTTGCAGCAGCGCTCATTCCATTCCTTGAAAACGACGACGCCAACCGCGCTCTGATGGGCTCGAACATGCAGCGTCAGGCCGTTCCTCTGGTTCGTGCTGAAGCGCCATTCGTCGGAACAGGTATGGAGCCGGTTGTTGCTCGCGACTCCGGTGCTGCTATCGGTGCCCGCCGTACAGGTATCGTTGATCAGGTTGATGCAACCCGTATCGTTATCCGTGCGACGGAAGATCTCGTGCCTGGCAAGTCTGGCGTTGATATTTATCGCCTGATGAAGTTTCAGCGTTCGAACCAGAACACCTGTATCAACCAGCGTCCGTTGGTGCGTGTAGGCGACCGGATCGAAAAGGGCGATATCATTGCTGACGGTCCTTCGACAGATCTGGGCGATTTGGCGCTTGGCCGCAACGTGCTGGTCGCGTTCATGCCTTGGAATGGCTACAACTACGAAGATTCCATCCTGCTTTCTGAAAAGATTGTTTCGGATGACGTCTTCACCTCGATCCATATCGAGGAGTTCGAAGTCATGGCTCGTGACACGAAGCTTGGACCGGAAGAAATCACACGCGATATTCCGAATGTTTCGGAAGAAGCGCTGAAGAATCTGGACGAAGCCGGCATTGTCTATATCGGTGCTGAAGTTCAGCCGGGGGATATTCTTGTCGGCAAGATCACTCCGAAGGGCGAAAGCCCGATGACGCCGGAAGAGAAGCTTCTTCGCGCCATCTTCGGTGAAAAGGCTTCGGATGTCCGCGACACTTCAATGCGCATGCCGCCCGGGACTTATGGTACGGTAGTGGAAGTTCGCGTTTTCAATCGCCACGGCGTTGAAAAGGACGAACGTGCCATGGCAATCGAGCGCGAGGAAATCGAGCGTTTGGCCAAGGACCGCGACGACGAACAGGCTATTCTGGACCGCAACGTTTATAGCCGTCTTGCTGACGTTCTCAATGGCAAATCTGCTGTTGCCGGACCGAAAGCTTTCAAGAAGGGCACAGTCGTTACGCAGGACGTCATGGGTGAATACCCACGTTCGCAGTGGTGGCAGTTTGCCGTCGAAGACGAGAAGATCCAGGGCGAAATCGAAGCTCTGCGCAACCAGTATGACGACTCCAAGAAGCTGCTTGAACAGCGCTTCATGGACAAGGTCGAAAAGGTCCAGCGCGGCGACGAGATGCCTCCAGGGGTCATGAAGATGGTCAAGGTCTTTGTCGCTGTGAAGCGCAAGATCCAGCCAGGCGACAAGATGGCTGGCCGTCACGGCAACAAGGGTGTTGTTTCGCGTATTGCTGCTGTTGAGGATATGCCGTTCCTAGAAGATGGAACGCATGTTGACATCGTTCTCAATCCGCTTGGTGTGCCAAGCCGAATGAACGTTGGTCAGATTCTCGAGACGCATCTGGGCTGGGCCTGTGCTGGAATGGGCAAGAAGATCGGGGAACTGATCGAAGCTTACAAGGCACAGCACGCACTGGGTGAACAGGCAGACATTGCTCCGCTTCGGGCGACAATTGAGTCGATCATTCCGGACAATGACCGCAATGAACCGGTTCGCAACTACGACGATGAGAGCATCATTCGTCTCGGCGAGCAGATGAAGCGCGGTGTGTCGATTGCAACGCCGGTCTTTGATGGTGCGCATGAGCCAGACATCAATGTGATGCTGGAACAGGCGGGTCTGAAATCTTCCGGTCAGTCGACATTGTACGACGGACGTACGGGTGAAACTTTTGATCGTCAGGTGACTGTCGGCTACATCTATATGTTGAAGCTGCACCATCTGGTCGATGACAAGATCCATGCCCGTTCGATCGGACCTTACTCGCTCGTTACGCAGCAGCCACTGGGTGGTAAAGCCCAGTTCGGCGGTCAGCGCTTCGGTGAAATGGAGGTCTGGGCACTGGAAGCATATGGCGCAGCTTACACGCTGCAAGAGATGCTTACAGTCAAGTCCGACGATGTCGCCGGTCGTACTAAGGTCTACGAAGCAATCGTCCGTGGCGACGATACGTTCGAGGCAGGCATTCCGGAGAGCTTCAACGTTCTTGTCAAGGAAATGCGTTCGCTCGGCCTCAATGTCGAGCTGGACGATACACGCCAGCTAGAACAGCAGCAGGCTTTGCCTGACGCTGCAGAGTAAAAAAGTCTGGGTGCGCGAGCAAATTTCGCGCACCCGATATTCGTTTCGAGCCGCTGAAGAAGCGGCATTTGATCTAGATGAACCGCGGTGGCGGATATTCATCGCAAGGAGAGGGCACTTTTTGCCCCATGGAGAAACGGCATGAACCAAGAGGTCATGAATCTTTTCAATCCTCAGGCGCCTGTGCAGGCATTCGATTCCATCAGGATTTCGATCGCCAGCCCTGAGAAGATTCTGTCCTGGTCATACGGTGAGATCAAGAAGCCGGAGACGATCAACTACCGCACCTTTAAGCCGGAGCGGGATGGTCTTTTCTGTGCACGGATCTTCGGGCCGATCAAGGACTATGAATGCTTGTGCGGCAAGTACAAGCGTATGAAATATAAGGGCATCATCTGCGAGAAGTGCGGTGTGGAAGTCACTCTGTCCCGCGTTCGCCGTGAACGCATGGGTCATATTGAACTTGCTGCGCCAGTTGCGCACATCTGGTTCCTGAAATCCCTGCCAAGCCGTATCGGCACATTGCTCGACATGACCCTTAAGGGCATTGAGCGCGTTCTCTATTTTGAGAACTACATTGTGACCGAGCCTGGTTTGACAGCCCTGAAAGAGCATCAGCTTCTTTCAGAAGAAGAATATATGATTGCTGTCGATGAGTATGGTGAAGACGCCTTCACTGCGCTGATCGGTGCGGAAGCAATTCATGAGCTTCTGGCTTCCATGGATCTGGAAAAGATCGCTGGCGCTTTGCGTGAAGATTTGGCGACAACAACGTCTGATCTGAAGCAGAAGAAGCTGATGAAGCGTTTGAAGATCGTCGAGAATTTCCTGGAATCGGGTAACCGTCCGGAATGGATGATCATGAAGATCGTTCCGGTTATTCCTCCGGATCTGCGTCCTCTGGTTCCGTTGGATGGCGGTCGCTTTGCGACGTCCGATCTAAACGATCTCTATCGTCGTGTGATCAATCGTAATAATCGCTTGAAGCGCCTGATCGAGCTACGCGCACCTGGTATCATCATCCGTAACGAGAAGCGCATGCTTCAGGAATCGGTTGATGCCTTGTTCGACAATGGTCGTCGTGGCCGTGTCATTACCGGTGCCAACAAGCGTCCGCTAAAGTCGCTGTCCGACATGCTCAAGGGCAAGCAGGGCCGTTTCCGCCAGAACCTTCTCGGCAAGCGCGTCGATTATTCCGGTCGCTCGGTTATCGTGACTGGCCCTGAACTCAAGCTTCACCAGTGCGGCCTGCCTAAGAAGATGGCGCTCGAACTGTTCAAGCCATTCATCTACGCTCGTCTTGATGCAAAGGGTTATTCCTCAACCGTCAAGCAGGCCAAGAAGCTGGTCGAAAAGGAAAAGCCGGAAGTCTGGGATATTCTTGACGAGGTTATTCGTGAGCATCCGGTTCTCTTGAACCGCGCGCCTACGCTGCACCGTCTTGGTATTCAGGCATTCGAACCCACCCTGATCGAAGGCAAGGCTATCCAGCTGCACCCACTCGTCTGTACCGCTTTTAATGCGGACTTTGACGGTGACCAGATGGCTGTTCACGTACCACTTTCTTTGGAAGCGCAGCTTGAAGCACGCGTTCTGATGATGTCGACGAACAATATCCTGCATCCTGCAAACGGTCTGCCGGTTATCGTTCCATCGCAGGATATGGTTCTCGGACTATACTATCTGTCGATCGTTGCTGCCAAGGAGCCGGGCGAGGGCATGGCGTTTGCCGATATGGGCGAACTTCATCATGCAATCGGTAGCGGTGCTGTAACCTTGCATACGAAGATCAAGGGTCGCTTCAAGAGCATTGATGCAGACGGCAAGCCGACGTCGAAGATTTTCGAAACGACGCCTGGCCGTATGATTATCGGTGAGCTTCTGCCTAAGCATCATAATGTGCCTTTCGATATCTGCAATCAGGAAATGACCAAGAAGAACATCTCCAAGATGATCGACACGGTTTATCGCCATTGCGGACAGAAAGAGACGGTCATTTTCTGCGATCGTATCATGCAGCTCGGCTTCAGCCATGCTTGCCGCGCCGGTATCTCCTTCGGCAAGGACGACATGGTTATTCCGGAAACCAAGGCAAAGCTGGTTGCTGAAACCGAAGCCTTGGCGACTGAATATGAGCAGCAGTACAATGACGGCCTGATCACTCAGGGCGAGAAGTACAACAAGGTCGTTGATGCTTGGGGCAAGTGCACCGAGAAGGTTGCCGATGAAATGATGGCCCGCATTAAGGCTGTCGAGTTCGATCCTGTTACTGGCCGCCAGAAGCAGATGAACTCGATCTATATGATGTCGCACTCCGGCGCTCGTGGTTCTCCGAACCAGATGCGTCAGCTAGGCGGTATGCGCGGTCTGATGGCCAAGCCTTCGGGCGAAATCATCGAAACGCCGATCATTTCGAACTTCAAGGAAGGTTTGACCGTGAACGAGTACTTCAACTCGACCCACGGTGCCCGTAAGGGACTTGCCGATACGGCCTTGAAGACGGCTAACTCCGGCTATCTGACACGTCGTCTTGTTGACGTTGCTCAAGATTGCATCGTCATCTCGGTTGATTGCGGCACGACAACAGGCCTCACAATGCAGCCGATTGTTGATGCTGGTCAGGTCGTTGCGACCATTGGTCAGCGCGTTCTTGGTCGTACTGCGCTTGAAGATATCTTGCATCCTATTTCAGGCGATGTGCTTGTAACTGGTGGCAATATTATCGACGAGTTCGATATTGATGCTATCGAAAAGGCTGGTGTTCAGTCGATCCGTATCCGTTCGGCTCTCACCTGTGAGACCCGTGGCGGTATCTGCGCCAAGTGCTACGGCCGCGATCTGGCCCGTGGTACGCCGGTTAACCAGGGCGAGGCAGTCGGTGTTATCGCTGCCCAGTCCATTGGTGAGCCAGGCACGCAGTTGACCATGCGTACGTTCCATCTTGGTGGTACTGCGCAGGTTGTCGATCAGTCGTTCCTCGAAGCCAGCTATGAAGGCACGGTGCAAATCCGTAATCGTAATGTGGTGCGTAACTCCGATGGCCATCTGGTTGTCATGGGTCGTAACATGGCCGTTGTCATCCTGGATGCGACAGGCAAGGAACGCGCAACACACCGTGTTACTTATGGTTCGCGCATCTATGTCGATGATGGCGATACGGTTAAGCGCGGCCAGCGTGTTGCCGAGTGGGATCCTTATACCCGCCCGGTCATGACGGAAGTCGAAGGTCATGTCGAATTCGAAGACATGGTTGATGGTCTTTCGGTTACGGAAACGACGGATGAGTCCACCGGTATCACCAAGCGTGTGGTTATCGACTGGCGTTCAACACCACGTGGCTCGGATCTCAAACCGGCCATCGCCATCAAAGATAAGGCTGGCAAGGTATTGAAACTGGCAAAGGGTGGCGATGCGCGCTTCCAGCTGTCAGTGGAATCCATTCTTTCTGTCGAGCCTGGTTCACATGTGAAGGCTGGTGACGTTCTTGCCCGTATCCCGATGGAAAGCGCCAAGACCAAGGACATTACAGGTGGTCTGCCGCGCGTTGCGGAACTGTTTGAAGCTCGTCGTCCGAAGGACCATGCTATCATCGCTGAGATTGATGGTACGGTTCGTTTTGGCCGCGACTACAAGAACAAGCGTCGCATTGTCATCGAGCCAAACGACGAGACACTCGAGCCTGTTGAGTATCTGATCCCCAAAGGCAAGCCTTTCCATCTTCAGGATGGCGATGCTATCGAAAAGGGGGATTACATCCTCGATGGCAACCCGGCACCGCATGACATTCTGGCGATCAAGGGCGTGGAAGCTTTGGCTTCGTATCTCGTCAATGAAATCCAGGAAGTCTATCGTTTGCAGGGCGTTTTGATCAACGACAAGCACATTGAAGTGATTGTCCGTCAGATGCTGCAGAAGGTTGAAATCACCGAGTCCGGTGACACCGGCTTCATTGCTGGCGATCATGTCGACCGGATTGAGCTGGACGAAATTAACGAACGTCTTGAAGAAGATGGCAAGAAGCCAGGCTACGGCACTCCAGTGCTGCTGGGCATCACCAAGGCTTCTTTGCAGACACCATCGTTTATCTCGGCTGCGTCCTTCCAGGAAACAACACGCGTCCTCACGGAAGCTGCTGTTGCTGGCAAGATGGATGCTCTGCAGGGTCTGAAGGAAAACGTCATTGTTGGACGTTTGATCCCGGCAGGTACAGGCGGAACCGTCAAGCAGATACGCCGCATTGCCGGAGCCCGCGACGAGTTGATCATCGACGAGCGCCGCAAGGAAGCTGGAGCAAGTGCAGCGAAAGCCGGGCCTATGCTGACCGACATGACAGGTCAGCCAGCCGAATAGGCTGGTTATCCAAACAAAATGAAAAGGCCGCCCCAGAGAAATCTCGGGCGGCCTTTTTCATTGGCAAATTTCAACCTATGACAATCAGAATTCAACGTTCGATAGTGATTTAGAGCCTTTTCATTGAAT
>UCNP01000189.1 GCA_900473335.1 Hyphomicrobiales bacterium | reverse complement strand
CCCGCCAATCTCGGGTAAGCCGTGCGCTTCCTTTATAGAAGGCAACACGCGCGCAGCGCTGGCCAAAGCGCAAAACAGTGACTGGCAGGTCAGTCACGGCGCTTTACCTGGCTTGCGGCGGTGGGTAACGTCTGCCCATCTTTCTAATAAGGAATAGCGTCATGAGCGAGTTGATTGCCTACCACCTCGAAGACGGTATCGCGACCCTGACCCTGAACAATGGCAAGGTCAACGCGATTTCTCCGGACGTGATTGCGGCGTTTAATGCGGCGCTGGATCAGGCGGTGGCGGATCGCGCCGTGGTGATCATTACCGGGCAGCCGGGGATTCTCTCCGGTGGTTATGACCTCAAGGTGATGACCGCCGGCCCGAAAGAAGCCGTTGCGCTGGTGACGGCCGGTTCGACCCTGGCCCGCCGCCTGCTCTCTCACCCGTTCCCGGTGATCGTTGCTTGCCCGGGGCACGCCGTGGCCAAGGGCGCTTTCCTGCTGTTGTCCGCCGATTACCGCATCGGTGTCGATGGCCCGTACAGCATCGGCCTGAACGAAGTGCAGATTGGCATGACCATGCACCACGCCGGTATTGAGCTGGCACGCGACCGCTTGCGGCGTTCGGCTTTCCATCGCTCGGTAATCAATGGCGAGATGTTCGATCCGCAAAGTGCCGTTGATGCGGGCTTCCTCGACAAAGTCGTCACTGCCGAAGAATTGCAGGGCGCCGCGCTGGCTGCCGCGCGTCAGTTGAACAAGATCAACATGCTGGCGCACAAGAACACCAAGCTCAAAGTGCGCAAGCAACTGCTGGACACTCTCGACGACGCGATCCTGCAGGATCAGCAACATCTGGGCTGACTCGTCCAAAATCTGCCGGTAAGAGAATAGCCCGACCTTGGTCGGGCTTTTTCTTACGTTCAGCGTTGAAGATTCGCTGAAAGCTCTAGGACGCGCCTGACAGGCAATGCTGAAACATGCGCTTAAACATCGGCCATCTCCGGACTCTATAGCGGCAATTGCCGAAAACAGTGCACATCCGTACACTGCGCCACCTTTTGTCCCGGTGGGCCTGCAAAAATGCTGTTTGTGTTTCGTATGTTGTTGATGGGCCTGCACTTTATTCTGGCCGGCGTGCTCGGCGTGATCCTTGGATTGTGCCGCCCGTTCAACCCGGACAACAGTCGACTGTGCGCCCGCCTCTACGCTTTGCCGGCGATGTGTATCTTGCGTTTGCGGGTCAGGTCCGAGGTCAACGGCTTGATGAACAAGCCCGACAGTTGCGTGATCATTGCCAACCATCAGTCTAACTACGATCTGTTCGTGTTCGGCAATGTCGTCCCCCGCCGCACCGTGTGTATCGGCAAGAAAAGCCTGAAGTGGGTGCCGTTGTTCGGCCAGTTGTTCTGGCTGGCCGGCAATGTGTTGATCGACCGTGGCAATGCGCACAAGGCGCGGCAGTCGATGCTGACGACGACCCACACCTTGCAGAACGAAGACACCTCGATCTGGGTATTCCCGGAGGGCACCCGCAACC
>UCNP01000096.1 GCA_900473335.1 Hyphomicrobiales bacterium | reverse complement strand
TGTAGCTCAGTTGGTTAGAGTGCCGGCCTGTCACGCCGGAGGTCGCGGGTTCGAGCCCCGTCACTCGCGCCACTTTTCCCTTATGACTATCAACTAGATATCAGCATATAGGAAAAGTGGCGGACCCCGCAATTTCGACTTTTTAAATCTTACCCTATTCCAAGATAATAGCGCGCCACCTGTTCTTCAGGATGATGTTACTTTGCAGGGCATTTGCAGGATTGATCGGCGCTTAAGCTTTTTCGCAGCGATTTATTTTCATCGATTCTGCTTCTCATTCTTTCAACGATTAATTTAGAGCATCGGACCGAANNGATGTTCGGCGATCTAGCTGAGCAGCGCTCAACTCGAATCACACCAGATTGGCTATCCCTGGGAAAATGGCTCAATTTCTTTTTCACCTATCAGTTCTGCAGGAGGAGATGGTGCCCTTGAAAAGAGCCTGCATGGCCATACAGAGCTTTGTTGCTGCCCCAACGGATAAATAGGCGTCCGCATCGTCAATGCGCTCACAGGCCTCTCCAGCGTCTTTTTAACGAATATTGAGAAGCATCTCCGGATAGGCGGTGTTTGCTCTAACATTCCTCGCAAAGTGAAGCCGGTATTCGGGCGTGGTTTGTAACGGCTTCAACCTCCTCAAGAATCAGGCTCACAATTGTTTCGACTGATTGCCCCGCATCAATGTGCCGCCAGAATATTTCTCCCGTATCGCTCATCTCCTGTAATTCCAGAACAGCGATGGTTGCGTCCGACACACTGTTTTTGCGTGCAGCAATCCGCGATGCCAGCAAGGAATGCTCTCCTTTCAACCAGATACCAATAAAAGGGATACTAAGTGATGTGGCCGCATGTTCAATCATTTTGCGATTGAGCGGCTTGTCGAATACAGCGTCGACGACGACCGATCCCCGCAGCGATAAGGCTGCTTGAACCTTGTTACAAAGGGTTTCGTAGACAGTCGCCGAAACTTCCGGTCGATAGGCCTCTTTATCGAGCTTTTGGGTTGCCTCAACGGCAAATAATGCCTTGCGCACACGGTCGCTTTCCAGAACCCGTGCGCCGGGAGCCCCTCCAATATGAGACGCCAGTGCTTCGGCAATTGTAGACTTGCCGGCTCCGCTTAGTCCTCCAATAGCAATAAGAATGGGTGAGGGTGGGCTTAATAAATCCACGGCCAGTGAGAAATACGATCTTGCCTCTTGGCTGATAATATCTTGCTTGTTGACTGTCGATTCGCTTGTGCTTGCGAGTACATGAGCTCGAACTGCGGCACGCAGAGCCATGAAGAAAGAGATAAGTGCACCGCCAGCATCATCATTCGTCTTATCCAGATAGCGGTTCATGACAATACTGGCTTCATCGCGCAGATTGCGATGCCACAGATCCATCACGAGGAAGGCAAGATCATAGAGAACATCGACCGTGGCAATCTGTTCATTGAACTCAATACAGTCAAAGAGTCTGAGACCGCGGTCTGTCAGGCAGATGTTGCGCAGGTGAAGGTCGCCATGACACCGCTTGATCATGCCATTATTTTCACGTCGATCCAGAAGTTTGCTGTGGACCTCAAGTCCTGTACGAAACGCATCATCAAGAGCCAAGGTAGTGCTTTTTGAGAAAACGCGACTTGTCGCAAAACCCCGCCGATTAATATCCAGCACTGCTTCTATATTGGCCGCGCCGCTGGTGTTGTGAATCGAGGGAGCATTTTGGTGAAAGGCGGCGATCTGTTCGGCAACTCTCTCCAACAAAGCTGGGGTAAGCTTTCCTGATTCCGCCAATCGGTCAAAGAGGTGTTCCTGGGGAAATCGCCGCATCTCAACAACTGCATCAACCGTTTCACCAACTCCGCCAAATGAAAGTTTTCCATTTGCATCGCGCGTTATGCGATGGACACCAAGATAAAGCTCCGGTGCTGTTTTGCTGTTCAGCTCCAGTTCTTTCAGACAAAAAGCAAGGCGAGCGGCAGGTGTTGTGAAATCAGCATAGGGAAATAAAATGGCACGCTTGAGCTTGAACGCTTTATTCGCAACGAGAAATACGATGGATATATGGGTCTCCATCATGGTGACGGCGCCATCCAAACCGTAACTTTCTGCGGCTTTCAGAAATTCTATGGTCTTTCCTTGATCATAGAGCATCATACCGACCTTCTGGTGCTACTGGAGCAATTCCAGCAAAAGTGGGAACCGGTTTTAGCAATCGGAATTGCGTAAAAACAAAGAGATAGAGCATTGAAGGCGACTCCATTTTCGCCGGAAA
>UCNP01000065.1 GCA_900473335.1 Hyphomicrobiales bacterium | reverse complement strand
CCGCAACCGGAGGGGCCGAGCAAAGCGATAAATTCGCCCTTTCGGATCGATAGTGAAACGTCCTTGAGAGCATTGTGCGAGCCAAAGGCACGGCTCATCCGGTCGAGACGGATTTCCTTGAACGGGGATGACGCAAGCAGCATCGATTACCTCATAATTGCAAGCCATCCGGTTCGACCGGATGGCTCAATGTTCGGATTGGGATCAGGACTTTTTAGCGGCGACTTCTTCGTCCCAGCGACGGAACGCGACCACCATCGATGATGGTTCAAGCGGGATTTCGACCGGATTATTGGCGATCCAGTCAGCATATTCCGGACGGCCGAATTCAGCGATGGCGTCCTGACTTTCCTTGGGCGCCATGGAAATCGGAACATCCTTCACAGCCGGTCCCGGGTAGAAATAGCCTTGATCATAAGTGTATGCCTGTTGTTCCGGTGTGAGCAGGAAGCTCATCAGGTCAAGCAGAACGGCAAGCTTCTCATCGGCAATGCCTTTTGGTACGCACATGTAATGTGCGTCTGCCACCCAATGGAAACCTTTCAACGGTGCGACAGCGGCTTCCTTTGGCACAACGCCAAGGACACGCGGATTGATATCCCAGCCAGTGGTGGACACGGTCATGTCGCGCGTCCCTTCACCCAGTTCCTTCATCAAGGCGCCCGTGCCAGTTGGATAATATTCAATGTATTTGTGCAGTTCCTTGAGGTAGGCCCAAGTCTTGTCCCAGCCCTTGACCGGATCCCGCGGATCGATGTCTCCGAGCAGATAGGGCAGGCCCATCAGGAAGGTACGACCGGGGCCAGAATTGGCAGGGCGCGCATAGAGGAATTTGTTCGGATTTTCCTTGGCCCAGGCGAGTAATTCCTCTGCGGTGGTCGGGACTTTTTTAACGCGCTCCGGCATATATTCCAGCAGCGGCCCGGAAGGGTAATAGGTCACGATAACGCCGTGGTCTTTACCCAGCGCAAGCATACGATGTGCGGGCTCGAGATAGATTGCGGCAAGATCAGGCAGGGAAGCTGAGTGATCAGGCAAAAGCTTGACCCACAAATCCTGATCAAGTCCTGCTGAAAGGGCGTCTGTTCCTGTCAGAACAAGGTCGATATCGAGCCTGTTAGCAGCCTGCTGCGCCTTGATTTTCCCCGGAAGCTCCAGCGCCGGTGCCTTCGTGAAGGTAATCTTGGAGACAAGTTCGGGCTTTGCTTTCGCGTAGTTTTCAATGGCAGTTTGCGTCAATGCGAGATTGCCCGCCACGTCCGCAATATTCAATGTGATGGGTGAACTTGGCAAAGCCAGTTTGGATTGAGCAAAAAGACGTGTTGCCGGCAAGGTGGCAACCGCCGCCAATCCGGCAAGAGCGTGCCTGCGTGTAATGCGGATCATAACTTCCTCCCTGTTTAATTCTCTCGCCCTTTTCGGGCATGACCAGCTTCCCGACTGATCAATATGTCTAATATATTAATCTATCAGATGAAGATAGCAAGGGCTTTCGTTTTAGACTATCTGCGTAGCGGTTTTTGCTGCTCCAAATCGCATCAACTTCGCAAGTTGGGCCTTCACCAATTGCACGAATGCTTCATTTTCTGGCAAATCCCGTCCAAATATTTGGTCCATTCCGATAAGTGCGGTCACCAGCTCCTCGGCATTGTCCTTGTTCGCTGCGCGCTTCTTGAGTTCCGCTGCGAGGGGATCACGAACATCTATTTCATTGCCCTTTTCATCGATGCCGGTCACATATCGCATCCAGGCGGCAACGCCGAGAGCGAGACGATCAAACGGCAGTTCACTCTCGATGCATTTGCGGATCGTATTTAAGAGTCGTTGCGGCAGTTTCTGTGAGCCATCCATGGCTATTTGCCATGTGCGATGCCTCAAAGCGGGATTTCGAAAGCGCTTTCGTAGCTGCGATTTATAGGCCGTCAGGTCGAAACCCGGTAGTGGCGGAAGCGTAGGGGAAATTTCCTCATCCATCATGCTTTCAATAAGCGCGCCGAAACCGGGCGCTTTCATAACGTCCGAGACCGTTTCATGGCCGGCAAGATAGCCGAGATATGCAAGGGTCGAGTGGCTACCATTCAAGAGTCGCAGCTTCATTAGCTCAAAAGCATCGACATCCTTGACAAAGGTCACGCCGAATTTTTCCCACGCAGGACGCCCAGACGGGAAATGATCTTCAACAACCCATTGCGAGAATGGCTCGGTCATGATTGGCCACGCATCCGTGAGGCCCGTTGCTTCCGCAGTCATCTCCCGGTCTGCTTCTGTGGTGGCAGGAACAATGCGGTCAACCATTGTCGATGGGAAAGCAACCTTCTCGCTAATGTAGCTTGCCAGCTCGGAATCACGCAGCGCAGCAAAGCGCGTCACGACACGCCGCAATGTCTCACCATTTGCTGGAAGATTGTCGCAAGACAGAAGTGTAAAAGGATCGGCTCCTTTGGCGCGGCGGCGAGAAATCGCTTCAACAATGAAACCGATTGCCGATTTTGGGGTAGCCGGATTTGCGAGATCATGAACAATATCCGGATGAGCTTCGTCGAGTGCTGTTGAGGCTGGCGAGTAGCAATAGCCCTTTTCAGTTACGGTAAGCGAGACAATCCGGACTGCCGCATCCGACATTGCGTCAAGGACAGAAGTTGGGTTTTCCGGTGCGACCATCAACCCGCTAATGCTTCCGATCACCCGAAAACTATCCCCATCGCCACTGCGCGTGGCAACGGTGTAAAGGCCGTCCTGTGGCTCCAATGCATCGCGGGTATCGCCACTGCGAAGGGACACGCCAAGAATACCCCAATTATTATCCCCGCTGGCCAGCACACTATCGGTATAAACTGCCTGATGTGCGCGGTGAAAAGCACCAATACCAAGATGAACAATGCCAATTTTTGTCTGGAAGCGATCATATTCCGGGCGCTCCACATCGCCAGGTAGATGCGAAAGCTTGGTGTTCGAGAGGCGTGCTGTTTCAGTCATTTTACTGCGATTCTTTCAGTTCAAAGCTTGTATGCTTGCTTTGCCAGGCGGTAGGAGAGGTCATGGGCGATTTCATGCGCCTCGTCTTCGTCCAGTCGATGATCGGCAACAAGCCGGGCAAGATATGAGCAATCGACACGCCGCGCCATATCATGGCGTGCGGGAATGGAAAGGTAGGCACGCGTATCGTCATTGAAACCTACTGTATTGTAAAAACCGGCAGTTTCCGTCGTCAGTTCACGAAACCTGCGCATTCCTTCGGGGCTGTCGTGAAACCACCATGCAGGTCCGAGCCGCAGAGCCGGATAATGACCGGCCAAAGGCGCAAGTTCTCGGCTGTAGCTCGTCTCATCCAGCGTGAACAGAATGAGCGTCAGGCGCGTATCATTGCCGAATGCGTCCAATAGCGGCTTCAATTCTTCCACATATCCGGTCGCTCGCGGAATGTCGGCGCCCTTATCCACGCCAAAACGCTCAAATACCGATGCGTTGTGGTTTCGATATGAGCCGGGATGAATTTGCATTACCAGCCCGTCTTCCGTGCTCATGCGCGCCATTTCAGTTAGCATTTGGGCTCGGAAAAGATCAGCATCAGCAGCGGAAGCTCCTTTCAGGACACGCTCGAACAGTGCCGATGCCTCGGAGGCTGAAAGGTTGGCTGTACGCGCATTCGGATGGCCATGGTCTGATGATGTAGCGCCACGTTTCTTGAAGTAGGCTCGCCTTATGCGGTGCGCTTCCAGATATCCTTGATAATCAAGCTTTGTCCTCGCAAGGGCGGTAAAGTTTTCCACATTGCTTCTGAAGTCTGAGCGCGATGCGTCAATCACGGCATCAGGCCGATAGGCAGGAACAACGCGTCCATCCCAGCCGGACTGCAATATCGCATCATGTGCAGCCAGATCATCGGTCGCGGCATCAGTCGTGGAGATGACTTCAATGCCAAACTGCTTGTATAGCGCGCGTGGACGCATGGATGGATCAGTCAGTCGATCAGCAATTCTGTCATAGAGCGAGTCTGCATTCTTTTCCGTAAGACACTCGTCAATTCCGAAGACGGTTTCAAGTGCATGCTGGAACCATAGGCGCGATGGTGTGCCCCGAAACAGATAGAAATGCTTGGCAAACAGACGCCATATTTTTCGCCCGTCGCTTTCAACCGGGCCGCCATCCTGTCTTGGCACGCCTAAATCTTCGAGCTTGACGCCCTGTGAATAAAGCATGCGGAAAATATAATGATCAGGCTTCACAAAGAGACTGGCCGGATCTGGAAAAGCTTCGTCTTTGGCATACCATGAAGGGTCCGTATGACCATGCGGCGATATGATTGGCAGGCGCTCCACGGCATCGAACAGCCGCTTTGCAATCGCTCGCGCATCAGATTCGATGGGGAATAATCTGTCTGGGTGAAGTGCCATGAAGTGTCCCTTGCAATTAGGGCGAATGATGATCTTGGCGAAGAGTAAATAATAATATATTAGTATGTCAACAGCCGGGGATTGCGTTTATGTCACCGGAAAACACTTGCATTGGACTATGAATTTATACGGAATTCCATCATTCAATAGAGCGGACGGTCTGTGAAAGATGGAAATGGAGCGCTGAAATGACAGCAGAGAATCTCGGAGAAAAGACGGCAGAGCTTGCATCGCCAGCCGCAGAATCCAGACAGGATCGTGCCTCTCAAGGTGCGCGACCCAGTCCGCGAGGTGCTCCGGCAGGACGCATGACGACCGCGACGGCCATTTATCGTGAGCTTCATGCAGCAATTGTGGCTATGGAGATGACGCCGGGTACCGCACTCAATGAGAAGGTTTTGACCGAGCGTTTCGGGGTAAGCCGCACACCTGTGCGTGAAGCATTGATCCGTCTTGTCGAGGATGGTCTTGTCGATGTTTTCCCACAATCGGGAACCTTCGTTGCCCGCATTCCCGTGGCTTTGATCCCACAGGCCGTCATCATTCGGCAGGCGCTTGAAGGTGCTACGGTGGAACGCGCTGCTGCTGTGGCGACGGCAAAGGATGTTGAGTGGCTGGATGAAATCCTTGCCCGGCAACATTTCTTTGCAGACCGACAGAATATGAGCGCATTTCATGAGGCCGACGAGGCNNCATGAAACAGCATTTGAATGCCGTCATTCCCGACATTGAAACATTGAGAAAAAGCCACCCGGGATCATTTGTCTGATCCGCGGTTGGAATACGAAAATTTGACGGAGGAATAATGCGTCAGGCATGGAGATGGTTTGGACCCAAGGCCGGGGTCTCGCTTGATAATGTAAGGCAGGCAGGGGCGACCGATATCGTATCTGCCCTGCATGAAGTGCCGATTGGTGAGGCTTGGACCACAGAGCAGGTTCATGCCCGTAAATCATTGATTGAAGCGACACCCGCAGACCGCACAGCGCTTACCTGGTCAGTGGTGGAAAGCATTCCGATTCCCGATGCGGTAAAGCGCCTTGGCGGTGCGGCAAAACACGAGATTGCCGCATGGATTGCCAGTATGGAGGCACTCAGCGCCAATGACATCAAAGTTATTTGCTATAATTTCATGCCTGTCGTCGATTGGTGTCGCACAGACCTCGATTATGTAACGCCGACCGGCGCTACCGCCATGCGCTTCGACCATAATAGTTTTGCGGTCTTTGACTTGCATATTTTGCAACGCAATGGTGCTGAAAATGATTATTCCGCTGCGGACCGTGAAATTGCCAGTGACCTTTATGAAGCCATGGGCGCACAGGAGATTTCGGATCTCACCCGCAATATAGCAAGTGCACTTCCCGGTTCGACAACGGAACCGCTGACTATTCCAGCGTTCCGCGACAAGCTTGAGGCCTATTCTGGCATTGATGCTCCGCGTTTACGCAAGCACCTGATCGAGTTTCTTGAAGCGGTTACCCCGGTCGCTGATGAACTTGGCGTCAAGCTTACGCTGCATCCGGATGATCCGCCCCGCTCACTTTTTGGCCTGCCGCGTATTGCTTCAACAGAGGCGGACTATGCCGCTTTGTTCGATGCTGTGCCGTCTGCGGCAAATGGCATGTGCTTTTGCACAGGTAGTCTGGGTGTACGTGCCGATAATGATCTACCAAAGATTGCCCGGCGCTTTGCCTCGCGCATCCACTTCTCCCATTTGCGGGCAACAACACGCGAGGGAGATGGGCGTAGTTTTCACGAGGCAGCGCATCTGGAAGGCGACGTTGATATGGTCGCGGTTTTGCGCGAATTGCTTGCTGAAGATAGCAAGCGTGCAAAAAGGGACAGTATCATTTTCCGTTCGGATCATGGCCACCGTATGCTTGATGATCTGAACAAGGAAGTCACGCCCGGCTACCCGGCAATCGGCCGTCTTAGAGGCCTGGCGGAGCTGCGGGGTATTATCCACGCGCTCAACCCGAGCGCCCTCGCTTAATTCCGATCACTTTTTGGATTTTTCATAACCCCGGTTCGTCTCGAGCCGGGGTTTTCTACGTTGAAATGTTTAACCCGCATTAACGCTTTTGAGGCCATTTCCACTGTGAACCGGCAGTGCGCTTAATAATTCGATTATAATTCACCATATTATCGCCATAGTTCAAAAGCTGTGAAGGCATATCTCAACGCCGTGCAAGCAACCTCAATCACGTTTTGAATCATAATAAGACAAGTTTTTTTAGTAACTTGGCGTTTCTGTCACGATAGACTCAAGTGTTCTTTTCAATGGGGACACCCCAGCGCCACATTTCTACAAAATAGAAGAGGCACTTCATCCACGCCGCGATCTACTTGCCCAAGATCAATTCCGGTGCGTGTTTCTTCATCAGGCGTTTCTGCCGCGGGCCGTTTAAAGTGCGACTCTATCTATGACCTCTTTTTCAAGTATCCGTACGGTACTCGTCACCTCTATTGTTCTTTTGATGTTTGGTGCAGCTTCCGCCAATGCCGCATGCGGTGGCGCTTCCTGGTATGCGCTCCATTCCAAAACTGCCTCGGGCGAACGCATGAATCCTTCCGCTCTTACCGCAGCTCACCGCACCTTGCCTTTCGGCTCCAAAGTTAAAGTCACCAACCAGCGCAATGGCAAATCCATTGTGGTCCGCATCAATGATCGTGGTCCATTCATTAAAGGACGTGTCATCGATCTTTCAAAGGGTGCTGCAAATCGTCTGGGCTTCGTCGGTGCCGGTCACACAAATATCTGCATGGTGCGCCTCTGATAAACGGGGTCAATAATCTCTGCATTGACCTTGATCCTTGAACGTGACATCGCCATGTGAACATTCGCGTTAAAATCGGGGGCGTTCCATGGCACTGAAAGTCGCGGTCCAGATGGACCATATCAATTCTATCCGGATTGCGGGCGATACGTCCTTCGCGCTCTGTCTTGAAGCGCAAAAGCGCGGTCACAGCCTCTATCACTATACACCGGACCGGTTGAGCATGCGCGATGGCATTGTATCAGCGCGGGTAGAAGAGTTGACTGTTCGTGATGTGGAGGGTGATCATTTCACCCTCGGCGAACAAATATCCCGTGATCTGCCGGAAATGGACGTGGTGTTGTTGCGGCAAGATCCGCCTTTCGATATGAACTACATCACAACAACCCATATGTTGGAACGCATTCATCCGAAGACGCTGGTCGTCAATGATCCTGCTTGGGTGCGAAACAGTCCGGAAAAGATCTTTGTTACCGAGTTTCCCGATCTTATGCCGGAAACATTGATTACCAAAGACCCGCAGGAAATCATCGCATTCCGTAGAGAGTTTGGCGACATCATCCTCAAGCCTCTTTATGGCAATGGCGGCGCGGGCGTATTTCACCTTGCTGATGGCGATCGCAATCTGACATCGCTTTTGGAAATGTTCGGCCAGATGTTCCGCGAACCATTCATCGCGCAACGTTATCTCAAGGATGTCCGTGCCGGCGACAAGCGCATTATCCTGATTGATGGTGAGCCCGTCGGGGCGATCAATCGGGTTCCTTCTGAAACGGATGCACGTTCGAATATGCATGTTGGCGGTCGAGCCGAAAAGACGGAACTGACAGATCGTGAACGTGAGATTTGCGCGCGGATTGGACCGTCATTGCGCGAGCGAGGTTTCATCCTTGTGGGGATTGATGTCATCGGCGACTACATGACCGAGATTAATGTGACTTCTCCAACCGGAATACGTGAAGTTAAAAAGTTCGGCGGCGCTGATATTGCTGCCCTCTTCTGGGATGCGGTAGAAAACAAGCGCCGATAAAATCCAGACCGTTCACCAAATGTTCTTGTCATGGCGAATGAAACGTGCTGATGTAAAAACATTAGCACGTTGTCATTTTGTATTGCTGTATTTTCAAGGAACATTGCATGGTTACCCGTGTTCGGACGGTCGCCTTTCAGGGTATTGATGCCCAACCTGTCGATGTGCAGGTCATGATCGCCCCCGGTAAGATGGGTATGCATATTGTCGGTCTTCCCGATAAGGCAGTTGCCGAAAGCAGGGAGCGCGTACAAGCGGCTTTGCACGCATCCGGGCTTTCAATGCCTGTAAAGAAGGTAACCATAAATCTTGCGCCAGCAGACCTGCCAAAGGAAGGCAGCCATTATGATCTGCCAATTGCGGTCGGGCTTATGGCGGGCTTGGGTGCCATTCCAGCTGATGCGCTGCAATCCTATGTGGTGCTCGGCGAATTATCACTGGATGGAACTATAACTCACGTTGCAGGAGTCCTGCCTGCTGCCATCGCGGCGAACCGGCAGGATAAGGGTCTCATATGTCCGGCACCTTGTGGCCCAGAGGCGGCCTGGGCTGGTTCGGACATTGATATTCTTGCACCGCGCAGCCTGATTGCCCTCGCCAACCACTTTCGCGGGACGCAGGTTTTATCCCGCCCGGAACCCGCAATGCAGGCCAATGCAACAGGTCTTCCCGATTTGGCCGAAATAAGGGGGCAGGAGAGCGCCAGGCGTGCATTGGAGGTCGCCGCTGCTGGCGGACACAATATCCTCATGTCGGGGCCTCCAGGGTCCGGAAAATCCATGTTGGCGCAACGGCTTCCCTCAATTCTTCCTCCTTTATTGCCGCGGGAACTGCTGGACGTGTCGATGATCGCTTCCATTGCGGGGGAGTTGATGGGCGGCAAATTGACCGACAGACGGCCGTTCAGGGCGCCACATCATTCTGCATCCATGGCAGCGATGGTCGGTGGAGGCATACGCGCAAGGCCAGGTGAAGTATCGCTCGCCCATCGTGGTGTGTTGTTTCTCGATGAGTTTCCCGAGTTTACGCCGCAAGTGCTGGACTCATTGCGACAACCTTTGGAGACTGGCGAATGCATGATTGCGCGGGCCAATCATCGCATATCCTATCCGGCGCAAATTCAACTCGTTGCTGCCATGAACCCATGCAAATGCGGCATGGCCAACGAGCCCGGCCACCGTTGCGCAAGAGGCCCCAGATGCCGCGAGGATTATCAGGCGCGAATTTCCGGTCCGCTTTTGGACCGGATCGATATAAGGATTGATGTTCCCTCAGTAAGTGCTGCGGATCTTATCAAGCCCTCTGCCTCAGAAAGCAGTGCGGTGGTGGCGCAACGTGTGGCGCGGGCGCGGACCATACAAAAGCTGCGTTTCGAGCAGCTCGGAGTCTCGGGAACGACAACCAATGCGCAATGCTCAGTTTCCATGATTGAGCAAATTGCTCAGCCCGACAAGGAAGGCGTTGCGCTGCTTCACAAAGCCAGCGAGCAGATGAAGTTTTCAGCAAGAGCCTATCACAGGGTTCTGAAAGTGGCGCGCACTTTGGCAGATCTGGAAGGGCAGGAAACAGTTGGCCGCATCCATCTGGCCGAGGCTATTTCATACAGGATGCGCGCCGAAACGATGAACAGCGTACCATGAAACCATAGGAATTATTGATGGCAAATTGGTATACGGCTGATCCCCATTTCGGTCATGAAAATATCCTTCGATTTTGTCAGCGGCCTTTTCGCTCCACCAGCGAAATGGATGCAGCAATATTGGCTAATTATGCGCAATAGGTAATGCCGGACGATGAATTCTGGATCATCGGAGATTTCAGCCATGGTCGTCAGAAGGATAAGGAAGGTTATTTAAGATAGCTATTTGAACGAGTTCCGGGAAAGAAGCATCTGGTTGCCGGTAATCATGACAATAGACAGGTGAAAACACTCGGCTGGGCATCCGTTTCCGAATTGATTGAACTCAAGGATGGGCGAGCAGAGCCTAACCTTGTGTCACTATCCCATGATTACCTGGAACCATGCACGACGTAGGGCACTTCAGCTGTTCGGGCATGTCCACCAGCACTGGCAGGGCTCACGTAACAGTATCAATGTTGGTGTTGATGTTTGGAATTTCATGCCCATCAGCATTGATACGTCAGGCAACGCGCTCAAGGCTTGCCGGTAAACGAGCATCGGCATCAGGTCGAGCGCAATTCAGATATTTTTAACTAGAACCTTATTGTTTAAGAACGATTTATTTAAGGCTCTAAGCGCTTACTGGACTGAACCGACCAGAATATTGCTTGGTGCTTCGATGCTGACCCAACGGCCAGTATTATTGGAGGCTTGGCGCTTCAGGTAGGTGTAGTCGGTTTCCGACCAGTTCTTCACGCTATCGACAAGGTTATCGAGGATAAAGTCACCTTGAGTAGTACGCACCGTCAAAACGGCATGGCCTTCGCCATCAGGCTTTCGAACAACAGTTATCAAGAGGTTTGCAGGTGAAATGCCTGCCTCCATCAGATCGCGGCGCTTCAAAAGAACGTAGTCCTCGCAATCACCAACAGCATCTGGATAGGCCCAGTATTCTTCAACGCCATAGATTTCCATATCGGTCAACGGCTTGATTTTCTGGTTATCATTGCTGTTAACGTTGACAAGAAGCTGCCAGAAATCATGGTTCATTGTTTCCGGCATTACATTACGACTCTTAACAGAGCATTCTGTAGGCAGCCTTTTGCAAAGCTCGTAGTGACCAATTGGCTGTGAGGTCATTCCACCCGTCTGCATGAAAGGCTCAGCGGCGGATGCAGCATCGGTACAGAATGATGCAGCAAGAAATACAAGGGCAAGGCCCAAGGATTTCATATTTTTGACTGCTGTGAACATTCTTCACTCCAAACCAACTGCCGATCATTAACAAAACGTTAATGGTGGAGTGGACCATGAGTCAATCACATTGGCGCCACGGTCCCGCCATTGTTAATATATGGTTAAAATTTGAACTTTCGCATTCCCACAACTGGGATGATGCGAGGCTTGGCGTTTCTTGGCTTTAAGTATTGAGATGAAAGATGCTTTCGGCTCATTGATTAAACCGAGATATAAATGTTTAAGCAATTGATATATAATATCTTTTTATAAAGAAACTTCAATAAATGACGCTATGCCAGATCAAGGCTGGGCATTGAAGATTTTGCATGAGCTAGAGCAGATTCGGCT
The DNA here is from genome assembly GCA_900473335.1 of Hyphomicrobiales bacterium. Lineage (GTDB taxonomy): Bacteria > Pseudomonadota > Alphaproteobacteria > Rhizobiales > Rhizobiaceae > Phyllobacterium. The sequence continues at coordinate 1 of UCNP01000065.1, read as the reverse complement.
T
>UCNP01000198.1 GCA_900473335.1 Hyphomicrobiales bacterium | reverse complement strand
GTGTGCTTTGAGGCCGTGCATTCTAGCCTAAACCGACCTCAACATCACCCGAAACGCTACGCACGGTTGCACTCGGGTAGCAATCTGTGTTTCTGCCTTCGGGGTCAGGTAAATCGAGCGTTTCAGCATGGCTTATTTTTACTGTAACAAAATGCCCTGAAGGCCCGTATTCAAGGGATTTCGCTCGGATTTGTGATCGCTAGCAGACTAGTCCTACGCTGTCGAGATATGGCGCTCGTGGCCGTTTGCGTATACTGCGCAGATGTTTTTCCCAACGGCTTTGCGTCCGCGATACGCCAAATGGCTGATCGCAACCGGACTCTTCCTGGTGCTCGGTGGCTGTGTTGATAAACCCAACACACTCGAGCGCGTAAAGGAGGATGGTGTGCTGCGCGTGGTTACCCGCAACAGCCCCGCCACCTACTTTCAGGATCGCAGCGGTGAAACCGGCTTCGAATACGAGCTGGTGAAGCGCTTCGCCGACGATTTGGGCGTCGAGCTGAAGATCGAGACTGCCGACAATCTCGATGACCTGTTCAACCAGGTCGGCAAGCCGAACGGCCCGGTACTCGCGGCCGCCGGTCTGGTCAGCAGCGATGAACGCAAGAAGCAGGTGCGGTTCTCCCACTCCTACCTCGAAGTCACCCCGCAGATCATCTACCGCAACGGCCAGTCGCGCCCTACAGATCCGGCGGATCTGGTCGGCAAGAAGATCACCGTGCTCAAGGGCAGCACCCACGCCGAACAACTGGCCGCGCTGAAACAGAAATATCCCGGCATCGAATACGAAGAATCCGACGCGGTTGAAGTGGTCGATCTGCTGCGCATGGTCGATGAAGGCCAGATTGACCTGACCCTTGTCGACTCCAACGAAGTTGCGATGAATCAGGTGTACTTCACCAACATCCGCGTGGCCTTCGACCTTGGCGACGCGCGCAGCCAGAGCTGGGCGGTGGGCCCGGGCGAAGACAACAGCCTGCTCAATGAAATCAATGCCTATCTGGACAAGGTGCAGAAGAACGGCACCCTGCAACGCCTGAAAGACCGCTACTACGGCCATGTCGATGTGCTTGGTTACATGGGCGCCACCACCTTCGCCCAGCACTTGCAGCAGCGCCTGCCGAAATACGAACAGCACTTCAAGAAC
>UCNP01000014.1 GCA_900473335.1 Hyphomicrobiales bacterium | reverse complement strand
TTGTGTGAATCGCATAGCCGTTTTTAACGGGGGGATTACCGGGGACGGCGGCATTGTTCACAATTTCAATAAATCGGTCAGCGCCTTTGCCGTCGCCGATTATACATTTGATATTAATGGTGACAAACGCGAGGTTTTTGAAGGCAATATTGGCCTTAAAATCAAATGGTAGTGGGCCAAACCATCTGGAGCAACTCCAGCAAAGTTTATCGGTTTTGCGTCAGGAGTTGCGCAAAACAACGGCCCTATCGTGCCGCCAATTTTGTGGATCCGCCCGGCAAACGGGCAACCACGACCAATTGTGTAATTTCACCTCGTTTGAACGCAGCAAGGAAGCGCTTATAATCCTTGAAAACGAGACAGCCATTGGAATCGCCGCGCTTTCCAAGCATATAAGTGTGGGCCAGAAGACCATCGCGCCCGAAAATCTTGGATGGATCAACCGGATTGAGCCGTATCGCTTCCACCCCGTGGAACAAGGCCTCTCGCATGGTTAGCTTATAAGTATGCGGCGGCGTTGCACCGCGCATTTTCGTATGAACATAACGCGGATCGTCAAGCAGTGGCCCTAGTCCGGAATGTGCCTCAAGGCGCTCGCCATTTGGCATATAGACCGTCTTCTGCTCGATACTATAGATCGCTGTCCGGGCACGGGCGTTGACCACAGGCGCGGGTTGATAGCTTGGCGCCATATCCTGAATGCTGTTTTCCTGCGGCGCATAAGCCATCACCTGCGGTGCACGCTTAGCCGCATCAACAGCGCGCTTCGGCCTCATGCCTGGCAGGGGAATTTCTTTTTCATCGTCTGTTTCGGCCAAGACAAGACTGAATGGTTCTTGCGGCGAGGTTCCGAGCGACGGGCCGGGTTCCTGTAGGGCAACGATCTCGGCCGGTGCTGGAGCATCCAGAGAACTATAGGATCGGACAGGCGTATAGATTGACGAAACCTGCATCGTATCAAGTCCGGCAGCGCGCGCCTCAAAGGCGTCCGGCTCAAGCGGCGGCTTTGGCGCCATCACCACTTTCGGCTTGGGCGGTGTGATGACGATAACCTCGCCATTTTTCCCGATGACCGATCCTTCATCCAGATTACTGACTTGCCAGCCCGTTTGCCGAAGTTCCGGAACACGCGGATATTTGGGTGCTTTCGGGTTTATGCCAAAGGCTGTTTGCGCCGCGGTGGGAGCAGCAAACGAGCTTAAGGTCTGGCTGCCAGCACTTGCCGAAACATGGGGAACGAAGGCGCGATGCAGGCTGACGACCGCAGCAACGGCTGCTAGTGAGCCGATGACACCCAGGCCTGCAAGAAAGGCTGCCGAGAGCAAACCGCGCCCTTGGTGACGGCCTTTTTTGGCTTGAGGCTTGGTGCGCCCGACCGTCTTGACTGCAAACGCCATGATACAAGTTTCCCGAACTCTTTACTCAACACATATCAGCAACGCGCAAAATCACTGCTGGCAAGGCAGGATTGAGGCCGAGAGCAAAACATGCCCGAAAGGCGATCACTGACAAAAACAGAGAATGAAGAAACTTGGTTACCAAGTGGTTGATACGAATAAATTATTGGCGGGGACCAATCATTGCGATCAATCAATGGAATCGACGCTTAACCATCGAGTCCAAAAGCTGCGTCGTCCCATTGATTGTGTTCATCAATGACGACAATCTCAGCAAAGCCGTAATGTTTTGCTACATCAAAGGCGCGCTCAAGTGCTAGCTGAATATTTGTCGGATAGAGAAACCCACCGCCGGCTGTCAGCTTGTTTTCAGGCCATACCACAGAGGCGACTGGCTGAGCGGCATTCTCAACAAGATGTATGCGTACTGCGTCAGAGGGTATATCATAGGGTGAAAGCAAGCGACGGATTTTGGGTGTATTGTCCATGTGGCGACTCTTAAGCACATAATAATATTTTATTTACATGATAAATGTCCGCTACGTGACATTGCATTGTTCATAATCTCAAAATCGCTATTTTTGCTTCCGAAGAAGCCTGGATCAAGCGTTTGTTCCTCGCAGGAAGAGGATAAATATGGAAATCGTCCGCGGGTCACTGAGAAATAGATTGCTTGGCTCTCTATCACCGCATGATTTCGACCTTTTATTGCCTTTATTGAAGCAATCAGAATATGCGTTCAGCAAAAGTCTCCATTTGGCCGATAAACCCGCCGAAAAAATCGTTTTTCTTGAAGACGGGATGGCATCGCTCATCATGAAGGGTCCGCTGGATCGCGACGTTGAGGTTGGGTTGATTGGCCGGGAAGGGATGACCGGCATTTCGGCAGTTCTCGGTGGAGCAAATGCTGAGCTTTCTGCATATATGCTGGTGTCCGGTTGGGGCTACGAAATCTCGACTGCAAGTCTTACTGCCATTCTGGACGAAAGCAAAACGCTTCGCACGGCCATTATGCAGTTTGCCCAGTCCCTTTTTATTCAAACTGCCAATACGCTCTTAGTCAATACCCATGGTGATGCAGAAGCCCGGCTGGCTCGTTGGCTCCTCATGGTCCACGATCGTTCCAACGGTAATGATCTTTACCTCACGCATCAGTTGATTTCATCGCTGCTCGGTGTGCGGCGACCATGGGTAACCGAAACAATCAATGTTCTTGAAGGGAAAGGCCTGATCCGCACGGAGCGCGGAAAGATAACAATATTAAAGCGAAATGGCCTGATCCGCACTGCGGGTGGTTACTACAAGCCGCTCATTGCGCTCATGCCCTCACTCGCACGCGACTAGAGCATCGGACCGAANNAATTCCAGCAAAAGTGGGAACCGGTTTTGTGTCCGGAATTGCGTAAAAAACAAAGAGATAGAGCATTGAAGGCGACTCCGTTTTCGCCGGAAATGCTCTAGAACAACGACTTGAGCATGTTTTGAAATAAGGAAGCTCTACCCATCAACAACTGTGTAAACAAAGAGTTGGAGCATTACTGTGACTCTGCATTTTCGGGAAATATTTTTAGCTCTGTCCGTCATCTGCGGGCTTCTTACGACCCTCAGTGGAAGCGAACGTGCCTTTACGAGCGCCATTTACTCCACTGCTTATGACAAGATTCTCGAGCTTTCCAAGAGAGCTTCCACAGATAAAACATAGAATATCTGACGACAGATCAGCATTATCAGGAACATTGATCAGTAAGGAACCACAGTTTTTACAGTCCAGTTTGATTCCTTGGTTGAATATCATTGCGCTGTTCTCCAGAAGACAAACTGACCTGCACAACCGGGAACCAGAGCATAGGCTTGAAAAATGAAATCCGCATTTTCGTATAGTCCGATACTGAAACCAAAAGATAAACCGCCATTTCGCCCTAATGGCGTTCGGCGCAATAATGGCAATGGGAGGTGCCAGGACATGTCAGATAAAGCATTTTGTTTAGTGCGGGTTTTAACATTGAACCCCGGCGAGATACGCGAAATACGCTCCTTGCCGGAAGCGCTTTTGTTCCTGATTGATGAATGGCCTGTTGATAAAACGCACAGTTGGACTGCTGCCGTGAAAATTGGATTGACCGCGCTGAAGAACACAGATTCCATTACTGACGCCCGAAGCGCTTTTATCAAGGCTGCCCAAGCGGCAAACATCTACGTGGCCAATGCAAACAGTTGATGCTGCTCATTGCAGGAGCAGATTTTGAAGGTGCCGTCCGCTATGCAGACAGGGGCACATGAGCAACAATGGACTGGCATCAGCTATCTCCTCATCCAGAAACAGATGCAGGGGCGAAACTGCGCTAAGTGGCAGTCGCAGCAGCAGGTGCGCCCAGGCTGATATTACTTGAGGTGCTTTGTCTTCCAGATAACAAAACTTCTTCCTGTTAGACCTTACTATACCTATAGGAAAATTGCATCAATCAAATGTATCATTGCGTAAATATTATATAATTAATAAGCGCTAAAACTGGCTTCCGGTCCCAATAATGTAAAGCATTGTTTTATCCTGTAGAGGACGTCCCTCATCACAGTGATAAGGCCTCCCCGCAGCCCGACTGATCAGCCTCCGGCGCTACGGCGTTGACGTGTGATCCAGCGGATTCCGCCGATAATCGCTGTTGCAAGCATAGGCCATGCCGCCCAAAATGTTCCTTCCCAGGAAAACAGATTGATGCCCGCTATTGTGAGGCCGAGAATAGCAAGAACAGCGATTGGACGATCAATGCGCTCCGCTTTTCGAACCCAGCGCAGAGCCCAGACCATAGCCAGCACGAGAAGAGGCCAACGCGCCCAGAAAGTGCCGTCCCAAGAGAGAAGATTGATTCCAACCAAACCAGCAGCAACCACCGCCGGCAGGCCGGGATTTGCGCTTTTGGATGCTGCGACTGCTATGCCAGTTCTCATCTGGCCGCTTGCTCTATCGACCATCGGCATGACGGGTTCCGGCTGCATTCTTTTCTCGCCAATGCGCACGGCATAGCTGAGAACCCCGCCCTCAATATTCTTGACCGGAAGCTGCCCGAGGCATTCAAACCCAACTGTGAGTTTGTTGCGGACCTGATCATAGACGGTGTTGGAAATTACAATTCCGCCCGCGGGAGCCGAAGCCTGTAAGCGCGCAGCAATATTCACGCCATCGCCGTAAATGTCGTCGCCTTCAACAATCACATCGTCCAGATTAATGCCAATGCGAAACAGCATGCGGGTCTCGTCAGGACGATCCGCATTATAGCCTGCAAGCTCGGTTTGCACGTCAAGGGCAGCGCGCACCGCTTCCACAACGCTGGAGAATTCCGCAATCAGCCCGTCACCCCAGGTATTGACCACCCTGCCATGGTGAACCTCAATCAGCCTGCTCATCGCGTCTCTATAGCGCGTGAGTGTTTTGAGCGTGCCCTCCTCGTCATCGCGCATCATGCGCGTATAGTCCTGCACATCTGCGGAAAAAATCGTAGTCAGCTTGCGACGCGTTTCGGACATGGCGTCCGCTCCTCCCCGATTGACCGGGCGCTGCGGGATTTCTCCGCAATTGCATCTGGAGAATATAGGTTGGGGAGGCCCGTGTGAAGGACCATTTCTCCCCTTCACTCCGCTTGATGTTAAACACCAAAAATACTCATCGCGTGACTGGCTTGCCTAATTCCTCGCCCAACCTTAAATAAACGCATGAAGGACGACCTTCACGCAATATGCGCCTCAGACAATCCGGGACGGCCCGACAACTCAAAGGATGGTCGTCATGGCCTGGATTACACTCATCATTGCTGGCTTGTTCGAAATCGGTTGGGCCATCGGACTCAAATATACCGATGGTTTTTCAAAGCTTACCCCCTCAATCCTGACCGCTGGCAGCATGATCATCAGCGTGGTCCTGCTTGGCCTTGCGCTGCGTGAGCTGCCTGTTGGCAGTGCTTATGCGGTATGGACAGGCATTGGCACAGTCGGCACCGCGCTGCTTGGCATGTATATTTTCGGTGAACCGGCAACTGTCGTGCGGCTTGTCTGCATCGGGCTGATTGTTGCCGGCATTGGCGGGTTGAAATTCTTGGCTTAGCACGAAAGTTGCACATACTTAGCGTGGCTCGCCCTTCGACGAGCTCACAGGGCGAACCACGCAAAACCCAACATGCAAACCATCAGTGAAGAGCTGAATCAACGCCATTGGTTTCGGGTTCGTCATCCCTTAGAGTAACAACATGACCGATCAGCCAAACACCGCCCTGTCCTCTTCTGAAGTTGAGCGCTATGCCCGCCATATTATCCTTGGCGAAATTGGTGGGCCCGGCCAGCAAAAACTGAAGCGCGCCCGCGTGCTCGTGGTGGGCGCGGGTGGGCTCGGTGCGCCTGTGCTGCAATATCTGGCTGCGGCTGGCATTGGCACACTTGGCATTGTCGATGATGACCGCGTTTCCTTGTCAAATCTGCAAAGGCAGATCATTCATTCCACAGAGCTTGTCGGCTCGCCCAAGGGGGAAAGCGCGGCGCGCGCCATTGCCGCCATCAACCCGCATGTCATCGCGGAAGTGCATGAATTGCGCCTTGCGCCCGACAATGCCGCCGATCTCGTCAGTCGCTACGATATTGTTGTCGATGGTTCGGATAATTTTGATACGCGCTATTTGCTGGCCGATACCTGTTTTGCCCAAAAACGGCCGCTGGTTTCGGCGGCGCTTGGGCGTTTTGACGGATCGCTGACGACGCTGCTCCCCTATGCCACAAATAGTGACGGGGGTTCGAATCCCTCCTACCGCGATCTCTTCCCAAACCCGCCGCCGCCCGGCCTTGTTCCGGCCTGCGCCGAAGCGGGTGTGCTTGGCGTCCTTCCCGGCGTCATCGGTACATTGCAGGCAACTGAGGTTATCAAGCTTGTCACTGGCATAGGCGAGCCGCTTGTTGGTAAGCTCCTGCTTTACGATGCGCTGACCTCGCGCTTTGAAACGATCAAATACCGAGCAAAAGAAACCCATGGCGCTTGACCTTTCCGACGAACAGCGTGCAATCGCCAGCGGTTCGCGCGGCGAAGGTGCAGCCATGGCCATGCGCATTGTTGCTGCGACAGCGCGGTTGATGGGCGCGCCCTCGCTTATCCCGATTGCCTCAGCGCATATTGACGGCGCGCTTTACCACGGCGACAGCGGCACGCTCTTTGCGGAAAAGCTTGTTGAGGGCGGCACCAGGGTTGCTGTGCGCGCCACGCTGAATGTCGGTTCGCTTGATCTCACCGGCTGTTCCAAAAATCGCTTGCCAGCCCATGAGCGCGATATGGCGCGGCGAATGATGGATGCCTATCGCGTGCTTGGCTGCGAGCCGAGCTGGACCTGCGCGCCCTATCAGGCCGGTCACCGTCCTGCCCTTGGCAGCGATGTCGCATGGGGTGAATCCAATGCTGTTGTTTTCTGCAACTCAGTGCTTGGTGCGCGCACAAACCGCTATGGCGATTTTCTCGATATTGCCTGCGCCATTGCCGGTTTTGCCCCCTATTACGGGTTGCACATACCGGAAAACCGCCGTGCCACAATTATCTTTGATGTATCGGCGACTGATCCGGCATTTTTGCGCTCGGAAGTTGCATGGCCCATTCTTGGCAGCCTGTTTGGGCGCGAGATTGGCGATGCCATTGGCGTTGTCGCTGGTGTCCATGTCCATCCTGGGGAAGATGCCTTGAAAGCTTTCGGCGCGGCCTCGGCTTCGGCGGGCGCAGTTGGCCTGTTCCATGTAGCAGGCGTGACACCGGAAGCGCCGGATCTGGCGACCGCGCTACATCATCAAGCGCCGCAAGCGATCATCCATGTAACGAACGAGATGATTGCGGATTCGCGTCGGCGTCTTTCCACCGCGCGCGACATGGCGCGCATTGATGCCGTCGCCATTGGCAGCCCGCATCTTTCCGCTAGCGAATTCGACCGCCTTGAAAGCCTCATTGCGGGGCGCAAACTCAAGATTCCGCTTTATGCCTGCACTGGACGCCACGCGCTTGCCGCATTGGAGGGCAATGGCCGCCGCCAGTCGCTGGAGGCGTCAGGCGTGATCATTGTCGCTGATACCTGTGTTGTGGTTACGCCGATCCTGCCGGATATTGAAGGCGCGGTGCTTATGACCAATTCCGGTAAATTTGCTCATTACGCGCCGGGCAATACGGGCTATGGCGTCATTTATGGCTCCATGGCTGAATGCGTCGAAAGCGCTGTATTGGCGCGTCCTGTCTTTGGTACATCGGCATGAGGGCGGAAATTCTGGTTCAGGGGCAAGCGACGCGTGCCGATGCGCTGGTGCTGACCGCGCCAATCAGCTTCTGGGGCGGGGTTAATCCGAAAACCGGCTTGATCGCCGATGTCCGCCATCCGCAGCATGGCGTTTCGATCACCGGCAAAGTGCTTTGCCTGCCGGGCACGATTGGCTCATCTTCGGCGGCCGCCATTTTGCTGGAGCTGGTTTCGGCGGATCTGGCGCCTGCCGCAATCGTCCTGCACGAGCCCGACGCAATTTTGCTGCTCGGCCTCATCGTCGCCCAGGAAATGGGCCATGCAACGCCGATGGCCCTGCGGATGGATCGCGGAGATTTTGCAGGGTTTATTGAGCGTGAGCTTTGTATCAGCGCTGACGGTTCGATCACAACCTCTTAGATCGCCGAACATCCTGACGGACGCAAAATGGCGATCTATCTTCTTGTTTTAGCATCGGATTATCCGAAAACCGGGTTCCACTTTTCGGTCCGATGCTCTATAAGGAACGCCCGCAATAACCCCAAAAGGAAAGGGCCACCCCAAAGGATGGCCCCGTAATTCCGTCTGGCCAAAGGGCCTATATCCGGTCGAGACCGGATCGCTTATTCAACGGAGAGATGATCCCCGCAGAGCAGCATCAGACGCCTTGTGGCACATATCGAAATCACTAGACATCGGATCACCTCCTTTACGTTCGTTGAACACGTGAAAAGAATGGGGTGCTTTTGGGGGAATTTCAAGAGAAAAGTCTTTCATCGGCGTAGGAGCCTTTGTAAGCAGGCTTTGAGACACTTTTTCAGTGCTGCATATTTTGTCGGAGAACCGGGATTTCACTTTTCAATTTGATGCTATAGAGCAAATTGAGTTTCATAATTTCATATAAACACTGTTCCAGTGTCTGGAGGCAAGAAATGGCAGCTGAAGACCGGGCAGCGCGAATTATCCGCACCGTGATTGATCTGATCGAACCGCAATTTTCGGTCGAATTGTGGGATGGTACCCGCATCGGCGATATGGTGGACGGTCCTGTGCTGGTCATCAACGACCCGATGACTGTACGCCAGCTGGTGTTAAAACCCAACATTGGTTCCATTGTGGAGTTATGGGTTTCGGGGCAGATTGATGTCAAAAATGGCACATTGTTTGATCTTGTTGAGCGCGGACCAAAGGGCAAGCTGAAACAGAAGATCAAGGCATTGCCGAAATGGCAATTGCTGAAAGATGTTCCAGCCCTGCTTTTGAGTGGTGGCAAGAGCGGATCATCCGGCCTCGGTGGCAAAAACCCCTATGTCAGTGGCTCGAACAAAGAGGCGATCACACATCACTATGATGTCTCGAACGCGTTCTACCAGCTCTTCCTTGATGATCGCATGGTCTATACCTGCGCTTATTTCACCGATTGGAACAATAGTATCGATCAGGCGCAGGCAGACAAGCTGGAACTGATCTGCCGCAAGCTGCGCCTGAAGCCCGGAGAGAGGCTTTTGGATATCGGCTGCGGCTGGGGCGCGATGCTTATCTATGCGGCCAAACATTATGGTGTCACAGGCACGGGCGTTTCCCTGTCAGAGGCGCAGACGGCGCTGGCGCGGGAACGGATCAAGGCGGAAGGTCTTGAGGACAAGATTACGATCCACGTCAAATCCTATGAGGAATTGGCGAAAGATCCGCAGATGCGCTTTGACAAAATCTCGTCTATCGGCATGTTCGAAGCGGTTGGTATCGCCCATTACGACACTTACTTTTCAAGCGTGCACAAGCTGTTGATGCCGGGTGGGCTCTATCTGCACCACGCAATTACCCGCCGCATGAAGCGCAACAAAAAAGCCTTCGGTCGCAAGAGCGCAGAGCATCTGGCGCTTGTGAAATATATTTTTCCGGGCGGCGAGCTTGATCATCTGGGCATGACTATCGAAAATCTCGAAGGCCATGGTTTCGAAGTGCATGATGCGGAAAACCTGCGTGAGCATTACGGCAAGACTTGCCGTATTTGGGCTGATCGCCTCCATGCGCGAATGGATGAGGCGGTAAAAGAAGTCGGTGCACCCAAAGCCCGGCTCTGGCTTCTTTACCTCACTGGCTGTGCCCTGGCTTTCGAACGCGGGACCGTGCAAATCAACCAGACATTGGCTTCCAAACGCAAGCGCGGCATTTCTGCCGTGCCGCAGACGCGGGCCGATTTGTATAGGTAGAAGGTAGAATAGACAAATCTACCTGAAGTTGTATTTTTGAATGAATACCATTTTGGGAGGTATTCATGCTCATATTTATCGTGGTATTTTGCCTGTTCGCATGTTCTTTTTTCAGCAGTCAAGCAAGCTCCGCCCCATCAACTCCACCTGAGATCGGAGCACAACAGTCACCATGGGTGACACTCGTTGCTCGCACAACCTGCAAACAAGTCAGCACCTGTGAGGCTGCCGTGCAGCTATGGTGCAATGGCTATGGGCGCGCGGATGGGGATGGTGACGGAATTCCTTGTGAGAATGTTTGCGACACAAAGGAAGAAGTTGACGAGATCAGGCAGCAGATTGGCTGTTGATTGGTTCACAGAATCTTATGCGAATTGCTGCAAAACGAACAATACGTTGTTCGCCCTCCTGCGCTTGTCGAAGGGCGAACCACGCACGATAATTCCTGTAGGCCTAGCTCTTCTTGTTTTGGCGATTGGCAATCAGATCATCGACAACTGCCGGATCGGCGAGTGTCGATGTATCGCCAAGTGAGCCGAAATCATCCTCGGCGATCTTGCGCAAAATACGCCGCATGATCTTGCCGGAACGTGTTTTCGGCAGGCCCGGTGCAAACTGGATTTTATCCGGCGAAGCGATGGGACCGATTTCCTTGCGCACATGGGTGACGAGTTCCTTGCGCAATTCATCGGAACCTTCAAGGCCAGCCATCAAGGTGACATAGCAATAGATGCCTTGGCCCTTCAGATCGTGCGGATAGCCAACAACTGCGGCTTCCGAAACCGTATCGTGCGAAACCAGTGCCGACTCAACTTCTGCTGTGCCCATGCGATGGCCGGATACGTTGAGAACATCATCAACGCGGCCTGTGATCCAGTAATAACCATCCTTATCGCGGCGGCAGCCATCTCCGGTAAAGTACTTGCCCTTATAGGTGGAGAAGTAAGTTTCGACGAAGCGTTTGTGGTCGCCATAAAGGGTGCGCATCTGGCCGGGCCAGGAATCGGTAATGCACAGATTGCCGTCTGCCGCACCCTCAATGACACCACCTTCATTGTCGACGAGCTGAGGCTGCACGCCAAAGAAGGGACGTGTTGCCGAGCCGGGCTTCAAAGCGGTTGCACCGGGAAGCGGCGTGATCAGAATGCCGCCGGTTTCTGTCTGCCACCAGGTATCGACAATAGGCGAACGCTTTTCACCCACTACCTGATAATACCATTCCCATGCTTCCGGATTGATTGGTTCGCCGACGGAACCCAGAACCCGAAGGGACTTGCGCGAGGTTTTTTTGACCGGCTCGTCGCCTGCACCCATCAGGGCACGCAGGGCCGTTGGGGCCGTGTAGAAAATGTTGACTTTATGCTTGTCGATCACTTCCCAGAAGCGCGATACGGAAGGGTAGTTTGGAACGCCTTCAAACATAAGCGTCGTCGCGCCATTGGCGAGCGGGCCATAGACAATATAGGAATGGCCTGTAACCCAGCCCACATCGGCGGTGCACCAGTAAATATCCCCCTCATGATAATCGAAGACATATTCATGCGTCATGGACGCATAAACGAGATAACCACCCGTGGTGTGCAGAACGCCTTTCGGCTTGCCGGTTGAGCCAGACGTATAAAGAATGAACAGCGGGTCTTCCGCCTTCATCTTTTCCGGCTTGCACTCGCCTTTAACCGCAGCGATTTCCTCGTGATACCAAAGGTCGCGGCTGGTCGCCCAAGTGGTCTTGCCGCCGGTGCGCCGGACAACAAGCACGTTCTTGACCATAACGTGATGCCTGGCGGCAATGTCGATCGCCTTATCCGTATTGTCTTTGAGCGGGATTGGCTTGCCGCCGCGCATGCCCTCATCAGCTGTGATGACAAAGGTCGATTCGCAATCAATGATACGACCGGCCAGAGCGTCAGGGGAGAAGCCGCCAAAGACCACGGAATGAACAGCGCCGATGCGGGCACAGGCGAGCATCGCATAGGATGCTTCGGGTATCATCGGCATGTAGATGGTAACCCGGTCGCCTTTCTTGACGCCGTGCTTTTTCATCACATTGGCGAGCCGGCAAACCTGATCGTAAAGTTCGTTATATGTGATCTTCTTGTCGAGATAGGGATTATCACCTTCCCAGATGATCGCAACCTGATCGCCACGCTTTTTCAGGTGGCGGTCAATGCAGTTATAGGCGACATTGGTAACGCCATCCTCAAACCATTTGATGGAAACCTTACCGGTAAATGAGGTGTTCTTCACCTTGGTGTAGGGCTTGAACCAGTCGATACGCTTGCCGTGCTTGCCCCAGAATTTTTCCGGGTCCTTGACGCTTTGCTTGTACCAGCTGAGATAGGTATCATTGTCGATAAGCGCGTTCTTCTTCGCGCTGGCCAGCACGGAATATACCTTCTCGGACATTCATTTCCTCCCTTTGAATATTTTGTTTTTCTACTGAACCTGCCAAGGATCTATGATTTGAAACGGCAGGCCCGTAAAGTCTTTCGTGTTGCGCGTTGCCAAGCTGCCCCCGACCACACTCACTATACCCGCAATCATCATATCCGTTAAAGTGGTCGGACGTCCTGCGGATTCGCGCAAGGCACGATATTGCCCCGCTTTGTAGGCAGCGATATCGTCTAAAGGCAAAACGGGGATCGTGCGGATATAAGTCTCAAAAGCCGTTTGAAGCTGGTTTCGGCGCCCCCCTGGGGCAAGCCTTTGTATGCCAAATTCAATTTCAGCAATTGTAATTGATGTGGTTGCAAGCGGAGTATCCTCAAGGCCAATAAGCCACTTGCGCAAATTGTCGTTCGTCTTGGCGCTGAGTAGCTCCGAAATGACATTTGTATCCAAAACGATCATTATTCGAAACTGACCGGTGGTCTGTCATTGTCACGGTTCGGCAATTCCAGTGAAACGCCTTTATTTTCTCCAAACAATCCGCGAGACAAATCCCACAATTCTTTGCCGGTAATCCCACCCGTCGCCCGTTTTAAAATTATGCGAGCCTCTTCCTCCATGGAATGCCCGTTTTGGGCGGCACGTACACGGAGCCGTTCCTTCACACCTTCATCAATATTCCGGATCGTCAGCATGGCCATTGGGTGAAGTCTCGCACATTTTCTCGATTAAATGTATGCAATGCATGCAATGTAGTCAATGCTGGAGCGTTTCACGCTTTAGCTGGAATTGCTTTAACGCCCCCCAAAGATTGCCGAGCCGACACGGACGGAGGTCGCGCCGAAGCCAATGGCAACCTCATAATCCCCCGACATTCCCATGGACAGTTTTTCGACAAGTGCCTCTTCGGCGATCTTGCGCAGCAGGGCAAAATGCGGACCGGGATTTTCGTCCGCGGGGGGAATACACATCAATCCCTCAATCGCCAGACCATGCACGTCGCGGCAACGCTTTACAAAAGCGACGGCTTCTTTTGGTTCAATACCGGCCTTTTGCGGTTCAGAGCCCGTATTGACCTGAACATATAGTTTGGGGAAGCGGTTCTGCTTCTTCATTTCAGCGGCGAGTGTGGCAGCGATCTTCTCGCGGTCAACAGTCTCGATGACGTCGAAGAGTGTGACGGCATCCTCACATTTGTTGGATTGCAGTGGTCCGATGAGATGCAGTTCGATACCGGGGAACTCAGCGCGAAGGGCTGGCCATTTGCCTTGTGCTTCCTGAACGCGGTTCTCCCCGAATATGCGTTGACCTGCTTCAAGTACGGGACGTATTTCGTTAGCGCCGAAAGTCTTGGAGACCGCTACCAGCTGTACCGAATCCATCTTGCGCCCGGCTTCGATGGAAGCTTTTCCTATTGCGGTGCGAACGGCAAAAAGTTGATCAACAGCAGTCGACATGGCGGGTTTTGTTCCTATTTATACGGTTCGAGCCGGTTTTCGCCCGCCCGAAAGTCTCAAGTGGTTGACGGTTCACTTAATACGTGGTGAAGGTCCGCCCAACTAGGGTGTGCGAGATTCACGCCATGGTGGCCTGCAAATGGCACTTTTCTGTGCTTCCGGTACTCATGAACCAAAAGTTCACTCCGTTCCGGTTCTCGAAAACTACCATTTTCGGCTCACCCTGACCTGAACTTCGACGCACCCTAATCCAGTATCCTTTGCAAGAGAATTCCGTTCATGGCAACCGAACGTTACAATCCCCGTGTGGCAGAAAAACATTGGCAGAAAGTTTGGGACGACGCCAAGCTCTTTGAAACCAGTAATGATGATCCGCGCGACCCCTATTATGTGCTCGAAATGTTTCCCTATCCGTCGGGGCGTATTCACATGGGGCACGTGCGCAACTATGCCATGGGCGATGTTGTAGCGCGCTACAAGCGTGCCAAAGGGTTCAATGTTCTGCACCCGATGGGCTGGGATGCTTTTGGCATGCCTGCCGAAAATGCAGCGATGCAGAACAAGGTTCACCCGAAAAGCTGGACCTATCAGAATATCGATTCGATGCGCAAACAGTTGAAGTCCATGGGCCTGTCGCTCGACTGGTCGCGTGAGTTCGCAACATGCGATGTTGAATATTATCACCGCCAGCAGATGCTGTTCCTCGATTTCGTCGAAAAAGGTTTGGTGACGCGCAAATCCTCCAAGGTCAATTGGGATCCGGAAGATATGACAGTGCTTGCCAATGAGCAGGTCATTGATGGACGCGGCTGGCGCTCCGGCGCTCTGGTTGAGCAGCGTGAACTGACGCAGTGGTTTTTCAAGATCACCGACTTCAACGAAGAATTGCTGAGCGCACTGGACGGGCTGGACCAATGGCCGGACAAGGTGCGCCTGATGCAGCGCAACTGGATCGGCAAATCGGAAGGCATGCTGATCCGCTGGGCGCTGGACGAGAAGTCTGCCACATCTGAAGCAAGCGAGATCGAAGTCTATACGACCCGCCCCGATACGCTCTTCGGTGCGTCTTTCATTGCGATTGCTGCGGATCATCCGCTGGCAAAAAAAGCGGCTGAGCACAATGCTGCGCTGGCGGAGTTCAACGAGGAATGCCGCCGTGCGGGAACGTCCGTCGCTGCACTGGAAACAGCCGAGAAGAAGGGCTTCGATACCGGCTTGCGCGTTGTTCATCCACTGGATGCGAGTTGGACATTGCCGGTCTATGTCGCCAATTTCGTTCTGATGGAATATGGCACAGGCGCGATTTTCGGCTGTCCTTCGGGCGATCAGCGCGACCTGGATTTTGCCAATAAATATGGTTTACCGGTGGTGCCCGTCGTCATGCCGAAAGATGCCGATGCTGCGACCTTTGAGGTAACACAGACCGCCTATGTCGATGATGGCGTGATGATCAATTCGCGCTTTCTGGACGGATTGACGCCTGCTGAAGCCTTCGATGAAGTGGCACGGAAGCTGGAGAACCAGACAATCGGCAATCGCCCGCAAGGCGAGCGCAAGGTCAATTTCCGTCTGCGTGACTGGGGTATTTCCCGCCAGCGTTATTGGGGTTGCCCGATCCCGATGATTCACTGTGATGATTGCGGTGTAGTACCGGTGCCAAAAGCTGATTTGCCGGTGAAGCTACCCGATGATGTGGAATTTGACCGTCCCGGCAATCCGCTGGACCGTCATCCGACCTGGCGTCATGTCAACTGCCCGAAATGCGGCAAGGCTGCGCGCCGTGAAACCGACACGATGGATACATTCGTTGATTCGTCATGGTATTTCGCGCGCTTTACAGCACCTTGGGAAAATGAACCGACCAATCCAAAAATTGCCAATCATTGGCTACCGGTCGATCAATATATTGGCGGCATTGAGCATGCCATTCTGCATCTGCTCTATTCACGCTTCTTCACGCGGGCGATGAAAGTTGCCGGACATCTGGACATTAGCGAGCCCTTCAAAGGTCTGTTTACCCAAGGCATGGTCGTGCACGAGACCTATAGGAGCAAGGAAGGCTGGGTTACTCCGGCTGAAATCAGACTGGAAGAAATCGATGGCAAGCGCCGCGCGGTCTTGCTTGCCACGGGCGAGGAAGTCGAAATCGGCTCGATCGAGAAAATGTCGAAGTCGAAGAAAAACGTCGTCGATCCGGATGATATTATTGCATCCTACGGTGCTGATACAGCCCGCTGGTTCATGCTGTCTGATTCACCGCCCGAACGCGATGTGATCTGGACAGAAGCGGGAGCAGAAGGCGCGCACCGTTTTGTGCAGCGCGTGTGGCGGCTGGTATCGGAGGCAGCAGAGAGCCTGAATGGTGTGGTGCCAGTGGCAGCGACGGATGGTGATGCCTTGCAGATTTCCAAGGCGGCGCATCGTACGGTCAAGCTGGTCGGCGAAGATTTGGAGAAGCTGGGTTTCAACAAAGCTGTGGCTCGTCTCTATGAGCTGGTAAATCTTTTGGCCGGTCCCTTGCAGAAGATTGCCGCAGGCGAAGCAGATGCTGCGTTGACGGGCGCTTGCCGCCAGGCCACGGAAATGCTGCTTTCGATGATTGCGCCGATGATGCCGCACTTGGCCGAAGAATGCTGGAAAGCGCTAGGCGGGCAGGATTTGATTGCGCACCGTCCGTGGCCGCAGTTCGATCAGGCATTGATTGTCGAGAATGATGTCACCATGCCTGTGCAGATCAACGGAAAGAAGCGCGGGGATTTGACAATTGCCCGCGATGCGGATCAATTGACGGTCGAAAAGGCCGTGCTTGCGCTTGATTTTGTGCAGACAGCGTTGAATGGCAATTCGCCGAAGAAAGTCATTATCGTACCGCAGAGGATCATCAATGTCGTTGTCTGATCGTTGGATGCAGGGCTTTGGCTCCAAGCGTTTATTGTCCCTATGCGTTGTAGGACTGGCATTGGTTGCAAGCGGTTGCCAAGTGCGACCGCTTTACTCCGATTCCGCTCCTTCTGTCGGTAGCAGTGTGGGCGTGAATGGCAGCATGCGCTCCAAGCTTGCGAGTGTTTCCATCAACCAGCCTGGTGACCGTGTTACGCAGGAAGTGCGGAACCATTTGATCTTTCTGTTTGCCGGCGGTGCTGGTCAGCCAGCAAGCCCTGCCTATAGTTTGCAGCTAGGCGTGAGTGCGAAGGACTTGTCTCTGGCCCTTATCCAGAATGCGACCAATGATAAATCAGGCCAGCCGACAGCGGGTTTGATCCGCATGACTGGCACCTATGTCTTGACGCGGACTTCCGACGGGCAGGTTGTCGGTCGGGGCACGCGGATTGTGACGTCGAATTACGATTCGCCAAGGCAGCGTTTTGCGGCCACCCGTGCAGCGCGCGATGCGACCAATCGTGCGGCGCGCGAACTGGCCGAGGCACTGAACCTGAGTGTCGCGCAGGATCTTTCCAAGTTCTGATTTGAAAATTTCTTGCCTAACAAAAACGCCCGCCTTGATTGAACAAGACGGGCGTTTTTGCGTTTGGTGGATAAATTGAATTAAGCGATGGACTGGCCTGTCTTTGCCCAATCGGCCAAGAATGTTTCGAGGCCCTTATCTGTCAGCGGGTGCTTGACCAATGCCTTCAAAGTTGCAGGCGGTGCTGTGACAACATCAGCGCCGATCAAAGCCGCGCTCTTGACATGGTTCACCGTGCGGACGGACGCAGCAAGAATTTCTGTCGGAAAATCGTAATTGTCATAGATGGTGCGGATTTCGGAAATCAGCTCCATGCCGTCAATGCCAATATCGTCAATACGGCCAATGAAGGGGGAGATGAAGCTTGCACCAGCCTTGGCAGCAAGAAGCGCCTGATTGGCAGAGAAGCACAGAGTTACATTGACCAGATGACCATCGGAGCGAAGCGCCTTGCAAGCGCGAAGACCGTCAAGCGTCAGCGGAACCTTGATGCAGATATTGTCAGCGATCTTGGCGAGAACAGCAGCTTCCTTCATCATCTGCTCATATTCCACGGCAGCAACTTCAGCAGAAACAGGTCCCTTGACGATGCTGCAGATTTCCTTGGTAACTTCCAGGATACTGCGGCCGGATTTGAGAATGAGCGAAGGGTTCGTCGTAACGCCATCGACCAATCCGAGGTCGTTAAGCTCGCGGATATCCTTAACATCGGCAGTATCGACAAAAAACTTCATTGGGGCATTCCTTCCTAATAAGACGGCTGGTCTGGAACAGGAGATGGGATATATCTCCGAAAAGTGGCTTTTCTTTAGACCAAAGCCGCGTCAAGGTCACGCACATATGAGTGAAGATTCGCGCCTCCCGCAAAAAATAGTTCCGGTGCTTGTGCCCATGCCGTCAGAGCGCCCCTATAGCTATGCCGTTCCGGAAGGAATGGACGTGAAATCCGGTTCCATCGTGCGGGTGCCGCTGGGCCCGCGCGAGGTCGCTGGCATTGTCACAAGTGATGTGACCGACGATATTTCCGCAAAGAAATTGCGGCCGATCTCGGAGCTTTTTGATTGTCCTCCAGTCGACGAAAGCATGATGCGGTTCATGCGCTGGGCTGCCGATTATACGATTTCGCCGCCCGGAATGGTGGCGCGCATGGTGCTGCGCGTTCCGGCGGCTTTCGACCCCGAGCCGCATGTGCCGGGCTTGCGCTTTTCGGGCAGGGAACCGGAGCGGATGACGGGGGCACGCGCCCGCGTTCTTGAGCTTGCCGAAGACGGCATGGCCTGGACGCGCACTGGCCTTGCCCATGCTGCCGGCGTGTCCGCGACTGTCATTGACGGGCTGCAAATTGCAGGCGTGTTCGAGCAGGTGATGATCCCGCCGCGCCCTATCGTCGCCGCGCCGGACATTCATTATGCGAAAGCGGTTCTTTCCAGCGATCAGGCCGAAGCTGCGGATAGGCTGGTGGAGGCCGTGTCGAATCAAGGGTTTTCGGTTGCTCTGCTTGATGGCGTGACCGGCTCCGGCAAGACAGAAGTTTATTTCGAGGCGCTTGCCAAGGCGATAGAGCAGGGCAAGCAGGTGCTGATCCTGCTGCCGGAGATTGCGCTGACGCAGCAATTTCTTAACCGGTTCCATGATCGGTTCGGCACGAAGCCTGCGGAGTGGCATTCGGACCTTGCACCAAAAACACGCGAGCGGGTCTGGCGGCAAGTGATGGAGGGGCAGATTCGGGTTGTGGCGGGCGCGCGGTCAGCCCTGTTTTTGCCATTCAATGATCTCGGGCTGATTATTGTCGATGAAGAGCATGACTCTGCCTATAAGCAGGAAGACAGGGTTTTTTATAATGCCCGGGACATGGCTGTGGTGCGGGGCCATATCGGAAATTTCCCGGTGATCCTGGCATCGGCAACACCGTCGATTGAAAGCCAGGTCAATGCGATACAGGGCAAGTATACCCGCATACGCCTGACCGGCCGCTATGCCGAGGCGGCCATGCCTAATCTTCGCGCCATTGATATGCGAAAATCGCCGCCACGACCCGGTGGGTTTTTATCGCCCGCATTGGTGGAGGCGGTAAATCAGACTTTGCAGCGCAAGGAACAATCGCTGCTTTTCCTCAACCGGCGCGGCTATGCGCCTTTGACCCTTTGCAGGGTTTGCGGCCATCGTTTCCAATGTCCATGCTGTTCCAGCTGGCTTGTTGAACACAGGTTTCGGGGGCAGCTTGTTTGCCATCAATGCGGACATCATGAGCCGAAGCCCGACGCATGTCCTTCCTGCGGGACGCTCGATCATCTTGTCGCCTGCGGGCCGGGCGTGGAGCGCATTGCTGAAGAAGCAGAAAAGACCTTCCCAGAGGCGCGGATCATCGTTCTGTCATCTGACCTTATGGGCGTGAAGCGCCTGCGGCTTGAGCTTGATGCCATTGCACGCGGCGAAGCGGACATCGTGATCGGCACGCAACTTGTCGCCAAAGGGCATAATTTCCCCAATATGACGCTGGTCGGCGTGGTGGATGCTGATCTTGGTCTTGCCAATGGCGACCCGCGCGCTGCGGAGCGCACGTTCCAACTCCTCAATCAGGTGACAGGCCGTGCCGGAAGAACGGGTAAGAAAAGTACCGGTCTGTTGCAAACCTATCAGCCTGATCATCCTGTGATGCGCGCGATCGTTTCGGGCGATGCGCAGGCTTTTTATGATCGGGAAATAGAAGAGCGCGAACGCTCTGGCCTTCCGCCGTTCGGACGGCTTGGAGCATTGATAATCTCCGCAGCCACAAGGCCGGAGGCAGAGGCGCATGCGCGCGCCCTGCGCCGCGCCGCGCCCACATCACAACAGATCAATGTTCTGGGTCCGGCAGAGGCGCCGCTGGCGCTGGTGCGGGGCCGTCATCGCTTCCGGCTGCTCGTCCACGGCACGCGCAAAGCGGATATTCAGGGCTTCATCCGCGCCATGCTCAGCGCCGGACCAAAAGAAAGAGGCTCGATTAGGGTGCAGGTTGATATTGATCCGCAGAGCTTCCTATAAAACCCGTCATGGCGGGCTGCAAATGGCGCTTTTCTGCACTCCGGTGCTCATGTACCCAAAATTACATTCCGCTCCGTGGTTCGAAAATCACCATTTTCGCCGCCCCATGACAAGTTTTAGCGCGGCGCTATAAGAGGGGCTGTTAGAGCATAGGACCGAAAAGTGGAGTTCCGGTTTTCGGATAATCCGATGCTATACAAAACTATAGATCGCCATCTTGCGTTCGTGAGGACGTCCGGTGATCTATAAGCGGTCGAGTTGTTTAGAAAAGGGTGCAAGAAATGGAATTTTACTGGCCGGCAAGTCAGGGGGAGTGGATGGCCTGGTTATCAGCGGCCATCACTGTGGCGTTCGGTATCATCCTGTTTTTTGCGCCGCGCATTGCGTTAAAAATCCTACGGCTTCAAACGGCCCCCGCTCATCCGGAGGCCCTTTCGGCGGTTCGCGGACCTCTTGCCGGTTTCTATCTGGGGCTTGGCCTTTCCGCTTTGATATTCTCACAGCCCTTTTTGTGGATCGCTCTGGGTGTTTCCTGGGGAATTACACTTTTCGGCCGCCTGATTTCGATGATGTCTGATCGGGGCAATACGATTTATAATTGGGTGATGGTCATTATCGAGCTGGCACTTGGCGCAGGTCCATTGCTCTTTGCTTTCGGCTTTATCGCATAGTCAGAAAGGCCAGAGTGGAATAGTTGACTCAAGATTATCCAGAGTTCAGGCAATTCTGATCGCCATTTTACCGGATTCCCGTGTTGCGAGTCCGGTATTCCTATGCTAGACGGCAATCAAATCTCGTCAGGGATGGCCCTCGGGTCATGTTCTGAGGTTAAAAAAATCAATAATGCCAAAGATTTGACCCGAAATCCCTTCAGGTCGCCCGATTTTTGGCCAAAACGCAGAGAGCTTGTCGTTCGTGGCAGAAACTTCGTCGCTCATTTCCGGTGTTGCCCAGCGCTATGCGGGTTCGTTGTTTGACCTCGCATTGGAGGCAAACTCGGTTGCACAGGTAGAAAAAGATCTCGGCAGGTTCGAGGCTCTTATCGATGGCAGTCCCGAATTGAAGCGATTGATCGTCAGCCCGGTTTTCTCTTCCGGCGATCAGGTCAAGGCGATCTCCGCCATTTTGACCAAAGCCCAGATTGGCGGTCTCGTTAATAATTTCCTGCGTCTTGTCGCGCAGAACCGGCGCCTGTTCTCGGTTCCTGCCATGATCCAGTCATTCCGCCAGATCGCAACCGCCCATCGCGGTGAAGTTGCGGCAGACGTTACTTCCGCGCATGCCCTGACGGCAGCGCAACAGACAGAATTGAAGGCCACGCTGAAAAGCGTCGCCGGCAAGGACGTGACAATCAATGTCACCATTGATCCGTCGATCCTTGGAGGTCTCATCGTCAAGTTGGGGTCCCGCCAGATCGACACTTCGCTTCGCACAAAACTTTCTTCGCTTAAGCTTGCACTGAAAGAGGTCGGCTGATGGACATCCGCGCCGCGGAAATTTCCGCAATCCTTAAAGATCAAATCAAGAATTTCGGCCAGGAGGCAGAAGTCTCCGAAGTTGGTCAGGTTCTGTCCGTCGGTGACGGTATTGCCCGCGTTTACGGTCTGGACAATGTTCAGGCCGGTGAAATGGTGGAGTTCCCTGACGGAACTCGCGGCATGGCCCTGAACCTTGAAAGCGACAATGTCGGTGTCGTTATTTTCGGTTCCGACCGTGACATCAAGGAAGGTGATACGGTCAAGCGCACAGGCGCGATCGTTGACGTTCCAGTCGGCAAGGAATTGCTCGGCCGTGTTGTTGACGCTCTGGGCAATCCAATCGACGGCAAGGGTCCGATCAAGGCAACGCAGCGTTCGCGCGTTGACGTCAAGGCCCCTGGTATCATCCCACGCAAGTCGGTGCATGAGCCAATGTCGACCGGCCTCAAGGCCATCGATGCTCTGATCCCGGTTGGTCGTGGTCAGCGCGAATTGGTCATCGGCGATCGCCAGACCGGTAAGACTGCGATCATTCTCGACACATTCCTGAACCAGAAGCCTGCGCATGATGCTGGCGACGAGAATCAGAAGCTGTATTGCGTTTATGTCGCTATCGGCCAGAAGCGTTCGACTGTTGCTCAGTTCGTGAAGATCCTTGAAGAGCGCGGCGCGCTTGAATATTCGATCATCGTTGCCGCGACTGCTTCCGATCCTGCTCCGATGCAGTATCTGGCACCTTTTGCCGGTTGCGCCATGGGTGAGTATTTCCGCGACAACGGCATGCATGCTTTGATCGCCTATGATGATCTTTCCAAACAGGCTGTTGCTTACCGCCAGATGTCGCTTTTGCTGCGCCGTCCTCCAGGCCGTGAAGCCTATCCGGGCGACGTTTTCTATCTGCATTCCCGTCTGCTTGAGCGCTCTGCAAAGCTCAATGACGAAAATGGCGCAGGTTCCCTGACCGCCCTTCCAGTCATCGAAACGCAGGCTAACGACGTGTCAGCCTATATTCCGACCAACGTGATTTCGATCACTGACGGTCAGATATTCCTCGAAACCAACCTGTTCTATCAGGGTATCCGTCCAGCTGTTAACGTTGGTTTGTCGGTTTCCCGCGTTGGTTCTGCTGCGCAGATCAAGGCGATGAAGCAGGTAGCGGGTTCGATCAAGGGCGAGCTTTCGCAGTATCGTGAAATGGCTGCTTTCGCGCAGTTCGGCTCCGATCTCGATGCGTCAACACAGCGTTTGCTTAATCGCGGTGCGCGTTTGACTGAGCTTTTGAAGCAGCCGCAATTCTCGCCTCTCAAGACGGAAGAACAGGTTGCCGTGATTTTTGCCGGTGTTAATGGCTATCTCGACAAGCTTGCCGTTAACCAGGTTGGCAAGTTTGAGCAGGGCCTGCTGACATGGCTGCGCACGGAACATAAAAGTGTTCTGAGCACAATCGCATCAGAAAAGCAGATCAGCGACGACACCAAGGGCAAGCTTAAGGCAGCAGTTGATGCCTTTGCCAAGTCCTTCGCTTAACCACTGACGGGATGAACGGATGCCTTCGTTAAAGGATCTGAGAAACCGGATCGCCTCGGTCAAGGCGACGCAGAAGATTACCAAAGCGATGCAGATGGTCGCTGCGGCGAAGCTGCGTCGTGCGCAGGAAGCTGCTGAAGCCGCTCGCCCTTACTCGCAGCGTATGGCTGCGGTTCTGGCGAACATCGCTTCCAATGTGGATGGTGATGATGCCCCAGTACTGATGAGCGGAACCGGCAAGGACGATGTGCACCTGTTGATTGTCTGCACATCCGAACGCGGACTTTGCGGCGGTTTCAACTCGCAGATTGCGCGTTTGGCCCGTGAGCACGCTCGCCGCCTGCTTGCAGATGGCAAGACAGTGAAGATCATCACTGTTGGCAAGAAAGGTGCGGATATTCTGCGCCGCGATCTTGGCAAATACATCATTGATCATGTCAATCTGCGCGAAGTGAAGCAGGTTGGTTTTAGCAATGCTGACGAGATCGGTCACAAGATCATCGGACTTTACAATGAAGGCGCTTTCGATGTCGCTACATTGTTCTATTCCGAGTTCAAGTCTGTGATTTCGCAGATTCCAACTGCACAGCAGCTGATTCCGGCCAGCGCCATCGGCGATGCCGAACCGGAAACAGCAGGCGATGCAGTCTATGAATATGAACCGGATCCGGCCGCCATTCTCGGTGACCTGATCCCACGGAATATTTCCGTCCAGGTTTTCCGCGCTCTCCTTGAAAACGCGGCATCGGAACAGGGTGCGCGCATGTCCGCCATGGACAACGCAACCCGCAACGCCGGTGACATGATCAACAAGCTGACAATGTCGTATAACCGCCAGCGTCAGGCCCAGATCACCAAAGAACTGATTGAAATCATTTCGGGCGCGGAAGCGCTCTAATCGCGAAGGTAAGGATCGATGGCAAAAGCAGCGACCCCGAAAACACCCGCAGCCGCAAAAGCAGCTGCACCCAAGGCAGCAGCTAAGCCAGCAGCGGCGAAGGCTGAAGCCAAGGCGGCACCTGCTGTCAAGGCAGCGGCAGCAAAAGCTCCGGCAGCAAAAACTGCCAAGGCGCCGTCAACTTCGAAGACTGCCCTGAAGGCAACCGGCGTTGTTGGTCGTGTCAGCCAGGTCATCGGCGCTGTGGTTGACGTTGCCTTTGATGGCGGCGTTCTGCCAAAGATCCTAAACGCGCTGGAAACCGACAATCTCGGTAATCGCCTGGTTCTGGAAGTTGCTCAGCACCTTGGTGAAAACACAGTTCGCACGATCGCCATGGACTCGACGGAAGGTCTGGTTCGCGGGCAGGTTGTCTACGACACTGGTTCGGCAATCATGGTTCCGGTTGGACCTGAAACGCTCGGCCGTATCATGAACGTTATCGGTGAGCCGGTTGACGAAGCTGGTCCGATCAAGACGACTTTGACCCGCGCTATTCACCAGCCAGCTCCAGAATATGTGGATCAGTCGACAGAAGCTCAGATTCTGGTCACCGGAATCAAGGTCATCGATCTGCTCGCGCCTTATGCTCGTGGTGGTAAGATTGGTCTGTTCGGTGGTGCCGGCGTTGGCAAAACCGTTCTGATCATGGAATTGATCAACAACGTCGCCAAGGCACATGGTGGTTACTCTGTATTTGCCGGTGTTGGTGAACGTACCCGCGAAGGTAACGATCTTTATCACGAAATGATCGAGTCCGGTGTGAACAAGGCTGGCGGCGGCGAAGGCTCCAAAGCTGCGCTTGTTTACGGTCAGATGAATGAGCCACCAGGGGCCCGTGCCCGTGTTGCTCTGTCCGGTCTGACAGTTGCGGAGCATTTCCGTGATGAAGGTCAGGACGTTCTCTTCTTCGTGGATAATATTTTCCGCTTCACGCAGGCTGGTTCGGAATTGTCGGCTTTGCTTGGCCGTATTCCTTCTGCTGTGGGTTATCAGCCAACGCTGGCAACCGACATGGGTCAGATGCAGGAACGCATCACCACGACGCATAAGGGTTCGATCACTTCGGTTCAGGCCATTTACGTGCCCGCCGACGATTTGACCGATCCGGCCCCTGCGACGTCCTTCGCGCATCTTGATGCGACGACAAACTTGAACCGCGCGATTTCAGAAAAGGGTATTTACCCGGCTGTGGATCCGCTCGACTCAACGTCACGCATGCTTGATCCGATCATCGTTGGCGATGAGCATTATCAGGTTGCCCGTCAAGTGCAGTCAATTCTGCAGCGCTACAAGTCGCTTCAGGACATCATCGCAATTCTCGGCATGGACGAGCTTTCGGAAGAAGACAAGATTGCAGTGGCTCGCGCCCGCAAGATCGAACGCTTCCTGTCGCAGCCGTTCTTTGTTGCTGAAATCTTCACCGGTTCGCCGGGCAAGCTGGTCGATCTGGCCGACACCATCAAGGGCTTCAAAGGCCTTTGCAATGGCGATTATGATCACCTGCCGGAAGCAGCATTCTACATGGTTGGCTCGATCGACGAGGCAATCGAAAAGGCACAGCGTCTGGCAGCAGAAGCAGCCTAATTCAAGAAATGATGGCGGGCTACGGCCCGCCCTTTTCTGTCTAATTTGGTAATTTCGATTGGGAAACCTGTTCCCGTGTTTTGCAATTTCTTGAACGGATCAGGTCAAGAGCAATAGCAGCAAAAATGTAAAACGGTTTGCGTTCGAAATTGCGTAAGAACAAAGGCTTAGAGCGCAGTTTTGATTTAATCGAAACTTGAAACGCTCTAAATCAGAGGAATTGAGTGGATATCATGGCTGAAGCCTTCCAGTTTGAACTCGTCTCGCCAGAACGCCTTCTTCTTTCGGAGCAGGTCATTGAAGTCGTTGTTCCGGGCACGGAAGGCTATATGACTGTGCTGGCTCATCACGCGCCTTTAATGGCAACGATCAAGCCAGGTGTTGTGACTGTGAAGACAGCTGACGGCAAGCCGGACAGCTATGTCGTATTTGGCGGCTTCGTTGATGTGACGCCAGATGGTTGCATTCTTCTCGCGGAATCGGCGGTACACGTCACCGATATAAAGGCTGATGAGTTGCAGAACCGCATCAAGGACGCCAAGGAAGACTTTGAAGACGCAACGACCCGCGAAGAAAAGTCTCGTGCTGAAGACCTGCTCGGTCAATTGACGACATTGCAGGAAGCAATCAAGGCTGCTTGAATTTTCACCTTGAGCAATAATGATGAAGCGGGCTCAGGCCCGCTTTTTATTTGGATGTGTGGTGTGAGTTTCCCCGTGCCAAGAGGGCCTGTATCGACGGCGGATGATTGCAGCTGCACCTGACAAGATGATTTAAGGTGGCAGGAAAGTACTTGAGGCCTGGGTGAATTTGGACCAAATCCACTGGGGTCAGTTTCGCCCTGTGAGTCGACCGGGCCGGTCAGTCTTATACAGAAATTCCAACCAGCAAAATGGTTCTATTGCAGCAATCAGACTTGCGGGCGTGCTGAAAAGCAGTCGTCTAAGCTTACTATAAGATGGGCCAGAGCGTTTCATGTTTTGACAGAAGCGTATCCGGCATTTTTGAGATAGTTGGTGCATTGGTCTGGTTGGATGGTTTCAACCAGCCTGCCGATATGGCGCCATGTGTCTTCAATGGAGCGTTTTTGGGCGTGCGCATCCAATGTTTGATTTTGGAAAAGGCCTGCTCGATCGGGTTGAGGTCCGGTGAATAGGGCGGCAGAAACCAGAGCCGTGCACCTGCGGCTTTGATAGCCTGACGGATGGCCGCCGACTTGTGGCTGCCGAGATTGTCCATGACGACGATGTCTCCCGGCCTGAGGATCGCAACCGGCTGCTGCTCGACATAGGCGCGAAAGCACTGGCCATTGATCGGCCCGTCGAAGACGCAAGGTGCCGTCAGCCGGTCATTCCTCAACGCCTCGAGAAATGTCAGCGTGCGCCAGTGGCCGTGCGGCGTAAGCGCCCGCAGACGCTTGCCTTTTGGCCCCCAACCTCGGATGGGCGTCATGTTGGTCTTGATCCAGGTCTCATCGATGAAGACGAGGCGTTCAGGGTCAAGATGATGTTGCAAGGTCTTCCATCGCTCTCGCCTGCGGGCGACGTCGGCGCAGGCCTGTTCAAGGGCGAAAAGTGTTTTTTTGAAGCGCAGCCCTTCGCTGCGCAGGAATTCCCAAATCGTGTTGTGGGACACGGCAATGCCGCGCGATGCCAGTTCGCCCTTCAGACCATGCAGCGTCAGATGCGGGTTCTGATCGAGCCGCCCGGCGATGAAGCCGCGATGGGGCTCCAGAACCCGTTTGCGATGGCCGCCCATCTTGCCGGGGCGAACCGATCCGGTCGCGCGACAGCGTTGCGACCACTTCACCACCGAAGACACGGCAACCTCGAAACGCGCTGCCACGACGCGACTACTTTCGCCATTCAAAACGGCGGATACAACACGCTCACGAAGATCATTCGATAAAGGTGCGGTCATAAGGTGCTGGCCTTCATCCAGCCAGCATCAGTGAATCAGAACAAAGTCGATTCGGGAATCCGCCTCGATTCGGATAAATACGCAAACGCTCTAGAATGGCTCTATCCCGCCAAATGTTTGAACGCGGCAACAACTTCTTCATAGACGGCGCGTTTGAACGGTACGATCAGGTCAGGCAATAGCGCCATTGGCTTCCATGCCCATTCGTCAAATTCAGGCGTATGGCCACCGGGGGGCGGATTAATGGCGATCTCGTTTTCATCACCTTCAAAGCGATAAGCATACCATTTTTGTGTCTGGCCGCGATATTTGCCCTTGAGGGCCACACCGATAAGATGTGACGGCAGATCGTAATTAATCCAGTTGGGCGCTTCGGCAAGGAGCGAGACAGACTTCATGCCGGTTTCCTCATAAAGCTCGCGCAAAGCCGCAGGTTCCGAAGCTTCGCCCGCATCTATTCCGCCTTGCGGCATCTGCCAAAGCTGCGTCTGTCCGTCCATTTCATCATTGGGAATGATGATCCGGTGTCCCGCCCAGACCAGACCTTCCTTGTTGAGCACCATAATGCCAACACAGGGGCGATAGGGAAGGGATTGAGGGTCAACAGGCTTCTTGGTCTTGGTCATGCGAAGATGCTCCAGTAAGCGTATTGAAGGGTTCTAGAGCGTTTTGCGTTTTGATAGATTCAAAACGACGCTCTAAGCCTTTGTTTTCATGCAATTCCAGACGGAAAACCGGTTCCCGCTTTTGCTGGAATTGCTCTAACCTTTTTGCGGATTGCGGACAAGCACCC
This sequence comes from Hyphomicrobiales bacterium, assembly GCA_900473335.1. GTDB lineage: Bacteria > Pseudomonadota > Alphaproteobacteria > Rhizobiales > Rhizobiaceae > Phyllobacterium. The sequence goes on along the minus strand of UCNP01000014.1, from coordinate 16,333 downwards.
ATCCGGCAACAATCTCTATACCGCGTGCCTTTGTCTCATTCGCCCATGCGGCGAAGGCGATTCTATCGCTACGGTAATTTCTTGGCATGGGAGGGAAGGATGGCGAATGACATGCGCCTCAGGCAAAAAGGAATATGGCCGGACTATTTAAAAGTCCGGCCATATTTATCTATCAGTTAGGAACGCCCTTTTTGGGGTCTGCAGGGAATGCTGCATTGGCCTGTTCGCCGCGCAGAAGCTTCATCGCTTCAATGAGCTGCAAATCATCCTTTGGCTCCGGTGGAACATAAGGAATGGAGCCGGAGCCGTCAGCGTCTTCCAGAGCGCCCTTAATATGGCCCTTGAGGCTGGATTCGCTCATTGGCTCGACTTTGCCCTTAAGCTCTTCGGGCAAAGGCTGCTCAACCGTAATGTCCGGTATAATGCCCTTGCCTTGAATCGACTTGCCGGCAGGTGTGTAATAAAGCGCCGTGGTCAGGCGCAGAGCACCATTTTCGCCAAGCGGAATGATTGTCTGCACGGAGCCCTTACCAAAGGAGCGCGTTCCAAGAATGGTGCCGCGACGATGATCCTGCAAGGCACCGGCGACGATCTCGGATGCGCTGGCAGAGCCGCCATTGATTAGAACGATCAGCGGCTTGCCATCGGTCAAATCGCCTGCGTGGGCATCAAACCTGGTAATGTCCTGAGGATCACGGCCACGCGTCGAAACCACCTCACCCTTGTCGAGGAAAGCATCCGAAACGGCAACGGCCTGATCGAGAAGACCACCTGGATTGAGGCGAAGATCAAGAACAAAGCCTTTGAGCTTGTCCTTGGGAATCTTGCTTTGAATATCTTTAATGGCCTTTTGCAGATCATCGAATGTCTGTTCGGTGAACGAGATCACGCGGACATAACCAACATCGTTTTCGACGCGGGATTTCACGGCCTGAACCTTGACCACATCACGAATGATTGTCAGTACAATCGGCTTGTCCGCGCCTTTGCGGATAAGGGTCAATTCGATTGGCGTTTTGATTTCGCCGCGCATCTTGTCGACAGCGTCGGTCAACGTCAGACCGCGAACTTCGACACCATCGATTTTCGAAATATAATCGCCAGCAAGGACGCCCGCTTTTGCAGCTGGCGTATCATCAATCGGTGCAATGACCTTCACCAGTTCATCTTCCATGGTGACTTCAATGCCAAGACCACCAAACTCGCCCTTGGTCTGGACGCGCATATCCTGCGCCTGGTCGGCATTCATGTAAGATGAGTGCGGGTCAAGAGAGGTCAGCATGCCATTAATGGCATTTTCGATCAGCTTCTTGTCATCTGGCGGCGTGACATATTGAGCGCGAACACGCTCGAAAATATCACCAAAAATTGATAGCTGTTTATAGGTGTCATTGCCCGCAGCCTCTGCAGCGGTAGTGGGCAGGGAACCCTGCACAACAACCATTGCCGTAGCGCCCATCAGGGCTCCGGCCATGAGAAGCGATAGTCTACGTATCATTTGCGGTCCTTCCAGCAAGTCGATCCGCCCACCACGGGGCGGGATTAACAGGTTTTGTATCTTTTCGGAACTCAATGTAAAGCATTGGAGCTCCATTTCCCATCGGCACAGGTGCACTGCTCGCAATAAGTTGTTCGTTCATTACACCAACCGGCTCTCCTGCCAGAACAAACTGGTTCTGTGAGACATTGATTCTGGACATTCCCGCTAAAACGACATGATAGCCATTGCCGGCGTCAAGTATCAAGAGTTGACCATAGGAGCGGAATGCGCCCGCATAAAGGACAACTGCGTCCGTTGGGGCAGTTATTGTCGCTCCGGGACTGGTCTCCAGCGTGTCTCCCTGCAGAACGCCGCCCAGACCATCATTATCGCCAAAATGTTTGACGAGTTTTCCCGCCGCAGGCATTGTGAGCCGTCCGCGCAAGGAGGCAAAATTTACCTGTGCAACGAGGCGGTTCTGGTTTGCTGCAAATTCATCGGCCCGTTTCCGGCTGGCTTCAAGCCTCTGTTGCTCCTCAGTACTGGCTGCATTGGCGGCCTTTTGCACTTCCGCCATATCTTTCTCCATCGAGGCAATGAGACCCTGAAGCGAGGTGGCGCGTTTTGCCAAATTCTCGGCGCGTTGTTTTTCAGCGGCCAGGGTTTCTTCGGATGTTGTTTGCAATTTCTGCTTTTCAGCCAGCAGCAGGTCGAGCCGTTTCTTTTCCTCTGCCTGACTGGCCAATGCCGTGGTCAAGCGCGCTTGTTCCTCTGAAATCGAAGTCTTGATTTTGGTCAGTTCCTTCAGATCGGCGATCAGGGCTTCGGTCTGTTGGCGCATTTCAGGAACAACAGCGCCCAAAAGGACAGCGCTGCGCACAGACGCCAAGGCGTCGTCAGGACGCACCAGCAGGGCGGGAGGCGGGTTGAGGCCCATTCTTTGCAGGGCCGCGAGAACCTCGGCCAAGGCGCCCCGGCGCTGCCGCAAAACCAGCCTGACGCCATCTTCGCGCTCACGCAGTCCCGTCAGCCGATCCGTAAAACCGCTAATGTCCTCGCTTAGCTTTTTTTCCGTCTTGGCAGATTGGATAAGCGCAGCCGTTATTGTTGTCTGGTCTTTTTTAAGACCTGAAATTTCCTTGTCGAGTGAGGCGACCTTCTCCGCAGAGAGCGACATTTGACTGGTCAAATCCTGAAGCTCTTTTGCGGTTTCCGCACGCTTTGCTTCGATCGAAGATTGGTCGGATGGCGCAGCTATCGTCTGAGCATGAATTGCCGGGCCAAATAGTATCGCGCAGACAAAAATGACCGCTCCGGAAACGCTCTTGCCCGAACAGATAAATGCTCTGATTAGCTCAAGTTTCATTACCTGTCCGGAATCAATGCGTTGTTTTATGCAACTCTAGAAAGCTCCGCTTAATGAAGCATTAACCATCAGCGGCCCGCATCGAAAGCTCGGTATTCTAGCCGCAATCGGGTGGCGGAATTGCGGCGCTTTTCCCAAGCTGCCAATGAAATTGCGCAGGGAATGATAAGAAGGGATAGAAATCATTTTTGACGCATCCCTGCATATCTATATTTGGCAATTTATCGTATCGAATAAGCACTGGTTTTGCCCCCAATATCTATCTGTCCTGCTTTGATGGTTTCTTGAGATGATCGAACTGACAATCATTGTTCCCGTACATAATGAGGCCGGCAATATTGGCTTGCTTGTCAAAGAAATCACGGAGGCTTTTGCCAATGGTCCAGAACATGAAATCATTGTCGTTGATGACGGATCGACGGATGGTTCAGCTCATGAAGCCTTTGGCGCGGATCGCAAGGTACGCGTGATCCGGCATGAACAACGGACGGGTAAGTCACGCGCCTTGTTCAGCGGGTTTCAAGCTGCAAATGGCCAATGGATCGCCACATTGGACGGCGACGGTCAGAACGATCCGGCCGATATAATAAAGCTATGGAGCCGCATAGAAACATCCCCGCCCGTGCTTTTCGCGGGCGTTCGCAAACGGCGAAACGATGGAGTGGTCAAGCTTCTGACCTCGCGTTTTGCCAATGGGATACGTCAGCGTCTTTTAAAAGATGATTGCAGAGACGCAGGCTGTGGTTTCAAAATCATGCCAGCTGAAGCTGCACGGCACTTCCCTTATTTTGATAATATGCATCGATTTATCCCGGCACTATCGCGCCGTGCCGGATTGCCTGTGATCGAAGTCGACATTGAAGACAGGCCAAGGCTGTCGGGCGTTTCGAAATATGGTTTCTTTGATCGCGCGGCCGTGGCATTTCTCGATACTGTCGGCGTGTTCTGGCTTATCCGCCGCTATTCCGATCCGGTAGAGGTGAGTGAGATGAAAAGCGCTGAAAACTGAAGGTTCTGAGCTTTCCACTGAAATTCCTCACAGGGGCAGTAACCCGCGTAACCGGACCTGTGGGCAAAGCATCAGCAGGCAATTTCGCAAGAAGCTCCGCAGTGGGGGCATCATCACTTTGCCAGACTAGAACGACGTCTGTTGCTGATCCGCGCTCCGGTGGCCAATGCAGAAGGACAGAGATGTTCGCCGCATCATCCTGACGAGTTGAGAGGATTGTTGCCGGAGCCGGATTTTGGGCGCGAATGGCACCGCTGACTGCATCAAAGGGAAATGTGAAACGCGGAGTGCCAAAAAGCGCCACCCCTGCAAAGCCAAGCGGAGCAAGCACGAACATGCAAGCCGATAAGACTAGAAGGTTGCGCGCTCCAAGGACTTGAGGAAAACGCAATGCAAGCAGGATTGCTGTCGGGGCTAGAATGGGGGCCATGTAGCGTTGGGCCACAGAATGATAGTCGGCTACCAAAACCAGGAATGCGAAAGCCCCCATACCAATCAATATTGTGCGCAAGAGCAATAGCCGAACGTCTTGGTCGCCATCGGCGACAGGGCGTGGATGGTCACGCGTTCTGCCTATGACGTAAATGATAAAAGCAAAACCCGCCCAAAGGGCAGCGGACACAACGAGGCTGAGAAACCCGTCCAAGCCGATATGGGCGAGGTCTATCCGGCCCAGATAGTCGACTGGTTTGCTGAGTTTTGCCATACGCCCTGCGGTTGCTGCCAAAGGGGCCTTGAGCGACGCAATCACAACCGGCGTGAATGCCGCAGCAAAAATCAGGATTGATATCCAGAATGTCCGTCTAAAGAGCTGACGGCGAATTGGCGGTGTCAGAACTGCTGCGATGAGGAAGCTGATCAGGAATATAAAGAAATTATACTTGGCCAGTGCACCTATGGCCGCCCAAAGTCCAAACCACGCATAGGCAATGCTCCCTGTACCTGATCTCATCAGGGCCAGAGCATGGATTATTCCAACAGAAGCGACGATGACAAGAACGGTATGCGCTGTTGTCTGAATCGACATCCATACGATCTGCGGCAGAAATGCCGAAGCCATCAGGGCCAGGACGCCCGCCCGGTCGCCAGCCAGACGCCTTGCCGTATCGAAAACAAGCCAGTGGTAAAGACCAAGAAGCGACAGACGCACAAATGCAAGAGACAGAACCCAATTCCAGCCTGTCAGCTCAAGCGCCAGCCGGACCAGCCAATTGTATAGCGGGGGATGTGAATTGCCATATATCCATAAAAAATCGACAGCGCCGACAAACTGGGCTTCATCAATTTCCAGGAAGCGCGACAGCAAGAGGCGCACGGCCAGAAGAAGGATAATGTAAACTGCGATTATGCGAGGTGCACGGCGTGCAAACCACGCCCAATTTATTTGTGGCCCATCAAGTGAGGCCAAGTTGAATTTCCGCCAAGTCACTTGAAACCCCACCATTTGCTTCAAAGGTGGACTACTACGGCAGGCGATCAGGTGCAATCCCGTCTCGTTTATCAACCACTATCATGTGTAAGGAAGTACTAACAATGCTGTCACAAAACTGACGGGCATTGTTAGTAGGATAATGATGTAGGCTCACGCGCGTCGTATGATGCTTGCGATTAACGATATGAGAAGCAGTGCCAAAAACACGTAGAATATAATCTGGGCAATACCGGCAGAGGCGCCTGCAATACCGCCAAACCCCAGAGCACCCGCGACAAGTGCAATGATTAGAAAAATTACCGCATAGTAAAGCATTGTGACCTCCCTCTATTGTTGAAACAGAAACGAAATAGAATTCATTTTGTTCCAGCAAAGTTGAGGGAGATTATTTGCTGCTCTATGATTTCGCCTTGCTGCTTTCCTTGAAGAACAAAGCTTGAGTGATGAGGGCTTTTACCATGTCCGGATTAAACGGCTTTGTGACCAGGAAGGTTGGCTCTGGTCGCTCGCCTGTGAGCAATCGCTCCGGGAACGCCGTGATGAAGATAACGGGAATGGCGTCCTGGCTAAGGATATTATTGACAGCATCAATGCCAGAGCTGCCATCAGCCAGCTGAATATCAGCCAGTATCATGCTTGGCTGGGTTTCGGAGTAAAGCTTTAAAGCCTCGTCCTTGGTGCGGGCAATGCCCACAACCTTGTGACCCAGGCTTTCAACCATATGTTCGATATCCATGGCGATCAAAGGCTCATCTTCGATGATCAGAATATCTGTTGCGATCTGTTTGGAAATTCCGACGGAAGCCTCGTCGAGAAGTCCGTATAGCTCATCGTCAGAAATTTCGAGAATTTCCATGGTTTCAGACTGGCTGAAACCTTCAAGGCTGATAAGCAGGAATGCCTGACGTGCCTTTGGGGCTATAGAGGTCAGATTTGCTGCGGCGTGTTTTTCCCAGCCATATTCAGACTGCATATCCAAGGGTCTGACATTGACCGAATTGAAATGCTTGACCAGCAATTTATAGAGACTTACCCGGTCCGACCCCGTGTCGGGAAACAGGGAAACATCGGTAATCAGAATTTCAAGGGTTGCCGCCACATATGCGTCACCTGAGGATTGTGAGCCGGTGATGGCACGGGCGAAGCGACGAAGATAAGGCAAATGGGGGGCTATCCGGGTGGATAATGACATTCGAGTGCGTTCCTGTTCAGGCGATATTGTTCAAAGTTAATGCAGAGTTCCGTTCTACAACACTTATGCGAAAAAAAAGTTCCAACAACCGGAACTTTTTCTCCGTTGAAGCATTATCAGCATCAATGTGCTTAAAGACGTCGCGTCGACATACCAGCAAAGATCATGCAATGAACGCAAAAAATAATACTTCCCCTGCGCCAGCCAAGGCGCGTGTTCTTCGCCGCGATGCAAAAAATGCTGAAACGGAAATTGGTTTGAAGCTCCGGGCGCTATATGCGTCAGTACAAGAGGAGGAGATACCGGCAAGGTTTCTCGATCTTCTTGAAAAGCTCGACGAGGCTGAACGCCTGCATTCGCGATCCTCGAAGTAAGCGGGCCCTTGAATGGTACATGAATCAAAGGACTTCAAACGAAATCTGATTGCCTCGCTGCCCAAGTTGCGCGCCTTTGCGGTTTCCCTTATCGGCAACCCGGACAGGGCAGATGATCTCGTACAAGATACGATCATGAAGGCTTGGGCCAAGCAGGATTCGTTCGAACTTGGCACCAATATCAAAGCTTGGCTTTTCACTATTTTGCGCAACGAATTTTATAGCCAGATGCGCAAACGTGGCCGTGAAGTGCAGGATTCTGACGGGATTTTCACTGAGCAATTGTCGGTTCACCCTGCGCAATATGGATCTTTGGATTTGCAGGATTTCCGCAAGGCTTTGGAAAAGCTTCCGGACGATCAACGCGAGGCCATCATTCTGGTTGGCGCCTCCGGATTTTCCTATGAAGAGGCCGCTGACATATGCGGATGTGCGGTCGGAACGATCAAAAGCCGTGTCAGCCGTGCTCGAACCCGCCTGCAGGAATTACTGGAAATTCAAGGTGAGGGAGATTACGGCCCGGATGCGATCTCTACGCAAGTTACATCGAACAAGTTCGCTTGATTGAATTGCTCTTATCGGCAAGTTGATTTTTTGAATGGTCATTAAGCGTAGCCACCGCCTGCACGATCTGGCTTTTCCCGTAAGGTTTTCCAACAACAGGCGTACCTGAAAACCCGGTAATTCCACTCAAATCAGCATCATAAGCACTGGTGAAAATAATAGGAATGTTGCGCGCCTGAAGCGATGATGCGGTTTTAAGCGACGAGACACCACGAGCTTCCACTTCCAATATGGCAAGTTCACATGTTTGGCCGCTATTTATCCAGCTTCGTAACTGATCAATGGTAGATGCAATATCGACGGATTGAGCACCGCATTCTTCAAGGATACGTTCCAGTTCCAAACCTATCAAATATTCGTCCTCAAGTACCAAAATACGTTTGCCGATCAGTTCCATAATCATCACTCCAATTGGGCGATGGTTATGAGGCCCGTCAGGTGGGTTGTCATTTAACTAAGACATATCGATCACGAAGAAAGCAGATGTGAATTTTCAAAGGCGTGGTAATTTGCGCGCAGCTAGAACCGGATCAAGCAATGAAAAACAATGTGGCATCGGCAGTAAGACAGTATCCTTGCGAAAGGTGTCCTTTACAGAGTTTTCCGCATTTCCAGCGGCACGAGAAAGATGAAGTCGAATTTCTTTCCGAGTTCAAGATGGGCGAGCTGGTTGCTGATATCGGCACTACGGTTCTGGGCGAAGGTGCCAGTAGTGCGCATCTTTTTACCGTTCTTTCAGGCTGGGCTTTCCGGTACAAAACTTTGGAAGATGGTCGTCGGCAGATACTGAATTATGTGCTGCCGGGTGATCTCATTGGGTTGCAGGGCTCGGTGATGAAAGAAATGCAGCATTCGGTTGAGGCTTTGTCTCCCATGGTCCTGTGCGTGTTTCAAAGGGACAGACTGCCGAACCTCTTTCGAAACTTTCCAAGCATAGCATATGACATTACCTGGCTTGCCTCCCGGGAGGAGCAAATGCTTGACGAGATTTTGTTGAGCGTTGGCCGCCGCTCGGCGCTGGAACGTGCTGCCTATCTATTTGCTTTCATCTTTCAGCGGGCCAAATCGGTCGGCATGGTGAAGAACGACAAGCTGATGGTGCCTCTACGCCAACAACATGTCGCCGATACGCTCGGTCTGTCTATTGTTCATACGAATAAAACATTGAAAAAATTGGCAACGAAAGGCGCGCTGCGTTGGCTCGACCGAGGCTGTGAGGTTCTCGACAACCAGATCCTTCTTGATATTTCCAAGTGGCAGGGTCTGCCTTCCACGCCTAGGCCCTATGTTTGATTGTTACCCTCTAAAGCGTTTAAGCAACTCCGAACGGAAAACCGTTACACACTTTTCCTGGAATTGCTTTATAGGGTTGCTGCCCCAGTCTCGGGCTTGTCTGCGTTTAGTTTTGCCAGTGCGAGTTCAATATCGCGTAAGTCTCTGCTGACACCGTCCTCTGGGTCCATCCCGCCTTCCGTTGCCGCTCTCTGCAGGCCACGTGCTTCGGAGAGAAGTTCCTCCAGTTCGGCGATTTTTTGGGTTTTACTAAGGCTTTCGTCCGATAGAATGTCATTTACGTTTAGCATTGTGTCCTCCATTGATTGCTTATTGAGAACGATTTGCAGGATTAAATGTTCCTTTTGAGGAACATTGGTACCGTGGCAGCGTTGAAGTCGTTGGATATATAAATTAGTGGAGTAGGGCGCCTTATCACAGGTTGTCATGTGGGAAATGAAGTTGACCGACACTTCCGATGAAACCTTTCTATTCCTGACGGAAACGTCGCGCCGGGAGGTCATATCTACGCTTGGACCTATCGGGGAAAATGATAGCGATCTGAAAAACCTCACGGACCTTGCATTATCAGTTTTCGATGCTGACGGCGTGCGCGTGTCTCTTGTAAAGAGTGGAAGCAGTCTCGTTCTTTCCAATTCCGGCGCAATAGGCGATGTCGATATTTGGACCGTTGAAGCGCGCGCGATTGCCGTTTCGCAAACGAGCCCCCTTATCATTCTCGATATGGCTGAAGATTTGCGATATGCAGAATTCAGTCCAATTGCGCAAAAGACGCGCATAAGGTTCCTGGCCATTGCTCCTATCTATGTGGCGGGTGAATGTGTCGGCACCTTAAGTATTATGTCCTTTAAGGCATTTTCCGTATTTACAAAGGATCAGGAAGAAAAGCTGCTCCAGTTTGCCCATCTTACTGGCTCGCTTATTGAGTTGAAGCGCAACTCGCGCCTAGATGAAACTGCCTTGGAAAAATTGCACCGTGATGAGGACTGCAATGCCATGGCGCTTGAGGTGGGGAATGTTGGCAGCTGGGTCTGGGACCTGAAGACTGGACAGTTTACCGGCAACAAGATGGCTTATTCCATGCTTGGCCTAAGCGATGAACATCCTGTGACTGGCGAAGACGTTTTCCGGGCCATGCATCCGGATGATTTTCCTGTCATGAAGTCAGCCATTACCCGCGCTTTGGTCCATGGTCAGGATTATATGGGAGAATTTCGTGCTGCTTCATCGGGGCAATGGCTCTTGGGGAGAGGCCGGGTGTTCGAACGGGATGAGGCGGGCCGCCCTGCAGTTGCGGTCGGTGTGAACATCAACATAACAGCGACGAAAAATGCTGCCGAGAAGACGAGGCTGCTTCTGCGTGAGCTTAACCACCGCGTAAAGAATACTTTGGCCATGCTGCAATCACTGGCACGGCAGACCTTGAACCGCACCTCGGACCCAGCCGAATTCATGGAAGCGTTCTCCGGTCGATTGCGCGCGATCTCCGAGGCACATACTCTTTTATCCGATCGGGAGTGGAGTGGTATCAGTCTCGTGGACCTGATCACGCGGCAAGTTGAACCCTATGCAATTTATGATGCCGCGCAGATGGTCTTGGTTGGTGAAGATATAGTCCTGCCACCAGATCACGCACTGGGCTTGGGTATAGCGTTGCACGAGCTTGCAACGAATGCCGCCAAGCATGGTGCATTCTCAGTAGCAAGCGGTCAGGTGAGGGTGTCTTGGGAAATCGAGCCGGGGCTTGATGGATCGCGTGTGATCATCCATTGGATGGAATCAGGAGGCCCGTCTGTCGTCGCACGGGAGACACGCGGTCTGGGCGAACGGCTGATCGAGCGTAGTCTCGACAAGGTTATATCGAGCAGTGTCCGGTTGAGTTATCCGGAAAGCGGCATGGAGGCCATAATCTCCATGCCGATCAAGGATAGCTCAGTTCCCGAGTTCCTCTGAGGACGGGCGACGCCGTCTTCTGGTTTTTGGCTTTTTTCCAAGCAGGGCCAAGCCGCCAAAAGCTATGACTGGCACTGCAAGCATCAATAATGCGCGTGAACGCAAGACCATCGGTGCCGCAGCGACAGCAGCTACTGCCAAGAGCGCTGACGTGTCGGTTTTTGCCCTTTCGCGCTGGCGCTTGCGCATAATCGCATCGGAAATCTTCATAATTATATAGAGGATGATTGCCACTATTATTGCGCCGCCGCCAATATAAAGCGCTGCCCGCAGTTCACCATAACGCTCCGACAAGGCAATATAGGCGGCGATGAGCAAAAAGATGGCTCCGATGGAACCCACAATGGCAATGATACTCAGAAAGATTGCAGATCGCTTGACGCGATTAACGGTAAGACCAACCTCGCCGGCAGCGAGGCTGGTCAATAGAGGGGCTAGCAGTTTCAGCATGATCAGCGACGCGAGATCAGAGCGAGAAGAAAGCCAACTCCCGCTGCTACGGCTATAGATGTCAGCGGTTTGTCGCGGATTGTTTCGGTCAGTCGATCTTCGATATCCAAAGCCTGCGATTTCAAATCTTCTAACACTTCCTCGCCGCGCACTTTTGCGGATTCAAAGGAATTGGCAGCATTGGCCCGGGCTTCTCTGGTAGAATTTTTGCCAATTTTTGCGAGCGTTGCAGCAATATTGGCGATGTCATCCTTTAGCGCGGCGACCTGCGCCTGCAAATCAGGGTTGGTCTGCGTAGCGTCATCGACTGCTTTTCGAATTTTCGAGGAAACTGTGGCCATGCGATAACTCCTTGGAAAATAGATGCATATGATTTCGAAACGTTGTTGGAAACTATTTGTTCCATGCGAAACCGGCCACTGCAAGATGCAATGGCCGGATCACTGATAGAGCGTAGCGTGTCGTTATTATTCGGCGGTGCCCCGCAGAAGAAGCTTCTCGCTGTCAGCCTTATATGCTTCTGGCGTGTAAGCTGGCTGAGCCTCCAGTTCCTTCTTGGTAAAGGGAGTAAACACCGAGATTTTTCCGCTGTCATCCGCGAGCAGATCAAGGTTTTCTATCGAAACTGCTATTGGTTTTTTACCGAGGCCCAAAAATCCGCCCACATCGACGACAAAGGCCTCAATCTGGCCGTCTGGCGTCATCAGCGCATCGCCAACACTTCCAAGGGTTTCGTCTTCCGGCCCATAAACCGCAGAGCCAATCAGCTTGTCCGCGCTCATTGCACTGGAAGGCACTGCCTTTAGCGCACTGCGGAGCTTGACGAGGGGTTTGGATGCCTTGTCCGTTTGCTTAACGGAAGGCTCAGGCGCTTTTGCCGGGTCGGAAGCCCCATCGATCAACAGGGCAGCACGATCATAGGCCGGGGCCTTTTCCAATTCTTCCTTCGAGGTTGCGATAACCAACCAGCGTTTCTTTTCCGGCTTTTCTGCCCAAGATAGCTGGTCCAGGCCAACCGCTACTTCTTTTTCGCCCACGCCGAGAAAGCCACCGACACCGATGATTGCGGCTTCGGCACGCCCTTCAGGATTGAGCACCACATCTTTGACCGCGCCAATAGAAGCGGCATCGTCATTTGAACTATTATAGACAGTCTGGCCGATAATTCCGGTGGTCAGTACCTGTCCCGGTGCTGCAACGAGGTAGCGGTCTTGCACGGGGGCGGCGACGCTTGGTTGGCCGAATATATCGGTGCCGCCCTGCGCCGCCGCGGCGGTGCATAGGATTGCGACAATGGCAGTGGTAGAAAGAAATTGCTTCAACACGGGATATTTCCTTTGCCTCAAGGGCAGTTCGTGCCGACTTCTTAAGTCGGGTCTTTGTAAAACGGGTGAATTTGAAAGGCTTAAGACAGGTAGCCCATCAGCCAAAGAATGATGATTATTGGAAGCGGCAGGCCGATCAGCCAAAGTAATGCGCCACGAAACATTGATGATACTCCTTTGTTAGATGCGACCCATAAGCAGCAGCACCAACAGCACGACCAGAACGATACCCAAGAGACCGGAAGGGCCGTAGCCCCAGTTGCGCGCGTGAGGCCATGTGGGAAAAACGCCAATCAGTGCAAGAATGAGAATAATGACAAGAATTGTTGTTAGCGGCATGTTCCTATCCTCAGTGATTTATTGTCCGAATAATAAACACCAGAACCTTGAGTTTCGTTCCAACTGTTACAGTTAATTGACCGGAAAGATGCAGAGGTTTTCCATGCAACCAATTTGCACGAGCGGCGTTGCTGTGGCGGTTTCAATGGAGAGGCGTTCTATGCAATTCGGGATTGGGTTCTTTCATGCCTTCTGAAGATTTCAGTGGGCGGCAGCCGCGCGCCGTAGAGCGGGTGACAAGAAAATCGGTCTACTCACCAGCCGCAGTTGAGGAAGATACAAGGGCGCATTTCCCTCCCATTATTGTCGCAATCGCTATTGTCGCCGCGCTTTATTTTGCAAGCGATGTCTTCGTGCCATTGGCGCTGGCCTTGCTTTTGACATTTGCGCTATCGCCGGTCGTGACACGCTTGCATCGCCATGGGGTGCCAAAAGCCGCTGCCGTTATTGGTGTTGTCGTCACGGCATTTCTGGTAATTGCAATGTTTGTTGGCATAGTTGTAAGCCAGCTTACAGTCCTGGCGCAGAACCTGCCGAGCTATCAATATAATATTGAAACCAAGATACGCACGATCAAAGACGCCCAGTCGGGCAATAGTATTTTTGATCGCGGCGCCCGCATGTTCAAGAAATTCAGCGAAGAAATCGGGCGATCTGACGAGGTAGAACGTTTTCCAATCGACAAAGCGCCCGAAGGTCAGGATCAGGCGCACAAGCCACCGGAAAGTGTCGAGGTGAAGAACCCGGTAAACGGCCCTGAGCTGAAGGTACAAGATCCCAACAAGCCTGTGCCCGTGGAAATTCGGTATCCCCCGCCTGATCCGCTTAGTCTTCTGCAAACATTTGCCGGACCATTGATCCAGCCTTTGGCGACCATCGGTATTGTTATTGTTGTTGTTATCTTCATGCTGATGCGCAGGGAAGATCTTCGGGATCGATTTATCAAACTGGTTGGCGCCAGTGATATTCACCGAACGACCACGGCGCTGCACGATGCGGGCAAGCGCGTCGGGCAATATTTGCTGATGCAGCTCATCATCAATATCAGCTTTGGCGTGCCTATCGGTATCGGGCTGTGGTTGATCGGCATACCCAACCCGATGCTGTGGGGCATGTTGGCGATTGTGTTGCGATTTGTGCCCTATATTGGCCCCATCATCGCAGCCATCTTCCCATTGATGCTGTCGCTTGCGGTTGATCCGGGATGGATGCTGCTCGTTTGGACCGCTTCCCTGTTCATCGTGCTTGAACTGATCAGCAATAATATCATGGAGCCGATGCTTTACGGTTCCAAGACCGGCCTTTCGCCTGTCGCCATTCTTATGGCGGCGATTGTCTGGACATGGATATGGGGACCAATCGGCCTTATCCTTTCCACTCCATTGACGGTGTGTCTCGTCGTTCTTGGTCGGCATGTTCCAAAGTTCGAGTTTTTGGACGTGCTGCTCGGCAATGAGCCGGTTCTTTTGCCGCCCCAGCAATTATATCAGCGGCTTCTGTCGGGCGATCCCGATGAGGCAACCGAGAAGGCGGAGGAATATCTCCAGTCTAATTCGATTGCCGATTATTATTCCTTGGTCGCTGTTCCTGCACTTTTACTGGCGGAACATGATCGCGGGCGCGGTGTTCTGGATGCCCCAAGACGCAATCGTGTTGCGCAAAGCATGATGTTTCTCGTTGAAAACCTTTCCGATTATCATGATGCCTTGGATGATGAGGCCGAGGTTGAAGCTGTAGAAGAGGACGCTGCCAAAGCTGCAAAGAAGACGCCCAAAAAAGCAGAACCTGCCAAACCCAAGACGATCATCTCCGCTGGTGGCCGGGGGAATCTCGATGACGCTGCTGCTGTGATTGTTGGTGATCTGATGGAGCGGCATGATTTTGAGGTTCATGATATTACCCATGACGAGTTGGAAGCGGCGAATATTGCCAAACTTGAACTCGCTGGCGTAAGCGCCATTTGCATCAGCTATCTCAATACGTCTTCGATCGCCCATGCGCGGTATTTGTTAAGGCGCATCAGGCGGCGTAATGGGCGCATCAAGATCATTATCGGCTTCTGGGGTGATGATGCAGAGAAGGTTGATGGACAAAAGATTGTCGGCTCAACGCGCAATTGCATTTTTGCCTCTTCAATCGAAGGTGCAATACAGGAAGTCTGCTCTTGACCGGTCGTTTTCTGTATTTCTTTTTCGTCCGATATTTCAGCGGAACCAAGATATGATTGCGGCGTTTCTCACAAGCTGATCGAAGCCTTTTGGTCAGTAACATAAGGCCCGGTACCTGTTCCCCCGTGGGTACCGGGTCGTTTGTCATGAATGTAATTATCCATATATTTCAGCTGGTTAATTGATTTTTCTTGGGAACAAACCGACCAATAATCCGTTTATGAATTGTAGTTTAAAGTTCTCAAGGAGTTTTAGATGGGTAGTACAAGCGACAAAATTTCCGGTGCGGCCAACAAGGCAATTGGCAATGTCAAGCAGGCTGCCGGCAAGGCCACAGGGTCCAAGAAACTTGAAGCTGAAGGCAAGGTGCAGGAGCTAAAAGGCGATGCACAATCTGCCAAAGGCAAAGCAAAGGACGCTGTCAAGAAAGTCGTCGACAAGGCTTAACAGCCGCAGGACGAGAAAAGTTTAATCGGTCCGATCTCGGGCCGGTTGCTTTTTGGGGCAGACTCTGCCGATGCTGTCTTTAGGATCAATCAAAATCAAGGGAACCGTGGATGAGATTACATGTTGGGTGCGAACTGACTTTTGAGTTTATGCAGGAAACACCCCTTGTAGCGATCTTGAATGTTCATCACTCACGGTTTGATGATTTGGAAGGTATTGAGACATTTCAGACCCATTCGAACTCCACAATTACCGGCTATCACGATCAATTTGGAAATTGGTGCAATCGCATTGTTGCGGCGCCGGGAACATTCGTGTGCTCCACAAACGCCATCGTCCACGATAGCGGACTCCCGGACCCGGTTGTGCCTGAGGCCATACAACACCGCGTCCAGGATCTGCCTGACGAAACGCTGGTCTATCTCATGGGTAGCCGCTATTGCGAAACTGACCTTCTGAGTGATGAGGCCTGGAGGCTCTTTGGTAATACGCCAGAAGGATGGCAAAGGGTTCAGGCCGTTTGCGACTTTGTGCATAATCATATCACATTTGGCTATGAGTTTTCCAATCCGACCCGGACCGCATCCTCAGGCTATTATGAAGGGCGCGGCGTTTGCCGTGATTACACCAATCTGGCAGTCGCTTTCTGCCGGTGCCTGAATATTCCGACCCGTTATTGCACCGGCTATATTACCGATATCGGAGTGCCTCTCCCGCATGCAGAAATGGATTTTTGTGCGTGGATGGAAGTCTATCTTGGTGGCGCATGGCACACATTTGATCCACGCAACAACAAGCCCCGTATCGGCCGCGTGAAAGTTGCTCATGGCCGGGACGCCGCCGATGTTCCATTGACCAATATTTTCGGACCAAACTATCTGACCAGATTTAAAGTATGGGCCAAAGAAGCCCGATAGAACATTTCCGGCGAAAATGGAGTC
>UCNP01000035.1 GCA_900473335.1 Hyphomicrobiales bacterium | reverse complement strand
TTGAGGCTCCACAGCTAGGTTTAACTGCATTGGCGTAGCCGGTTTGAAGTATGGGCGGTCCTGCACCTAAGGTGTTAAAATGAGCGCTTTCATGGCCTTGTTGAATGCAAGTCCGATTTGATCGCGGTGCCTATGGCGGCCGCGCTCAACCTGTTTGATGCCCGCTACCCAAGTCGAATCCAGTTTGGCTCCATTGGCAAATATCCAGGAATCCAGCGCCACGTCGTTGGAGAAAATTTCCGGCGTTTGTGTTTGAATGCTGATGAAATCTGCTGGCCCGCCAATAGAAATGCCTGAGGGAGCGCCAAGAGCAATTGTGCCGCCGGTGACAGCATGGTCGAAAAGCGCCCTGCCCGTCGATCCGCCAGCCGGTGCAAGCGCATTGCGCGAGCGATGCGCCAGTCGCTGCGAATATTCCAGCTGCCGCAGCTCGTCGCCAATTCCTATGAGAATATTGGAATCAGAGCCAATGCCGAACCGGCCACCTGATTGGATGAATAATTCTGCCGGGAATGTTCCATCGCCAAGATTGGCTTCAGTGATAGGGCAGAGACCGGCGATCGCACCGCTGCGCGCCATGCCTTGTGTTTCCTCATCCGTCATATGTGTTGCGTGGATAAGGCACCACGTTTTATCCAGTTGTGCATTTTGCAGCAGCCACTCGACGGGACGCGCACCCGACCATGCAATGCAATCTTCCACTTCCTTGACCTGTTCGGCCACATGAATATGTTTTGGATTGCTGCCGGCAAGAGCGGCAATCACTGCCAGTTCATCCGGCGTCACTGCCCGCAGACTATGGGGCGCTACGCCGACTCTTGCATTGGGTAAACCCGTGACCGCGCGCTCGCATCCGGCATGGAGTTTTTCGTAAGAGTCCAGCGTGTTGATGAACCGGCGCTGTCCCTCAGTGGGAGCCGCACCGCCAAAGGTGGAATACGCATAGAAAACAGGCAGGAGCGTGAGGCCGATCCCTGTCAGGCTTGCGGCAGCGGCAATTCGCTCGGCCATTTCTGCAATGTTTGCATAGGGCCGCCCATCAATATCATGGTGCAGATAGTGAAATTCACCGACGCGGGTGAACCCTGCCTCCAACATTTCCATATATAGCTGCGCAGCGACTGCTTCCATCTGCTCGGGCGTCATTGTCAGGGCGAAACGATACATGACATTGCGCCAACTCCAGAAACTGTCGGCGCCAGGGCCGCGGGTCTCCGCAAGTCCTGCCATACCGCGTTGAAATGCGTGGCTGTGCAGATTTGGCATGCCGGGGAGAAGAATGGAATGACGCTCATCGCCCGCAAGCGGCGTGCTGTCCGACGCAATATCGAGAATGCCGATCGCCTCAAAGCGGATGCGGACATTGTGCTGCCAGCCGGAGGTCGTCAGTGCAGCCTGTGCAAAGATATGCGTCAAGGGTGAATCCTCCCGAAGCGATAGAAAAACCATTTGCGTTGATCTCAATTATGTCTATACATATTGGCAGGAGAAGAAAAGGCGTAAAGCTCATGGGTGGAAATTTTATTTCAAACGAAAGTGCAGCTTCGCATGCGGGCGCTGAGGTGTGGCGCAATATGCGACTGGTGACCTGCCAGCATGATGCGACCACAATCATTGATCAAGCGGCGATCCTCGTAAAGCATGGGCGCATTGTCTTTGCAGGCGCGGAAATCGACCTTCTGGCTGAGGCGCAAGCGGCCACATCCTTTGACCTTGAAGGGAAGCTGGTGACTCCTTCGCTGGTCGATTGCCACACGCATCTTGTCTATGGCGGCAACCGCGCACGGGAATTCGAAATGCGGCTTGAAGGGGCAAGCTACGAAGATGTTGCCCGCGCAGGCGGCGGCATTGTTTCATCCGTCAAGGCAACCAATGCATTGAGCGAAGACGAGCTGATCGCGCAAAGCCTGCCGCGTCTGGATACGCTTTTGGCCGAAGGCATTTCGACCATCGAAATCAAGTCAGGCTATGGGCTGAATATTGAAGCCGAGTTGAAAATGCTGCGCGTTGCGCGGCGCTTGGCGACTATGCGGCCAGTGCGCATAGTCACCAGCTACCTTGCCGCTCATGCGGTGCCGCTTGAATATCGTGGCCGCGCCGATGATTACATTTCGGAGGTTGTGCTGCTGGGTTTGGAAGCTGCAAAAGCTGAAGGATTGGTCGATGCGGTCGACGGATTTTGCGAAGGCATTGCGTTTTCGCCAGCACAAATAGCCTGTGTTTTTGACAAGGCAAAAGCGCTTGGTCTGCCTGTCAAGCTGCATGCGGAGCAACTTACCAATCTGGGCGGTGCCAAGCTGGCGGCGTCCTATGGCGCATTATCCGCCGACCATCTTGAATATCTTGATGAAGAGGGCGCCAAAGCCATGGCAAGCGTCGGAACAGTTGCCGTCCTGTTGCCGGGGGCATTTTATACGCTGCGTGAAGAACAGGCCCCGCCTGTCAAATTATTGCGTGACGCCGGTGTGCATATTGCGGTGGCTACGGATTGCAATCCCGGCACGTCGCCGCTCACCTCGCTGCTGATGACGATGAATATGGCGTGCACGCTTTTCCGCCTGACGGTGGATGAGGCACTTTCCGGTGCGACGCGTGAGGCGGCGCGTGCGCTTGGCCTCTTGAACGAAACCGGCACGATTGAAGCCGGGAAATCGGCTGATTTTGCAGTCTGGAATGCAACGACCCCGGCCGAGCTTGTTTATCGTATCGGGTTTAACCCTCTTCACATGCGCATATTCCGGGGACAAAGGATTACGCAATGACCATCACACTTTATCCGGGCAAAGTTTCGCTCAGCACGCTTGAGACGATTTACTGGCAAGGGGCGCCTGTCAGGCTGGACCCGTCATCCCATGCCGGGATTGAAGCTGCTGCGCGGCGTATTGCTGAAATTGCCGCTGGCAACGCACCCGTTTACGGGATCAATACGGGCTTTGGAAAGCTGGCTTCGATCAAGATCGATGCCGCCGATGTGGGAACACTGCAACGCAATCTGATCCTTTCGCATTGCTGCGGCGTCGGCAATGCCCTGCCGGAAAATATTGTTCGTCTGATTATGGCTTTGAAGCTCATATCGCTTGGTCGCGGCGCATCCGGCGTGCGTTTCGAGCTGATCGCGCTCATTGAAGCAATGTTGGAAAAGGGCGTTATTCCCGTCATCCCGGAAAAGGGCTCAGTCGGCGCATCGGGCGATCTGGCGCCTTTGGCGCATATGGCGGCGGCCATGATCGGCGAGGGCGATGTTATCTTTGACGGCGCGCAAATGCCCGCAGGCGACGGGCTTGCCAAGGCTGGCCTCAAGCCGGTCGTGCTGGCGGCCAAGGAAGGTCTGGCGCTGATCAATGGCACGCAAGTTTCCACCGCATTGGCTTTAGCGGGACTATTCCGTGCGCATCGGGCCGGACAATCGGCTCTGATTACAGGCGCACTGTCAACGGATGCGGCGATGGGATCATCGGCTCCCTTCCATGCGGATATCCATTCGCTACGGGGCCATCGCGGCCAGATCGATACGGGCGCGGCATTGCGCCGTCTGCTGGAAAACTCGCCGATCCGCGAGAGCCATATTGAGGGTGATGAGCGTGTGCAGGATCCCTATTGCATCCGCTGTCAGCCACAGGTTGACGGGGCATGTCTTGATCTTTTGCGCATGGCGGCGCGCACGCTCGAAATCGAAGCCAATGCGGTCACGGATAATCCGCTGGTCTTAAGCGATGGTTCGGTTGTTTCGGGCGGCAATTTCCATGCCGAGCCGGTGGCTTTTGCTGCCGATCAGATCGCGCTCGCCATCTGCGAAATTGGATCGATAGCCCAGCGCCGCATCGCATTGCTGGTCGATCCCACATTGAGCTATGGTTTGCCAGCCTTCCTTGCCCGCAAGCCCGGCCTGAACTCCGGCCTGATGATTGCGGAAGTCACATCGGCGGCCTTGATGTCGGAAAACAAGCAGATGTCGCATCCGGCATCGGTTGATTCAACACCGACATCGGCCAATCAGGAAGATCACGTATCCATGGCCTGTCATGGCGCGCGCCGTCTCTTGCAGATGACAGAGAACCTGTTCTCCATCATTGGCATTGAGGCCCTGACTGCCGCGCAGGGAATTGATCTGCGCGCCCCGCTCCAGACCAGTCCTGAACTCACTCGCGCTCACGGCGTTATCCGGGCTGCGGTGCCTACTTTAGAAGAGGATCGCTATATGGCTCCTGATCTGAAGGCTGTTTCAGAGGTGGTTGCTTCCGGCAAGTTGAACGCTGTCATCTCATCCGACATCCTGCCGCTGCTTGATACAAGCTTGTGAGGATTGGCCAATGAGCGCTGTCGAAGTAAAACAAGGGACATCCCCGATCATTCTTGGATTTCCGCATACGGGCACGGAAGTGCCTGCCGATATCCATGCGCGTCTTAACGACAATGGCCAGATGCTGGCGGATACGGACTGGCATATTGACCAGCTTTATGATGGACTTTTGCCAAATGTGACCACGGTACGAGCGACCTTCCATCGCTATGTGATTGATGCCAACCGCGATCCTGACGGACTAAGTCTTTATCCCGGACAGAATACAACGACGCTGGTTCCGGAAACGGATTTTGACGGTAAGCCGATCTGGCGCGACAAGCAAAAACCGACGCCGGAAGATATCAAGCTGAGGCTGGAGACATTTCATCGGCCCTATCACGATGCTTTGTCAGCGCAAATCAAGCGGGTTCATGAACTGCACGGGCTGTGCATTCTTTACGATTGCCATTCCATCCGCTCGCATATTCCTTTTCTGTTTCAGGGCAAGTTGCCGGACTTCAATGTCGGCACGAATGAGGGCAAAAGCTGCTCGCCTGAAATTGCTTCGGCAGTGGGCCGCATCGTCTTTGCCGCTTCCGGCTATGATGCCGTCATTAATGGACGTTTCAAGGGCGGATGGACAACGCGCCATTATGGCCGACCTGAAAACGGCATTCACGCCATTCAGATGGAGCTGACGCAATCCTCGCATCTGGCAAGCGAAGCCCTGCCCTTCGACTATGACGAAGCCAAGGCGGAAAAGCTGCGCAAGCATCTCAAAGATATTCTCGAAATTCTTGAACAGACTGCAATCAAACTGGGGAGCAGATATGAACAATCCAAGGCATAATATCCGCGAAATCCGCAGCCCTCGCGGCAATGAACTCAACGCAAAATCGTGGATGACTGAAGCGCCTTTGCGCATGTTGATGAACAATCTCGACCCCGATGTTGCAGAGAACCCGAATGAGCTGGTTGTCTATGGTGGCATAGGCCGCGCTGCCCGCACATGGGATGATTTTGACAAGATCGTCGCCACGCTGAAAACGCTGAACGAAGACGAAACATTGCTGGTACAATCAGGCAAGCCTGTGGGCGTATTCAAGACCCATTCCAATGCGCCGCGTGTGCTGATTGCAAACTCCAACCTCGTGCCGCATTGGGCGACATGGGATCATTTCAATGAACTGGATAAGAAGGGTTTGGCCATGTATGGCCAGATGACTGCCGGTTCATGGATTTATATCGGCACGCAAGGCATTGTTCAGGGCACCTATGAAACCTTCGTCGAGGCGGGTCGTCAGCATTATGGCGGTAGTCTCAAGGGCAAATGGATATTGACCGGCGGTCTGGGCGGCATGGGCGGCGCGCAGCCGCTGGCTGCTGTTATGGCGGGCGCGTGCTGCCTTGCTGTCGAATGCAACCCGGACTCGATCGATTTCCGCCTGCGGACCCGCTATGTCGATGCAAAGGCTGAAACGCTGGATGAAGCGCTGGAGATGATCGATCGCTGGACCAAGGCTGGTGAAGCGAAATCAGTCGGGCTGCTCGGCAATGCTGCCGAAATTCTTCCCGAACTGGTACGCCGCGGCGTGCGTCCGGATATTGTGACCGACCAGACCTCGGCGCATGATCCTATCAATGGCTATCTTCCCAAGGGTTGGACCATGGCCGAATGGCGCGCAAAACGCGAAAGCGATCCGAAAGCTGTTGAGAGAGCTGCCCGTGCCTCCATGCGCGAGCATGTCGAAGCGATGATCGCTTTCTGGGAACAGGGCATTCCCACGCTCGACTATGGCAATAATATTCGTCAGGTCGCCAAGGACGAAGGTCTGGAAAATGCTTTTGCATTTCCCGGCTTCGTGCCTGCCTATATCCGCCCGCTTTTCTGTCGTGGTGTCGGCCCGTTCCGTTGGGCTGCCCTTTCAGGCGATCCGGAAGATATTTACAAGACAGACGCCAAGGTCAAGGAACTGACGCCCGGCAATACGCATCTGCACAATTGGCTCGACATGGCGCGTGATCGCATTGCCTTCCAAGGTCTGCCAGCGCGCATCTGCTGGGTGGGATTGGGGGATCGGGACCGGCTCGGTCTCGCCTTTAACGAGATGGTTCGCACCGGCGAGTTGAAAGCGCCGATCGTCATCGGGCGTGATCACCTAGACTCTGGCTCTGTTGCTTCTCCAAACCGGGAAACGGAAGCCATGAAGGACGGTTCGGACGCCGTATCCGATTGGCCGCTGTTGAACGCGCTTCTGAATACCGCATCAGGCGCGACATGGGTGTCGCTGCATCATGGCGGCGGTGTTGGCATGGGCTTCTCGCAACATTCCGGCATGGTGATCTGCTGTGATGGCACCGATGACGCTGCTGCGCGCATCAAACGGGTATTGTGGAATGATCCGGCGACCGGTGTCATGCGCCATGCCGATGCGGGCTATGAAATCGCGCTTGATTGCGCCAAGGAAAAGGGCCTCAACCTGCCGGGTATATTAGGGTCCGGCCCTATTAATCTGGTCGAAATGGTATGAGGCTTTTCGTTTGGATAGGAGGAGCAAAGGTGAAGGCAATGTGGTTCATTTTCGAGACTTTGCGACAAAGTAGCCGGGCGAAAAGACCATATCCTTTGGACGCCGAAACGGCTGCAAGCTGCAGTGTCGAACCGCTTGGCCGGGGGAAAGACCCCGCCCTTCGCGCTTCTCCTCGCATCTTCTTGCCGTTTCAGGCGCCATTGCGATCATATTAATAGGTCCGGACCCTATGCTGATGCATATTCTACGCGCCAATGATCACAAACAGATGCCCTGGAAAAATGGCGGCGGGGTCACGACAGAAATTGCTGTCGCTCCCGCTGGCGCGGGCGTTGGTGAATTTCACTGGCGCGTCAGCATGGCGACAGTTGCCGCCGACGGACCATTCTCCTCATTTGAGAATATTGATCGCATCCTTACAGTTCTGGATGGCGCCGGGATGGACCTTGAGGTCGCGGGAACGGCACCCGTTCGCCTGACGGATACTTCTGCGCCTTTTTCGTTTCCCGGCGATGCGGCAACATCTGCAAAGCTTGTCGCGGGCGCGATCACTGATCTCAATGTCATGGTCCGGCGTGGTCAATGGCACGCGACAGTGGAGCGACTAACAGTTAATCAACCCGCCATTGTGAAAACCGGTCCCGGTGTTGGCATTGTCTTTTGCAAAGATGGAAGCCTTGAGCTTGCCGATCAATCGGTTCTCACAAAACATGATGCGTTGTTTGTCGGCGAAGCAGATGATATGGCCACGATTGCTGTCGCGGGTGTTGCGGATATCGTGATTATTCGCCTTGCGCCCAGTTCGTTGATGAGGCCAATTTGAACAAAGCCACCCTCCCCTCCCCTGTTGATCCTGACCAATCCAAAGGGCAGCTGTCTGCACGTATCCGCAGCGATATTGAGCGGCGTATCATTTCAGGAGAATGGGCGCCGGGATTTCGCATTCCGATAGAGCGCGAGCTGATGGACACATATGGTTGTGCCCGCATGACCGTAAACAAGGCGCTCGTCGCGCTTGCCGAGTCGGGCCTGATAGAGCGCCGTCGTCGCGCCGGAAGCTTTGTTTCCCAGCCACTGGTCCAATCGGCCGTTATTGAAATCTCCGATGTCAAAGCGGAGGTTGAGGCTATCGGTCAAGTCTATCGGCTGGAGGTTCTCTCGCGGCGGCAGCGCACCAGCACGGCGGCGGATATGAAGCGTCTTGACGTGAAGACCCCTCGCCTGGTCCTGGCGGTGCTTTGCAGGCATCTGGCGGGACGGCGCGTGCACGCCTTTGAAGACCGTCTGATTGACCTGGTGAGTGTGCCCAATGCCAGCGACATTGCTTTTGAAAATGTCCCGCCCGGCACCTGGCTCCGCGAGCATGTGCCATGGTCAGAAGCGGAGAACCGCATCAACGCCTTGAATGCCGATGCTGCTCTATCAGCCCATCTTGGCGTAAAGGAAGGCGCAGCCTGTTTGCTGGTCGAACGCTCGACATGGCGCGGAGCGCAACCCATAACCGCTGTGCGCATGTATTATCCGGGCGACAGCTATCGCCTGATCGCGCATTTCAGCCCCAAGGGCTAGCCTTTAAATACTCGATTTCGCGTTCATTCTTAAAGAGTAAAAAATTTCGCTTGTCATCCCGCTGTTATAAACAGACAGTACAAAGAAAAATTGCGCAGCTGTGCAATGGGGGATGAAAATGAACGCGCAGGCTTTCTTGAAAGTAGCTGGAATGAGCGTTGGCTATGGTCCGACGACTGTTCTGGACAATCTTGATCTCGACATTGCAAAGGGTGAATTCGTTGCTCTGCTGGGTTCATCCGGCTGTGGCAAGACAACCTTGCTGCGCACGATAGCCGGCTTCGCAAAGCCATTTTCCGGGCGGATCGAAGTCGCCGGACGGAATGTGACCGAGCTGCCGCCGGACAAACGCGGCATGGCCCTTGTGTTCCAGTCATATGCGCTGTGGCCACACATGACTGTCGCACAGAATATCGGCTATGGCCTGAAACTTCAAAAGCGCTCCCGTGAAACGATACAAAGCCGCGTTGCGGAAATGCAGGACTTGCTCGGCCTGTCTGATCTCGGCAATCGGAAACCCGGCCAGCTTTCGGGCGGACAGCGCCAGCGTGTCGCTCTTGGTCGGGCTTTGGCAATTGACCCGGAAATCCTCCTGCTTGATGAACCATTGTCAAATCTCGATGCGCGTATTCGCCTAACTGTTCGCCATGAAATTCGCGTCTTGCAAAAACGGCTTGGCATCACTGCTGTCCATGTGACCCATGACCGCGAAGAGGCAATGGTCATGGCGGATCGCATCGTCATCATGAATTCAGGGCGGATTGAACAACAGGGGCCACCCGAGGAAGTCTATAACAAACCGGCTTCCCCCTTCGTTGCCACCTTTATGGGCGCAGAAAATTTTCTACCCATGCAGGCGCGTGTGCAAGGGGATCTGATTGAACTGGCCGAAGGCGCGTATAATCAGGCATCGGTTACGCCTCGCGCCGGACGTTCCTTGGCAACGGGCCCTGTGGAATTGCGCTTCCGCTCCGAAGCTGCACGGCTAATCCCCGTGAACGATGCGGCGACGCAAGGCACTGGCCAGCTCGAATTGCGTGGACAGATCGTAAGTGTGAGCTATCCGGGCGGCCATTGGCGCCACGCCGTGCGGCTTGGAGACCGAGAAATCCTTGTCGATGCGGATAGGCCCTTCAATCAGGGCGAAACGGTCAAGGTGTCGATACCGGCGGCTTCTCTCTTTATCTTCAATACGCCAGCAAATACGGCAAAAGTCGCCTAAAAATGAAGTGAAGAAACGCCTGGCTTCTGCTGTTTCTTATACCCATAAATTAACCATCTTGCTCAGGGAGTTACACATGAAAACGCTTCTACAGGCTTCTCTTATTCTGGGACTGGCAACGGGACCAGCCGCTGCTGCGGATCTGACCGTTTTGACAGCGGGCGACCAGAACATGGTCGACTATATTAATGACTATCTGGGGCCTCTCTTTGAAAAGGAGAACCCGGGCACAACAGTCAGGGTTGTGGGCACAGGTCCGGGCGATGCTGGTTCACAGAAAATCGTTGAACGTTTCGATGCTCAGGCAAAAGCCAATGTTGAGAAGTGGGATGCGGATGTTGCCGTTGTCCACGAGAAATTCGCCGGTCCAATGGTGAAGGAAGGTTATCTGGAATCCTACCGCGCCAAAATTCCTTCAGGCAAGATGGTTACAAGCGAAAAAGCCAAAATGGCGCTTGGCTCGAACGTCGATGGCTATGTCATGCCCATGTTCTCCAGCCAGACGGCAATCGCCTATAATCCTGCGCTCATCCCAACACCGCCAAGGAGCTATGAGGAACTTTCCACCTGGGTGAAGGTAAACCCGAAGCAGTTCGGCTATAATGGCATCAAGGGCGGCGCTTCCGGTGTCAGTTTTGTCATGGGCTGGATCTATGCTTTCGGCGAGGGCGACGCGAACAAGCTGATGAAGGGACCATTCGAGGAAGCTGAAACCAAAAAATGGGATAAAGCATTTGCCAGCCTGAAAGATTTCACCACCGATGCGACACTTACGCCGGGAAATGCCGGTACTCTGGATATGCTCAGCCGCGGTGAAATATCAATGGGACCGGTATGGGTGGACATGTTCTATTCCTGGCAGGCCGATGGCAAGTTGCCGCCGGAAATGAAGCTCTTCCTGCCTGCACCGGGCATGCCCGGTCAGCCGATGCATTATGTGATCCCCGCGAAAAGCCCGAACACTGAACTGGCCGAAAAGTTTGTTGCATTGGCAACCAGCCCGAAGGTTCAGGCAGAAGGCATTGTCAAGCGCTTCAACTGGTATCCAGGTATTGATGCAAAATTCGTGCAGCCGGAGCTTGATAAGGCGAGCTGGGACAAGCTCTTCGTCGACATTTCGCCGGAGGATCTAGCGACAAAGGCGAAGCCTTTCCCGATCGCTCCCTATAATTCGGCAATTTTGGAAGCCTATGAGAAGAATGTAGCCAACTAACTTTTACAGCCGGGGCTTTCGCTTGCGAAGGCCCCTCCCCTCGCCTTTGAAGGCCCAAATTCATGCGGAAAAATCTGCTCGCCATACTTCTCGTCCTGCCAGCGCTGGTGATGATAGTGCTGTTCTTCATCGTACCGCTGATTGCATCCATTCTCGGTGCATTCGAAGTGGGCGATGCTTGGGGGCTGGGTAACTTCCGTAAATCGTTTGAGCTTTATTCCGGCGATATGATTTTCACAGTGGTGATTGTCACCGTTTCCACTGCCTTGATCGGCATATTTTCAATAGCAATTGGCGGATATCTGACGCTGGGTGAAAATCCGCGCGCTGTTGCTATCCTGCGCTGGCTTTACCGCTGGCCCATGTTCATTCCATTCATCGTTGTTGGTCAGATACTACGTACATTTCTCGCCAAGAATGGCCTGATGAACAATATTTTTGTCAGTCTTGGTGTTTTAACTCCGTTGCAAACAGTGGGTTTTCTCGACTGGCGTGGGATTGTCATTGCTTTCGTCTGGAAGCAGACGCCATTTGTGACATTGCTTGTGGCTGGAGCCATGGCCTCGCTGGATCGTAGCACGATTGAGGCAGCGCGGAACCTTGGCGCGTCACGGTTGCGCATACTCATTGAAATTGTGTTGCCGCAAATATCGGGGACATTGCTTGTCGGACTGATATTGTCTTTCGTCACCATGATGTCGGTTCTGTCGGTTCCCTTGATGATCAATGCGCAATCGCCCACCATGCTGACCGCCGATATCGCCTTCCGGATCAATGCCCATGGCGACTATGGCGTAGCCAACGCCCTTGGCATGATATCGCTGATCCTGACGACAGGCGTCGCTCTGATATATCTGAGACAGACAATGAAGGAGCGTTCGTGATGGCTCGCTTTGATTTTTGGTGGCTACCGCGTGCCGTTATTTTGGGCCTTCTGGCCTTCATCATTTTTGGCCCTCTGACCAATATGTTGCTTTGGACCGTTGCCGAAAAATGGTACTTCCCGCATATGCTGCCGCTGGAATATGGTTTCAGCTTTTGGGAGCGCGTATTTTCGCCGCGCGGCAATGCCATGAGTTCTCTGGCGACCAGTATCCTTGTTGCTTCTCTGACCGTGGTCGCATCGCTGGCTCTGGCTGTTCCGGCAGGCTATGCCCTATCGCGGCTGAAACTGCCCTTTCGCGGACTTATCCTGCTTGCATTTCTTATTCCGCAAGCCTTTCCGAACCTTCCCGTCTACGTCAATATTGCTCGCTTCTTTTACCAGATCGGGCTGAATGGCACGATTGCCGGCGTGGTCATGGTTCATGTAACCCATGGGCTCGTCTATGCGGTCTGGATTGCAACTGCGGCGTTCTCTGCGGTTCAAATCGACCTTGAGGAAGCCGCACGGTCGATTGGTGCAGGGCCTATGCGCGCCTTTCGTGACGTAACGCTTCCCCTCGCCGCTCCCGGGCTTATGGCGAGTGCTATTTTCGTATTTCTTGAATCTCTGGATGAATTCACCGGCAGCTATTTTGTCGGTGCACCGGATGTTAATACCCTTCCCCTTCTGCTTTATACTGCCAGCTCAGGAGGAAATTATCAGATTGCTTCCATAACAGCATTGCTGTTGCTCATACCATCGATAGGTTTCATGCTGGTCGTTGAGCGATTCTTGCGCGCTGACGTGCTTTCGAAAGTTGGACATTGATAATGACATCTGAGAAGAAAACCTTAGCCAAGCAAAGCAATCAATATGTGAGTGCTTTGCAGGTGGCGAAGCTTGCCGGTGTTTCGCGCTCTGCCGTCTCGCGGGCATTTACGCCGGGCGCCAGTGTTTCGGCCAAGAAGCGGACAAAGATTCTGGAGGCGGCAGAAGCACTCGGTTATCAGGTCAATGATCTGGCCCGGGGGTTGTTGGCCCGGAAAAGCCGTCTGGTCGGCCTTGTGGTGACCAATCCGGAACTCGGTTATCGGTCCCATCTTGTGGCGGCACTGACCAAGGCTTTAATCCAGCGCGGCAGCGTCCCCATCGTCATCAATACGGGGCGCACCGAGGAAGAGCTGACGGCGGCGCAGAAAACCCTGTTTGGATATCGCGCTGAGGCGACGATTATATTATCGGGTTCGCCCCCCTCCTCTTTCGTCGAACTTGCCAGCCGCAATGGGCAGCCATTGATCGTTCTTGGACGTTCGGAAACCGGCGCAGATGATGTGAATATCGACAATGAGGGCGCGGGACGAACAGCAGCGCGCTTCTTCCTCGACAATGGCATGAAAAATCTGGCGTTCGCCGCCACGCTTGTGCGCACGCCGACAACGATCGAACGAGAGTTCGGTTTTCGGGACGAAGCAGAAAAGCACGGCGCGACTGTTATGGCCGGAAATGGCAGCAATTCCGACTATCAGGGCGGTCAGGATGCCGCTCGACAATTGTTTGGCGGAGCCGTGCGCCCGGAGGCTGTGTTCTGCGTCAATGATCTCGTTGCATTTGGACTGATTGATTATGTTCGCCGCAACACCACGCTTTCCATACCGGACGATCTTTCAGTCATTGGATTTGATGATATTCCGGAAGCCGCCTGGGATGCCTATAATCTTACGACATTCCGTCAGGATGCAGCCATCATGGCACAGCACGCCGTGTCACTATTGGAAAAGCGTGAAGCTGATCCTGGTCGTCCGCCTGCGCATGAGCGGCTAGCGACAAGCCTTATCTTGCGGACAAGCGCCCGTTTGCCGACCAATCCTCGCTCATAGATAGTTAGGACAATTATGCCGATAAAGATCATTCAAGTAACAGACCTGCATCTTATCAAGCCAGGCGAACTTCTTTGCGGGTTGGACCCGCTGGACCGGCTGCAAAAATGTATTGAAGATATCAACACGCATCACGGCGATGCGGCGATGGTGATCTTTTCAGGTGATCTGAGCGATACGGGCGAAGAGGAAACATATCACACGCTGGCTTCGGAGCTGGAGAAGCTCGTTGTTCCCTATCGGCTAATGCTTGGAAATCACGATAATCGGGATGCCTTTTTGAAGGTTTTTACTTCCGTCATGGCGGAAGACGGTTTTATTCAAACCGTGATTCCTATGCGGGAGGGCAGACTTATCCTTCTGGATAGCTTGGAAACAGGAAAGACCGAAGGTCGTCTGGACGGGGCAAGATTAGCTTGGCTGAAACAGCAATTGGATGCAGCAGGGTCCGAACCGGTTTATATCTTTACGCATCACCCGCCATTCCCGATTCATATACCGCATCTTGATTCAATCGGCCTCATCGAAGCCGATGAACTTTTTGCACTTTTGAAAGAGAATGGAAATGTCCGGCATATTTTCGCAGGCCATGCGCACCGCCCTGTCGCGGGAAGTTGGCGGGGCATTCCAATAAGTGTGCTGCGCGGCACCAACCATCAAACTGCGCTTGGATTTGAGGGGCACCGCGTTGCGGTGACGCATGAACCGCCCGTTTATGGTGTGATCTTCATTGACCACGAGACGGTGATTGTCCATGCGCACGACTTCCTCGATAGATCGGCAACCTATTACTGATTGGCTGGCGAAAGGCCGTTGACGCCCGCTTTGATTTGACGAATTTCGTCCGATGGCGTGTTGGCGTGCATTCTTCGATAGAGTTTCGAAAACCGGCTAGGATTCGAGAATTGAAGCTGTGCAGCGACCTGCCGCACCGACTGTGCTTCACCACTCAAAATCATATCGCGCGCAGCAACAATCCGCTTCGTCATCAATACCTGTGTTGGCGTCGCCGCATATTTTTTGCGGAAGAGACGTTGCAAAGCCCGCATATTGGTTCCGGCGGCGACGGCTATATCGCCCGGCAAGACGGGTTTTTGTATATTTTCCATGATGAATGTTTCAGCGCGGGTGAGGGGGCAATCTTCAATGAGGGTAGCAGTGATCTGATCTGAGCTGACGGATTTATTTCGTGAGGGTTGCTTTGATGGCATGGGTGAAAACTCTTTATCAAAACTAGAAAATACAATCGAAAGTGTTCATGGAAAAAAAGAAACGTGTAAGTAGCATAAGTGGTAGTGGAGTCGTTCGGGGATTGAAATTGGACCTTTGGCTTAGAATAATTGTAGAGCAGTTGACAGCTGTCAACCACGACTTAGGTCGAAATGCGTTGACAGCTGTCAACGGGGCAGGGCGCTTAAAGCAATTCCAGGAGTGTAGCGGCTTTACCAATCGGAATGACGTAAAAACAAAAACTCAAAGAGTTATTTTGAATCTATTAAACAGCAAAACGCTTTAGTAAGCATTCATCCTTTATAAACCACATTTCCATACAATTTAAGGAATTGCCATTATTGTAAGCGAGTACGATCTTGTCCCAGCGTCCCAAGGCAGCGTCATCCCCATTGTCTGCTCCAATCATTTCACGGCGGCATTTGCTGCTCGGTATTGGATCAATGACAGCGCTCAGCGCGTCAGGTTGCACGCAAACCACCTTTGAATTGCCGGCGATGAATATCGATCCCATGTCCACAAATGGGATACGTCCGCAGATCAGTATCGACAAAACCGTAACAGTGCCGGATGTCATGTATGCAGCCGTGCAGGAGGGGCCGTATTTCCTTCCCGCTGTGCCCTATCAGAAAGTTCCTGTACAATTCCGCAGGCAGGTGGTTGTTGATCCGACGGGCGAGCAGCCCGGTACAATCGTCGTCCATCTTCAAGAACGCTTTCTCTATCTTGTTCAGCCCGGCGGCGATGCAATTCGTTATGGCGTAGGGATCGGTAAGGCGGGCTTTCTTTGGAATGGCCGCGCCAATATTCAATACAAGAAAGAATGGCCGCGTTGGACGCCGCCGCGTGAAATGATCCAGCGCAAGCCGGAACTGGTAAAATACCAAAATGGTCAGGAACCCGGACCGCAAAATCCATTGGGCGCGCGGGCTCTTTATATCTTCAAAGATGGTGTCGATACTGGTTACCGCATCCACGGTTCGCCCGAATGGTGGTCGATAGGGCAATCCATGTCTTCGGGTTGCGTTCGGCTTATCAATCAGGATATAATTGATCTCTATAGTCGCGTGCCTGGCAAAGCGACCGTTGTGGTCGTCTGAGGCAAGGGTAGCGAAGAGAAGCTAAAGCCCTACTATCTTCTGCTTAATTGATCATTTACCATAATAACAATGGTTTATGATTCTGCTGACTTATCCATCAATGATCTGTTTCGACCGGTTGTCGCCGCCGAGGACGCCTTGGCACGGCTGGACGACAGGGTAGCGAGAAAAAGTGATCTGAACGAAACTGCCCGTCGCTCAGGTAGCGGCCTGATGCGGGAGAATGAGGGCTGGATTGCGCGTTCGCATTTCATGGAGGCTTGCAACGCTTTATGGCTCGCCGGTGAACTCGTCCATGTGGAAGATCTGGTTCTGCACGATGCGCGAATGGATATCAGGACGCCTACCCATGAATTGACACGGGCTCACAATATTCTGCGCGTCCGCCGGCAAATTGCTTCAAATTCACCCGCATGGGCCTTGAGTGCCAAAGGGATGGCGACCCTGAGGGGACGATGGATGAGCGACGTCGCTATGCCCAATATGACTCCTGAACCAGTCGCACTTTCAGAATTCACAAATGAAACAAGGACCGAGGCCGAAAGCGCATTTGAGGATGAACTTGCCCGCTTTGACGCTCTGCTCGACCGGACAAGCCAAAGATTATTGACGCCTGCAAAAGCTGCCCAGCCAAAAGGGGAGCGGAGGCTGGAGAAAAAGTCATTAACCGACGCGGTCACTTCTGATGGTGATCCTTTGGTCTATGATCCGGATTGGGACGAGGATGAGCGGATCGGGCGATGGATGGTCGTTCACGACATGACCCGCGATCTGCCGCCACTTTTGGCAGCGGCAATCCTATGGGATGCGTGGGAAGATATTGAACCGCTTCAACACCAGCATTGGCTTGGCCCCATGTTGGTTTCGGCAATGTTGCGGGAGCGCGGCAAAACCAGATCGCACCTTGCCGCTTTCAATTCCGGCCTGCGTAACATTCCAAGGGATCGCCGCCGCGCGCGGGATCGGGGAACAAGGCTCACCGCATTTCTCGGCGCAGTTGAGGCAGCCAGCATTGCAAACCTCAAGGAAATAGAGCGTTTAGGGCTTGCCAAGATACAGATGGAACGCAAATTGAAAGATCGGCGCTCCACCTCCAGCCTGCCGGGAATGATTGATCTTGTTCTCTCCCGCCCGATGATTTCAGCGGGTTTGGTCGCCAGAGAATTGAAGGTTTCGCAGCGCGGCGCTCTCAATCTTATTGGCGAGCTTGGCTTGCGTGAAATGACAGGGCGCGGCCGATATCGCGCCTGGGGTATTATCTGACCTCAACCAATTACAACGGCATTGCTCTTTTTGCTTGTAATTATGCTCGCAAGCAGGGCGGTTTTGCTCGCATTCCCCCTGATTTATCCACAAAGCCACAGCCATAGGGATCGATTTTTTGACGAGAAGCCGATCCTTATCGGGGTGGATTGATTTTCCTGAAATAATACTTGATTATAAAACTCATAAATATTAAGCCGCCATGCGACTATGCTCGGCGTGCCAAAAAATCATCCAGTTTGCGGACATGCGTTTAGAGACAAAATAAGGATTTCGAAAAGATGCAAGCAATGACCAGAAAGAAGGCAGGATCAGGTTCACGGCAGTCCCGCCTGAAAGCGGGCGCTCTTGCTCTGACGTTCATTCTCGCTGGCGCATTTTTCGCGGCGGCTCAGGAAAACCCTGCGCCGACACCCCAGTTGCCACAGGAGCAGAGCGCGTCTGTGGCAGAACCCGCAACGCAGCAACCTGCTCCACGACAGCCTTCAACGCCAGCCGCCGATCCTGCGCCAGCGATGCAGGCAACACCGCCCGCAGCCTCCACGGCAATCGAGACAGGGCAGGCGGCTCCTGTCGCTGGCGCCAAGGCAGGATTGCCGCATAATCTTTCGCCATGGGGCATGTTCATGGCCGCTGACTGGGTGGTCAAGGGTGTCATGATCGGCCTTGCCTTTGCCTCGCTGATTACATGGACAGTCTGGCTGGCAAAGACCCTCGAACTTGCCGGTGCCAGAATGCGCGCCTATCGCGCCCTCAATGCCATCGGCAATGCACGAACCCTTCACGATGCCGAACGGGCGCTTGAGGGGAGGGGAGGGCCGGGTGCATTACTGGTCAATGCCGCACGCGAGGAAGTGCGCCTTTCACAGGAGGCTCAAGCATATACAAGCGCGGACGGTTTGAAGGAGCGCGTCGCATCACGCCTGTCGCGCATTGAGGCGCAAGCTGGCCGTCGCATGAGCCGCGGCACGGGCGTGCTTGCAACGATCGGTTCGACCGCGCCCTTTGTCGGGCTGTTCGGAACGGTCTGGGGTATCATGAATTCGTTCATAGGTATTTCGCAATCGCAGACAACCAACCTTGCCATTGTTGCGCCGGGTATTGCTGAAGCGCTGCTCGCAACGGCTGTTGGCCTGATTGCCGCCATTCCAGCAGTTGTCATCTACAATGTCTTTGCCCGCTCGATCACCGGCTACAGGCAACTGCTCGCAGATGCTTCGGCTGGCGTTGAACGCCTTGTCAGCCGCGATGTGGATTTTGCTTGCGTGCCTTCCGCCATTTCAGCGGCAAGGCAGGTTCACCCTGCAGCAGCCGAGTAGGAACAGAAAATGGCTGGTGGTATCAGGCACAATGTTTCCGATGACGAATTGCAGGAGAACCATGAAATCAACGTGACACCGTTTATCGATGTCATGCTCGTCCTGCTTATTATTTTCATGGTCGCTGCGCCCTTGGCAACGGTTGATATTAATGTCGATCTTCCCGCCTCGACGGCAACGCCTGCGCCGCGCCCGGATCAGCCGCTGTATCTTACGCTCAAAGAAGACAAGACAATCGCAATCGGCAATAATACGGTGACGGCCAACACGCTTGGCAGCTTCGTTGATCAGCAAACCAAGGGCGATAAGGAAACCCGCGTTTTCCTGCGCGCAGACAAGACCGTCGAGTATGGCTCGCTCATGGAGCTGATGAATAATCTGCGGTCCAATGGCTACCTCAAGATCGCGCTGGTTGGTCTCGAAAGCGCACCACTGGCCGCATCAGGCGGAAACGCGCCATAATGTCAGGCAGGCCCAACACCCTCATCGGCGGTTTGCTGTATCCGGACTGGCGTGAAATCGGCCGCTGGGCGATTGCTGGCACGGTTGTTGTG
This sequence comes from Hyphomicrobiales bacterium, assembly GCA_900473335.1. GTDB lineage: Bacteria > Pseudomonadota > Alphaproteobacteria > Rhizobiales > Rhizobiaceae > Phyllobacterium. The sequence continues at coordinate 1,724 of UCNP01000035.1, read as the reverse complement.
TGTGTGCATGCTGGTGCCGCCTTGGCCGTCCACACCTATCAGCCGGAAGATGAAGGCGGCGATATCGTCGCGCCGATCATGATCGACATGGAGCCGATGCCAGCCCCTGTTGTTGCCCAGCCGGTGAAGGAAGAACCCGCAATCGAACCGGAACCGGTAGAGCCGGAGGTGGCCGAGCAGGAGGCGGCAACGCCGGAAGTTGAGCCGGAGCCGCAGGTAGAACCTGTCGAAGAAGTGGCAGAGGCGGAGCCTGTACCCGAAGAGGTCGAACCACTCGAAGAGCAGACCGAAGAATTGGTTGAACTGCCAGAGGTTGAAGTGCCGCTGCCGGTTGTCCGTCCTGCGCAGGAAAAGCCAAAAAAGCCGGTCGAGAAGAAGATCGTCCGCAAGGTTGAAAAGCCCGTCACCGCCAAGGTCATAAATGATAAGCCGGTTGAAGAAAAACGACAGGTTGCGCCAAGCGCGGCCTCGGCGCGCCAGGCGCAGTCATGGGAAAAGCGAATTAACAGTTACCTGGCAAAGGTTGCAAAAAGAGCAGGTCGAGGCAGTCCGGGAAAAGGTGTTGTGGGTATCCGGATTTCTATTAATGTCGGTGGCGATATTATATCGCCTATCATAGTTTCAAGTTCAGGGTCAGCAGAAGTTGATCAGTACGCTCTCCAGATGATACGTCGTGCATCACCTGTCCCCTCTGCACCAGATGATTACACTGGTGGCGGCTTTACGCGGGTAGTTTCCGTTCGAATGGAGTGACGCTTTTTCAACTGGCTGATGTGCATCTTCGCCAGCACCTCATATTGCAAGAAATACTCAAGGAAGTGGTCAATGACCGAAATCGCAGAACAGAACCAGATGCAATCAGCCTCGCATGCGGCGCATGAGGCTTTGCTGGAGCTTGGCGATGTGAGCTTTGCCATTGAGTCGCGCACGCTGTTGCAGCCGCTTTCGCTGAAATTGCAGTCGCGCCGCGTGACCGGCCTTATCGGTCATAATGGTTCAGGAAAATCGACCCTGGTAAAAATCCTTGCCCGGCAGCAGCCGCCAAGTTCGGGCACCGTATTGTTTGAAGGCAAGGCCATTGAAGAATGGGGCGCTCGTCCCTTTGCCCGCAAGGTCGCCTATCTGCCGCAATATACACCGCAAGCCGATGGTATGCTGGTTAAAGAGCTGGTGGCGCTGGGTCGTTATCCATGGCATGGCGCACTCGGCCGCTTTAGCAAACAGGATCAGGAAAAGGTCGATGAAGCCATTGAACTGACCGATATTGGCGGATTTGCCGATCGTCTGGTCGATACGCTTTCGGGTGGCGAACGCCAGCGCGTCTGGTTGGCTATGCTGGTGGCACAGGATGCAGAATGGCTGCTGCTCGACGAGCCAATCTCCGCATTGGATGTGGCACATCAAGTTGAAATCCTGTCGCTGGTGCATCGTCTGTCGCGCCAGAAGGGGCTTGGCGTCGTGGTCGTTCTGCATGATGTGAACATGGCCGCCCGTTATTGCGATGAAATCATTGCACTGCACTCCGGCAAGCTGATAGCTCGCGGTAGGCCAGATGAAATCATGACATCGGAAAGCCTTGGTGCAATTTATGGCATCGAGATGGATGTCATCCGCCATCCTTCGTCAGGTGTGCCGGTGAGTTTTGTAAGATGAAGCATTGGCACGGCATGGCGAGGATGCGCACTGGCAAATATCCTTAGCGTCTGCTCTAGGACCAATCGACA
>UCNP01000078.1 GCA_900473335.1 Hyphomicrobiales bacterium | reverse complement strand
AATCATCACTACGGCCTAGCAACGGGCGGTCGCCCGTGGCCCCAACCCGGGCGATTTTGGCGTAGACGACCACTTTGCGCCGTCATCTCGACGTGGGACATGCCGTAGCTGAGCTGCGATAGCAGCGTATGGTGGGCCGGGGCGCGGTGGCATGTAACGCCAGAACCAATCATTGTAGGCCGTACGGCGCTTGCACTGCAGAATAATTATACAATACAACCTGTCTTCGAAATTCTCGATAAAATGGGGACTATGGGTGGAAGAAGCGCCAAACGCAAAAGACTTTTTAGATCACGGCCTACTCCCCGAGAATCTGCCACCCATCTTCACTTCAAAGAAGCTTTGGCATCATTTTTCTGGTTCCGGCGCGGCTTATGGGATCACAGGAAAAGCGGTGGGCGATCACGCGACTTACAATGCGAGCAAGCGAGGAGGGCAGCGGCGCGTGTTCGGCGTGCCTCATCCGGCTTTCGCTCGTGATCTTGGTTTGTTTTTCGAAAAACATTGGGCCGAGCTTACGCCGCTGTTAGACAAATCAACTGGCTCGGTCTCCAAACCCATTATGATGCGTGCTGGAAATCGCCATGTCCGTTTCACATCGCATTCTGATCTACCTGAGTTGAGGCTTCGTGCGTTCTCGCGATTCAAATTCTGCCTCGTCACCGACGTCGCACGCTTTTTTCCATCGGTTTATACCCACACGCTGCCGTGGGCCATCAATAGTAAGGTGGCCGCCAAAACCGATACCTCATCCACGTCAGCAATCGTGTTCGGCAATCGTCTTGACTTCATCCTGCGGAACTCGCAGTCAAGACAGACAATTGGAATTCCAGTTGGGCCAGACACCTCAAAGATTGCAGCTGAGGTGCTACTGTCGGCGGTCTACGACAATTTCCTCTCCCGCTACTCTACCAATGGTCGATCAACCTACGTTCGACATGTCGATGACTACTGGGTTGCGGGAAACTCGCATGAAGAGTGCGAACGCCACCTGTTTCACCTTCGGCTGGCACTCCGCGAGTTCCAATTGGACATCAACGAAAGCAAGACGAAGATAATTTCGACCAAGCCAGTGTTCGCTGATGATTGGCCGTTTGAGTTCGATAAGGAACGAATCGAGAGCCTTGGAAGGGTTCGAAAGCATAAAAATGAAACTCTTTCGATTCTCGCAAAAATTACCGAAGTCGCGACAACATCCGGAGACGATGGCATCATTAGACATGCGATACGCCTGATAGATGACAACCGCCTTTGGGATGAGCAATGGGATCTACTCCAGCACTTCTTGGCTCAGTGCGCCGTGCAATTTCCACACTCGTTTGACTACGCCGCGCGGGTGATTGCCTAGCGGAAACGTCGAAATCCGGAGACAATGGACACAGAACTATGGAGACATGTTGCACTCTCAACTATTGATCAAAATGCTCCCCTCGGGAGAGATTCAGAGGTCGTATGGGCATTGTGGCTTCTGAAAGAGCTGGAGGTCATTATACCTCGTGCAACAACAGATTTGGTGCTCATGAACGCTGGGCCGATCCCGTTGGCGCTATTAGTGCATATGAGCGTCAGGAAGCTGACTGCAGACCGCAGGCTTCGAGAAAAGCTCGTCCAAAAAGTCGTAGGAAGTCCAATTGCCGGTCCTTTCTGGCCACTTAGCTTGAAGCTTGTGCACTTGGGTAAGGGCAATGCCGACTGGCTTCAAGAAAAGATTCCGGCATACTTGCTGGCTCTGCACCAAAAGCGAGCCTCACTTATTGATTGGGGCGCGAAGCCAAAAGTCTATCAAGATGGTCCTGATGACGGTGTCGATGAGCCGGACTATGCCATCGAAGACTATGGCGCAGACTACGGCTCGGACGAGACATTTCCTACCAACGACGACGAGAATGATGATTTGTCGCCGGAAGAACGAGAGGCTGCAATTGACAGTTTTTTTGACGACCTTTTGGGAACCGCCGACCAACCTGGAGGAGTGCCCCAAGACGACGAGTCTTTTTAAGAGCCCGGGTTAAAGTAGGACGTGTCAGAAGGGAAGGATGCCGTCGCCGCCAGCAATGATCATGGTGGAGTGAGGCCCGCTTCGGGTTGATTCCAGACCTCCAACTGGCGTCCCGATGTGTGCCTTTCGCAATGAGCTCCTTAGCCGTGGACGGTCCGCTTTCGGCCCCATCCCGTTCTCCGGGAAAGCAAGCCGTCTCGAAAATCGCCATTCGGCCCGATTGTTGTTTCCTATCAGAAGATTGATGAGTTCGCTGATCATAGAGTTCTGTCGACGCTGATCTGAAGTCGGAGATTGGTAGAATCAGTCGACACAGCGATTCTTGATAATTGTTTGGATCGGTTGGCACCTCAGATAGAGAATGATGGAAACCGATCGATAGCTTTTTTCTTCGCGATGATCGTGACGTCGCCATATTGCTCACCTGCCGTCCGGGCGGCATGCCCGGCAATGGCATCAAGGATACGGCTATCGATCTCGACTTCCCGGCCTGTGGTCTTGAACGCATGACGCCAACCGTGACTGGGTGAGACGCCTTCGGGAATTATACCCTCCTTTTGAAGCCAGGTAGAAATGCGGCCAGAAACGGTTTGCTCGGGACCAGCGACGCCTTTGCCCTTCGTGTTTGAATGGAATAACGGACCATCAGCTGATGCGGCCACGAAATCCAAAAATCCTTTTTCAACTATCTGTTTATGTAAAGGTACGTCCCTATATTGTCTTGTTTTCACCTTTCCGGCGTCTGGAGTGATCCGCAACACCGGAATTCCATCTTCGATGCGAATATCTTCTTTGCGTAATTGTGTGATCTCAGAAATGCGTGCACCGGTAAAAGCACAGATCAACGCCGACCATTTCTTCGCCGCGCTGGTTTGGGGATTCTCTTGTGTTTGCGGATTATCTGACTGCTTAGGTTTGTACGCCAAGGTAAACTTGAGGATTTCTGTGGCTTCCTCTCTCGTAAAGCCCTTTGGGCGGGTCACGGCTTTTTGAGTAACGCGGAGCTTCACAGTTGTGGCTGGGTTCGCGTCAAGAAAATCATTGGACACAGCCCAATTGAAAACCGCATTCACAGCAGTGAGATAAACGTCTCTTACAGTTCGCGGTGCCAAAGACTTTAGCTTGAAGTCTTTCCATTCTAAAATCGTTTTCTTGGTAATTTTACGGGCGTCTTTTGTGCGAGCGAAAGAGATCAGATCTTCTATGATTGGACGCCAGCGTTTTTCAGCTCCCATGCCTCGTCCATTTGCCTTAAGTTCCGCAATGTAAAGATCGAACAAACTGCGGAGAAGGACCGGCTCTTGTTCTTCCTTTGCTTCTATAGGCTCCAAATTCGCAAGCAATGGATGTTCTGGTTTACCGGTGAAACACATAGCGCAAGCAAGCGTGCGCCACTCGAGGGTTCCAAAGGTCGCGGTCGTGTTGCCAAGACGCCGATAGCGATCAATTCGGTCTCCAACCAAGGTTTTGAGGGTGTCGTCCTCCAAGCGTCCGGCAACGCCTTCACGCAGTAACTCGATCAACTGATCATCTATGCCGATACGGGCATAGATCGCATTGGAGTTGCGTAGCTCCGTATCAAACGCCAGCCGCTCATTGTAATTTCGAAGAGCAATCTGATCCACGGGTAAAAGGTAGCGGCCCGGAACAATAGGTTTACCATTTGCTGCTTGTGCTTTGCGTTCAGCAACAGCAATTAATCCTTGGATACCGGCCACAGCGGAATGAAGACGCGCTTGTGCTAATCTCCGGTCCGGGCCGAGCGCCACGCGCAATTCAGTTTTATTTTCCAGGAAAGGTCGCAGGCCTTTGGGAACTACGATTCTGGCAAAATATCTGCCATCACGATTTAGAAGATGCTTATCTTTGCCTGCCACTGAAAATTTCCGTTTTGTAACGAACTTTGTAACAGCAGAATGACCAAAAGCCCGCAAGATGCAAGGACTTCAACGATTTCAATCAGATGAGATGGTGCTGCGAGAGAGGATTGAACTCTCGACCTCTCCATTACCAATGGAGTGCTCTACCACTGAGCTACCGCAGCCGATTTGCGAACGCGGCGGACTTCTGGCATATCATTGCTGAAATCGCAAGCAAGCAATCGTAATCTCTTGAGTAAAATATCCATAGAGGCCAAAAAACACGGGCTGGCTGCCGACAAAACCTTGTCGCTGCTGCTCAAAATACCGGATGAAATCAATGCCTTTGTCGCCTAAAACTCCAAGCAGGGAACAGGAACTGCGTGAAAAACGCCGCTCCGAACAACTGCGCGCAAATCTGGCGCGGCGCAAACAGCAGTCAAGATCGCGTCGCTCCGGGGCTGAAGATGAGCGCGATGAGGGTCTGAAAGCCTCTTCTGCTCAAACTGATGCGACCGGCGGTGAAAAATAGAACATATTTTTTCTGTGCACACTCCTTTGACGCAGAATCGACGCACTCGCGTTCAAGAACATGACTAACCCGCAAGGCTGATTCGAAGCTGAGCGTTATGCACAGGGACGACAAGCCATTCTTGAACCAGCACACGTGATGGTTTAAACGAACCCGCTCTGCATAGAGCCTTTAACGACAGGACGGGTATTTCTCCCGCGAAAGTGACAGAATATGGATCGCATCAAGATTGTTGGCGGTAACACACTCAACGGCATCATCCCGATTTCGGGTGCCAAGAATGCGGCACTGCCGTTGATGATTGCCTCCCTGTTGACCGATGATACGCTGACACTGGAAAATGTGCCGCATCTTGCCGATGTCGAGCAGCTTATTCGCATTTTGGGCAATCACGGGGTTGACTATTCCGTGAACGGTCGCCGCGAACGTCAGGATGGCGCTTATTCCCGTACGATCCATTTCACTGCGCGCAATATCGTCGATACCGTTGCCCCCTATGAGCTCGTCTCCAAAATGCGTGCGAGCTTCTGGGTTATAGGACCGCTTCTTGCCCGCATGGGTGTCGCAACGGTTTCTTTGCCGGGTGGTTGTGCAATCGGCACACGACCGGTCGACCTGTTTATCGATGGTCTTCGCGCTCTTGGCGCTGATATTGAAATTGAAAATGGCTATGTCAAAGCGAGCGCCAAGGGCGGGCTGATTGGCGCGCGCTATGCGTTTCCCAAGGTTTCCGTTGGTGCGACCCATGTTTTGATGATGGCGGCAACGCTCGCCAAGGGCGAAACAATCATCGAAAATGCTGCTCAGGAGCCTGAGGTCGTCAATCTGGCTGAATGCCTGAATGCGATGGGTGCCAAGGTGAGCGGTGCGGGTACTTCGACCATCACTATTGAAGGTGTAACAAGCCTTTCCGGCGCGCGCGTGCGGGTCATTCCGGATCGTATCGAGACAGGCACTTATGCAATGGCTGTGGCGATGACTGGCGGCGATGTCATTCTGGAAGGGGCTGATGCCAGCTTGCTAACGGCTGCCCTTGCGACACTGGGTCAAGCCGGTGCTGAAATTTCCGAAACCAATTCCGGTCTGCGTGTTGTGCGGAACGGCCATGGTATCATGCCTGTTGATGTGACCACGCAGCCATTTCCGGGTTTCCCAACGGATTTGCAAGCGCAGTTCATGGGGCTGATGACCAAAGCCAAGGGCACATCTCATATTACTGAAACCATTTTCGAAAATCGCTTCATGCATGTGCAGGAACTGGCTCGTTTGGGTGCCAAAATCTCGCTGTCAGGTCAGACTGCAAAGATTGAGGGTGTTGAGCGGCTTCGTGGTGCGCCGGTCATGGCCACTGATCTGCGCGCATCGGTATCGCTGGTTATCGCTGGTCTTGCTGCAGAAGGCGAAACGACAGTTAACCGCGTCTATCACCTTGATCGTGGATTTGAGCGGCTTGAAGAAAAGCTGACGCGTTGCGGTGCTGTGGTTGAACGCATCAGCGACTAAAAGCAATTTCAGGAAAAGTGGGTACCGGTTTTCCGTCCGAAATTGCGTCAAACAAAAGTTCGAACGGTTTCAGGAAAAGTGGACCCCGCTTTTCGTCTGAGATTGCGTAAAAAGTGAGTTGGGGAGTTCCGTGATTATGCGGTAACGGAACTGCCCTGATCGCTTTACGGCTCTAATCTTTGACCTTGCTTATAGAAGACTGATGTAGCTCTTTATAAAATTGATCCAATGTGGATTTTGGCTGGCTGCAACCTTTGCTTCTGGCGATGTCACCAAGGACCTGATTGCGATTGCGCAGCGCTTCGATTTCAACGCGTTCCGGCGATTTAGGGTCCATGAAGAAGAGTGCCGGGAAGAACAGAACGGCGCCAGTGATGCCAAGCACCGCATTTTTGGCGTTTGCATTGCCCTTCTCTTTGGTCACGGCAAGGATGGTCCGTTCATTGGCGTTAAATTCGCGGGTAATGCCAGCGCAGTTGAATTGAGAATCGCTGGGATTGGTGGCGCTAATAGGGTGTGCCTCGCGTCCGCCGCAGCCTGTAAGAGCAATAATGCTGCACACTGTTGCAATGGAAATGACACGCTGAGATAGATTAAAAACCATGTTTGAAATACCATTTGAAAAATTATCAATAAATTCAGGCAATATGGACAAAATTTCTGTCGCAACTATCCTTCCATCATCGCCCGATTTTGCCAAGAGCATAATTCCATTTGCCCGCGCTTTCCTCTAACAGGGAGTGAAGCGGGAGTTCCAATGGAAGTCCCGATTGTGAAAATTTAAGAAAGTGGTGGACATGGACACTCTCAAACTCATCGCGCTTGATGAGGAAGACCTGCAAATCCTATCTGCGCATTTGCAGGATTCCGTGCTGAAAGTTGGAGATATCGATTATCTGTCGGCAGAAAAGAAGCTTGTTCTTGGCGTTAATCGTTTCGTCTGGGAACTGGCAGAGGACGGCAAGCGCCACCACAGTTTTGAGCGCCGCCGTACTGCATTGCATTTCGGTCAGGTCTTAAGTCTCAAGACCACTGGAATAGACCGTCGCTATAAGGACGATATCCTGTCCATACTTGCTATTCGCTTCATTGTTTCTGATGCTCCATCTGGAACTATTGAGCTGGTTTTCGCCGCCAACAAGGCTTTGCGTCTCGAAGTTGAAGCCATAGAGGCACAGATGGCGGATCTTGGTCCGGCGTGGGAAACGCAATCACGTCCAGAGCACGAAGCTTAAGGGGTATCTCAAGTGGCAATTGTGCTCAGACAATCTGATTCTGGTTTTGATCAAAGTTTTTCCGCATTCCTTTCGACCAAACGGGAGGTGTCAGAAGATGTTGATCGCGTGGTTGAGGCTATCATCAAAAATGTTCGCGCAAATGGGGATGCGGCCCTCATAGATTATTCGAAGCAATTCGACCGCATAGATTTGGCGCAACATGGTATTGCCATTTCTGCGGACGAGGTTGATGCGGCTATGGATTCGGCGCCGAAAGCGACGGTTGAAGCTTTAAAGCTGGCGCGAGATCGCATCCACTCACACCATGCACGGCAAATGCCAAAGGACGACCGTTATACGGACGCGTTGGGCGTTGAACTTGGCTCGCGCTGGACAGCAATTGATTCTGTCGGGCTTTATGTTCCAGGTGGTACGGCGAGCTATCCGAGTTCGGTCTTGATGAATGCCGTTCCGGCACAGGTCGCGGGTGTTGAGCGCATTGTCATGGTCGTTCCTTCACCTGATGGCAATCTCAATCCGTTGGTTCTCGTCGCGGCGAGACTTGCTGGCGTTTCCGAAATTTACCGCGTGGGTGGTGCGCAAGCTGTTGCCGCGTTGGCCTATGGCACGGAAACCATCGCACCTGTTGCCAAAATTGTCGGTCCCGGCAATGCTTACGTGGCTGCTGCCAAACGACGTGTCTTTGGCACCGTTGGCATCGACATGATTGCTGGGCCATCAGAAGTTCTTATTCTGGCTGATTCTGACAATAGTCCGGAATGGATCGCTGCTGATCTGTTGGCGCAGGCCGAGCATGATAGCGCCGCACAGTCGATTCTCATTTCTGACGATGAAGCATTTGGCATAGCCGTCATGGACGCTGTGGAGCGTCAGCTAAGGACATTGCCGCGTGGTCAAACCGCAAGCGAGAGTTGGCGAGATTACGGTGCGGTCATCCTGGTCAATGATTTGAAGTCGTCCTTGCCCTTGGTAAATCGTATTGCGCCCGAACATCTTGAGATTGCAGCGGCTGATTCAGAGGCGCTTTTGGCCGGTGTCCGCAATGCAGGGGCGATCTTCCTTGGTCGTTATACGCCGGAGGTGATTGGCGATTATGTTGGCGGTTCCAACCATGTTTTGCCGACGGCCCGCTCCGCACGGTTTTCTTCAGGACTTTCCGTGCTTGACTATGTCAAGCGAACCTCCATTCTGAGGCTCGGTGTTGAGCAACTGCGCGCCTTGGGACCGGCAGCCATTGAGTTGGCGCGCGCAGAAGGGCTTGATGCACATGGCAATTCAGTTGCAATTCGGTTGAACCTTTAGGAATCTGATGACGGCAAGCGATGCGAGATTGGTCGATGTGGAACTGGACGACACAATCGGCCGCTCGACACCCGACGTTGAGCATGAGCGTGCTGTCGCAATTTTCGATCTCATCGAGGAAAATAGTTTCCGCCCCGTCAGTGACGAAGGGACAGGACCTTACAAGCTCAAGATTTCACTGGTGGAATCGCGTTTGATTTTTGCGATTTCGCGGGAAAGCGGGGATGATGTGGTAACGCATATTCTTTCGCTTACGCCCTTGCGCAAGGTCATCAAAGACTACTTCCTTATCTGCGAAAGCTATTATGATGCCATTCGTGCGTCCAGTCCGAGCAAGATTGAAGCAATCGATATGGGGCGAAGAGGGTTGCACAATGAAGGCTCGCAAGCCTTGATGGATCGGCTTGGCGGTAAGATTGAGGTGGATTTCGATACGGCCCGCCGTCTCTTCACATTGGTTTGTGTGCTGCATTGGCGGGGGTAGGCGCACCCGTGCCTGGAATGCCCGATCATCTGCCGGATGATGCGGCAGGCGACAAACCGCGGATTCCAGGTGCCGTCCTGTTCATATGCGGGATGAATTCCATTCGCTCTCCCATGGCAGAGGCTCTGGCACGAAACATATTGCCATCAAAGGTTTATGTTGCTTCGGCAGGTGTTGAGAAGGGCGATATTGACCCATTCGTCGATGCTGTTCTCGAAGAAATCGGGTTGAAACGGCTGTCTGTGCTACCGCGCACCTTCAAGGAACTTGAAGATGATTATTTCGACCTGATCATTACATTGTCACCTAAAGCACACCATATGGCTCTGGAGTTGACGCGAACCTCCTCAGTCCATGTGGAATATTGGCCAACACCTGACCCGACGCTGGTTCGTGGTCGGCGGGACCAGATTCTGGACGCCTACCGTGACGTTCGGGATCATCTGAAACAACATATTGAGGATCGTTTTGGTCCTTTGACCTGATACTCTTGTGCGTCGGCACAATTGGATCGAACTCCCTTGTTCACAAATGCTGCGCAATACTATAGGTTCCGCGCAAAATTGCGGTCGAACACGGCCGCAAATTCAATTTCTGGAGATAGAACTACGCATGGCGAAAGAAGAAGTACTGGAGTTTCCTGGCCTCGTGACGGAGCTGTTGCCCAACGCGATGTTCCGGGTAAAGCTCGAAAACGATCATGAAATCATTGCTCACACGGCTGGACGTATGCGCAAGAACCGTATTCGCGTTCTTGCCGGCGACAAGGTTCTTGTCGAAATGACCCCCTATGACCTTACCAAAGGTCGCATCACCTACCGTTTCAAATAAACGACCCCAGCCTGTCCGCAGGAAAATCTCTTTATGAGTGATCAGCACAAATTCGTTCTTGCCTCCGGTTCGCCGCGCCGCCTGTCGCTGCTCGGTCAGATCGGTATTGAGCCGAATAGTCTGCTGCCAGCCGACGTGGACGAGACGCCGCTTCGGGCGGAGCACCCGCGTTCGCTGGCGCGGCGGCTTTCCCGCTTGAAGGCGGAAAAAGTTGCCGCGGAACTGAAGGGAAGTGCTGATCTGGGCAAGGCCTATATCCTCAGCGCTGACACGGTTGTGGCCGTGGGCCGGCGTATTTTGCCTAAGGCCGAAATACTTGACGATGCGACGGCTTGCCTACGGCTGCTTTCTGGTCGTTCGCACCGGGTCTATACAGGACTTGCCCTGATAACGCCGGCTGGCACATTGCGTCAGGACCTTGTTGAAACTCGTGTTCGGTTCAAAAGACTGTCGCGGGAGGAGTTGGAAAGCTATCTGGCATCGGGCGAATGGCGCGGCAAGGCAGGCGGCTATGCGATCCAGGGCTTGGCTGGCAGCTTCGTTATCAAGCTGGTTGGCTCCTATAGCAATGTTGTTGGCTTGCCGCTCTATGAAACCTTGAACCTCTTGCAGGGTGAGGGGTTTCCGGTCTATGCCAATTGGCAAACACCGGCACACTAACGAGCTGTTATATTGACTGACGAGAAAAACAGCATGGCGAATGTTACACCGCTGCGACCGACACGCCCTTGCCCCGAATGTAAACGACCGTCCCAGCGCGAGCATTATCCCTTCTGCTCTTCGCGTTGCCGTAATGTTGACCTTAACCGCTGGCTGACGGGCGCATATGTGCTGCCTGCGGTGGAAAGCTCCGAAGATAGCGACAGCGAAGAAGACATGTAGCTGTCGACCTCCGGGACCTGACGTGCTCTAAAGCCTTATCACGCGCTGCGTTGCAGGCTGCGACAAGACAATATTGATCGCACGCAAGGCGTTGATACTGTCTGCAACGGGCATGATGTCCGATCCGGTTCTACCTGTCCCTATTGCATCCATCACGGCGATTGCCTCAAATTGCAGGCCATTACCGTCAAAGCCATATTCTTCGACGATACGGCCCGGCACCGGTAACCGATCCAATATCTTTCCGATCGTTCCAATTGGCCCCGACAAGGGACTGAAGAATGCTTGCCGTGCAAACCCCTTGTAAATCGTCAATTCCTTTGCCTTATGAAAAGGGGCATTAACGCGAATAGTGCCGGTCGTACCTTCAATGACAAAATGATTCTTGCCATTTCGGTCGAAGCCGCAGGAAAGTGCTGCCTCTGCGTGGTCGTAATGCAGCACGATTTCAGAACTCATGTCGATGCCGTTTGGGGCCGCATTCCACAGACCGGAAACCTTCTGTGGTTGACCAAGGAAAAACATTGCCAGGGAAACGCAGGAGATACCGAAATCCCGGCTGGCACCGCCGCCCAATGATCTGCTGAAATAGCGCGTCTTTGGATCGTATGGATGTTCATAGGCTAATTCGGCGGTTATTTTGCGGATCGCCCCGATTTCTCCGGCATCCACTTTGGCCTTTGCCGCAGCGATTGCAGGTAAAAATCTCGTCCCCATCGCTTCCATGGCAAAAACATTTGCACGGGTCGCTTCCCGTTCAATGACGGAAGCTTCCGTATGGGAAGGAGCGAGTGGCTTTTCTGTCAGAACCGCTTTTCCCGAACGGATGGCCTTCAGGGCCTGTGCCAGATGCATCGAATTGGGGGTTGCAATATAGATGGCATCAATTGCGGGGTCAGCGACAAATGCATCCAGATCGGAATATGCGCGCTTGCTGCCAAAATTCTCTTGAAATCGTTTTGCGTTGACTGATGTCCGCGAATAGTTAGCCACGATCACAGCTCCGGGTGCCAGCGCCAGATCAGCGGCAAAATGTCCGGCAACTTGGCCGCTACCAAGAATACCCCAGCCAAAAGACTTTGCTTTGGCGGCTTTATCCCCCGTATCAATCATATAAAACGAATCCTGTCTGTAACCCCATCAAGAACGCATTCATCTTTGCCCTGTGCAAGAGGCAGAAAAACGGCGAAAAATTCGTTAGTTGATGCTGGACAGCAGGATTTTTAGTGTTATAACCCACCCGCTTCCAACGAAAACCAACGCGTCGGAATGGCTTGCCAGCTTGGCAGCCAAAAGTGCCCAGATAGCTCAGTTGGTAGAGCAGCGGATTGAAAATCCGCGTGTCCGTGGTTCGAATCCGCGTCTGGGCACCACTTCTCATTTTATCCGTTGTTGTTGATTATTCTCGCCCAAAGTGGCCAGGAAATGCACACCACTTGGAAAATCTGGACGCTTTTGTCTTTTTTTAATTCAGTTGCAGTGCCTCGATCACGTGCCACTCAAAGTCTGTCGGATCATGGCGGCTACAGTGACCCACAATACAGATATGAATTCTAAACAGCGCCCATGATCGCGCCAGCACTGGCAAGAGCGACGACGACGATCCAGGGCGGCATCTTCCATATTGTCAGGAACAGGAATCCGGCTGTTACTAGCAGGAAGTCCGATGGCTTGAAAACTGCGCTTGTCCAAACAGGATTATAAAACGCAGCGGCGAGAATGCCCACCACGGCGGCATTGGCCCCGCGCATTGCAGCTTGCGCCAAGGGAACACGCCGCAGATCATCCCAAAACGGCAAGGTTCCAAAAACCAGGAGCAAGCCCGGCAAAGATAAAGCGATCACTGCAATAAGCGCGCCGATCAATCCGTTTGGTGGAGAATTTACGATTGCTCCAAGATAGGCACCAAATGTGAAGAGGGGGCCAGGAACCGCCTGTGCCGCACCATAGCCTGCAAGGAATGCCTCATGGCTCACCCAGCCGGGAGCCACGACGGCTGTTTCAAGCAGAGGCAGCACAACATGGCCGCCGCCGAAAACGAGGGCACCTGACCGGTAAAACGCATCAAACAGGGATATTGCCTGACTCTGCAACGTCGCCGGTAAAATCAGCGGACCGGCAAACAGGGCTGCAAAGAGGATAAGTGCGATGACAGCACTGCGCCGCGATACAGAAACACTGATGTGATGTGCGTTCTGGACAGTCCCATTGCGACACAGCCAAACCCCAGCCAATGCGCCACCAGCGATCGCGCCGATCTGCCCGATGGTGCTATTGAGGAACACTGCTGCGGCTATTGCTGCAAGAGCAATAGCGATTCGGGTTTTGTCCGGTGTCAGCGTTCGGGCCATTCCCCAGATTGCCTGGGCAACGACGGCCACTGCGACGAGTTTTAACCCATGGATAATGCCCTGGCCGATTGGTCCTGCAAAATTTGCCGCTCCATAAGCGAATACCAAAAGCAGGATTGCTGAGGGAAGCGTGAAGGCCGTCCAAGCCGCGATCCCGCCTAAGACCCCACCAGCCCGGAAAATTCCGATGGCAAAACCGACCTGACTAGACGCGGGTCCCGGCAGGAACTGGCATAGGGCCACGAGGTCGGCAAAACCTCCATCCGTCAACCATTTTCGGCGGTTTACAAATTCTTCTCGAAAGTAGCCAAGATGGGCGATCGGCCCTCCAAACGATGTGAGGCCAAGCTTCAAGAATATAATAAAGACCTCAGCGATCCGGTTCATATTTTGAACAGATATGGTGGGCTGGACTTGCTCGACTTTGGTCATTCGGTAAATGCCCTTACCATTTCGGCTTCACTGAATATCCCTTCTATAGCATAGGCCCGTAAAGTGGAATTACGGTTTTGTGACAATATGAAGTGCAGTTAAAGATGACCTGTGATCGTCCGCCGCTGCAAAGAACATTCGAGGGATTGATCTTGAATAAAATATCTGTATATCTCGATATATGGAAAAAATGAATGTAATTGATGCCTTCGCCGCCTTGGCGCAAACCACACGCATGGATGCGTTCAAGCTCATCGTCATGCATGAGCCTGATGGAATTCAGGCCGGGGAGATTTCGCGGATGCTCAATGTGCCGCAGAATACCATGTCGACACATCTCGCTATCCTGTCGCGGGCTGGCTTGATTTCGTCCAACCGGCAGAGCCGATCCATCATTTATCGTGCGGATTTTAATGGTCTGCGGGGCGCGATCAACTATCTGCTGAAAGATTGCTGTGCCGGGCATCCGGACATATGCACGCCGCTGCTTGCAGATATCGTTCCCTGTTGCCCTTCCAAGGAAAACTTCAATGGCTGATCATATTTACAATGTTCTGTTCCTTTGTACCGGAAACTCCGCTCGTTCCATTCTTGCCGAGTCCATCCTGTCGGCAGAAGGCAAAGGCCGGTTCAGAGCATTCTCGGCTGGCAGCAAGCCAAATGGCGCAGTAAATCCTTTTGCTTTGAAGGTGCTTGAGGCCTATGGCTATCCGACCAAAGGATTCCGTTCCAAAAGTTGGGATGAATTTGCGGTGCCTGGGGCAGCAAAGATGGACTTCATCTTTACGGTCTGCGACAGCGCTGCGGGCGAGGTATGTCCGGTATGGCCCGGCCAGCCGATGACAGCCCATTGGGGTATTGAAGACCCGGCCGCTGTTGAAGGAACAGATATTCAAAAGGAAGCGGCATTTTCTTTGGCGGCTCGCTACATGAAAAACCGCATTTCCGCATTTTTGAACTTACCCTTGGAATCGGTCGATAGGCTTTGGCTTGCAACACGGCTTCATGCCATTGGGCGTCGGGAAAAAGTAGAAGCAGAAAAAATATCATCCTCCGATGGAGCCTTGGAAAAAGCGCTACGGCAAGTATCATTGCCAATTGACGACCTATCGCAGTCCAAAGGCACATTCTTTCGCTTTATGAATCGTAAGGGCGAGCCAGCCGGATTTGGCGGGATCGAATTGCATGGCAAGAATGCATTGCTGCGTTCGATCGTAGTCCCTCCAGGCTTACAGAAGTCGGGTTACGGCACTGCCATAACTCGCTCACTATTGCGTTACGCTGAGATGATGGGGGCAGAATCCGGTTATCTGCTGACAATGGAAGCTGTGCCGTTTTTCAACAAGCTCGGGTTCAAAGCCATTGCCAAAAGCGATGCGCCGCCTGAGATTCTGGCAACACCACAAGCCTCTGGCCTTTGTCCTTCCACAGCTACCTTGATGGTACGATCAGTCTCTCTTTAAGGAAAAGCAACATGTCCATCTTTGAGCGCTACCTCACCGTGTGGGTGGCCCTATGTATCCTCATCGGCATAGCGCTTGGTCACTTTATCCCCGGCGTGTTCCAGGCCATAGGCTCTGCGGAATATGCCAAGGTCAATATTCCCATGGCGGTGCTGATCTGGCTGATGATCATTCCCATGCTGCTGCGGATCGATTTCGCTTCGCTTGGTCATGTCGGCCAGTTCTGGCGGGGAATTGGCGTTACACTGTTCATCAACTGGGCGGTCAAACCCTTTTCCATGGCATTGCTAGGCTGGTTGTTTATCGGCTGGCTGTTCAGGCCATATCTGCCGGAAATTCAGATCGATTCCTATATTGCAGGTCTGATCATTCTGGCGGCTGCGCCCTGTACTGCGATGGTCTTCGTCTGGTCGAATCTCACCAAAGGTGAACCGCATTTTACCCTGTCGCAAGTTGCCTTGAACGATGCGATCATGATTGTTGCTTTTGCCCCGATTGTTGGCCTTCTGCTTGGTCTTTCAGCGATCACTGTGCCTTGGGCTACGTTGGTTTTATCGGTCGTTCTTTATATTGTTATCCCGGTGATTATCGCCCAGATCATGCGTCGCCAGCTACTGGCACGTGGCAATGCCGCGTTTCATCGCGTACTCGGTATCTTGCAACCAATTTCGCTTGTCGCCCTCTTGGCAACCCTTGTCATGCTGTTCGGATTTCAGGGGGAGCAGATCATCGCGCAACCCTTGATCATCGCCTTGCTGGCCGTGCCGATCCTCATTCAGGTCTATTTCAATTCGGGCCTTGCCTATCTTCTCAATCGTGTCAGCGGGGAGCAGCACTGCGTGGCCGGGCCTTCCGCCTTGATTGGAGCCAGTAACTTCTTTGAACTTGCCGTTGCTGCGGCTATCAGCCTGTTCGGTTTCAACTCTGGCGCTGCACTTGCAACAGTTGTGGGTGTATTGATTGAAGTGCCAGTCATGCTGTCAGTGGTCTGGATCGTAAACCGCAGCAAGGGCTGGTACGAAAGCGGCGCTGCCGTTCAAAATCTGAAGAAAATTGAAAGGACAGCCCAATGACCGTCACCATCTATCATAATCCATCCTGCGGCACGTCACGCAATGCCTTGGCCCTCATCCGCAATGCAGGCATAGAGCCGACTGTCATTGAATATTTGAAGACACCGCCAAGCCGGGATGATCTCAAGCGCATGATTGAAAGGGCTGGTTTGACGGTCCGCGAGGCAATACGTGAGAAGGGAACCCCTTATGCGGAACTCGGTCTCGATAATCTGTCATTGACGGATGAGCAGTTGCTGGATGCAATGGAAGCACATCCCATCTTGATCAACCGCCCATTCGTTATATCGGAGCTTGGTGTTCGCTTGGCGCGCCCCTCAGAACTGGTTCTGGACATTTTGCCAAAGCCGCAGAAAGGCCCGTTTAGCAAAGAGGATGGCGAGGTAGTCATCGATGCGGAAGGAAATCGCATTGTCTGATCTGCTTGTTTGATAATTAAGGAATAAGTATTTTAGCGCCGCAGGCACTTTGAGAGGAAATGCAACCAGGTATCATTTCGGCGAATGGTCAGCCTTGGCAGATTCATCAAATCATCATTCGCCGTTGCTCGGCGTCGTTCCGTGCCGCCGGCTACTGTATAGCCAGCTTGTCGCACCAGTTCCCGCACCTTGTCATTGTGATCGCCATAGGGGTAAGCAAATGAATCGATTGCATCGCCGGTAAGTGTCTGCAATTTTTCCCTGCAAAGAGACAATTGCTCTAAAGCCTGCTTTTCGGAGATCTGGCTTAGATGCACATGATCCATCGTATGGGCGCCAACTTCATGACCTGCTGAAAGCCATTGTTTGATCTGTTCAATATCCATGCAGCTTGCCGGTAGAACGCCCAGAGGGCGGTCCCATTCGTTTGAACCGCCGATCTGATTGCTGACAAAGAAATTGGTCGCAGTAAACCTGAACTCCTGCAAGATCGGCATGGCGTTCTGATAGACATTGGTAAAGCCATCATCAAAGGTAATAGTGGCGATTTTTCCGGTTTTCCTGCCGGTTATGTAGGGCATGCTCTCGCGCAATGAGAGCCCTTGATAACCCAATCGCTTGAGCCAGCCCATCTGCCGCCGGAAGGATTCGGGGCTGACGATCATGCTGCGATACGGGGTTTTGCGCAGTGGCGGCGTGGCGATCTGATGATAAAGCAGAATTGGTACAGGCAAGATCAGCTCCCCTTGCGGCGTGAATAGGAAGCGACCCGCATACGATAAATCGGGCGTAATATTTCGCGCTTCAGTTTTTCAAGCAAAGGCTTCTTTTGTTGGATGGTGCTGCCGCCAAGTTGCGACGAAACTTCTCTGACCCCGCCAGGAACAACAGCAAGCGGTGACAGCCCAGTGACCCAATTCATTTGCACCATAGTGTCAACCGGACGGTCGAAAGTTTGGGTAACAGCCAGCAGGCGCTTTGCAGCGTCATGGCTGACCAATTGCATCACCATTCCCAGTCCAACCGGCTTGGCTTCCAGAATACGGGCATTATGCGCAGCAAAAACCTCCGGCCCCTGTTCATGGTGGGAACGGAAGGGAAAGCGGATAAAGTCTCCCGGACGAAAGAATTCAGCGGCGGCGGAGTAAGCGGCAGCAAAGTCGGGCGTCAAGGCAACATCATCCTCAAGCACCAGTCCCGCCGTAAGGTTCTGATCAATAATTGCCTGCCATGCCTTCCGGTGCGACAAGAAACAGGCAACTTCTCTGATATTGAGTGCAAAAGGATAGCGCGGAGCATGAATGCCGGGTTTGTAGACGCGGCGAATATCTTCATCCGTCAGGTTTCTGGCGTCGACAGCATCGACAATGTCCGTTGGAACAGGAAGCGTCTGGCTGAGCAAATCAACCTGTTGCTGCCTGTCTTTAGACCGTGACAGATGGATGATGAATGCTTTGATCACTGGTAAGCTGAGCCCGGTTTTCGGATAATCCAACGCCAAACAAAAAGGTATGTCGCTATTTTGCGCCGTAAGGGCGGCTGGTTTCTAGTACCGGTTTGGCATGCGGCGTGCAATACGCTGTTGGAGCGTTTTGCGTTTTGATAGATTCAAAACGACGCTTCTTAAGTCTTTGTTTTTACGCAATTGCGATTGCTAAAACCGGTTCCTACTTTTGCTGGAATTGCTCTAGGCTGAATCGACATT
>UCNP01000192.1 GCA_900473335.1 Hyphomicrobiales bacterium | reverse complement strand
TAAGAAAGCCGCCGAGATCATGAAGAAAGTGCTGGAGTCGGCCGTAGCCAACGCCGAGCATAACGAAGGCGCAGACGTTGATGACCTCAAGGTCAGCACCGTTTTCGTCAACGAAGGGCGTTCGCTGAAGCGCATCATGCCACGTGCCAAAGGCCGTGCTGATCGCATCGTCAAGCGGTCTTGCCATATCACTGTCAAGGTTGCTGACAAGTAACGGAGTCGAAGAGATGGGTCAGAAAGTACATCCCATTGGCATTCGCCTGGGAATCGTCAAGGAGCACACCTCCGTCTGGTACGCAGACGGTCGGACTTATGCGGACTACTTGTTCGCAGATCTGAAAGTGCGTGAGTATCTCCAAGACAAACTAAAAAGCGCGTCCGTAAGCCGTATCGATATCCATCGTCCGGCCCAAACTGCACGCATCACCATCCACACCGCTCGTCCAGGTATCGTTATCGGGAAGAAAGGTGAAGATGTTGAGAAACTGCGTCAGGACCTGACCAAGCAAATGGGTGTGCCTGTGCACATCAATATCGAAGAGATCCGCAAGCCGGAGCTCGACGGTATGCTGGTTGCGCAGAGCGTAGCTCAGCAGCTGGAGCGTCGTGTAATGTTCCGTCGCGCTATGAAGCGCGCTGTACAGAACGCCATGCGCATTGGTGCCAAAGGCATCAAAATCCAAGTGAGCGGTCGTCTCGGCGGTGCTGAAATCGCACGTACTGAATGGTATCGCGAAGGTCGTGTGCCACTGCACACCCTGCGTGCCGACATCGACTATGCCAACTACGAAGCTCACACCACTTACGGTGTGATCGGTGTAAAGGTTTGGATCTTCAAAGGCGAAGTTATTGGTGGTCGCCAAGAAGAACTGAAACCACAAGCACCAGCGCCTCGTAAAAAAGCTGCTAAGTAAGGGGTACGCCAAATGTTGCAACCAAAGCGTACGAAGTTCCGCAAGCAGATGACCGGCCACAACCGTGGTCTGGCACTGCGCGGTAGCAAAGTCAGCTTCGGCGAGTTCGCGCTGAAGTCTGTTGCTCGTGGTCGTCTCACCGCTCGTCAGATCGAGTCAGCGCGTCGTGCTCTGACCCGTCACGTAAAACGTGGCGGCAAGATCTGGATCCGTGTATTCCCGGACAAGCCGATTTCCAAGAAGCCTCTCGAGGTTCGTATGGGTAAAGGTAAGGGTAACGTGGAGTACTGGGTTGCCCAGATT
>UCNP01000010.1 GCA_900473335.1 Hyphomicrobiales bacterium | reverse complement strand
TAAGCAAGAAAGGCTCTAAGGTCCGCGCACTAAAAACCCTATAGAAAATGGCGTCGTCCAATGCGGGCCGGTGCTTCTCTCATGGGTATGTCGAGATTACGTCCGGTTGTTTGGCTATATTGCCGATCATTGGTGAAAATGACCTTTCCATATTGGCGCATTTCGACGGCGAGTGAAATCCGCGGCGCGGCGTGGCTTGCGGGAATTTCGATCTCATAGGCAACCGGGAAATAGCCATTGCGATTAAGTGTAAAACTCGTCGCGCCGATTTTCGGCATCGAACCTATTGCACCGCCTGTCGCGTCATAGGCTGTGATGAAAACGACAGTACTTGCGGTAAGCCGGGCATAAGGCGGCCCCTGCAAATAGCCGCGAATGGTTTTCGTCGGGCCGCTATAGGCGGGCGGCGTAGAATTAGTCGTGCATCCGCTAACAGCAAGGCCAAGCCCCATAATCGAAAGCAGTAAGGCGCGGCGATTGAACATATTCAGACCTTGCTGCGCTGGCGCAGCTCAGGGTTTTCCTGAAGTTCCCTATTGAATGAAGTAAGTGCATCCACATAGGGCTCCTGGCGGGCGACACTCCAGTAACGCAGTTCGTCAAGGGGGATCTTTTCTGAAGTCACGGCGCACAACACATAGGCACCGGGCGACAGGACTTGAAAATCGCCGTCGAGGTAGCGAATTTTGGCTTCGCGGGAGCCGGGGCCTTCAAATCGGTTCATTGTGTGTGTTCCAGTTCAATCAATTACAGCTATTTACGGCTTTACGACTTTCGCGGTCAAGGTCTGGCCACATGTCCCAGTGGCTCGTAATTCCAGATGGCACCCGCTCGAAAGCTTTTGCAGAAAATCGCCCTAGATCGCCGAACATCCTNNAAACCGGATTCCACTTTTCGATCCGATGCTCTAGCGCCTGCCGAATAGACGCTCAATATCTGTCAGCTTCAGTTCGATGTAGGTCGGGCGTCCGTGATTGCATGTTCCCGACCCCGGCGTTGCTTCCATTTGCCGGAGCAAGGCATTCATCTCATCGGGTTTCAGCCGCCTTCCGGCCCGGACGGAACCATGGCATGCCATGGTCGCAGCCACGTGGTCGAGAATGGCTTTCAAACCATCGGATGTGTCATGCTCTGCAATCTCGTCGGCAAGGTCGCGGACGAGCTGTTGCGTATCGATTTCGCCAAGCATGGACGGTGTCTCGCGCACGGCGACAGCGCCGGGGCCGAAAGCTTCCAGGCCAAGGCCGAAGCGTTGCAACGTTTCTGCATGGGCGATAAGGCGTCTCACATCATCCTCAGGAAGATCGACAATCTCCGGGATAAGCAAGATTTGCGCGGGCAGGGCGCGCGAATGAAGAGCATTCTTCAAAGCCTCATAGACGAGACGTTCATGCGCAGCATGTTGGTCAACAATAACAAGGCTGTCGTCAGTCTGTGAGACGATATAATTCGCGTGCACCTGTGCGCGGGCTGCTCCAAGAGGCAAGGCAAGGAGTTCTGCTGGCGCGGGCGTTGTGCTGGCGCGGGCATCGGCGCTAAGAGCACTTGCGTTGTTGTAGAGAAATTCCTGTACGGTTTCAGCGAGCCTATTGCCCCCATTGGTAGCAACGGCAACAGGTTCAAAAGGGCGAAAGGGCGATTGTTGCGCTGAATAGTTCTGGTTGCCGGAATAGTGGTTCGCGTTGTTGCCCCATTCTTGCGCTGTGGGACGAGGCTCTATCCCGCCGGGGCGGAATGATTGCAGCATTGCTTCTGCGCCTGTCGTCGCAGCGCGTATTCCCGATTGTGCAAGTGCTTCCCGAATTGCCCCAATGATCAAACCACGCACAAGCCCGGGATCGCGGAAGCGCACATCTGCCTTTGCCGGATGAACATTCACGTCGACGAGCTCAGGATCGAGATTAAGGAAAAGCACGGCAACCGCATGTCGATCCCGCGACATGACATCGGCATAGGCACCGCGGATTGCACCCCATATCTGCTTGTCGCGGACCGGGCGTCCATTCACATAGGCGAATTGATGCAGGCTGTTTGCGCGATTAAAGGCAGGAATGCCAGCAAAACCGCTAAGACGAACGCCGTCACGCATGGCATCAAGGCCGATGGCATTTTCGGGGAATTCCTTTCCCAGAACCTGCGAAATGCGCTCCAGCATGCCTTCGGAACCAACACCTGTTGCCGCCAATTCCAACGGCGTCCGGTCACTCCCGGTTATGGAAAAGCGGATATGCGGAAAGGCAATTGCCACGCGCTTGACCACGTCGCTGATGGCGGATGCCTCAGCGCGGTCGGTCTTCATGAATTTAAGGCGAGCCGGTGTTGAAAAAAACAGATCGCGGACCTCGGCAATGGTTCCGCCATTCATGCCCGTGGGGCGAGGGCCGTCCATACGCCCGCCATTAACCGCTATTTCAAAGCCGGAATCGGCGTCGGCAGTGCGGGATTTCAAGGAAAGCCGTGCGATAGAGCCAATGGAGGGGAGCGCCTCGCCGCGAAAACCGAGAGCCCTGATATCATTCACATTATCGGTCAGCTTGGACGTGCAATGCCGTGAAACGGCAAGCGCAAGTTCGTCGGCGGGAATGCCCGAGCCATTGTCTGTTATGCGGATGAGATTTTTGCCGCCGCCCGCAGTGACGATATCGATACGTGTCGCTCCGGCATCAATCGCGTTTTCAACCAGTTCTTTCACCACGCTTGCCGGTCGTTCGATAACTTCGCCAGCTGCGATCTGGTTGATGATGGTTTCTGTGAGGTGTTTGATGGCCATTACATAGATATAGGGGATTCGGCTGCACACTGAAATGTGCAAATCATGCGCACCGCTCATCATCCAAGCAAATATTAGCAATGCAATGATCTGGTCATCAGTAAGGCTTTGGTGGTAGGTCTTGTGCCGCTATTTGAGGAGAAGACCTATGGCAAATTCCAAGCCGTCCTTTGTCTGGACTGATCCCTTTCTGTTGGAAGATCAACTGACAGAAGATGAAAGGATGATTCGAGACAGTGCGCGTGCTTTTGCCCAAGGTGAACTTCAGCCGCGCATTGAAGAAGCCTATCTTCAAGAGAAGACCGATCCTGACCTGTTCCGGCTCATGGGCGAGGCCGGTTTGCTTGGGGTCACGCTGCCAGAGGAATATGGCACCGCTGGCGCTTCATATGTTGCCTATGGGCTTGTGGCCCGTGAGGTAGAGCGGGTGGATAGCGGCTATCGCTCCATGATGAGCGTGCAGTCTTCTCTGGTGATGTATCCTATCTATGCTTATGGCTCGGAAGATCAGCGCAGAAAATATCTGCCAAAGCTCGCATCAGGTGAATGGATCGGATGCTTCGGCCTCACAGAGCCGGATGCGGGTTCTGATCCGGCGGGTATGAAGACGCGCGCGACCAAGGTGGCCGATGGCTACAGCCTGTCCGGTTCTAAAATGTGGATTTCGAATTCCCCGATTGCTGATGTTTTTGTCGTGTGGGCCAAGTCTGACGCCCATGACGGCCAGATCAAGGGGTTTGTGCTTGAAAAGGGCATGAAGGGCCTTTCCGCTCCCAAGATTGACGGCAAGCTTTCGCTTCGCGCCTCGATCACCGGCGAGATTGTCATGGATGGCGTTATTGTTGGCGAGGAGCACCTTCTGCCAAATGTGGCCGGGCTTAAAGGCCCCTTTGGGTGCCTGAACCGCGCACGCTATGGCATTTCCTGGGGTGTCATGGGTGCCGCGGAAGATTGCTGGCAACGCACTGTGCAATATGGTCTTGACCGCAAGCAGTTTGGACGCCCGCTGGCTGCAACGCAGCTCTTCCAGAAGAAGTTTGCCGATATGCAGACTGAGATAACACTTGGTTTGCAGGCCTCGTTACGCGTTGGACGTCTGATGGATGAGGACCGGATGGCGCCGGAGATGATCAGTCTCATCAAACGCAATAATTGCGGCAAGGCACTGGACATTGCTCGCATGGCGCGTGACATGCATGGCGGAAATGGCATCCAGATCGGCTACCATGTCATGCGGCATTCGCAAAATCTTGAAACCGTGAATACCTATGAAGGCACGCATGATGTGCATGCCCTCATTTTGGGGCGGGCCCAGACCGGCATTCAGGCTTTCTTTTAGCTCTTCTGCTGCTGGACAATTCCGTAAATATTAGTCGAACGCGCGCCGGAGCGGCAATAGGCGAGAATCGGGCCGTCAGTTTGCTCAAGGGCCGAAGCCATGGCATCCACATCGTCTTGGGTGAGTTGTCCAGCCACGACTGGCACGTAATAAACAGGAATTCCGGCCTTTTCCGCCACCTTTGCAATCTCTGCAAAACTTGGCTGGTCAGGCGATTCGCCATCAGGTCGGTTGCAAATCAGCGCGCTATAGCCAGCTGCAGCAATATCCCGAATATCATCGGGTGAAATCTGACCTGTCACCGCATAGCGGTCGTCAATCTGACGGATATCCATTTTCATGTCCTTGGAGATTGTGGATGTTGAGCGCAACATACATCAAACAAAACTCTTTGCCATATCAAAGCACCACCCCTTTCAACGCTTGCTCATTTGCGTGGATCACGATTAGGGTCGTGCGGGAGGAATATATGATCGACAAGCTGGAATTCTTTATTGCATTGGCTCGCCATAAGCATTTCGGTCGCGCCGCAGAGGAATGCGGCGTAACACAGCCGACACTTTCGGCGGCAATTCGCCAGCTGGAGAATACACTTGGAGCTGTTCTCGTCCAGCGCGGATCGCGCTTTAACGGGTTAACATCGGAAGGGCAGCGGGTGCTCGAATGGGCGCGGCGTATCGTCGGCGATACAAAAACAATGCGCGAGGAAATCCGGGCTGCCCATTCCGGCCTTGCAGGACATCTGAAGATTGCCGCCATTCCGACAGCATTGGCGATGGTTTCGAAGCTCACCACGCCGTTCAGGGAGAAACATCCCGATGTTACCTTTTCCATTACATCTAGAACGTCGCTTGAGGTTTTGACCCTGCTGAGCAATTTTGAGATCGACGCAGGTATAAGTTATCTCGATAATGAACCGCTTGGCCGTGTGACGTCAGTCCCCCTATATTCCGAGCGCTATCAATTGATTACATCGGCAGGAAATACCTACTCGGACAGAACATCCGTGACCTGGGCAGAGGTTGGACAGCTTCCCTTATGTCTGCTGACGAAGGACATGCAAAATCGCCGGCTCATCAACAAGCATTTGAACGAAGCTGGCGTTGAGGTGCACCCGACGCTGGAATCCAATTCGATGATCGTGCTGTTTTCCCATATTCGGACAGGGAAATGGGTCAGCATCATGCCGCTTAATCTTTCTGAAACATTGGGTTTTGCCGAACCGATCCGCTCCATTCCCATCGTCGAACCAGATGCACATCATCTGGTGGGCCTCGTCGCGGCGGACCGGGAGCCGCATACGCCACTGGTTTCGGCGCTTCTGCATGAGGCACGTGCACTAGCGCAAACAATGGGAATTTCATGATAGAAATTATCTATCGTTCAACGAGACTGCGATATTGATTATATATCAGTTTTTTGATCTGTTCTAAGCTACGAGGAGAAATTCTAGGGAGGGCGCTGCGAGAAATGCAGAGCGCAAGTACCGATACCGCTAATAGAGCGATAGGCATTATCGATCAATTTAAGGGCCTGGAGGGGCCATTACTGCCCATTCTGCATGAGTTGCAGGGTGAGTTTGGCTATGTGCCGAAAGAAACGCTTCCCTTAATTGCGCATGCTCTCAATCTTTCCCGCGCAGAAGTATATGGGGTGTTTTCCTTCTATCATGATTATCGGGATCATCCTGCGGGGCGGCATGTCCTGAAACTTTGCCGCGCTGAGGCCTGTCAATCGATGGGCGGCGATGCTCTTGCCGATCGTGCTCGTCAATTGCTTGGCATTGATTGGCATGGCACCACGACAGATGGCGCTGTAACGCTCGAACCGGTTTACTGCCTCGGCCTGTGCGCCTGTGCGCCTGCTGCGATGTTGGATGGCGAAGTTATTGGTCGTCTGGACTCTGAGCGCCTCGATGAAATTGCTGCGGAGGTGCGGCTATGAGCATCACCTTCTATGTCCCGCGTGATTCCGGTGCCTTGGCACTTGGCGCTGAAAAAGTCGCAAAGACGCTCGAGAATGAGATCAATGCCCGCAATCTGGATGCAAAAATCATCCGCAATGGCTCGCGCGGCATGTATTGGCTTGAGCCAATGGTCGAGGTTGAAACGCCGGGTGGCCGCGTTGCTTACGGGCCGGTCAAGGCGTCTGATATTGCAGATTTGCTTGATGGAGGTTTGGCCGAGGGAAAAATCCACCGGCTCTGGCTTGGGCTTACCGATCATCTGCCATTTCTTAGCCGTCAGACGCGCCTGACATTTGCCCGTTGCGGCATTACTGATCCGGTATCGCTTGACGATTATCGTGCCCATAATGGCTTGAAGGGGCTGCAAAACGCTCTGACTTTATCGCGGGCTGAGATCGTGGCTCAAGTAACCGAATCCGGACTGCGCGGACGCGGTGGCGCGGGTTTCCCAACCGGCATCAAATGGAAAACGGTTCTCGATACCGCAGCACCTCAAAAATACATCGTCTGCAATGCGGATGAGGGCGATAGCGGCACCTTTGCTGATCGTATGATCATGGAGGGCGACCCCTTTGTCCTGATCGAAGGCATGGCGATTGCAGGCATCGCCGTTGAGGCAACGAAGGGCTATATCTACATCCGTTCTGAATATCCCCATGCAATCGCCGTTATGAATGAAGCCATTGAGGTTGCACGGAAAGCGGGCATATTGGGGGCATCCATACTCGGTTCGACCTATGCTTTTGACATGGAAGTGCGCGTTGGCGCTGGGGCCTATGTTTGCGGCGAAGAAACAGCCCTGCTTGAAAGTCTTGAAGGTCGTCGCGGCATCGTCCGGGCGAAGCCACCCCTGCCTGCCCATAAGGGGCTGTTCGGCAAACCTACAGTTATCAATAATGTGATTTCCTTGGCTTCCGTGCCGATCATCATGGATAAGGGTTCTGCCTTCTACAAGGATTTCGGCATGGGCCGCTCACGTGGCACCATTCCGCTGCAAATCGCTGGCAACGTCAAATATGGCGGTCTGTTCGAGGCTGCTTTCGGCCTCACTCTCGGCGAGATTGTCGATGATATTGGCGGCGGAACTGCAACTGGCCGCCCGGTAAAAGCTGTTCAGGTCGGCGGTCCACTAGGCGCTTACTTCCCTCGCGCGCTCTTTGATACGCCGTTTGACTACGAGGCCTTCGCCGCCAAGGATGGCTTGATTGGCCATGCGGGGCTGGTCGTTTTTGACGATAGTGTCGATATGTTGAAGCAGGCGCGCTTTGCCATGGAGTTTTGTGCCGTGGAATCCTGCGGCAAGTGCACGCCATGCCGTATCGGCTCCACCCGCGGTGTTGAGGTTGTCGACCGCCTTTCAGCCAATATAGAGCCTGAAAAGCAAATCGCGGTCCTTACCGATCTTTGCAACACGATGAAGTTTGGCTCCCTCTGCGCCTTGGGTGGTTTTACGCCCTATCCGGTCATGAGCGCTCTCAATCATTTTCCTGAAGATTTCCGCCCGGCACCTGTTGCCGTTGCGGCGGAGTAGGAGATCAGCATGTCGCTTGTTAACGAGATTGACTACGGTACACCAGCTTCCCTTTCCGGGAAGATGGTTACGCTGACCATTGACGGCAATGAGGTGACGGTTCCCGAAGGAACCTCCCTGATGCGCGCTGCAATGGAAGCTGGCATTCAGGTTCCAAAGCTTTGCGCGACAGATATGGTTGACGCATTCGGTTCGTGCCGACTGTGCCTCATCGAAATTGAAGGTCGTAACGGCACGCCTGCTTCTTGCACGACGCCTGCGATGGAAGGCTTGGTCGTCCATACGCAAACCAAGCGCCTGAAGGACATCCGCAAAGGCGTGATGGAGCTTTATATTTCCGATCATCCTCTTGATTGCCTGACCTGCGCAGCCAATGGCGATTGCGAATTGCAGGATATGGCAGGCGCGGTTGGCTTGCGCGATGTACGCTATGGTTATGAAGGCGATAATCACGTCTTTGCCAAGAGTGACGGTCACGCCAATGATCGCTGGATGCCTAAGGATGAAAGCAACCCCTATTTCACCTATGATCCAGCAAAATGTATCGTCTGCTCGCGTTGCGTGCGGGCTTGCGAGGAAGTGCAGGGCACATTTGCGCTGACCATTGAGGGCCGCGGGTTCTCCAGTCGCGTATCGTCCGGGATGCACGAAAACTTCCTCGACAGCGAGTGCGTTTCCTGTGGCGCATGCGTGCAGGCTTGTCCCACGGCAACGTTGACGGAAAAATCCGTAATCCAGATTGGCCAGCCCGAACACTCCAAGATCACAACTTGCGCCTATTGCGGCGTGGGCTGCTCATTCAAAGCGGAAATGCGTGGTGAAGAACTTGTTCGCATGGTTCCTTACAAAGATGGTAAGGCCAATCGCGGCCATTCCTGCGTCAAGGGCCGCTTTGCCTATGGCTACTCAACCCACAAGGACCGTATTCTCAATCCGATGATCCGCGAGAAAATTACGGATCCTTGGCGTGAAGTCAGCTGGGACGAAGCTTATAAATATGTCGCAAACGAATTTCGCCGCATCCAATACCAATATGGACGCAATTCCATTGGCGGCATCACCTCGTCTCGCTGCACCAATGAAGAGACATTTCTGGTACAAAAGCTAGTCCGTGCCGGATTTGGTAACAACAATGTCGATACTTGTGCACGGGTCTGCCACTCACCAACGGGCTATGGCCTCAAGACAACATTTGGCACATCGGCAGGTACGCAGGATTTTGACAGCGTCGAACATAGTGATGTCGTCATGGTTATCGGCGCGAATCCGACAGATGGTCATCCGGTATTTGCCTCGCGCCTGAAGAAACGTTTGCGCAAAGGTGCCAAGCTGATCGTCGTTGATCCGCGCCGGATTGATCTGGTTCGCTCACCCCACATCTCTGCGGCACAGCATCTGCAATTACGTCCGGGCACAAATGTCGCGGTTGTCACCTCGCTCGCTCATGTGATCGTCACTGAGGGGCTGTTTGATGAGAAGTTTATCCGTGAACGTTGCGACTGGGACGAGTTTCAGGATTGGGCCGCTTTCGTCTCCAGCCCGGAGCATAGTCCTGAAGCCATTGAAGGATTGACAGGTGTAAATCCGCAAACCCTGCGTGAAGCTGCGCGCCTGTTTGCCACTGGCGGTAACGGCGCCATCTATTACGGTCTTGGCGTAACAGAGCACAGCCAGGGTTCGACCACGGTTATGGCGATTGCCAATCTGGCGATGGCAACCGGCAATATTGGCCGCAAGGGTGTTGGCGTTAATCCTCTGCGTGGTCAGAATAATGTGCAGGGTTCCTGTGATATGGGGTCATTCCCGCATGAGCTTCCCGGCTACCGCCATGTTTCCGATGAATCGACACGGGATATTTTCGACAGGCTTTGGGGTGTGAAAATCCAGGATGAGCCGGGATTGCGTATTCCAAACATGCTGGATGCTGCCGTCGATGGCACGTTCAAGGGTATTTACATTCAGGGCGAGGACATTCTGCAATCCGACCCTGATACGAAGCACGTCGCCGCCGGTCTGCAAGCAATGGAATGCGTTGTTGTCCATGATTTATTTCTCAACGAGACCGCAAACTACGCCCATGTGTTCCTGCCGGGTTCCACGTTCCTCGAAAAGGATGGCACGTTCACCAATGCCGAGCGCCGCATCAATCGCGTGCGTAAAGTGATGAGTCCACTCAATGGTTACGCGGATTGGGAAGTTACGCAAAACCTTGCCAAAGCCATGGGCCTCAACTGGAATTACACCCACCCGTCACAGATCATGGATGAAATTGCGCTGACCACTCCCAGTTTTGCTGGCGTCAGTTACGACCTGCTTGAAAAAGAAGGTTCGGTTCAGTGGCCCTGCAATGAAAAGGCTCCGCTCGGAACGCCTATTATGCACATTAATGGTTTTGCACGGGGCAAGGGCAAGTTTATCCGTACAGAATATGTTGCGACCGATGAGCGGACGGGACCGCGTTTCCCGCTTTTGCTGACAACAGGCCGCATTCTGTCTCAATATAATGTTGGTGCCCAGACCCGCCGCACAGACAATGTCATGTGGCATGAAGAGGACCGTTTGGAAATTCATGCGCATGATGCGGAAAATCGCGGCATCCGTGATGGCGATTGGGTGAAGATCAGCAGCCGGTCCGGCGAAACCACTTTGCGCGCACTTATTACGGATCGTGTCTCGCCTGGCGTGGTCTACACGACCTTCCATCATCCAACGACGCAGGCAAATGTGATCACGACCGACTTCTCCGACTGGGCGACGAACTGTCCGGAGTATAAGGTTACGGCAGTTCAGGTCGGTGCGTCCAACGGACCAAGCGATTGGCAGGTTCAATATGATGAACAGGCCCGCCAAAGTCGCCGGATCAAAATACTCGACGCGGCAGAATAAGCGTGGAACAGCGCCCCGCACGCCAACTCGTACCGCGGATCACTCGCCGCTTGAATGGCGCAGTCGCCAACTATGCCAGCTGCGACCGTGCCGTGCCGGAAGAGACACCGGTCGCCTTCAGCTATAATGGCACGACCCATGCGGTCATGATGGCAACCCCTTCTAACATGGAAGATTTTGCCGTTGGCTTCAGCCTTTCCGAAGGCATTATCTCACATCTCACAGAGATCGATGAAATCAACATTGAAGACCATGCTGAAGGCATTGATATCCAGATCAGGCTTGCAGGCGAGGCAGGGCAGGATTTGAGCGACCGCCGCCGTCGCATGGCAGGTCCGGTCGGATGCGGTCTTTGCGGAATTGAATCAATTGAGCAGGCATTGAAGCCAGTTTCCTCCGTGGAGAGAGTAAAACTGGAGCTGACGCCTGATGATATTGCCAAGGCTGTAGGCTTGCTTGCCGAAATGCAGCCTCTTCACAAGGAAACGGGAGCTGTCCATGCCGCCGGTTTCTATCAACCGGGAAAAGGCATTGTAGCGGCGCGTGAAGATGTCGGAAGACATAATGCGCTTGATAAGCTTGCTGGTAACTTGTGCCGCTCACAAATCAAAGCCAGCAGTGGCGCAATCATTATTACCAGCCGCGTCTCCATCGAAATGGTGCAAAAGGCCGCGATCATCGGGGCTTCTATCCTTATTGCTGTTTCGGCACCAACTGCGCTTGCAATTCGCACGGCCCATGCCGCCGGATTAACGCTTGTGGCGCTGGTTCGCGGCGACGAGTTCGATGTGTTTACGCGCCCGGATCGCATTCCGGTTGTCGCATCTCAAATCAAATCGGCGGCGGAAGACAGGTCACAAGGACCGCAAGGCAATCCTGACCCTGCTGCCTCGACCCTTATACAAAGTCCAACTGTTAGATTGGTGCAATATGGATAGTGAAAGCCATAAAACCACGGCGGAAAAACTGGTCTATATGGCCAATCAAATCGCAACCTTCTTCCACTCTCAACCGATGGATGAGGCAGCGGCGGGTGTTGCCGAGCATATCAACCACTTCTGGGAACCGCGCATGCGCCAGCAGCTTTTCGATATATTGGACCAGCAGAATAACGGCTTGGATCCCTTGGTCCTTGAAGCTGCAAAGCAGATACGCAAGCCGGGCACCGTTTCGGTCTGATCCAACGATCACTCTTGTTTTGAACGCAAACCTTGGGAGGGGCATTGTATGTCAGCAATTGACCAAACCGCAGGAGGCTCGGTAAGCCCTGGAATTCTCGACCGCGAGCGCATTGTCGCTAAAGCGGGTTTCAACCGGTGGCTTGTCCCGCCAGCTGCCTTGGCAATCCACCTCTGTATCGGCATGGCTTATGGGTTCAGTGTGTTCTGGCTGCCCCTGTCACGGTCCATCGGGATCGAGCAATCAGTAGCCTGTGCAGACCTTA
Source organism: Hyphomicrobiales bacterium (assembly GCA_900473335.1). Taxonomy (GTDB): domain Bacteria; phylum Pseudomonadota; class Alphaproteobacteria; order Rhizobiales; family Rhizobiaceae; genus Phyllobacterium. The sequence continues at coordinate 98,840 of UCNP01000010.1, read as the reverse complement.
ATCTTTTGACGGCGCTCTTTACAACCAGTTGTGACTGGCGGGTCAGTGATCTTGGCTGGATCTATACTCTGTTCTTTGTGCTTTTGGGCTGTTCCGCAGCAATTTGGGGCGGCTGGTTGGAGCGGGTAGGCCCCCGCAAGGCAGGCCTTGTTTCCGCGCTTTGCTGGTGTGGTGGCATGGTCATCGCAGCTATTGGTATCATGATGCATCAATTATGGCTGATGTGGCTTGGTGCAGGTGTCATCGGCGGCATCGGCCTTGGCCTTGGCTATATTTCTCCGGTGTCGACCTTGATCAAATGGTTTCCGGATAGACGCGGCATGGCAACCGGAATGGCGATCATGGGCTTTGGTGGCGGCGCTATGATCGGCGCGCCTTTGGCCAATCTCCTGATGAATCACTTCAAAACCCCGGAATCCGTAGGTGTCTGGCAGACGCTGCTTGTCATGGCTGCTGGCTATTTTATCTTCATGATGTGCGGTGCATTTGGCTATCGTATTCCACCGGCAAACTGGCGTCCGGAGGGCTGGACCCCGCCCGTCAACGGCAAGGCCATGATTACCACGCGTCACGTCCATTTGCGGGATGCGCACAAGACCAAGCAATTCTGGCTCATTTGGGCCGTACTATGCCTCAACGTATCGGCTGGCATCGGCGTGATCGGCATGGCTTCGCCAATGCTTCAGGAGATATTTGCAGGCAAGCTGATTGGTCTGCCCGATGTCAGCTTCACGCAGCTTGATGCATCGCAGAAAACTGCAATTGCAGCTATTGCAGCCGGATTTACCGGACTGCTTTCGCTGTTTAACATTGGTGGTCGTTTCTTCTGGGCCTCGCTTTCCGACCGGCTTGGGCGCAAGGCAACTTACTTCACCTTCTTTGCCCTGGGCATAGCGCTGTATGCTTTGGCACCGACCGCAGCACATATGGGCAGTCAGGCGCTGTTCGTTGCCATTTTCTGCGTGATCCTGTCGATGTATGGCGGCGGCTTTGCCACTATCCCGGCCTATCTCGCCGATATATTTGGAACGCAGTTTGTGGGAGCTATTCATGGTCGCTTGCTGACCGCTTGGGCGACTGCCGGTATCGTGGGCCCTGTCGTGGTCAATTATATTCGAGAATTCCAGATCAGTGCGGGTGTGCCGCGTGATCAGGTCTATGATCGGACGATGTATATTCTGGCTGGCATGCTCGCTCTCGGCTTGGTAGCCAATCTGTTCGTGCGGCCATTGGCAGACAAATGGTTCATGTCAGATGCGGAAGTTGCAGCACTACAGGCCAAGACAAAGGTCGCAGAAGCGGGCGCGAGCGGGTCGTTCGGCATAGGTCATGGCGGTCTCGACGCAAGAGCGGCAATTGCCTGGGCAGCTGTGGGTATCCCGATCCTTTGGGGTGTCTGGGTTACCATCAAACAGGCCATCATTCTTTTCCAGTGAGCAATTGCTCCGGCTCGAAGTAAAAAGGCCCCATCATGGGGTCTTTTTAATGGAATACAGCTCCAGATTGCATTTATGATTTGCATGTTGTGTTGACAAGTCATGACGAAGTTTAAAGAGTGCCCAACATCAAGATCAGCAGCGGCGTTGGGAGGACACTATGTCTATGCGCGCAAGGTTTGGGCTTTTAGCTCTACTCCTCACATTTTTTGCCTCCATTCTACCGGCCGGGGCTGCCGAAATTAATCGTGATATCGTCACTACGAAGGACAGCGACTATTTCGGGTTTGATCTGCGCACAGAAGAAGATGTTACGCTGGATCAATGCGAAACTGTCTGCCTTGCCGATCAGGCGTGTAAAGCCTTCACCTACAATCCCAAGGTAAAGTGGTGTTTCCTGAAATCAGACTTCAAGGAGCTGAAAAGCTTTCCGGGGGTCTTTGCCGGAAAGGTCGTGGAAACCTCAGTCGAGCCGGATATTGGCGCCGCTCCTAAAGTGCAGTTTGTTTCAGAGCAGTTCATCACTGATGCACGTGAGATCAAAGCTAATCTGTCGGCAACCGACGCCCAAAAAGCAATGGGTTTCGACAAGCTTATCGAGCTAGCAAGAAGCAGCGCCGTTCCAACCTCCCTCGAGAATTATATGGCGGCATTGGCGCTTGCGCCCGGCAATGAAGACATATGGCTGGAGCTTGCAAAAGCTGGAAATGCTGGACGCGATCGCTACAGGGGTGGTCAGTCTGCATTGGCAGCTTTTAACGCCTATCAATTGTCGCGCACCACACAAAGCCGCGCAGAAGCCCTTTCCGTCTTGGGAACGTCCCTGGAGATCGCAGAAAATTATCGGGCGGCAATCAATGCCTATAAGGCTAGTCTTGAATTGGTCGAAGCAAAGACCGTGCGGACAGCACTCAATGATCTGCAGGCGCGTCAGGGCTTTCGCGTAGTCAATCACACGATTGACGCTGATAGTGCGACGGCGCGGGCTTGCGTCCAGTTCTCGGAACCATTGGTAAAAATGGGCATGGACTACACGCCGTTTGTCACGCTCAATGGCGCGCCAGCTAAAAGCCTTGAAGCCAAGGGCAGTGAGATTTGCGTCGAAGGGTTAACCCATGGAGAGCGCTACAAGCTTGCTTTGCGCGCCGGACTACCATCATCCGTGGGCGAGGCGCTGGAAGGGCAGGTCGACCTTGATATTTACGTCAAGGATCGCTCGGCAATGGTTCGCTTTACTGGCGATAGCTTTGTTTTGCCAAGCACAGCGAGGCGCGGCATTCCTATTGTCTCTGTCAATACCAGCAGTGCCAAACTGAAACTCTACCGCATTGGCGATCGCGGTATTGCGCCTTTGCTGACGAGTTCGCAATTCCTGACGCAGCTTGAAGGCTATAGCGCACAAAGGCTTCAGGACGAGGCAGGTGAGGCCGTATGGGAAGGCACGATTGAGATTCAGCCTGACCTGAACAAGGATGTAGTGACCAGCTTCCCCGTGGATGAAGCCTTGCCGCAACGCAAGCCCGGGGTTTATGTGCTGACTGCTGTATCGGCCGAGGCAAAACAGGATGATTGGGCAACGCAGGCCACACAGTGGTTTGTTGTTTCAGATATCGGGCTATCCACATATACTGGGACAGACGGCCTCAATGTTTTCGTTCGTTCTCTGGCCAGTGCCCAGCCGCTCATTGGCGTCGAACTACAACTTCTTGCCAGGAATAACGAAATTCTCGGAACGGCAATAACCGATACAGATGGTCGTGCAACGTTCAGTGCGGGCCTGATGCGCGGAACAGCAGCTATGGTTCCTGCGGTAATCACGGCCAAGAATGGCGATGCGGATTATGTGTTTCTGGATATGACACGTGCCGGGTTCGATCTTTCGGATCGCGGTGTTACAGGACGTGCGGCTCCCGGCGCCATCGACATTCTGGCTTGGACCGAGCGCGGTATTTACAGGGCAGGCGAGACGGTACACGTCTCGGCTCTTGCGCGCGACAATGCGGCGAATGCTATTGAGAAACTGCCGCTCACTTTCGTATTCAAGCGTCCCGATGGCGTTGAAGATCGCCGCATGGTTAGCAATGGTGAGAACCTTGGTGGCCATACGCTGGACCTTGAATTGCAGTCCAATGCCTTGCGTGGCACATGGACCATGCAGATTTTTACCGATCCCAAAGGATCATCAATCGCCGAAAAGCAATTCATGGTTGAGGACTTCGTCCCGGATCGGATTGAGTTCGACCTGACGAGCGACGCAAAATCACTGGAAATTGGTCAGCCTGCATCTGTCACCATTGACGGACGCTATCTCTACGGCGCTCCAGCAGCGGGTCTGTTTGCGGAAGGCGAGGTTGTTCTCAAGCCGACGCGTGAGCGTGAAGATTATAAGGGCTATTTCTTCGGTCTTGCCGACGAACAGGTAAGTGAAGCCACATCTATCCCGATTGAAGCCGAAAATGCATTGGATGAGAATGGCAAGGCGACGTTTGCTGTCACCATTGCCGATGCGCCTTCGACGACGCAGCTTTTAAATGCAAATATTACCATGCGGTTGAAGGAGGCTGGCGGTCGTGCTGTCGAGCGGTCCTTGACCCTGCCGGTCAAGTCCGAAGGCTCGATGATCGGCATCAAGCCGGAGTTTTCCGGTGATCTTGGCGAGAACTCTGTCGGCAAGTTCAATGTTATCACCCTTGATGCGAATGGGCAGAAGCAAGCCATGCAGGGGCTTTCATGGAAGCTGCTGAGCGTTGAGAGAAATTATCAATGGTATCGTGATGGCAACTCTTGGAGATACGAGCCTATTTTATCGACCAAGCAGGTTGCCAATGGCACTGTTGATGCCACGACAGATGGCGGTGCAATTTCGGTTCCTGTTACTTGGGGACGTTTCCGTCTGGAAGTCGAAACCGCCGCTGCTGATGGTCCCACATCCAGCGTAGAGTTTGATGCGGGTTACTACGTCGAAGCCACATCGACAGAAACGCCCGATGGCCTCGAAATTGCTTTGGATAAAGAAGAGTACGCGCCCGGCGACACGGCCAAGCTTAAAGTGTCGTCACGTTTTGCGGGCGAATTGTTGGTTACAGTTGGCGCTGAAAGTCTGCTGACCACAGCCAAAGCCAGCATTGGGGCAGAAGGGGGAGAGGTTGATATCCCCGTCACTGCCGATTGGGGAGCCGGAGCCTATGTCACGGCAACGCTGTTCCGTCCCGGCGATGCACAGGAAACGCATATGCCCATGCGCGCCATCGGCATAAAATGGCTGAATGTGAATCCCGGTGATCGCAAGCTTGCGCTCAAGCTTGATGCACCGGAAAAAACCGAACCGCGCCAGCCGCTAAATATTGCTGTGCAGGTTACTGGTGCTGGTGCAAATGAGAACGCCTTCATTACAGTTGCTGCGGTCGATGTTGGTATCCTTAATCTGACGCGATACGAAGCGCCCAATCCGGATAGCTGGTACTTTGGACAGCGCCAGCTCGGATTGGAAATCCGCGATCTCTATGGTCGTCTGATTGATGGCTCGCAAGGTGCGACCGGCAAATTGCGCACAGGCGGCGATGGCGCTCAAATGCCGATACAAGGTAATCCGCCCACCGAAAAGCTTGTTGCGTTCTTCTCCGGCCCCGTAAAGCTCGATGCGGAAGGTAAGGCAAATGTCAGTTTTGACATTCCGCAGTTTAATGGCACAGCGCGAGTCATGGCTGTTGCCTGGTCAAAGTCGGGCGTTGGGCATGCAACCTCGGATGTGATCATCCGTGACCCCGTAGTTGTGACCGCAAGCCTGCCAAAGTTCCTTACTCCCGGTGACAAGGCATCCTTACGGCTGGATATTGCCAATACGGACGCGCCAGCAGGCGAATATCAGGTGCAAATTACCAGTAATCCAGCCGTTCAGGTTGAACAAACTGGCGCATCGCAGGCCATTAATCTGACCGCTGGCGGCAAATATGATCTGACAGTACCGCTTGTTGGGGTTCATCCCGGCGATGGCGTTGTCTCGGTAAAACTGTCAAATACTGCCGGTATGTCGCTTGAACAAACGCTGAATCTTCCGGTTCGTCCAGCGACATTGCCGATGACTGTGCGCAAGCCAATCAAGCTTGCACCCAATGCCAGTGTCAAAGTGGACAGTGAATTGCTTGCCGGGAGTATCCTGCAGGGCGCTTCGGTAAGCCTCAATGTTACACGATCAACAGCATTCGACATTCCTGCTCTGCTGATGACGCTTGATCGTTATCCCTATGGTTGCGCGGAGCAGACAACCAGCCGCGCCCTGCCTCTGCTCTATATGAGTGAGCTTGCGAAAAAATCTGGCATGGCTGATGACGGAGAAGTGCAAAAGCGTGTGCAGGAAGCCATCTACCGCGTTCTTGCCTATCAATCCTCATCCGGCAGTTTCGGCTTGTGGGGGCCCGGCTCTGGCGATCTTTGGCTTGATGCCTATGTTAGCGATTTCCTGACTCGAGCCCGCGAACAGAAATATGACGTGCCGGAACAGGCCCTGGTGCAAGCGCTGGATAATCTCCAGAACTCGCTGAGCTACGATGTGAATGTCAAGGATCAGGGCAACGAGATTGCTTATGCGCTCTACGTACTGGCCCGCAACCGCAAGGCTGCAATCAGCGACCTGCGCTATTATGCCGATACGAAGCTGTCGGAATTCCCGACACCTCTTGCAAAAGCCCATATTGCAGCGGCACTTTCGCTTTATGGCGATGGTCAGCGTTCGCAAAGTATTTTCACCGATATTGTTGGCCAGACCTCGCTATTGAACAATGTAAGCCTTGTTCGCTCCGATTATGGTTCTTCCTTGCGCGATGGCGCTGCCGTTCTTGCGCTGGCAGCCGAGAGTCGCCCCGTTCCGGCTATCATCCCGCAATTGTCGAAAATCGTTGCCGAACAATGGGAAAGCGCTCGATACACCAGCACCCAGGAACAGACATGGATGCTCCTTGCTGCGCGCGCAATTCAGGACGGAGACAGCGATCTGAAGCTCGATATTAACGGTGTAGCCCATACGGGTAGCTATGCGTCACAGCTTACAGGTGAAGAACTTATAGCATCGCCTGTGACAGTTACGAATACCAGCTCCGCCCCGCTTTCCGCAGTTGTCACCACGGTTGCTGCACCGTCGCAGCCCCTGCCTGCTGGCGGTGACGGGTTTAATATTGAACGTACCTATTACACGCTTGATGGTAGCGAGGCCAATGTCACACAAGCCAAGCAGAATGAGCGCTATGTCGTTGTTTTGAAGATCACAGAGACCAACAGATGGCCCTCGCGTGTTCTGGTCACGGATCTGTTGCCCGCTGGTTTTGAGATCGACAATCCCGGCTTGGTCAACAGTGCCAGCCTGACAAATTTTGATTGGATAGGTGAAGTCGAGGCGGCTCATACGGAGTTCCGTAGCGATCGTTTCGTTGCTGCGTTTGATCGGGTCGCCAGTGATAATAGCGAAATTACGCTCGCCTATGTCGTGCGTGCCGTCACCCCGGGAAATTATAGTCATCCCGCCGCCAGCGTCGAGGATATGTATCGTCCGCAATTTTCGGCCCGCACTGCGTCTGGCCGAATGGAGGTTGTCAAAGCACAGTAATGTTCAGTTGGCGGACATTTTGCATTGGGGTTTCGGCCAATCTTGTATTGGCGACTATACTGGCATTTGGACTGGATGCGGCGGATCATGCATTTCCGCCGCCACTGGAAAAGGCGCGCGAAGTCTCGGCAGAAGTGCTCGACGCGGATGGTCAACTGCTCCGTGCCTTTGCGACGAGCGAAGGCCGATGGCGACTGGGAACAACAATAAAGGATGTTGATCCGCAATTTGTGCGTATGCTGATCGCCTATGAGGATCAACGCTTTATGGATCATCGGGGTGTCGATCCACTGGCCTTGGGCCGCGCCGCATTCCAGCTGGTCACTCATGGACGCATCGTCTCTGGTGCGTCTACCTTGTCGATGCAGGTTGCCAGACTCATCGAGCCGCGTGAAGGCAGGTCCCTTACGGCAAAATTCCAGCAGGTTTTGCGCGCATTGCAGATAGAGCGGCGTCTGAGCAAAACCGAGATTCTCGACCTTTATCTTACCCGCGCTCCCTATGGCGGCAATCTTGAGGGTGTCCGTGCGGCAAGCCTCAGCTATTTTGGCAAGGAACCACGCCGCTTGACGGTTTCGGAGGCGGCTCTGCTCGTTGCCCTGCCGCAACTGCCGGAAAAACGCAGGCCAGATCGCAATCTTGCCGCAGCGACAAATGCACGGGAGCGTGTGCTTCGACGTATGGCGGTTGAGAAGATTGTGGGGCAGGGCGAGGCTGAACGGGCGAGCCTTATTCCCGTATCCTCCCGGCGTTTACAATTGCCAGCCTTAGCAGCCCATCTTGCCGAAGCTGCCTTGCGTAAAGAGCCGAATGTAAAACGCTATCAGACCACCTTGCGCCGCAAGATTCAGCAAGGACTTGAAACAGTTGCACGCGATGCAGCCGGAAAGCTTGGTCCCAAACTGTCCATCGCCATGGTCATGGCAGATACAAGGACAGGCGCAATTGTCGGCGAAGTTGGCTCTGCCGATTATTTCGATGCCAGCCGTTCGGGCTGGATAGACATGACCCGTATCAACCGTTCGCCGGGTTCAACGCTGAAACCTTTCATTTATGGTCTTGCCTTTGAGGATGGTCTGGTTAGCCAGGAGACGATGATCGAGGATCGTCCCACGGACTTTTTCGGCTATCGACCGCGCAATTTCGACATGAGTTATCAAGGCGATGTCAGCGTCAGGCAAGCATTGCAACTATCGCTGAATGTTCCGGCTGTTCGGCTGCTTGATGTGGTTGGCCCGACACGGTTGATGGTGCGTTTTCGCCGTGCAAATGTGCGTCCGGTTCTACCCGCCAATGAAGCGCCGGGGCTGGCCATTGGCCTTGGCGGGGTCGGCACCACGCTGAAAGATCTGGTTCAACTCTATGCGGCGCTCGCCAATCAGGGCAGGCCCGTACAGTTAGGTGACGGTATCCGCGAGAAACCAGCAATCATCGAAGGTGAGCCACTACTTGAGCCGGTTGCTGCCTGGCATATTGCCGATATTCTGTCCGGCGTCATGCCGCCTCTTGGGGCGGGACAGCGCGGCATCGCCTATAAGACGGGGACTAGTTACGGCTATCGTGATGCATGGTCTGTGGGCTTTGATGGCACTTATGTGCTCGGCGTCTGGGTAGGACGACCGGACAATGGTTCTGTTCCGGGCATAACAGGTTTCGGCTCTGCTGCGCCAATTTTGTTCGAGGGCTTTGCCAAATCCGGAATTGCTATAACGCCATTGCCGCGCGCACCGGCTGGGGCGGTGCGCATAGCACAGGCAGAATTACCTGTCAGCCAGCGCCGGTTTTCCATGACGCCAAGCGGTCTGTTGGCCTCCACGACCCGTGAACCCGCGCCGCAGATTATCTATCCGCCCGAAGGTGCGCGGGTTGATCTTGGTGCCAAGGCAGGAGGGCAGATCAATCCGCTTGTCCTCAAGCTGCAAGGCGGCAGAGCGCCGTTCCGTTGGCTCGCTAATGGCAAGCCCTTGCCCGATGCCTCGCGCCGCCGGGTCAATCAATGGACCCCGGATGGCGGGGGATATTCCACTTTGACTGTTGTCGATTCGATGGGGCGCGCCGCTTCCGTTCGCGTATTCATAGACTGAAAAAGCATTTCATGCGTTCAAGCATAGCGGCTGATATTAAGCGGCGATGCGTCGACATCAGGCGATTTGCCGGATACCAAGTCTGCAAGGACACGGCCAGACCCGCATGCCATCGTCCATCCCAGCGTTCCATGGCCGGTATTGAGGTAAAGATTGGAATATTTTGTGCCACCGCCGATGATGGGCGGCCCATCAGGCGTCATTGGTCGCAGGCCTGTCCAAAAGCTTGCCTTGGAAATATCGCCACCTTTTGGAAACAGATCGCCGACAGAATGGGCCAATGTGCCCCGGCGCGCTTCACGCAATGTCAGGTCATAACCGGAAATCTCGGCAGTACCACCGACACGAATGCGGTCGCCAAGGCGGGTAATTGCGACCTTGTAGCTTTCGTCCATGACTGTCGATACCGGTGCGCCATCCGGGTCAGTTATAGGAACGGTAATTGAATAGCCTTTTACCGGATAGACAGGAATATGCACGCCGACGCGCCGCAAAAGAAAAGGCGAATAGCTGCCAAATGCCATGACATAGGCATCCGCAGTCAGTTCTTGCGTCTCAGTCGAGACACTCACGATCCGGCTTGGGCCTGTATTGATGGAGGTAATCGTCGTGTTGAACCGGAATGTAACGCCAGCCTGCACACAAAGTGCTGCCAGCTTTTCGGTAAACATCTGGCAATCGCCTGTTTCGTCGCCGGGCAATTGCAGGCCACCGACAAATTTTCCCCGTACATTGGCAAGTGCAGGCTCCGCTGCGATGCAGCCTTCCGGGTCAAGCAGATTATAGGGCACGCCGAACTGTTTCAGAATATCAATATCGCCGCCAGTTCCATCATACTGGCTTTGAGTTCGGAAAAGCTGCAGCGTTCCTTGCGTGCGCTCATCATAAGTAATGCCGGTTTCCTCTCGCAGCGCCTTCAGACTATCGCGGCTATATTCTGCAATGGGTACCATGCGGGCCTTGTTGCGAGCATAACGCGCTGACGTGCAATTGCGCAGCATCTTGACCAGCCACAGCGCCATGTATGGATCGAACTTCGGGCGCACAACGAGCGGCCCAAAATGCATGAGCATCCATTTGATGGCTTTTAGCGGAACGCCAGGACCTGCCCATGGCGAGGAATATCCGGGAGAAATTTCTCCGGCATTGGCAAAGCTGGTTTCCCGTGCGGGCCCCGGCTGGCGATCCACCACGACGACCTCATGTCCTGCCTGCGCAAGATACCACGCAGATGTGACGCCAACGACGCCGCTGCCAAGGACAAGAACTTTCATGAACGGGAACTCCTTCGAAACACCTGCAAGCCGCAAGATCGGACTGTCAGAACCGAATCACACTTTGTGTGTTCGAACGCACTCTTTCCAGTGCTTTCTTGATCATTGCGCTGAAATGTCGTGGGAAATAGCGACGTTTTCCAAAAGTACGAAACTTTAGAGGGCACCTTGTCGAAGCAAAAGCGGAATCCGAAGTGTCGGGATAATGCAGCGTAAATAAATAAAGATTGGTCGCCGTTTTGCTCTGGCGTCCAAATCTCTGCATCTGCATCAATGGCGCGCCAGAAATTTGGGCAAAATAAAAGGCCGGGAAAACCCGACCTTCTCAAATTCGTCATTGCTATCAGTGCCAGTACATCCGTGGTCAAAGACCGCGAAGACGAATTATAATCAACCAGCCTGAAGCTGATCAGCAGTCATCTTGCCGGACTTGTTGTCACGGACCAATTCGAAGCTGATCTTCTGACCGTCATTGAGGCTGCGCATACCAGCGCGCTCAACTGCGGAGATGTGAACGAACACGTCTGCCGAACCGTCATCAGGTTGAATGAAGCCGAAGCCCTTTGTGGAATTAAACCACTTTACTGTTCCAGTGCTCATGATGAACCCTTTCAATGGAAATATCTTAATACAGGGCACGACGCGCCATGCAGTTTTTAGCTCGATTTTTGAAGAAGGATCTTTCAGAGCGCCCAAGACGCAATAAAACTGTTAACTAACTACCAAATACCGATATTGCACATATAGGCCGAAGCACCTGTTTCGTCAATGCAGCCTGTCAGAAATAAATAAAAAGACTTTGCCAAGTTTAATATATCAATCAGGTCGTGATGATTTTAACTGAAAAATTATTTCCAGATTTCCGGATTCAGAAAATCATGGATGCGGCTCGCTGGCATCCGCATTTCATCTGATCTGCGATGATTACTTGGCTTTCGCTGCCCGGGTTGATTTTGCCTTGGCTTTGGATTTCGTCACTGCTTTTGGCGGTTGCGCCGCAAGCTCAGCTTCGTCGGCAGCCTCTTTGGCAAGGCGAAGCGCCTTCAGCCGGGCTGTCTTGCTTTCCCATTTATTGGTTTCGTCATTAATAATGGCGGAGGCAGCGGCTGTTGTGGCCAGACTTTTTTGTTCCGAGGGGCTGAGCACCCGCTTCGGACGCACACCGACTTCCGGCAATTGTTTTGGGCTATGTTTCATCGTATCTCACATTGTTAGTCTACAATCATGACACGCGAAGGCTCCCAAGTCTATCTTGCAATCTTTTGATTGGCCGGCTTCCAGCCGCGGGAAAAGCCGTATGACATTGCCAGAGTAGCATATTCGATTTCACGTAAGAGGAAATCACGCTCGGCCAAAAGCGCGGCCACAGTCGCCCTCGCATCGCCTTGGTGATAGGCGAGAGCTTCGTCGATTTCATCTTCTGGTTGTTTCAATATGGCGTTCATGGGATTCTCCTTTCCAAAAAGACTGCCACAATCGAACATATTTGAAAAGGAATTTGTTCTCTTTTTGTTCTAATTTTTAATTTGAGAACGCCGGGAGCGCGGGCCTTGCCCCTGCAACCCGGCATAAATTGATTTAGAGCAATTCCAGGAAAAGTGTGTAGCGGTTTTACCAATCGGAATTGCGTAAAAACAAAAGATTTAGAGCGTCGTTTTGAATCTATCAAAACGCAAAGCGCTCTAAGCTTTTGGCTTGCCCTTCGGCGTAGTTGCCTCTGCCTTTTTCATCATCGAGCTGAAAGGAATGTCTGCTTTGGCTGCAACTTTTTCCTTTTTGGGCTTGCGTGTTTCTTTGTTGCTGCGTTGCTGACCTTTGGCCATGGTGCCTCCTACCGGTTGTAACAGGATACTTCACGGAATCGGTCGTTTGGAATGAATTGGCGGCCGAAACCTCTGACGCCGCGAAAAGCCAAGCCTGGCCAAAAGACGATTTACGATTACATCTCAAAGCTTAAAGGTTTAATCGTGGCCTGTCACTGGCTTAGTATCCATTCGATGCGCGTGTCGGACATTTTAATCGCTACGCTCAGCTAACTCTATTGCCCGTTAAGTATAATTTAAGGCTTAAGCATAAGCAAAAGCGTTATAAATACAGCAAATATTGTAAAATTGAACCAGAGATTTGTAGCTCTTGAGTACATATTAACCTCCTGCTCAATTGCTAAGAGTAAATCGGCGATGAACAAACCGATGCAGAGCGTTTAGCCTGTAACAACGCTAGCGTGGTCATACTTGTTCCAACCGTGCGCACGGGGTTCATTTTCAGGCCGAACAAAAGCCGAACCAATGAGCCACACAATAACTAAAAAAATAATCGTGATTGCAGCCAAAATTAACAATCCAGTCAAACTCACTGGCTGGGGGTCATTATCGAGCATGGGATTCGTCTCAAAGTTGTGACATGGGCCTAATACAACTTGTGCGGGAATTATCAATCAGAACATATGTAAATTTTCAGGATCAAAAGGTCGCTCCCTAAGTGATATATTGAACGTTGTAACGTAGCCGGCATTGATTTGTTCCGCCGGAAAATAAGAACATGAGTTAAAATTACTGATCTCTATTGCTGATTGCTATTTGTAGTTGATATGAGTTTCTTGAAATGAGGATAAATGAAAATGGCTTCGGCTACTGTTCTTGTCACCGGGGTCTCTGGCTTTATTGGGGCAGAGCTTATCGCACAATTATTGGCATCGGGATATCGCGTTGTCGGTGCGGTGAGGGACGGAGCAAGCGGTGATATTGCTGGGCTCGAAACTGTTCGTCTTCCAGCGCATGATGAGCCGGATATTGCCTTCGAAACCATTCTGGATGGTGTGAACCATGTGGTTCATCTTGCAGCCATTGCCCATACAAGGCTGGAGAATGGTGCCGAAATCTACGACGCAGTAAACCGTGCTCTTCCCGTCAAGTTGGCAAAGGCCGCGGACAAAACCATTAAGGGCAAGTTCATTTTCATGTCGTCTATAAGGGCACAATGCGGTAGCAGTGCTCCCGGCGTCGCGCTTGAAACGGATGAGCCAAAGCCCAGTGATGATTATGGTAGGGCGAAGCTGAATGCGGAAATGGAAATCGCCAAAGTCATGCCACGGCGAAACTTTACAATACTCCGCCCGGTTCTGGTTTATGGCCCAAGCGTCAAAGGCAATATGGGGGCTTTGATAAAACTTGCGGCACTGCCAATCCCGCTTCCATTCAAATCGCTTGTAGGCAAGCGGTCGCTTGTTCAGCGTGCATCCCTTTGTAGTGCTGTGATCCATTGCCTCAACGAGCCGAAAACTGACGGTGCAATATTCATCGTTGCAGATAGTGGCGCGGTGACCGTCCCCCAGATCATTGGTGCCCTGCGTCGCGGCGCCCAAAGAAGCCCATGGCTATTTGCTGTGCCGGTCTGGATCATGGATCTTGCGGCCCGTGTGACCGGACAAGGCCCTCGTTGGAGCACATTGAATGGCGATCTTGTCGCCAGCTCCGCGCTACTCCAATCCACCGGGTGGCAGGCGATTCGAAATACTGTTGCCGAGATTGAAAAACTGGCTGGTTAAAACAGCGGAAATCTAGCTGACGCGCTACTGCGACAAATTCATGTGGCATTTTCGATCATATTAATAGGGGCATTATCCCCGGCGATAAATGGTCTCTTGGATATTCGCCAATCCGTGTTACATTATGCCCAACGTTAATTAAAAAGCGCCTTGCTTTGCGTCCTCTGATGGTTCGCGCGGTGCTCGAAGGATAGAATAGTGAAAGACCCCGAATTGGGCGCCTCATCCGCGCCACATGGGGCGTCCGGCGGAAGTAATGTGCCGAATGGTGCAAGCGATTCCGCCAAAAACGGGCTCGGACAACATGGTCATTCCGTGCAAGATGCACAGGGCCAGTCCGGGTCTGAAGAACGGCGCTTCGACCAGAATCCCAAGAAACGTGCGCGTCGCAGGCGGCGTGGCAAGTCGAAACAAGCTCCTGTCTCGACTGAAGATGTGGCTTCGGCAGCAGTATCTGCGCCCGAAGACAAACCTTCTGCCAATGCTGGGACCAAAACGGCAAAGAAGCGCAGGCCAAACCGCTTTCGCCGTCGCGGGCGTTCAGGCAATAAAAACCCGGCGCCGAATGCTCAAATCACTCTGGTTGCGCTGCAAGTGCAGCCAGTGGAAGCGCCACAGCCTGTTGTTCACGATGCGGTGCGTAAAGATAACCGGCACTCCGGGGCAGCCCTATATGCGGCTCTGGATTTGGGCACGAATAATTGCCGGCTTCTTGTTGCTTCTCCCACTCGCCCTGGCCAGTTTCGGGTGGTAGATGCATTCTCCCGTATAGTCCGTTTGGGCGAGGGGCTTGGTGCAACAGGTCGATTGAACGAAAATGCAATGAACCGTGCCATTGAGGCATTGAAAATTTGCCGGGACAAGCTTGACAGTCATGATGTGCGCCGTGCCCGCCTGATTGCCACTGAGGCCTGCCGCCAGGCATCCAACGGCGAAGAATTTCTGGCGCGGGTCAAGGATGAAACAGGACTTGATCTCGAAATCATCAATCGTCAAACCGAGGCACGGCTTGCCGTTTCCGGCTGCGGCACTCTGGTAGAGCGGGAAACCGATGCCGTGGTGCTTTTCGACATTGGCGGCGGATCATCGGAAATTGCATTGATTGACGTTTCCGAACGTCGCTCGCCAAGGCTGGCTGAACATATTATCGCCTGGACCTCATTGCCTGTTGGCGTTGTAACACTTGCTGAGCGTTTCGGAGGGCGCGATGTGACCACTGATAATTTTGCTGTCATGGTCGATCATGTTGCCGAACTCATCAACGCATTTACCGAACGGCACAAGCTCGGCGATCTGGTCAAGAGTCAGAATTTTCATTTGCTTGGTACGTCCGGTACTGTAACGACACTTGCCGGGATTCATCTGGGGCTGGAGCGTTATGATCGTCGCCGGATTGATGGTATCTGGATGCAGAACAACGATGTGACGGAAATGACCAGCAAACTCCTGTCGTGGAGTTTCGACGAGCGTGTCGCAAATCCTTGTATCGGCGCGGATCGTGCTGATCTGGTTCTTGCCGGTTGTGCTATTCTTGATGCCATTCGCAATGTCTGGCCCAGCCAGAAATTGCGTGTTGCGGATCGCGGCCTTCGTGAAGGTATTTTGACTGAACTCATGTCACGCGATGGCGCGTGGCGCAATCGCTGGCTTCGTCCAAGCGCTTAAAGCAGAGATTATGCGTTGCTTGATTGCAATGCGGAAAACAGGGGCCCAGATGGCTAAAACAACAACAGGCGGACGCGGCGGCACAGGTACGCGCGGGCTGCACACAAAAATCAAGAAAAAGGCCGGGACCATCAAGGAGTCTTCGCGCCGCTGGCTTGAGCGCCACATTAATGACCCCTACGTCCAGCGGTCAAAAGCGGATGGGTATCGTTCGCGCGCCGCCTATAAACTCATTGAAATTGATGATCGATACAAGATCCTGAAAAAGGGTCAGCGCATTATCGATCTGGGAGCTGCTCCGGGGGGGTGGAGCCAGATTGCAGCCGCCATCGTCGAATCCCCCGCGCATCAGCCTACGGTGGTCGGTATTGATTATCTGCACGTCGACCCTCTGACCGGCGTCACATTGTTGGAGATGGACTTCCTCGACGATGCTGCGCCAGATAAATTGATCGAGGCATTGGGTGGTGAACCAGATATTGTTCTTTCCGATATGGCGGCGCCAACGACCGGCCATCGCCGCACCGATCATATTCGTACCACGCATCTATGTGAGGTTGCTGCCGATTTTGCTGTTTCGGTGCTGCGCCCCGGTGGCCACTTCCTGACCAAGACCTTTCAGGGCGGGACGGAAAATGAAGTGCTGACCTTGCTTAAAAAGCATTTCAAATCAGTCCATCACGTCAAGCCACCCGCGTCTCGCGCTGAATCTGTCGAGCTTTATTTGTTGGCAAGAGACTTTAAAGGCCGGGATGTTTGATCTTATTCCGCCGGTGATGCGCCTTTAAGCAATGGCCGGTGGCCGGAAACTTCCGCACCGGCATCTACCTTCAAGCCACGAAATGACAGGCATGCCAGCCCGGAAATGGCAGCCACGATAAAGAATGCCACATGAAAGTCGGATAATTGCAGCGGCCCTCCATGCAACTTTGTTGACACTTCAAGAATGCCGCCAGCGACAGCAACGCCCAGAGCAATGGATATCTGCTGGGCAACCGAACTGATTGGCGTAGCCTGACTGGTCTGCTCATTGGGAATATCCGCATAGGCCAGTGCATTGGTTCCGGTGAAGAACAGCGAACGAAAAAATCCGCCAGCAAGCAATAGGATGATCATCAACCAATAAGGCGTTGCTGGCGTGAACAACCCATTGATCGCAATAAAGCCCGCCGCGACCACAGACCCATACATGAGCGAGTTGCGGAAGCCCGTTCTGGCGTAAAACCATTTCGTTACAAGCTTCATGCTCATTGCCCCAAGGGCCGAGACGAATGTGATCATGCCCGATTGAAAAGGCGTCATTCCAAAGCCGATCTGAAACATGAGTGGCAAGAGGAAAGGAACTGCACCAACGCCTATTCTGAACAGGCTGCCGCCGACGATAGAGGCACGGAACACCTGATTTTTGAACAGATCAAGCGTCAGCAAAGGCTCAGCCTTGTTGCGCGCATGGATGAGATAAAGAACGGTGGAGAGGAGTCCTATTGCGAGTGTTGTTAACCCCACCCAGCTAGGGAGAGCAGGCAGGCTGACAACGGAAAGCCCGAACACCACGCCGGATGCAGCTATGCCGCTTAAGAAGAAACCAATAACATCAAGCGGTCGCTGCACGAGCGTTTCGACTGCAGGCAGATAGCGCGTTGCAAACCAGATACCGATTATTCCGATTGGCACATTGATCAGGAAAATCCAGTGCCAGCTGAAATAGGTTGTGAGAAAGCCGCCAACGGGCGGACCTAATAGCGGACCGATCAGAGCAGGCATGGTGAGCCATGCCATTGCACCTACAAGTTCGCTGCGAGGTGTCGAGCGCACAAGCACCAGACGCCCGACCGGTGTCATCATTGCGCCGCCAACGCCCTGGATGAAGCGCGATACGACGAAGGCCAACAGCGAGTTGGACACCGCGCAGGCGATGGAGCCCAGTACGAATACAACAATCGCCGCTCGAAATACGTTTTTTGCCCCGAACCTGTCTGCCATCCATCCGCTTACTGGAATGAAAACCGCCAGCGAAACGAGATAGGCCGTCAGCGCCAGTTTCAGCGCAATTGGGCTGGTGCCGATATCCGCTGCAATGGCTGGCAGCGAGGTGGAAATTACGGTCGAGTCCATCTGCTCCATGAACAGGGCGACAGCAAGGACGAGGGGGACAACACGATTCAAAATCTGATCCAGTTCTCAATATTTTGAGAAGGGTACATCCGATGCCGGATAACAACTCATGGGCGCTGCGATAGCACTCGTCTTGCTTGTGCTCAAGCACCGATCAAACAGAAGTGATCTGCTCATCCCCTTGTTTCAACGCACTCAACCTTACACAATCATGCAAATATCGAATCCTTCAATGTCGATGCGATCAAGGCGCGGGTGCAGCAATTGCAATATTATGTGTCTGAATAGGGTGTGAAGGGCCAGAAGTTGCGTTTCTGGCTTTTCAAACTGACATAAGCATGTTACCAGCCCGTGCCAATTCACCTGAATAGACCTTGATAGACGCTCCACCCCACGTGGCGCGTCCTTTAGTCGTATTAGCCGCATGTTAGGAATGGGTAATGGCAAAAATCGTTGAATCTGCAACAGGCGCACTGGCTTTGACATTTGACGATGTCCTGTTGCAACCCGGTCATTCAGAAGTAATGCCCGGCCAGACAGATATTCGCACACGGATCGCTGCTGATATCGAGTTGAATCTGCCCCTCCTGTCCGCCGCCATGGATACGGTGACTGAGTCACGGTTGGCAATTGCCATGGCGCAGGCCGGCGGCATGGGCGTCATCCATCGTAACCTGACGCCGGAACTGCAAGCGGAAGAAGTCCGTCAGGTTAAGAAGTTCGAATCCGGCATGGTGGTTAATCCTGTTACCATTGGACCTGATGCCACGCTGGCCGATGCGCAGGCTCTGATGCGTGCCCATGGCATTTCCGGCATTCCGGTTGTTGAAAATGCAGGTGAGGGCAGCCGCAAGCCGGGCCGTCTTGTCGGTATTCTGACCAACCGCGATGTGCGTTTCGCCTCCGATCCCGCGCAAAAAATCTATGAACTTATGACCCGTGAAAACCTGATCACGGTTCGTGAGAACAATGTTCAGCATGAGGAAGCCAAGCGCTTGCTGCATCAACACCGCATCGAAAAGCTGCTGGTGGTGGACAATAAAGGCCATTGCGTTGGCCTGATCACCGTCAAGGATATGGAAAAGTCCCAGCTAAATCCGAATGCAGCAAAAGATGCGCAGGGCCGCCTGCGCGTTGCTGCCGCATCCAGTGTTGGCGAAGATGGATTTGAGCGCGCCGAGCGCCTGATCGCCGCTGGTGTGGATGTTCTTGTAATCGATACGGCCCATGGTCATTCCCAGCGCGTACTTGATGCGGTTACCCGCGCCAAGAAAATGTCGAATGCCGTGCGCATCATCGCCGGTAATGTCGCAACAGCCGCAGGAACACAGGCTCTCATTGATGCAGGCGCCGATGCTGTCAAGGTCGGCATCGGACCGGGTTCAATCTGCACCACGCGCATTGTTGCCGGTGTTGGCGTTCCACAGCTTTCGGCCATCATGTCGGCGGTTGAAGCGGCTCATAAGGCCAATATCCCGGTCATTGCCGATGGCGGCATCAAATATTCGGGCGATTTTGCCAAGGCACTTGCCGCAGGTGCGTCTGCCGCCATGGCAGGTTCTGCACTTGCAGGAACGGAAGAAAGCCCCGGCGAAGTCTATTTGTATCAGGGACGCTCATTCAAGGCCTATCGGGGCATGGGTTCCGTGGGCGCAATGGCGCGCGGCTCTGCGGATCGTTATTTCCAGGCGGAAGTGCGCGATGAGCTAAAGCTTGTACCGGAAGGCATTGAAGGTCAGGTTGCCTATAAGGGCCCGGTTTCCGGCGTTCTGCATCAGCTTGCTGGCGGTCTGCGCGCTTCCATGGGTTATGTGGGTGCAAAAAATCTGGAAGAATTCCGCGAAAAGGCTACATTCGTGCGCATCACCAATGCAGGTCTGCGCGAGAGCCATACACATGATGTCACGATCACCCGTGAGAGCCCGAATTATCCGGGCGGCAATTGATCATCTGACAGGAGAGGGCAATGTCTGACACTGCCCTCCGCGATCACTTTTCGGCCATGGCGCGCAATAGCGCCTGGTCAAACCACCGGCTTTTAAGCGCCTGCGAGCAGCTTTCAGCTGCTGAATTTGCTCAGGAACGCACCAGTTTCTTCCCGTCGATACAATTGACCCTTAATCACAATCTGATTGTCGATCATATCTATATGGCTGATATGACCGGTGTCGGCCGGGCAAATATTGGTCTGAAAAGAGATTTGCCATTTCCTGCTGCCAGCGATTTGAAGCGTGCGCAGGAGGAGTTCGATAAATCGCTGATCGATTTTTGCGATGGGTTGAGCAATGCCGACCTTGATCGTGTCATCTCCATAAGATGGGGAACGGGCGAAATCTCTGAGGAACAGACACATCTCGTCCTGTCGCATCTTTTCGTGCATCAGATTCATCATCGCGGGCAGGCGCATGCCATGCTCGCCGGAACGCATGTTTCGCCGCCGCAGCTCGATGAATTCTTTCTCAATTACGATAGACCGCGCAGACAGGGCGAACCCTATAGCTGAGCAGACAACACATACCTGATTGTGTTAGATAAATTCTAATACTGCCGGGGTGGGCCGAAACCGATCCATGCAGGCGTGTCACTCTTGCGTTGATGGCAGCCCATGACCCTTATCCATTCGTCCTTGGCCGAGGAAGGGAAAAAGCCCTTGGTAAGTCACACCGCCGCGACGTGGCTTATGACTGTTTACCTCGTTTGCCTGTGGTTGCTGCAATTGACCGGTGCGTGGATACTCTTTTCCATGATCTTGCTTGCCATATTCATCACGGCGCGCATGTGGGGTGTGAACATGGAAAGCATGCAGAACATGCAGAACCCGACAACAGCCATGATTGTGCGCGGTCTCGTCAATACGCTGGTTATTGCCCTTGCGGCAGATTTCGGTTGGAGCATCATAAAGGCATTGATTGAGCGGAAGCTTGGCGTCCACAATCATGTGTCGCAGGATGCACATGCCGAAACTGACCCGCAGCAGGCGCGGTTGCGTACCTTGCTGCCGATAATTCAGAACATTCTCTTTGCCTCGATACTGATCATGGCAATCTTAATGGTTCTTTCTTCTGTTGGCATCCAGATCGGTCCTTTGATTGCCGGTGCAGGTGTCGTCGGTGTTGCTATTGGGTTTGGTGCCCAGACGGTCGTCAAAGACGTCATTTCGGGCGTATTCTATTTGCTCGACGATGCCTTTCGTATCGGCGAATATATCAGCAGCGGCAAATATATGGGCACAGTGGAAAGCTTCAGCCTGCGTTCTATCAAACTGCGTCATCATCGCGGGCCGGTTTTTACCATCCCCTTCGGAGAACTGGGGGCTGTGCAAAACCAGAGCCGCGATTGGACAACGGACAAGTTCAATATCACGGTCGGCTTCGACACAGATATTGAAGCAGCGAGAAAGCTGATCAAACGCGTAGGAGCCGAGCTTGCCATCGATCCAGAGTTCGCCCCTTGGGTGATCGAGCCCATCAAGATGCAGGGTATTCAAGAGTTTGGCGAGTATGGCATTGTACTGCGCATGAAGATGACGACAAAACCTGGCGGAGCCTTCGCAATGAAGCGCAAATTCTTCATCGCCGTGCGCAAGGCATTCAAGGAAAACAACATTGAACTGCCCGTTCCAACAGTCCATGTGCAGAAGGATGAGGAGACTGCGCCAGTCGCGGCGCAGAATCATACTGTACGGCGCAAGCGTACAGCTTTGGCAAAAGCAGCAGAAGATGCAGCCTGATTTACGGAATGATTTTGCGCGTTTTCAGATCGTTAAAGACGCGTATGAACATTTCTTCAGTGTCCACATATTCATGAAACCCCGCCCGCCGCAGCTTGGTCCCGTCCGCAAAGAAATCATAGTCCCAGCCAAAGACGAAATCGCCGAAACCCCATGCGGAAACATCGGAATAAGGCGTTTGCAGAAGATCATGCTTTATAATCATCTGCTTCCATAGTTCTTCCTTGTCAGCCATGATCATATTGAGAGACATAGGCAAAGGTGGCGCGACCTCCAGTTCGAAATAGTCCGCGATCTTGGGCCATAACTCGCTCCAGCGGAAAAGATCGCCATTATTGATGTTAAAGGCCTGATTGCTACACTGCGGATTGGTGGCGATGAAAACGGTTGCGCGTGCCAGAAGCCCTGCATCTGTCATTTCCAGCAAGCTATCATAGGCGCCCGGCTTGCCCGGAAAACGCAACGGTATTCCAAGCTCTTTTGACATGAATGCGTAGATTGCGATGACCGAGGCGAGGTTCATCGGGTTGCCCAATGCAAAGCCAACCACGACTGAGGGTCGCAAGGCTGACCAGCTCCACGCTTTACCCTTTTGCGCAGCCTCAAGAAAATTCTGCTGATCAATGTTGAATTCCGGCGGCATGTGGTTGGCATCGGATTCACGTGCAGGCGTTTTGAATGGACCAAGATGCGCCCCGTAAACCTTATAGCCCTGCATAAGGCTGATATGTTCCAGATTTGGAGCAATCGGCTCGATGGCCTTTACCACATTGACCAGCATTGCCAGATTGGGTGCGACGAGCTCTGCCCAGCTTGGACGATCCTGATAGGCTGCATAAAATATATGGGTGATATCGGTGAGGCCGGAAAGTTTTGCTTTCGCATCTGCCGGATCGAGAAGATCAACGGCGATATGACTGAGCTTGCCGCTGGTTTTTCCACCACGCCGCGACAGGCCTATGACGTCCCAATCTCCAAGCTCAACAAGATGCGCAATCAGATTGCCACCGATAATGCCATTGGCACCGACAACCACTGCCTTTTTATATGTTTCGACCATTCAAAATAGCTCCATTTGCATTAAATGGAAACTATCCATGTAAAAAACTTTGTGTAGGTGCTAAAAAATGATAGGATTTATAAGAAATAGTTTGAGGCAGTAAATGGACCGGCTATCAGCAATGGCGACCTTTGTGCGTGTTGCCGAGCTTGGCACTCTTTCTGCCGCCGCACGTGAACTTGGCCTCACACAACCGGCAGTCAGTCAGCAAATAGCCGCGCTTGAGCGGCATTTGGGCATCCGACTGTTTCATCGCTCGACCCGCCAGCTCGTCTTGAGCGAAGGCGGCGAAACCTATCGGCAGCACGCTCGGTTGATACTACAGGCGGTGGATGAGGCGGAGGAAAGCGCGGGTGTTTATTCGAGCGCACTAAAAGGTAGCCTGCGCATTCATGCGCCCATCGGCTTTGGCCAGGTGCATCTCGCGCCAATCATTATCAATTTTCAGCAGCTTCATCCGGACTTAAGATCTGAGCTGGTGCTGGACGACAGAATTTCCGATCTGATCATGGACAATGTTGATGTTGCCATCCGGTTTGGCACGATGAAGTCCTCCGATTTGATTGCCCGCAAGCTTGCCTCATTTGAGCGGGTTTTAGTCGCTTCCCCGAATTACATCACCACTCACGGTGCCCCCGCCACGCCAGCCGAACTCATCAATCATGGATATGTTCGATTCATCTGGTCGCCACAGGGAGAAGCAATTCCATTAATCGGGCCAGACGGTCCGGTCGATGCGGAGGTCAAATCGGTTTTCCTCGCCAATAATGCATTTGTTCTCAATGATGCGATTTGCGCTGGTCTTGGCATTGGCGCAGCCCAACTTCCGCTGGTTCAATCCTTGATTGATAGCGGAAAGCTGGTCCGCATCCTGCCGGATTATGCCTATGCGCCGATGGATATCCACGCGGTCTATGCGAGCGCACATTTCCTGCCGCGAAAGATCAAGCTATTCATTGATCATGTTTTAGCGGAAATGAAATCAATACCGGGCTTGCGTATGATCCGTATCCCTGAGAAGGACGTATGAAAGATAATCGGGAAACTATGCATCAGGTTCCGCCAGACATTGCATAAAGCAGCAGGAGATTACCATGTCACAGACCCAAATATTCTGGCCGATGATCGCGCTCACCTTCCTGATTTACTGCGTTTATCTGTTGCTTTTTCTTCGGCGCAGGCGGGCTGTGATAAGTGGGCAGGCACAACTCAAAGAGTTCGCCATTCCGACCAACGAGCCGGAAATCAGCGCAACGACAATCCGCAATCTGAACAATCTCTACGAAGTGCCGATGTTGTTCTATGTGGCTTGTCTGTCGCTTTATGCGGTAAACGGCGTGTCATATCTTGCTGTTATTATTTCCTGGCTCTTTGTCGGCGCGCGTCTTGCGCATACGCTCATCCATGTCACGACAAACCGCTTGCGTTATCGGCAGCCGGTTTTCGTCCTGGGCTTTATTTTAAATGGTATTCTTTGGGTCATGCTGGCAATGCACCTATTGTTGCCACCAGCGGTTTAATTTGTAGTTCGGCCAGTTCCTTTTCCGAAACGATCAGTCCCCGGCTGCACTCTATAATAGCAGTTGCAAGCGCCTCGAAATCGTCGCGTCGCTTGCTCTGCTTGCGCCAGATCAGCCCTATTTCACGGGCAGGCTCAGGATCGGCAAAAGCTGCGATCCGCACATTGTTGCGGCTCGCCTCCGTACGCACCGCAATTTCCGGAATCAATGTCAGACCCATGCCGTGGCTGACCATTTGCAAGAGTGTTGCCAGACTGGTCGCACCATAATTGACAAGTTGCCTTTGTTTGACGCTGGTGCATACCGCCAGCGCCTGATCGCGCAGACAGTGGCCTTCTTCCAGCAGCAGCAGGCGCTCGACAGCAACATTTTCCTGCGTCATGGGCGAGGCAAGAATATCCGTGTCATTGCGTGATGTGGCGATGAGAAAACGATCACGGAAAAGCGGCATTGAGACTGTGCCCTCGCCATCAATAGGCAGTGCGGCAATCAGGACATCAAGATCGCCACGCCGCAAATCTTCCACCAGCTTCGAGGTAAGCGCTTCGCGCAACTCAATGGATAGATCGGGATAATTTTCACGCAGGTGTGGAATAAGGATTGGCAGCAAATAGGGCGCTATGGTTGGAATGATTCCGAGGCGCAGGCGCCCGAGTAGAGTTCCACGCTTTTCCAGTGCCAAATCCTCAAGTGAGCGAATTTCATTGAGTATGCTCTGGATTCTGGGAAGCAATTTGCGTCCCATATCGGTCAGGACAACCGAACGACGTGTCCGCTCAAATAAGGTTGTGCCAAGCCGCATCTCCATTTCCGCGATTTGTGCAGACAGGGCAGGCTGCGAAATGCGTGCCACTTCAGCCGCTTTGCGGAAGTGCAGCGTTGTCGCAAGAATATCAAAATAGCGCATTTGTCGTACGGAAAACATGATAGGCAAATCCTATCAATAATAATTCTAAATACAATTGGAAACTATGATTGGAATAGTTCTATTCTATGATGAGGGGCTAGCCACAGCGCTGCGCCGATCATTTCAGAGCTTGAAACAATTAAGGGAGAAGCCTTATGGCTGACCGTCCAATATTGACGACGACTGCCGGTGCACCGGTATCGGACAATCAGAATTCCAGAACCGCAGGCGAACGCGGTCCGGTACTCCTCGATGATTATCAATTGCTCGAAAAACTTGCTCATCAAAATCGTGAGCGTATCCCTGAGCGCGTTGTCCATGCCAAGGGCTGGGGCGCATTCGGCACATTGAAGATTACTGGTGATATTTCGCGGTATACCAAAGCCAAGGCTTTGCAGCCCGGAGCCGAAACACCATTGCTTCTGCGCTTTTCGACTGTTGCTGGTGAGCTTGGCGCTGCCGATGCAGAGCGTGACGTGCGCGGTTTTGCGTTGAAGTTCTATACGAGCGAAGGCAATTGGGATCTTGTCGGCAATAATACGCCAGTCTTCTTCGTCCGCGATCCGCTCAAATTCCCGGACTTCATTCATACGCAGAAGCGTCATCCGCGCACCAATTTGCGCTCCGCTACTGCCATGTGGGATTTCTGGTCGCTTTCACCCGAAAGCCTGCATCAGGTCACGATTCTCATGTCGGATCGCGGTCTGCCTGTCGCGCCAATGTATATGAATGGTTACGGCTCTCACACCTATTCCTTCTGGAATGATGCTGGTGAGCGTTACTGGGTCAAGTTCCACTTCAAAACGCAACAGGGCCACAAGTTCTACACCAATGCGGAAGCTGAGACCCTCATCGGCAAGTCGCGTGAAACCTATCAGGAAGAGCTTTTCGGCGGCATTGAACGGGGTGAGTTCCCCAAATGGACCGTTCAGGTTCAGATCATGACGGAGGCAGAGGCAGAGCGTACGAGCTATAACCCATTCGATCTGACCAAGGTCTGGCCGCATGGCGAGTTCCCGCCGATTGAAATTGGTGTGATGGAACTCAATCGCAATGCGGACAATTATTTCGCCGAAATTGAACAGGCGGCCTTCTCGCCGTCAAATGTCGTTCCCGGCATTGGCCATTCGCCTGACAAGATGTTGCAAGCGCGCGTCTTCTCCTATGCGGATGCGCATCGTTATCGTCTTGGAACGCATTATGAAGCGCTTCCGGTCAACCAGCCGAAATGCCCGGTTCATCACTATCACAAGGATGGCCAGATGAATTTCTTCGGGCAGAAGACCGGTAATGTGGATGCCTATTACGAGCCCAACAGCTTTTCCGGCGCAGTGGAACAGCCTTCGGCCAAAGAGCCACCGCTAAAGCTGACAGGCGATGCGGATCGTTTCAACCATCGCATCGGCAATGATGATTATGGTCAGGTCACTGCATTGTTCAATCTTTTCGATGCTGGTCAGCGCTCGCGCCTCTTCTCCAACATTGCAGCGGCAATGGGCGGTGTTCCGGGTGAAATCATTGAGCGGCAGCTTGTGCATTTTGGCCGTATTCATCCGGACTATGCAGCTGGTGTACGCGCTGCTTTGAAGGAGGCGCATGGCTATGAAGCCAACGCAATCTCCAATGAAGAAAAAGGCGTTGCTGCCGAATAGGCCGACATGAACCGCGAACAATAGCGAGCCGGGGTGTAAGCCCCGGCTTTCTTTTATTGTCGCAGCCATGTATGCGACAGTGAAAGAGTTGGAAAAGCTCTAAAGGCTAACAAGGAATTCATATGCGACTTGGCGGACGCCTACAGGCGGCAATCGAAGTTCTCGAAGATATTGACAATCGCAAGCGCCCTGCCTCGGATGCTTTGAAGGATTGGGGGTTGTCGCATCGTTTTGCCGGTGCTGGTGATCGCGCTGTCATCGGGAATATTGTCTATGACGCCCTGCGCCGGAAACTTTCGCTGGGCTGGCGCATGGATAGCGATGCAGCACGCCATATCGCTTTTGGTGTTCTGCTGTCCGATGCCGAACTGAATATTGAAGATATCAATACTGCGCTTGAAGGCGACAAGTTTGCCCCCGAACCTCTCGATGCAGATCGTTTGGCCATTTGGGAATCGCGTGATCTGGCGTCGGCCCCCGATCATATTCGCGCCGATGTGCCCGAATGGTGCGTGCCACATTTCCAGGCGATCTTCGGCGATAAATGGGTGGAAGAAGCCGCAGCATTGAGCGGCCGGCCTCCTGTTGATCTTCGCGTCAATACGTTGAAGGCTGACCGCGAAAAGGTGCTGAAAGAACTGGCGCGCGCTGGAGCTAACCCCGCGCCGCTACTGGAAACGGCTATTCGTGTGCCGCCTTTGCGCGCCATGGGTCGTCATCCAAACGTACAGGCGGAGCCCGCCTTCCAGCGCGGATTGTTCGAGGTGCAGGACTTGGGCTCGCAAATCGCAGCCAAGCTCAGCAATGCAAAACCGGGCGAACAGGTGCTGGATTATTGTGCAGGCGCTGGCGGTAAAACGCTCGCTTTGGCAGCAGAGATGAACAATAAGGGACAAATCCACGCCTATGATGCGGAACGTGCTCGGCTTGCGCCTATTTTTGACCGTCTCAAGCGGGCAGGGGTTCGCAATGCGCAGGCACATGCCAATATAAGTGACCTTGTTCCGATGGAAGGCCAGATGGATCTGGTTCTTGTGGATGCGCCCTGCACAGGGTCGGGAACATGGCGCCGCAGGCCGGATGCAAAATGGCGGTTGAGTGAGCAGCAATTGGAACGACGGGAAGTCGAACAGCGCCAGGTGCTTGACGCCGCAAAGACCTATGTCAAACCGGGTGGTCGTCTGGTCTATATAACCTGTTCGCTTTTCGCTCCGGAAAATGGCAATCAGGTTTCAGCATTTCTGGCGGCAAACGCGGAATATAGCGTCATCGACAGTCAGCCGATCTGGAGCCAGGCAGTGTCTGAAGACAAGGACCTCAAACCATTGTTTAAAGATGGCACGGCGATCCTGTCGCCGTTTTCGACATCAACCGATGGCTTCTTCATTTCGGTTCTCAGACGGGATAAATAAAGCTACAACCTACACCATCATTCACAGGAATATTCTTATGTCCCGTTCCATGGTGCTTTTGCTGTTTTTGGTTTTGGTCGTTGGGGGTGGGCTTGCAATTGGTTATATAACCCTTCCGGGCGCATGGTATGCGGGTCTCGTCAAACCATCATTCAATCCGCCAAACTGGATTTTCGCACCTGTCTGGACGATTCTTTACGTGATTATTGCACTGGCGGGCTGGCGTGTATGGGATCGCGGGCTGACAGTATCCCAGCAATTCTGGTGGGCACAACTCGTGCTCAATTTTCTTTGGTCGCCAAGCTTTTTCGGGTTCCAGAAAATGGGCCTCGCGCTGGTCGTCATTGTGCTGCTGCTTATCTCGATTTTAGGTTTCATCAAGGTTAGCTGGAATGCAGAGCGCACTTCGGCAATTCTATTCCTCCCTTATCTGGCATGGGTGGCTTTTGCGACCCTGCTCAACGCATCACTTTATTGGTTGAATCCGGCAGGTTGAAATGTTTGATTATGTCACCCCGATTGCTGGCAAACGTGTTTTGTTTGCCATGGCCGCAACTGCCGAATATGGCCAACATTTGCAAAAATTGTTCACACCGCTGATCACGGGCGTCGGGCCGGTGGAATCGGCCGTCAGCGTCTCGTCGGTTCTTGCGCATCTTGGGGCCATGTCGGCACTGCCTGATCTGGTTGTCTCTCTGGGTTCGGCAGGTTCGCGTGTTCTTGAGCAGACGGAAATCTACCAGGCAACCAGTGTGTCCTATCGGGACATGGATGCCTCACCGCTGGGTTTCACCAAGGGCGCGACACCATTCCTCGACTTGCCCGTGAAACTACCGCTTGATTTTCGGATTCCCGGCATAAAGGAAGCGACGCTATCAAGCGGGGCTAATATCGTCTCGGGCAAAGCCTATGATCTGGTTGATGCGGATATGGTTGAAATGGAGACCTTCTCCATCCTTCGTGCCTGCCACCGTTTCAATCTCCCTTTGATCGGTCTGCGTGGAATTTCCGATGGCGCAGAGGAGCTTCAGCATCTTGGCGACTGGACCGAATATCTGCATGTAATCGATGAGAAACTGGCAGTGGCTGTTGAGGCCATGGCTGATGCAATTGAGGATGGATCAATTTCAATCTGAGACTCATTCCTATTTGATGAATTGCTTTACCCATCTTTTCACTCAGCCTGTTAACAATTGGAATCAGTTTGTCAGTAAGCTTTGGCAACCCATTGCGCCGCACCGACATTTGCTTTAAAGGCCCGCCATGAACACTCCCACTCATCCCGATACAGTCCTCATTATCGATTTCGGCAGCCAGGTTACGCAGCTCATTGCGCGTCGCGTGCGCGAAGCCGGTGTCTATTCCGAGATCGTTCCGTTCCAATCAGCTCAGGAAGCGTTTCACCGCATCCAGCCAAAGGCGGTCATTCTGTCCGGCAGCCCGCATTCGACTGTCGATATTGGCAGTCCGCGCGCGCCACAGGATGTATTTGATTCCAATATCCCGGTTCTTGGCATTTGCTATGGCGAGCAGACCATGTGCGCGCAGCTTGGCGGTAAGGTTGAAAGCGGTCATCACCGCGAATTTGGCCGTGCTTTCCTCGATATTCAGGAAGAATGTGCGCTGTTTGACGGCATCTGGGCCAAAGGTACGCGTCATCAGGTTTGGATGAGCCATGGTGATCGCGTTGTCTCAATCCCTGACGGTTTCAAGGTCGTCGGTACATCGACTGGCGCCCCCTTTGCAGCTATCGCCGATGAAGCGCGTAAATATTACGCCGTGCAATTTCATCCTGAAGTGGTGCACACGCCCGATGGCGCAAAGCTGCTCCAGAACTTCGTTCACCGTATTGCCGGTATCGAAGGTGACTGGTCCATGTCCGCCTATCGTGAAAAAGCGGTTGACCTCATCCGCAAGCAGGTTGGCGACAAAAAGGTCATCTGTGCCCTGTCAGGCGGCGTTGATTCTTCCGTGGCCGCATTGCTCATCCATGAAGCAGTCGGCGACCAGCTTACATGCATCCTTGTGGATCATGGCCTGATGCGCAAGAACGAGGCGGCGGATGTCGTCAGCATGTTCCGTGAACACTATAATCTGCCGCTTATCCTCGTGAATGCGCAGGACCGTTTCATCGACGCGCTTGAGGGTGAAAGCGATCCGGAAAAGAAGCGCAAGACGATCGGCCGGCTCTTCATTGAAGTCTTTGAGGAAGAAGCCAAAAAGCTTGGCGGTGCCGATTTCCTTGCGCAAGGCACGCTCTATCCCGATGTGATTGAAAGCGTATCCTTCACGGGTGGTCCGTCCGTAACGATCAAGTCGCACCACAATGTGGGTGGCCTTCCTGAGCGCATGAATATGCAGCTGGTTGAGCCTTTGCGTGAATTGTTCAAGGACGAAGTGCGCATACTCGGCAAGGAACTCGGTTTGCCGGACCATTTCATTGGCCGTCACCCGTTCCCAGGTCCAGGTCTGGCAATCCGTTGCCCCGGCGGCATTACCCGCGAGAAGCTTGAAATATTGCGCGAGGCAGATGCCGTCTATCTCGACGAAATCCGCAAAGCCGGACTCTATGATGTCATTTGGCAAGCATTTGCTGTGTTGCTGCCGGTGCAAACTGTCGGAGTTATGGGTGATGGGCGCACCTATGAATTTGTCTGCGCCTTGCGCGCGGTGACCTCAGTCGATGGCATGACAGCGGATTTCTATCATTATGATATGAATTTCCTTGGTCAGGCGGCAACGCGGATCATCAATGAAGTCAAAGGTATTAACCGCGTGGTTTACGATGTCACATCGAAGCCGCCCGGCACCATTGAGTGGGAATGATTCAGGCCCATTCAGACATCCCCCCTCCGCGATGCGCCATTTCATAGATCATTGACACACGATCAGCTAAAGCCAAGGGGACTGGCGATATTGCCAGAAGAGAGGTCCCCGAAATAGTGAGTTCAATCGACGTGACGACGTGGGCGACAATGGGAAAAACCACCCTTGGCCCGACGCAATATGTCCGACAATTTGTTGGAATTGCGTAACGGTTTAATCTTCGAACGCAGTTGCTTGAGAAGTTCTTGGGACGCAGTTCGTTTCAATTGTCTCCGCAGACCAAAGGCTGCCAAAGCCTTCGGTCTGCAATGTGATTTCCAGCAAAATAATGGTCAGTCGCGCTACTGGACGGCGATGCGGTCATCGACCATTTTTACGCCGGGCGCTGACCAGGCGACACGCTCTGCTGCCTTGCGCTCTGTCCAGGCTTTTACCCGACCTTCCAGTTTCACGGTGCCATCTGTTTGGGCCTGGCCACGAATTTTGCGTGAAGGATTTAGGCACCAATGCAAGGCCGTTTCTTTGATCTGGCGCAAAGCAGCCGATCGCGCTCTGCCTATTGTGAGCAAAGCGGTTTCAATGGCGAGCCTGATGCTGCTTACAGAAGCCACGATGACAGAAATGGCTGAAGAAACAAAAGAACCACAGCCGGAGATGGACATGTCGCTTTGAAGCCGATGCTTCAGCCGCGAGACGTTTTTCGTGAAGTATCTCTTCACGGCCATGCTGATTAGCTATCGGCATTTTACGTTAAATGACAGGAAAGGAACAATGATGGAGTACCTTAGAATCCCGCGCAATACCTGGCTCGTCGTCTGTGACGGTGCCAAATCCCTCTTTCTGCGCAATGATGGTGATGCCAACCTGCTCAATCTCATCCCTGTCGAAGTGACCTTGCAGGCGGACACTCCAACAAGAGAGCTGGGTACTGACCGACCGGGGCGTGTCTATCAATCGCAAGGAGCCGCCCGCAGCGCGACTGAAGATACGGATTGGCACTCGCAAGCGGAGCGGGACTTTCTGGTCAATGTTGCCGAATGGCTCAATGCGCACGTCCAGGACAATACCATCAAGAAGCTTGTGGTGATCGCGCCGCCGAAAGCGCTTGGTATTTTGCGCGAAAATCTTTTGCCGGCCACCCGCACGGTCATTATCGCGCAGATCGCCAAAGACCTCGTAAAATTGCCCATTCCAGATATTGAAAAACACCTGGCCGCTTAAGTGGAGCGGCCAGGGCCTGCCCCGTGATCAAAGCACCATCAATAGCGCAAAGCGACAGGCGATTAGCGATAAACAAGGACAGGAATTTTTGAGTGGGTGAGAACTTTCTGGGTCACGCTGCCCAGTAAAAGCGCTCCAATTCCGCGCCGCCCGTGAGAGGCCATCATGATCAGATCGCAATTGTTCTTTTCGCCTGCTTCAATGATGGCCTGAAAGGGTTGATCGCTTTCGATTTGAACCGATCGACAAGGAACGCCAATCTGTTTGGCCTTCAATTCGGCATCCGAAAGCGCGCGTGCGCCTTCCATATGTGCGAATTTTTCATATTCAGCCCGTGTGCTGCGAATTTGTTCGCTATCCGCCGTTACGACGTGGAAAGACTCAATCACGGTGACAATTGTGACACCCGCCTTTATGTCTCGCGCCAATTCAATACCTTTGTCCACAGCCAGTGTTGCCAGGGGTGAGCCATCGGTTGGAATAAGTATGTGACTGAACATGATAATTTCCTCCTTTCAATAAAATGGATTGGAAAGGAGAGCTGTTCATTGATCCGGATCAAATGCGACTTTTGAGAAGGTGCCACCATCTTGCAATGCGCGAACTGCACTCATCCAAACTATTCATTGCCGAACTGTCGGGCATTGTGCTGCATCAAAGACTGCATCCGGATATGGTGGTCTGCTTCACCGCTTCATCTTGGTTTGATGATCCGAGCGGGTGCCATGTTTGAAAATCGGGCTGATGCGGGCAGACAGCTCGCCAATGCCCTGAAGCACTATCGCAATCAGGATGTCGTGGTGCTTGCGCTGCCGCGAGGGGGCGTGCCGGTGGCCGTCGAAATCGCCAAGGAACTGGACGCCCCTCTAAGCGTGATTATTGTCCGCAAGGTTGGCGTGCCATATCAACCGGAACTTGCCATGGGCGCGGTCGCGGATGGTGCTGCACCCGTCATAGTGCGCAATGATGATGTTTTGCGAAGATGCGGCGTTTCTGAAGATGTTTTTCAAAATGTATGCGCCAAGGAACTTAAGGAGATTGAACGCCGTAGCGCTTTGTATTTGGGCAAAAAAAGCCCCATTAATGTCAAGGGCCGTATTGTGATCCTCGTCGATGATGGCATTGCAACCGGGGCATCCGTGCGCGTAGCAATTTTAAGGTTACAGCAGCGCAAGCCCCGAAAGATCGTCCTTGCAGTTCCTGTTGGCGCAAGCGAAACGCTGGAAGCGCTGAGCCGTGAAGTGGACGCGGTGGTCTGTCTTGAAGAGCCTTTGATGCTTCAGGCGATTGGCTGCCATTATCGTGATTTTGCGCAGCTAACCAATGAGGAAGTCATGGATACTCTTTCCTCATCGGCTTCGCGTTAAATCCTACGGACAGAAATCACCTTCGTTATCAGTCCTAATTCCGACAGGTCAGGACGTCTCTGTCGCCGATGTGCTAACGGACGCAGATTTTATCTTCAGCTAAAGGTTCATACACTCACAGATACGCACAGCGCGTTGCTACGCCCTTGACAAATTTTGCAGGAGGTGAAAATATTTTCATTAAGAGATAAAAATATCAAAACGTGTTCAGGGTGGAAACATGGCAATGGTAAGTGGCAGTGCTCTTCGGGAAGAAGAGTCCAGCATGGCAGCACGCGCTGCCTGGCTGCACTATGCCGGTGGTCTCACCCAGTCTGAGGTTGCAAAGCGTCTCGGCCTTACATCGCTCAAAGCCCATCGTTTGATCATGAAGGCCAATCAGGAAGGGCTGGTAAAAGTCTATATTGACGGCGAAGTTTCAGAATGCGTCGAGCTGGAGCAAAAGCTGTCCACCCGATATGGGCTTGATTATTGCGAAGTTGTCCCGGATTTCGACCCTGAGGATTTGCCGCTCAAGGCTCTCGGCATTGCCGGAGCCCAGTTTCTCAAGCGCGAAATAGAGCGCGATGGCGAGCTTATTATCGGCATGGGTCATGGGCGGACGCTTGCGGCCTGTATCGACTATCTACCGCGCATAGCCAGCAATAATGTGCGCTTTGTCTCTCTACTCGGTGGCCTGACCCGCAAATTTTCTGCCAATCCTCATGACGTTATCCATAGGCTGGCAGAGCGTATCGGCGCGGAGGCCTATGTTATGCCCGTTCCGTTTTTCGCCAATACGGTGGAAGACATGGACGTATTGTTCAGTCAGCGCGGCGTGCGCGAAATATTCAATATGGCAAAGAGCGCCAATCTTTCCTTGGTGGGTATCGGCACTGCCGAGCGCGAAGCCTCGCTGGTCTCTACCGGCATGATCGAAAAGAGCGAAATCGAGGACATCAAGAATGCCGGAGGAGCGGGGGAGCTTCTCGGTCACTTCTTTGATGATGCAGGCAAGGCGATACAGACCACCTTGTCTGACCGCACATTCACATTGAGCCGGGAGGACCTGAAGAAGCAGCGCATTATCGCGGTTGCAGGGGGCAGGATGAAAGTGCGGGCCATTCGGGCAGTGCTCGAAAGCCGGTGCCTCAATGGTTTGATTACAGACGAGAAAACAGCGCAACAGCTTGTTGCCAACGATATCTGATGCATGTCGGAAAGGGTGCGGGAAATCGCATCCAGGAGGAAATACCGGTGGGGTATCCGGTCCATAATACCCGATAAAAAGGAGGAGAAGACCAATGCATGACAAGGAAAAAGACCTTATCAGCGCTTTCCTGCGCGGATCGGTTGACCGTCGCGGCCTGTTAAAGGGGCTGGGCACAATGGGCATTACTGCGGCGAGCGCCGGTACATTGATGAATATGATGTCGACCAATGCGCAGGCAGCCGATTTTGACTGGAAGAAACATTCCGGCAAATCCCTGAAGCTGCTTTTGAACAAGCATCCCTATGCGGATGCGATGATCGCAAATCTTCAGAATTTCAAGGATCTGACCGGCATCGACGTCAAATATGATGTATTTCCGGAAGACGTCTATTTTGACAAGGTGACGGCAGCGCTTTCATCCGGTTCGACTGAATATGATGCGTTCATGACCGGTGCCTATATGACATGGACTTATGGTCCTGCGGGCTGGATCACCGATCTGAAGGAATGGATCAACGATCCGGAAAAAACTAACCCGAACTATGCTTGGAACGATTTCCTGCCCGGCGTCAAAAATTCCTGCGCATGGAACGGTATTCCCGGCGGCGCGCTTGGTTCGGAAGACGCCAAACAATGGTGTATTCCATGGGCGTTTGAGCAGAACAACATCACCTATAACCGCGATATGTTCAAGAAGGCCGGAGTCGAGGTTCCGGGCAATATTGATGAGATGATCGCAACGTCTGCCAAGCTTCAAAAGGATATTGGCGGCATTTACGGTATCGGCGTGCGCGGTTCACGCTCATGGGCCACAATCCATCCGGGCTTCCTCTCCGGTTATGCCAATTTCAACCAGAA
Organism: Hyphomicrobiales bacterium; assembly: GCA_900473335.1. GTDB lineage: Bacteria > Pseudomonadota > Alphaproteobacteria > Rhizobiales > Rhizobiaceae > Phyllobacterium. The sequence goes on along the minus strand of UCNP01000010.1, from coordinate 63,375 downwards.
AGACCTGAACGTTTCTGCCGACGGCAAGCTTTCGGCAGCGATGAATACGGCAGAGTCTAAAGCGTACCACACCAAGTGGGTGCAGATGATTCAGGAAAGCGGTCCGAAGGATTGGTCGACCTATACCTGGTATCAGGTGGGTACAGATCTTGGTGCCGGTGCTTCGGCTATGATTTTCGATGCTGACTGCCTCGGATACTTCATGAATGGCGGCGACAACAAGATGGCCGGTAAGCTTTCTTATGCTGCCTTCACAGCCAATCCGGAAGCCAAGGCATCGACACCGAATATCTGGATCTGGTCACTCGCCATGTCCAATTTCTCCAAGGACAAGGACGCAACCTGGTACTTCCTGCAATGGGCTTCCGGTCCGGAGCATGCCTTGTTCGGCGCGACCAAGATGGACTTTGTTGATCCGGTTCGCCAATCGATCTGGAAGGATGAAATGTTCCGCGAAAAGCTGAACAGCAAATATCCGGGCTATGTCGAAATGTTCGATGCATCGGCCGCGGGCGCAAGCATCAAGTTCACGCCGCAACCGCTCTTCTTCGATGTTACCACTGAATGGGCCTCGACGCTCCAGAAGATGGTCGCCAAGGAAGTGCCGATCGATGAAGGGCTGGACCAGCTTGCCCAGAGCATTGATCGTCAGCTCAAGGAAGCCGGTCTCGGCTAATCTTCATTCCACCTGTACCCGGCGCCGAAAGGTGCCGGGGCCTCCGGTGCGCAGCATGCGTGATTCTTAAACGATAAGGAGCTTTAAATTGGCTTCACCATCCATTCCCAGAAAGCCGGCTTCAAGGTTCAGAATCAGCAGGAAGATGCTTCCCTATGTACTGAGTCTGCCCGCATTGCTTGTCTGCATCGGTATTCTGATTCCGTTCGTCACCGCCGTCATTTATTCATTTCAGCGCTACCGGTTGAGCCAGCCATGGAGCCGCCAGTTCAACTGGGGCGAGAACTATTATAATTTTCTGTTCAATGATCCGGGTTTCTGGAACACGCTGAAAATATCGCTTCTCTATGCGGGTATTACGGTCACGCTTGAACTTCTGCTTGGGCTTGGCATTGCATTGCTTTTGCAAAAACGCTCGCGGGTCAATAATTTCATTTCGATCATGCTGCTCCTGCCGCTGATGATTGCACCTGCGCTCGCGGCCTTGATGTGGAAGCTGATGACCAATCCGGGTTTCGGCATTCTCAGCTATCTGGCAAGTTCAATAGGTCTGCACGATTTCCGCTGGGCCTCATCGCCTGATACGGCTCTCCTGACTGTCGTTCTGGTCGATATTTGGGTCTATACGCCCTTTATCATGATCCTGCTTTTGGCCGGATTGCGGTCGTTGCCGACACAACCATTCGAAGCTGCCGCGCTGGATGGCGTGCCGCGCACTTTCGTGTTCTTCCGCATCACGCTGCCGATGTTGACGCCCTATATCCTGACAGCAACGTTGTTCCGCCTGCTCGACTCCATCCAGCAGTTCGACATCATCTATGCCATGACGCAGGGTGGGCCAGGCAATGCGCTAACGGTGTTTCAGGTCGAAGCCTATCTGAACTTCTTCCAGTCGACGAATGTCGGACGGTCAGCGGCTCTGATGGTCATCCTTTGGGCGATCACCTACCTGCTCTCCAATATCTTCATCAAGAACTGGCTGCGGCTGCGCGAACGCGCACGCGGCGAGGTGTGAGGAGTACATTATGGAAACCACATCCACACTCGAAAAATCCTTGCGCTTCCTTGCGCTGTCGCTGGTCGTCATCTTCTTCATGTTCCCGATCTTCTGGATATTCCTTATGTCGTTCCAGACGAATGAAACCATTTTGCAGATACCGCCATCCATAGTCTTCACACCAACCCTGTCAAATTATGCAGCGCTTATCACCGGCAAGCTGACGACTTCGGCAGGCACGCTTGATATTGCCTTCATGCGCAATCTCGGTAACTCGGTCTTTCTGTCCGTAACGTCGGTGGCGCTGTCTCTGGTGCTGGGCGTGCCTGCGGCCTATGCCTTTGCCCGCCACAAGTTCCGTGGTTCGGAGGACATTGCTTTCACGCTTTTGTCTTTCCGTTTTGCGCCTCCACTGCTGGTGCTGTTACCGCTGACCCAATATTTCCAGTGGCTCGGCCTGTCGGATACCTATGTCGGTCTCATCTGGGTCTATCAGTTGATCTGCCTGCCATTGATCCTGTGGATTGTGCGCGGCTATTTCGAAGATATCTCGGCTGATGTTGAATATGCCTATCGCATTGCGGGACACTCATGGTTCGCCACGTTCCGCAAGATTGCCCTGCCACTTGCAGGACCGGGCATTGCGGCGGCTGGCCTGCTTGCCTTCATCTTCGCCTGGAACAATTTCGTCTTCGCGCTGGTGCTGGCATCTGCCGACAAACAGCCGGTCACGGTGGGCGCTCTCGCCTTCGTCACCTCATCGGGCATTCAGTATGGCCAGATCGCTTCAGCCATCGTGCTTTCCGTCACGCCGACGCTCGCGCTCGCTCTTTATGCACAGCGCTACCTTGTCGAAGGCCTCTCGCTTGGCGCGGTGAAGGGATAATCCTATGACCACTTTAGAACTCAAGAATATCGTCAAGCGTTATAAAACCAATACGGTCCTCGATGACCTGTCGCTTGACGTAGCAGATGGCGAGACGTTGGTCCTGTTCGGCCCGTCCGGGGCCGGAAAGACCGTCCTCCTGCGTCTCGTCGCCGGTGTGATTGATCCAGATGAGGGAAAAATCCTGATTGGCGGTGAAGATATGACCGATGTCGATGCGGAGCATCGCGGCATCGGCATGGCGTTTCAAAATTTCGCGCTTTTCCCGCATATGAGCGCTCACGACAATATTGCCAGCCCTCTCACCGCCACACGCTCATCAGCCGAAGCAATCAAGGCCGGCGTCGGCAAAGTGGCGAAATTGCTCAAGATCGACCATGTGCTGTCGCACCATCCCAAGGCGCTTTCCAATGGGCAGAAGCAACGCACCGCGCTTGCGCGCGCTCTGGCCGGTTCACCGCCGCTGCTTTTGCTGGATGACCCTTTGCGTAATGTCGATGCGAAGTTGCGCTTCGAGATGCGGCTGGAACTGCCGCGTCTTCTTGCTTCACAAGGCGCGACGGTCGTCTATGTGACGCAGGACTATAAAGAAGCCATGGCGCTCGGTGACCGCATTGCGGTCATGGCCAATGGCAAAATTCGCCAGATCGGTACGCCGGAGGAAATTTACAATGCTCCAGCTGATATCGGCATAGCCAGCCTGTTTGGTGACCCGACGATCAATCTTCTCGACGTGGTGCCGCAGAAGGACGCGGAAGGCATTTATGTCGAGATTTCCAAGGTTCGTGTAGCTCTGCCGGGCATGCCGGATAGTGTGGCGGGGCAATCTTGCGTCATCGGTATCCGGCCAGAGTCGATTACCTTCGCCAAGAGCACTGTGAAAGGCGCCGTTCCAATTGAGGTTGAGGCTGAAACCCCACTTAACGAAAAGACCGTCACGCTGGTCGTAACAGTCGGCAAGCGCGAGCTTTTGGTGTCCCGTCCTGCGGGAACCCCAGGCCCCGTATCAGGGCCAGCTTTTATCCTTATCGATGGCAAAACCACATTTCTTTTCGACAAGGCCAGCGGCGCATTGATCCGCAAGGCAGGCGAAACAGAGCAGGGAGTAGCAGCATGAGTGACACTGCTCTGTTGATCAAAAATGTCGACAAATTCTATGGCCCTATCGACCACGGTGTGCATGCGGTTCGCAACATCAGCATGGATGTGAAAAAGGGGGAGATTATCGCGCTTCTCGGCTCATCTGGTTGCGGCAAGACATCGACATTGCGCATGGTTGCCGGGTTTGAAGCCGTATCGCGTGGCACCATTTCGCTGAAAGGCCGCGAGGTTCAAACCTTCGCTCCGGTCCGGCGCAATGTCGCCATGGCCTTTGAAGGCTATTCGCTCTATCCGCCTTTGACAGTGAAGGAAAATATCGCCTTCGCGTTGAAGTCTTCCAAGCTCTCGCAGTCTGTTGTCGAAGAGAAGGTCGCCTATATCGCCAAGCTTCTGGAGATTGAGGATATTCTTGGGCGTTATCCAAGTTCAATCTCCGGTGGTCAGCAGCAGCGTGCTTCGCTTGGACGTGCCTTGATCCGCGATGCCGATCTGCATTTGCTCGATGAGCCGATGGGTCAGTTGGAACCGCAATTGCGGGCGGTCTTGCGTGGTCGCATCAAGCACTACATCAAGGAACGTGGGCTCACTGCCATTCTCGTCACTCATGATCAGACAGAGGCCAATGCCCTTGCAGATCGTATTGCGGTCATGGAAGGCGGCCAGTTGCAGCAGTTTGATACGCCGCAAATGATCAAGGAGCGGCCAGCCAATCTGTTCACCGGTACATTCGTCGGTGAGCCGCCCATGAATGTCTTCGAGGCTACGGTTTCGGGTAATGACAGCACGGTTGCATTTGGCCTCAATCAGGGCGTGAAGCTTGAATATGCCGCTTCTGACTTTTCGCCAGCCGTGCGCGAAGAGTTGAAAAGGTACCAGAAAGTCGTCGTTGGCATTCGTCCCTATGCTGTCCGCCGCAGCGAGGGCGGTGTCAATGCGCGCGTCTCGGTCAATCAATGGCTCGGCGACCAGACCCATATAGCGGCGGATTTTGCCGGTGGCTCGCTTGTTCTGGTTGAGCATGATCGAACCGATGTGGCCATCGGTGATACGATCGCTGTCCGCCTTGATCCGGCCAGTCTCCATGTATTTAACGGCGAAATGGGTGAGGCCATCAGCCATGGACTGGAGCTTGCGTGATGAAACGCGATATCCTTATTGGCATCGATGCGGGAACCTCCGTCATCAAATCCGTGGCCTTCGACCTTTCAGGACGCCAGATTGCATTTGCCTCGACCCCGAACAGTTATGAAACCATCGGCCGGGCAGGAGTAGTGCAGGATCTTGCCCGCACCTGGGCCGATACCGCAAGAACGCTGGTCGATCTGGCCGCGAAGGTCGATGATCTGGCCAGTCGCACTGTGGCTGTCTCGGTAACGGGACAGGGCGATGGGACATGGATGATCGACAGTAATGGCGAGGCTGTTGGCAAGGGCTGGTTGTGGCTTGATGCACGGGCTGGCGATACGGTCGATAGCCTGCGCAAGGAACACGGCGATCTTGGCCGCTTTACCCATACCGGCAGCGGGCTTGCCGCCTGCCAGCAGGGTTCGCAATTGCGCTGGATGATGAATGAGGCACCGGAGCTTTATGCCGGTGCGACAACGGCGTTCCATTGCAAGGATTGGCTGTACTTCAAGCTGACAGGCAAGCGCGCCACCGATCCCTCGGAAGCCGTGTTTACCTTTGGCGATTTTCGCACGCGCGCCTATTCAGACAGCGTGATTGACTTTCTTGGGCTGGAGAAACTCAAATATCTTCTGCCGGACATCGTCGATGGCTCCACAACCCATCATAAGCTTGAAGGCGAGGCTGCACGCAGCACGGGCTTGCTGGAAGGCATGCCCGTCGTTCTGGGTTATGTGGATGTGGCATGCACCGCACTTGGTGCAGGGTTGTACGAACCGGGGACAGATACGGGATGCTCGATCATTGGATCGACTGGCATGCATATGCGCCTTGCGACCAGCCCCGATGATGTGCAGCTGAACCGCGATCTGACAGGGTATACAATGTGTATGCCGGTCCCCGGAATATATGCGCAGATGCAGTCCAATATGGCGGCAACGCTGAACATTGATTGGATTTTGTCCGTTGCAGGTGACCTTTTTAAGAGCGTCGGACTTGAAAAGTCCAAAGCGGAATTGCTCGCTTATGTCGAGACTTGGCTTGCCGATGCCAAAGCTGCGTCGGTCGTCTATCACCCCTATATTTCCGATGCGGGCGAGCGGGGTCCCTTTGTTGACGCGACAGCCCGTGCTTCCTTCATAGGTCTTTCTTCGAGCCATCGGTTCGGCGATCTTGTGCGCTCTGTGTTTGATGGTTTGGCGCTGGCTGCCCGCGATTGCTACTCGGCGATGGGACCTTTGCCAAAGCGGGTTCGAATAACGGGCGGTGCGGCGCGTAGTGCTTCGCTGCGCAAAATTTTGGGTGGAGCGCTTGGAGCCTCGATCCAGACCAGCGAGCGTGAGGAGGCAGGAGCCGCAGGCGCTGCGATGATCGCAGCCGTATCCCTTGGCATTTATGGCTCAATGGCAGATTGCGTCAAAGACTGGGTAACGCCTTTCCAGCGCCAGCCGGAAGCTCCCGACGAAGAACTGTCCCTGATTTATGAAAAGGCTTTCCCGGCCTATCGCCAGTCAAGGCTGGCGCTGCAACCGACATGGCACATGCTAGCCAGCAGCAATTGACGAATAGGAAGACCGCAATGACCAAGAAAATAGCCATTATAGGCGACAGGTTCATGCTCCCGGAAGTGTTCCGGGAAAAGATCGTGGAGCTATGTGGTGATGAGCACGATATCCGCACGCTGGAACAGCCCTGGCCCGACGTTCCGATGGAACATGGTTATGCGGTCAAGGGCATGGACGGGCTGAAGGAATATCTCGGAGACCCCGATGAGATCGTCGAGTTCATTGGCGATGCCGAGCTTTTCATCACCCAGCTCGCTCCAATGTCTGCAGGAATGCTGGAGCGTCTTCCGGATTTGAAATTTGTCGCGGTTTCCCGCGGTGGTCCGGTCAATATCGATATGAAAGCGGCGCGTGATGCGGGTGTGCTTGTCGTTAATACCCCAGGCCGCAACGCCAGCGCCGTTGCCGAATTTACCCTTGGCGCAATTTTAGCTGAAACGCGGCTTATCCGCAGCGGCCACGAATCCCTGCGCAAGGGTGAATGGCGCGGCGAGCTTTACCGCGCCGACAAGACTGGTCGTGAGCTTTCTGAAATGACCGTCGGCGTTATCGGTTATGGCAATATAGGCACAAAGGTCGTGCGCCTGTTGCGGGCATTCGGCACGAAAGTGCTGGTGCACGATCCCTATGTTCAGCTTTCTGCTGACGATCGCAATGCGGGGGTAGAACATGTTGCATTGGATGATCTGCTCTCACGCTCCGATATTGTCAGCATGCATCCCCGCGTCACCGACGAAACCAGAGGCATGATGAATGCCGAGACCTTTGCCAACATGAAGCAGGGTGCCATTTTTGTGAATACGGCGCGTGGTCCGCTGGTTGATTATGATGCACTTTATGAAGCACTGACCAATGGTCATCTTGGCAGCGCCATGCTGGAAACCTTTGCCGTTGAACCGGTTCCTGCCGATTGGCCCCTGTTGCAACTGCCCAATGTCACGCTCACGCCGCATATAGCTGGAGCCTCCGTGCGCACCGTAACCTATGCGGCGGAAATGGCTGCCGAGGAAGTGCGGCGCTATATAGCCGGTCTGCCGCCGGTCAATCCCTGCTGAGGTTGTCATGATGCAAGAATTGAAACTAAGACAATCGATTATCAACCATTGCCGCCAGATGAATGCGTCCGGTATAAATCAAGGCACGTCAGGCAATATCAGTGTGCGGTTTGAAGACCGCATGCTGATTACGCCATCTGCCGTTCCCTATGATGAAATGACACCGGACATGATCGCCTCCATGCCGCTTGATGGCGAATATGGGTCTTGGCAAGGCCCGAAAAAGCCTTCGACCGAATGGCGCTTTCACCTCGACATTCTTCGCACGCGACCTGAAATTAACGCGGTGGTCCATACTCACGCAACATTTTCGACCATCCTTGCCATCGCCCATAAATCCATTCCCGCATGTCACTATATGGTTGCAGCATTTGGTGGCGACGATATCAGGCTGTGCGACTATGCCCGCTACGGCACGAAAGAGCTTTCCGATAATGTGTTGAAGGCATTGAAAGATCGCACTGCCTGCCTGATGGCAAATCACGGTATGATTGCAACGGGCGGAAGCCTTGAAAAGGCCATGTGGGCGGCTGTCGAGCTGGAAACAATCGCCAAGCAATATTATCACGCGTTGCTTTTGGGTGGAGCCGTCATTCTGCCCCCGGAAGAGATCGAAGGTGTCCGTCGCGGCTTTGCGAGCTATGGACTTCAGGACAAGCCTTCATCGCAGGGGGCAGAACATTGAACAAAGCCACGGATATATACGACCTGTTCATTATCGGCGGCGGTGTCAACGGTGCGGGCATTGCGCGCGACGCCGCAGGCCGCGGCCTGTCAGTCATCCTTTGTGAAAAAGATGATCTCGCGCAGGGCACAAGTTCACGCTCTGGCAAGCTCGTCCATGGCGGTTTGCGTTACCTTGAATATTATGAATTCCGGCTGGTGCGCGAGGCGCTGATCGAGCGCGAGGTCCTGCTCGAATCCGCTCCACATATCATCTGGCCAATGCGCTTTGTCCTCCCGCATAATCCGGCTGATCGCCCGGCCTGGCTCGTGCGTCTCGGCCTGTTCCTCTACGATCATCTTGGCGGGCGCAAACGCCTGCCGGGAACACGCACGCTCAATCTGAAGACCGCGCCGGAAGGTGCGCCGTTGAAAGACGAGTACGGCAAGGCATTCGAATATTCCGATTGCTGGGTTGATGATGCGCGATTGGTTCTTTTGAACGCGCTGGATGCTGCCGGACGCGGCGCTGAAATCCATACGCGCACGGCATGCAGTTCGATCCGCCGCGAAGAGGGTGTCTGGATCGTCGAAATGACGGACACCGTTTCGGGTGCGCGCCGAACCGTCAAGGCGCGGTGTGTGGTGAATACCGCCGGACCATGGGTCAATGACATTATCCGGCGCGTGGCAGGCTTGAACTCCAGCCGCAGTGTCCGGCTGGTCAAGGGCAGCCACATTATTGTGCCGAAATTCTGGGAAGGACGGCAGGCCTATCTGGTCCAGAACCCGGACAAACGGGTTATCTTCATTAATCCTTATGAAAATGATCTGGCGCTGATCGGCACCACGGATATTCCTTATGAAGGGCATCCGGAAGATGTGGCGGCTGATAGCAATGAAATTGATTACCTGCTGAAATCCGTCAATCGCTATTTCAAGCAGCAGCTGGTGCCAGCCGACATTGTGCATAGTTTTTCCGGGGTAAGGCCGCTCTATGATGACAGTGCGGAAAACCCCAGCGCTGTCACGCGTGACTATATTTTTGAAGTCGATGCGGAAAACAACAAGGCACCGCTTCTTTCGGTTTTTGGCGGCAAGATCACCACATTCCGCAAGCTTTCGGAACACGCGCTTGACCGTCTGAAGCCATTCTTTCCTTCGATGTGCCCCGCATGGACAGCAAAAGCACATCTGCCCGGAGGCGACATGGCGAATGCGGATTTCGAGCAATTCCTGGGCGATATGCGGACCAGATATCCCTGGCTGCCCTTTGATCTCGCCAAGCATTACGCCCGGCTTTACGGCACGCGCATGCATGATCTGCTTGGCTCAGCGCGATCCATGTCTGATCTGGGCATTTCGTTCGGCACACTCTTCTATGAGCGCGAAGCAGAATTTCTGCGTGAGGCGGAATGGGCGCTTCGGCCAGAGGATGTTCTGGAGCGGCGCACCAAGCACGGCTTGCACATGACTGAAGAAGAGCGTGTGGCTTTCACGAATTGGTGGACAAATCAGCAGGTGGCGGCATGAGAAGCGCGGAGTTCGAAGCACTTCTCGACCTGTCGGCCCGTATTGGCGCCGATCCGGCGCTGGTACAGGCGGCAGGTGGCAACACATCCATCAAAGAAGGTGGCACGCTCTGGATCAAGGCTTCCGGTCTCTGGCTGATGAATGCGCGAAATACCGATATTATGGTGCCTGTCGCGCTAGACCCCTTGCTGGATGCGCTGGCCCGCTATGATCCTTCTGCCGAGAAAGCGCAGGATTATGTAATTGCCGAACGCAATCCCTCCGGCCTACGCCCATCGATTGAAACCACAGTCCATGCGCTCATGCCGCAAAAAGTGGTGGTGCATGTTCATTGCGTTGAGACGATTGCTCTTGCTGTTCAGGCCGATGGGCCAGCATTGGTGTCGGCGCGCCTTGGCGATATCCCCCATGTCTTCGTCCCCTATGCCCGACCGGGGTTGCCGCTGGCGCGGGCCATAGCCGAGCGGCTGGAAGAGAACACATGCGTTCTCATCTTGGGAAATCACGGCCTTGCCGTTGCAGCGGAAACGGTCGGCGAGGCCGAAGCCCTTTTGACAAAGGTCTCCCGCCTTTTATCGGTCATGCCGCGTCAGGCGCCAGTCGCAGATATAGCCGCGCTGCAACGCCTTGCGGTTAATAGTCAATACCGGCTTCCTGAAGATGAATTGATCCATCGCGCAGCAACTGATCTTATAAGTTGCCTGATTGCGGCTGGCGGCAGCCTTTATCCGGATCATGTTATCTTTCTTGGCAAGGGGGCGGTGATTGCCGCGCCCTTGGACACGGCCCTGACAATCGAAGAAAAACTGGAAGAGGGCATGGCATTGCCGCCTGCGATCCTGTTTCCCGGCAAGGGTGTTCTGGTGCTGAAAGATGCAACAGCGGGCGCACTTGCCATGGTGCGCTGTCTTGCGGATGTTACCTCCCGCATTCCGCAAGGCGCGCGCCTGAATTACCTTACCGATGAGGAAAATGCTGAACTTCTTGGCTGGGACGCGGAGAAGTACCGGCAAACACTCAACCGCGCCGGACAGGCATTGCAATGACAGACGAAGCGCTATTCATCGGCATCGATATAGGCACTTCCGGCGCGCGCGCTGTGGCTATGACCGCTTCGTTTGACATTGTTGCCGGTGGTTCGGCGCGGCTCGATAGCTTTTCGAAAAACCACCGCGATCCTGCCGGTTGGTGGTCCGCCGTACAATCGGCGCTCACCGAGGTTCTGGATTCCATTGAACGAAAACACGTCCGCGCAATCAGCATTGACGGAACGTCGGGCACGGTTTTGCCAGTCGATTCCTCTGGCAGGCCTTTGGCCGAACCGTTAATGTATAATGATCCGGTTACTGACAGAAGCATTCTGGATGCTATTGCCGCCAATGCGCCGCAGACCAGCGCCGCGCATGGCACCACCTCCGGTCTCGCCAAGCTTCTGCATTTCCAAAGTTTGGATAAGGTCGCGCATATTATCCATCAGGCGGACTGGCTGGCAGGACATTTCACTGGTCTTTATGATGTCTCTGACGAGAATAATGCGCTGAAAACCGGCTATGATCCGGTAGAGCGGCGTTGGCCAAAATGGATTTGTAGCACAGGTGCCCATAGGGAAATGCTGCCGCACGTCCTGCCAGCAGGGTCTCCGGTTTCGACAATTTCTGATAGTGCCGCCGCCACGTTTGATTTGCCCTCTTCGGTCCTCATCGTTGCAGGCACGACGGATGGCTGTGCATCTTTTCTGGCGACAGGCGCTGATCTGCCCGGCGATGGTGTCAGCGCGCTTGGCACGACATTGACAGTCAAAATGCTCTCGGATCGTCCCTTGTTCGCGCCTGAATTCGGACTCTATAGCCACCGCATCGGCGATATGTGGCTGGCTGGCGGTGCATCCAATACGGGCGGCAATGTGCTGACGCATTATTTCGATAATGCGCAGATTGAGAGGCTTTCCACGGCCATCGATCCGGCAACGGACACTGGCCTTGATTATTATCCGCTGCTGCGTGATGGCGAGCGTTTCCCCATCAACGATCCGGCGATGAAAGGGCGTATGGAACCCCGGCCAGACGATGACGGGCAATTTCTGAAAGCAATCTTTGAAGGCATCGCCAATATTGAGCATCTGGCTTATGACCGGCTGGCAGGACTTGGTGCTCCCAGGCTCCAATCGGTGCGCAATGTCGGTGGCGGTGCAAGGAATCCGATCTGGTCTGCCATTCGCGCCCGCAAGCTTGGCGTTCCCATGCCGCCCGTCCTGTCGGAAGAAGCGGCAGCGGGTGCGGCACGGCTTGCAATTCAGGGCGCGAAAACTGCGGGTGTTCTATGACCCAATCATCACAAATATCCGGATTGCGCGATCTGGAAGGGCGTTTCGACGCTTTCCTCATCGATCAGTTCGGTGTGCTACGCGATGGCCGCGGGCCCTATCCCGACGCGGCGGCAACGCTCGCTGCACTTAAGCAGACCGGGGCCCGGATTGTCATCCTTTCCAATTCCGGCAAGCGCTCTGCGGAAAATGACCGGCGTTTGGCAAAGATTGGTTTTGATCCGGCAAGTTGGGACTTGTTTCTGACCTCAGGCGAGGTGGCATGGCAGATATTGGCCGCCGAAGCGGTGAAGGGACAGGCTGGCCACGCGCGCCAGTGTCTTCTTATCAGCCGTGATGGCGACAGGTCACCCCTTGATGGTCTTGCTCTTGAGCGAACGGCAAATGGCGAGAATGCAGATATAGTTCTTATCGCTGCAAGTGAGGGCGATACTCACGACCTCACTTATTATCGCAATCTGCTGGAACCTGCGGCCAAACGCGGCGTTCCTTGTCTGTGTACCAATCCGGACAAGATCATGTTGACTGCTGAAGGCACTGCCTTTGGGGCAGGGCGCATTGCGGAGCTTTATCAGGAGCTGGGCGGTACGGTGCGCTGGATCGGTAAACCCCTGTCCGACATCTACGTCTCTGCATTGGACTTTCTTGGAAACCCTGAACCGCAACGCGTCTGCTGCATTGGCGACAGCATTGAGCACGATATTGCTGGCGCAGCTGCGGCTGGTTTGAAATCGGTGCTGGTAAAGACCGGCATATTGGCCAGTTCAAATCCGCAAGAATTGAAGAAGCTTTTTGCTGAACATGGCGCATCGCCTGATTACACGATTGACCGCTTTATCTGGTAGGAAATTATGGCTTTCACCCTCTCGCTTAATACCAATCCGCTGGTGAACCGTTTTGCGGAAGCCGATGATCTGATTGACACCATCGCGGAGAAAATCCGCATTGGCTATGTGCAGCTGACGCATGAATTCATCAATCCGTCCTGGCCTCAGCCGACAATCTCCAAACATGTAAAACAATTCCAGAAAGCGCTCTCTCGTACTGGCGTGAAAGTCACGTCGGGTATGACCGGTCCCTATGGCCGTCTCAATCATTTTGGCCATCCCGATGCCGATGTCCGGCAATATTACGTTGATTGGTTCAAGACATTTGCGAATATTTCTGCCGATCTCGGCGCCACATCGCTCGGCACGCAATTTGCGATTTTCACCCATAAGGATTATGACGACCCGGCCCGCCGTGAAGATCTGATGAAAGTTGCCATTGATTGCTGGCGGGATGTGGCAGCGCATGCAAAGGGCGCTGGCCTTACCTATCTCTTTTGGGAGCCCATGTCGGTCGGGCGCGAATTTGGTCACACAATCGCGGCCTGTCGTGAGCTTCACGATCGCTTGCAGGCATCAGACTTGCCAATTCCCCTTCGGATGATGGTTGATATCGATCATGGCGATGTCACATCGAGCAATCCTGCCGATATTGATCCTTATGCCTGGGCGGAAGCCTTTCCTAAGGAATCCCCGATCATCCACATCAAACAATCTTCAATGAACAAGGGTGGTCATTGGCCGTTTATCGCTGCGCATAACAAGGATGGCCGGATCACACCGGAAAAATTCCTTGAAACGGTGCGGCGGGGCGGTGGAACGGATAATGAAATCTGCCTTGAACTATCCTTCCGGGAGCGCGAACCAACCGACCATCTGGTGGTTGATATGATCCGCGAGTCCGTGGAGTTCTGGGAACCGTTCATCGATACGGGGTTCAACCAAAAATGAGTGATTTCTGGGTTGGCACAAGCTTCAAAATGAACAAGACATTGGCAGAAGCTTTGGTCTTTGCTGAGGCACTTGCCGCTGCTGATGAAACCCGCGACCGGCGCTTTCAACGCTTTGTGATTCCGCCGTTCACAGCGGTGCGCGAGGTCAAAGCCGCGTTGAAAGACACAAGCGTCAAGGTCGGTGCGCAGAACATGCATTGGGATGATGCAGGTGCATGGACTGGCGAAATATCACCTTTGATGCTGAAGGACTGCAATCTCGATCTGGTCGAACTTGGACATTCCGAGCGGCGCGAATTTTTTGGCGAAACCGACCGAACCGTTGGTCTCAAGGTTGCAGCGGCGGTACGCCATGGATTGACCCCGCTGATCTGCATTGGTGAAAGTCTGGCGCAGCGCGAGGCGGGTGAGGCCGACGCAGTGCTTGCTGCGCAGGTGCAAGCTGCACTCGGTCTGCTTGAAGGTGAGGCGAAGCGGCATCCGATCCTTCTCGCCTATGAACCCATATGGGCAATCGGCGTCAACGGCATTCCGGCCACATCTGAATATGCCGATGAGCGTCATGCTAAGATTGCAGCTATGGCGCGGTCCATGCTCGGCGTTACGGTGCCTGTGCTTTATGGCGGCAGCGTCAATCCTGAAAATTGCGCCGAACTGATTGCCTGCCCGAATATTGATGGCTTGTTTATTGGCCGCTCTGCTTGGGCCGCAGAAGGCTATCTTGATATTTTACAGCGGGTCGCAAAAGCGATCTGAGCTTCCAGCTAATGAAAGGAACTGATCCATGAAAATAGCAATTGGAGCCGATAGCGCGGGTAAGCCTTTGCTCGATATCATTGCTGCGCATCTTGCGACAAAGCCGGAACACGTCATTGCAGATCTGAGCCAATCCGGTTTTTATGCGGATCTTTCGCAAAAGCTGGCGCAGACAATTATCGATGGAACGAATGAGCGTGGCATTCTTATCTGCGGCACGGGCATTGGCGTCAGTATTTCTGCAAACAAGGTGCCGGGCATTCGCGCTGCGCTGACCCATGACACCTATTCCGCCGAACGCGCCGCCAAATCCAACAATGCGCAGATCATCACCATGGGTGCGCGCGTAATCGGGCCGGAACTTGCCAAGGCCATTGTTGATAAATGGCTGGAGTCCGAGTTCGACCCGAATGGCGCATCAACGGGTAATGTCGAGGCAATCGACAGGCTGGATGCGGGGAAGTAATCACTGGCTCTAAATTCAAAACAGAAGCCTCGCTGTCATCAACTCTGTTGAAGATTGGCGCTCTGGTCCTTACGTGGACTCGCACGACTTTACCGTCGAACCACGAACAATACTATTGCAGTCGGACTAGCCCAATCCCTCGCCCATCGCTCTGATGAGTATGGCTGCGGAAGCGGCCCCCGGATCAATATGGCCAATGGCGCGGTCACCAAGGCGAGCCGAACGGCCCTTTGATGCAACCATCGCCTTGGTTGCTTCTGCTCCGGCCTCGGCGGCTTTGCCTGCTTTGTCCAATATTTCCGCCAATGAGCCGTTCTGTGCTTTTGCAGTCTCCACCGCCTCGGCAGCAGGCAGCCATGCATCGATCATGGTCTTATCGCCAATTTCCGCCTTGCCGCGATCTTGAATGCCCTTGGCCATGGCGATGAAGGCATCGGCAAAGTCTGATGCGGATAGCTCGGATTTGCCCTTCACAATCGCTCCGGCACGCATGAAGGCTGTCGCATAAAGCGGGCCGGACGAAGCGCCAACCGCGTTGAGAAAAGACTTCGCCGCCGTGTTGAAAACCATTGTTGGATCGGTTGCGGTAATATCCAGCGCCGCGAGATTGGTTGCAACTGTCGAAAAGCCCAGATCCATGGCTATGCCGTGGTCGGCATCACCAATAACGCCATCCAGCTCGCATAAATGTGCCTTGGATTCAGCCATGGCCTTGGCTATTTCCGCGAACATGGAAATCAGATTTTCAGACGTAATATCGCTCATTGGTCAGCCCGCCTGAAACATGGCGCAATCGCACGGATGATCGATCATCTCCTGCAATTCCGCGTCCAGATGCATGACAGTGATGGAAGCCCCGGCCATCTCCAGCGAGGTGCAATAGTTCCCGACAAGGCTCAAGTGCAGCACGAGCCCGGCTTGATCCAGCCGCTTTTTCACCTGCCGCATCATGATATAAAGCTCCATCAGCGGCGTTGAACCCAGCGAATTGACAATCACAGCCACGCGGTCCCCTTTCGGTGCGGCCATTTCATCCAATATCTTGTCCATCAATTCATCGGTGATGGCATCAGCCGGTTTCAGCTTTTCTTTGGAGATCCCAGGCTCGCCATGGATTCCCATGCCGACTTCCATTTCATCTTCGCCAAGCGTGAAATTCGGTTTGAGTGTCTGGGGGAGGGAGCAGGGCGAAAGCGCGACGCCAAAGGTGAAAGTGCGCTCATTGGCCTTGCGGGCAATACGCTCGCATTCATCGATCGGCAGCATCTTGTCGCAAGCGGCTCCAGCCGCTTTGAACACGAAGACATTCCCGGCAACGCCGCGTCGTTTGTCCCGTTGATCGGCAGGAGCGGAGGCGACATCATCCGTCGTCAGCACAGTGCGAACCTCAATATCCTCCATGGCAACCATTTCCGCCGCCATGTCGAAGTTCATCACGTCGCCGGCATAATTGCCATACATGTAGAGCACGCCAGCGCCATTATTGACGGCTTTGGTGCACTCGATGATAGGGTCAGGCGGCGGCGAGGCAAAGACATTGCCGATAGCGGCGGCGTCAGCCAGACCCTTGCCGACGAATCCGAGAAATGACGGCTCGTGTCCCGAACCGCCGCCGATAACCATGCCGACCTTGCCGGGGCGGGGGCCGTCCCGGGCAATAATCGAGCGGGGAGAATGATCGAGTGCGAAGACTTTGGTGGAGTGGGCGGCAAGCACCCCTTCCAGCATTTCGTCGACAGCATTGGCGCCGTCATTGATAATCTTCTTGGTCTTCACGTCGATCCTCCCAGATGCATGTTCTGCCTTATCAGGCGTCAATCATGGCAAGCTTAGCGCGGGCCTGCAATATCTGCGAGCATGCATTGGCAGCTTCCACACCCTTGATGACAAAATGATCCTTGAAGAAGGCGATATGGGCTGCCGACTCCTGGAAGTTGTGCGGCGTGAGCACAGCAGAGAGCACGGGAACGCCGCTATCGAGTTGAACGCGCATCATCGCGTCAAGTACGGTTCCGGCAACAAAATCATGGCGATAAATGCCGCCATCGACCACGAATGCTGTGCCGAGAATTGCCGAAAACCTGCCGGTGGATGCCAGAGTCTGTGCATGGAGTGGAATTTCGAGTGCGCCCGGAACATCGAAGATTTCAACGTCGGAGCGGTCGCCACCAAGTGCCGTCCATTGGTCAACGAATGAGTTGACGCATTGGTCGACAATTTCCGCATGCCAGCGCGCGCGGATGATGGCGATTTTTGTAGAAGGGTGGGAAACAATAGTCATTTATCAGGCCTTTCAGGGTTTTGCCATTTTTCAATGATCCCTTTGGGCGAACACGCACAGACCAGACCCCACCTGTGGCGGGGATCTTGCCAATGCTTGCTCTCTTTCATCCGGACTATACCGTCGGCTCCGGAATTGGACCGGATCTGCTGACCTTCCAGCGGATGCTGGAAGCGCTCGCGGGCTTCAGGCATTTCTGCCTGCTACCGCCGGTGGGGAATTACACCCCGCCCTGAGAACGTGCAGGTTGAATATAGGCACGCCGCAGCGCAGGTCAATCCGTCAAGCGACAAGACTGACGCTAAAGACGACGATCGCTTGAATCATCGCCCGTGTCTCTTTCTAAAATCAAAGCGTTCTGGAATAGTCGATCATCTGATCCAGCACTGTGCCCCAGCCGTCATAAAAACCCATTTCTTCGTGCCGGTCGCGCGTGGCTTGATCGCGGTGGAATGCCATGGCGGTATAGCGGGTGCCGCTGCCTTCATCCTTGAGCAGAAGAGCGGCAGTCAGAAATGGATTTTCGGCAGGGCGGTATCCGGGCAACAGCGCATCAGTCCAAATCAACCGCTCATTTGGCACGATATCCAGATAGCAGCCATGATTGATCGACTGTTCTCCATCGGGACCGTTCATTACGGTGCGGAAAATCCCGCCCGGACGCAGATCAATCTCACAATCGGAAATGGTCCAGGGCTTGGGCGTAAACCACTTGCTGACATGTTCCGGCATTGTCCAGCACTTCCATACGAGCGCGCGCGGCACATCGATGGTCCGCTCCAGAACGAGATCAAGCTTGGGGTCAACCTTCAAAACATAAGTCACGTGTTTTCCTCCTTGAGTGTAAGAATGTAATCGTCAAGTTGATCGAGACGGCGTTCCCACAGGTTCCGTTGCTTGGACAACCAATTCTCGGCAAGTTTCATTGGTTCAGTTTGGATGCGATAGGTTCGAACGCGTCCCTTTTTTTGCGAGTTGACCAAACCACTGCTTTCAAGCACCCGCAAATGCTCGACAAAGGACGGCAAGGCCATGTTGAAAGGTTCGGCGAGTTCGCTGACTGAAGCCGGGCTACTGACAAGCCGTTCAAGCACTTGCCGCCGCGTCGGGTCGGCCAGCGCGCGAAAAACGGCATCAACAGGAACGGGCGGAGCAGCCAGTGCGGTAGCGGTGGGCATGGGTTTGCGAGTCCTCATATGTCGATTGAACAATACTTAGGTAAAATCCTAAGTATTGCAAGCGAAAAATATCGAAGTTCTGGTGCCGGCAACTCGTTGCTATCGGCAACCATCAATCGGGGTCGATGCAGCTATCAAATTAATTGTCTTGTCATGGCTTGGCGCGGGGATAATGTCCGCGCATGAAATCAGATCCTGCATCCCCGCTTCGCTTCGCCCTTGGCGGGTTGGTCGCTATGGCTATAGGCATGGGAATTGGTCGGTTCGTCTATACGCCTATTCTACCTGGCATGATGAGCGATCTTGGTCTTTCCGCCGGTGATGCGGGCATCATTGCCTCGGCAAATTTCCTTGGCTATCTCGTTGGTGCTGTCATCGCCGGTTATGGTTGGGCCGCAGGCATTGAGCGTAAAGTCATGTTGGTCTCACTCGGTGCAAGTGCCGCTTTGTGCCTTGCAATGGGACTTACGGAAAATGTTTTGCTGTTTTCTGTCATCCGGTTTCTGGCTGGCATGGCCAGCGCTTTCATGCTGGTTTTCGCTGCCACGATTGTGTTCAGCCATCTTGGCGCTGCTGGCAGGCTGGATTTGCAGGCGCTGCATTTTGGCGGCGTTGGTACAGGTATCGCCTTGTCCGCACTGCTTGTCGCACTGGGCGCTTATACCGGCTATGGCTGGCGTGCCGATTGGGTCGGCGCGGCGGTTCTATCCACCCTTGGATTGATCGCAGTTGCCCTGCTGATCGGCGAAGGGCCGCTTCGCAACGGTACGAATATCAAGGAACCGGCCATTGCCTGGACGGCAGAATTCATCAAGCTCAATATAGCCTATGCGCTGTTCGGCATTGGCTATGTCATCACCGCAACCTTTATCATGGCCATTGTCCGCGCCAATGAGGGCAGCGCCTCGACAGAAGCTTTCGTGTGGCTTTGCACCGGCCTTGCGGGCATATTCTCGGTCTGGGTTTGGAATCCCGTGCTTCGCCGTGCAGGTCCTTTCACATCGCTGGCCCTCAGTCTGCTTGTATTGGCCGGTGGTGTGGCAGCCAGCGTCATCCTGCCATCGCCTGTCGGTCCGCTCATGGGTGGCCTGCTTTTGGGCCTGACCATCATGGTCATTACCGCCTTTGTGTTTCAGGCCGGGCGTCAACTTGTACCGCAATCCCCACGCCGCATGATGGCGATCACGACGGCAGCTTTTGGCATCGGACAGATCGTTGGACCTTTGATTGCCGGTTATCTGGCTGATATCAGCGGCAATTTCACCTCATCCACGCTGCTTGCAGCAGCGGGGCTGGTGATTGGCTCATTCTTTGCATTTTCTGCTGGGCGAAAAGTGGCGCTTTGATCACAACCGCACTTCTATAATGCGTGGTTCGACGGGGCTCACCATGAGGAAGGTGGTTTGATTGCAAGATAATCACCAGCGTCTCCAGTATAGGCTCCCTTGGACTCACTAACCTTCCGCACAATGCTAGGTTCAGGAGCAGTATATAGGCGTCCATCATTACGGTAATTTAATTACGCTAACTCACGGTTTGCCCTATTCGTGCTGAAAAACTTGTGCAACTCGTACACACGATGATTTGCATAGTTTTTACGAGGGCCACCTACCGTGTTCGTTTCATTTTTCCCCAAGCCCAAGCTGTTTTTCACATCTGCCGTGCTATGGGCGCTTTTTGCCGTTTTGTTCTGGATTTTTGCGGGCGAACAGCTCGGCGCCTATTTCGGTTTGCCACCAGCTGCACCTGATGCACCGCCCATCATCGGTGTTGGCATTTTCATAACTAGACCGTTCATTTGGCTATATATTTATTTTTTTGTGGCGGTTGCGGCATTTGCACTTTTCTGGATGCAGTATGCCCCTCATAAATGGCAAGCTTGGTCCATTTGGGGATCGGCATTGATCATTTTCTTTACGTATTTCGATGTGCAGCTAAATATTGCGTTGAATGCGTGGCGGGGGCCTTTCTTCGACCTGTTTCAAAAAGCTATAACTACGCCTAATTCGGTAGCAGCCTCGGAACTATACTGGATGCAACTATTGTTTGCAGGAATAGGTTTTGTGGGAGTTGCTATTTTCGTTGTCTCAAATTTTTTCATTAGCCATTATGTATTTCGCTGGCGTACGGCAATGAACGAATTCTATATGGATAATTGGAGTAGACTTCGCCATATTGAAGGTGCCTCCCAGCGTGTGCAGGAAGATACGATGCGGTTTTCAACGATTGTTGAAAATCTGGGCGTCAGTCTGATACAGGCGCTTATGACGTTAATCGCATTCTTGCCACTCCTGGCTCAGCTTTCGCATCATATAACAGAAGTGCCAATAATCGGCCAAATACCATATTCATTGGTGGTTTTGGCAATAGGATGGTCGGTTTTTGGAACAGCTATTTTAGCGTTGGTGGGCATTAAGTTGCCGGGATTGCAATTCAAAAACCAACGAGTTGAAGCTGCCTATCGTAAGGAGTTGGTTTTGGGGGAAGATGACCCTACGCGCGCTCAACCGCCCACAGTGTCCCATCTCTTTCATAATGTAAGGAAAAACTACTTTCGAATGTATTTTCATTATGCGTATTTTAATACAGTGAGGAATGTATACTTCCAAGCTGACGCTATAATTCTTAATGTATTCTTGATTCCTACTATTGCTGCGGCAAAAATAACTATGGGGATATGGCAACAAGTCGCGACTGCTTTCGCACAAGTCAGTAACTCTTTCCAGTATCTTGTTTCTTCTTGGACAACGATCGTGGAGTTGCTCTCAATTCATAAACGTTTGCGCGCTTTTGAAGCTACTTTGGAGGGAGAACCCTTGCCGGAATTGGACCGCCGATATTTGGAAACGCAAGCCGAAGAGCACTGATCCTTTACAAACGGACGGCGGGTTAAATTCCGCCGCCCGTTTGTGGTTTTGTCAGATCAGGGGCGGAGGCAGCCTCCACGCTGCCGGTCTCTTTCAAATAATCGCTATAGGTCGTGCAGCGCACATCAGCCTTGATACAAACTTCTGTGGTGAAGCGCTCCAGCGCCCGCCAATAGGCATCGCCATTCATCAGTGTAAAATGCAGCCCGATCTGGAAGGGGATGCGCTGGCCCTGATATTGTCGCTCAAATGCGCCTTTAAATGCCTCATAGGCCCGATTCTCAAACTCGCCCATGTGGTCGGTGCGTTCAAAGCCGCCGGAATGACGCACAAACATATTATAATCCATGGCGATCACAGGCCGGTTCTGCGGTCCTTCGGCGATTGTCGGCAGACCAAACTGGTAAAGTCCACCCGCATGCAGCGGCAAAGCGGGACCTTTGGAAACGCCGCTGCCATCAAAGGTGAAACCTTGATCTTTCAAAGCGGCAATCAGGGCCGGGCTTTCTGAAAGATAGGGCGCGCGAAAGCCGCGAATTTCCTTTGCAACGAAATTCTTCCAGCCTTCCGGCTCGGGAGAGTTGCCGTATTTAGCCCAGGCATCGCTCAACACCTGTCGATAGGTGACAAGCTCACTTTCCCATTCGGCCTTGGTCCAGTTTTTGCCATCGAAATGGCCGCAGGCATGGCTGCCAATCTCATGGCCTTCATTGCGCGCGCGCCAGATATTGTCGAGACGCTTGGCGATATCATCTTTCGATATGGCAAAACCGATATTGGAGCGTCCGTATGTCTTTCCCGGCGCCTGATAGCTCTTGCGGTCGGCGTGATCGATCAAAAAGACGCAGGAGAGAAAATAGGTAAATTTGGCGTTGGAGCGCTGCGCAAGATTGAATGCGCGGTCCCAAAGTGCATTGCTACCGGCATTGTCAAACGAGATCAGCACATATTGCGGCTTCACGCCGATAGAGCCGCGCAGCCCGACGGCACCATCTGCATAGGCTGGCGAAGCCATTGCAAAAGCCGCCGATACGGTCAGGATTCGGGTAAAAACATGCATAATGTTGGGTCAGCTCCAAGAAGTGTCATGTCGCTACAGGTCAATTGTGGCGATGATCGGACGCGGCGATCAACCGCAATGCATTAGATTGGAAGCATTCGGATCAGGCTGTAGAGTGCGCGGCATCTTCAGGGAAAGCCTTTAGCGAAAACCCGCGGCAAGAAATAGAAATATAAGGGGGGCAGTCATGCTGGTCATGATTATCGGTATCATCGTTTTTTTAGGCATACATTCGGTGCGTATTGTCGCGCCGCGCTGGCGGCTTGCCAAGATGGAGCAGTGGGGAGAAGGCAAGTGGAAAGGCCTTTATTCTCTGGTGTCTATCGTCGGCCTTGCCCTGTTGGTCTGGGGCTTTGGCATGGCGCGGCTGGAAGCACCGATTCTCTATGAACCTCCGGTCTGGATGAAACACATCACCTTGCTGCTGATGCTGTTTGCCTTCATCTTCCTCGGTGTTTTCATTGCAAAGCCCGGCCGTATGAAGCCCGCGCTGAAACATCCCATGTTGATATCCATCAAGACCTGGGCGCTGGCACATCTGCTTGCCAATGGCGATCTTGCTTCGCTGATCCTGTTTCTCTCCTTTCTTGCCTGGGCGGTGTTTGATCGTATTGCGCTTAAGCGTCAGGCGCGCGCGGGCCTGACGCCGATGCCCATTACCCCGGGTCCAGTGACAAATGACATGATCGCCATTGTCATTGGCCTTGTGCTTTACGGCCTGTTTATCTGGAAATTGCACGTTCTTTTGATCGGTGTTTCACCAATGTGACGGCTAAATTGCTTAAGCCCCTTACATCGCGCGCAGTTTCCGACTAAAAGCCCCCTGAACTCCTTGCGTGACTGCCCTTGGCCGTCGCGCGATAACTATTCATGAGGCACCATGACTGACGACGGCTTTTTCCGTGAGGTAAATGAGGAACTGCGCTCCGACAAGATGCGGGCGTTCTGGGCGCGCTATAGCACGTTGCTTATAGGTGGGGTGGTTGCAATCGTCATCGGTACTGCTGGTTTTGCCTTTTACGAATACTGGACTGAGAGAGAAGCCTCAAAGTCCGGTGATCAGTTTTTGGCGGCGCTTAACCTTGTCCGTGATGGAAAGAATGACGAAGCCCTGAAGACCCTCGATCAGCTCGAAAAAGATGGTTATGGCGCCTATCCGGTGCTGGCGCGCATGCGCGCTGCCGGTGTGGTTGCGCAAAAGGGTGATCTTGCTGGTGCGGTTGCAGCCTTTGATAAGGTTTCTGCCGATACATCCGTGCCGCAGTCCATTCGTGATCTGGCAAAGCTGCGTGCCGCCCTCATTCTGGTGGATACGGGTTCTTATGATGACGTGGCGGGCCGTGTTGAAGCGCTGTCGTCGGATACTAACCCGATGCGCCACTCCGCGCGTGAGGCTCTTGGTCTTGCTGCCTGGAAAGCCGGTCGCGGTGCGGACGCAACCAAACTCTTCAAGCAGATTTCCGACGATCAGGCGGCACCTGCCAATATACGTCAATTTGCTGATACAATGCTGGATATGCTCAAGAGCACTGGCGCCACGCCCGCAGCGGCCGCTGGCTAATTAGAATTAGGAATATTAAGCCGATGAGCTTTACCCTTGCAATTATCGGCCGTCCGAATGTCGGAAAGTCCACCCTGTTCAACCGGCTGGTTGGCCGGAAGATCGCACTCGTTGATGATCTCCCCGGTGTTACCCGTGATCGCCGCGTCAATGCGGCCAAGCTTTACGATCTGAGATTCGATGTCATCGATACGGCGGGTCTTGAAGAGGTTGCATCCGATTCGCTCGAAGGCCGCATGCGCGCCCAGACCGAGCTTGCCATTGGTGAAGCCGATCTCATCCTTTTCCTTGTCGATGCCAAAGCGGGTGTGACACCGACTGACGTTACCTTTGCCGATCTTGTCCGTCGTTCAGGCAAGCCGGTTATTCTCGTTGCCAATAAGGCGGAAGCCCGCGGCGCTGAATCCGGCATGTATGACAGCTATCAGCTTGGGCTCGGTGAACCATGCCCGATTTCTGCCGAGCATGGTCAGGGCTTCCCTGATCTGCGCGATGCCATTGTCGAGACCATGGGCGAAGAGCGGGTTTTCCCGGATGAGCATCTGCCTGTCGACGCCAATGCAGATGATTCCGTCGCTGTAACCATCCCGGCTACTCCGCGCGGCATGGATGATCTGATCGGCGATGATATTGACGACCCGGACGCCGAAGACATTCCCAGCTATGATTCGTCAAAGCCGCTGCGCATCGCCATTGTCGGGCGTCCAAATGCCGGCAAATCGACGCTGGTCAATACGATGCTTGGCGAGGACCGTCTGCTCACAGGACCGGAAGCTGGCATTACGCGCGATTCCATCTCGGTCGATTGGGAGTGGAATGGCCGCAAGATCAAGCTTTTTGATACGGCAGGTCTGCGCCGCAAGTCGCGTGTTCAAGGCAAGCTGGAAAAGCTTTCGGTAGGCGATGCGCTGCGCGCCATTCGTTTTGCCGAAGTGGTTATCATCGTCCTCGACGCGACCATTCCTTTTGAAAAGCAGGATTTGCAGATTGCCGATCTGATCATTCGTGAGGGCCGCGCGCCGATCATCGCTTTCAACAAGTGGGATCTGGTAGAAAATCGCCAGATGGTTCTGGCTGATCTGCGTGAAAAGACCGAGCGGCTTTTGCCGCAGGTTCGCGGTATTCGCGCGGTGCCGATCTCGGGTGAGCGCAATCAGGGTATCGACAAGCTCATGGCCGCCGTCGCCACGACTGACGAAATCTGGAATCGCCGTATTTCCACAGGCCGCCTCAATCGCTGGCTGGAAGGCGTGCTTGCCCATCATCCGCCCCCCGCGGTTGCGGGCCGCCGCCTGAAGATCAAATATATAACGCAGGTCAAGACACGACCGCCGGGCTTTGTTATTTCATGCTCGCGTCCCGACGCGTTCCCCACCTCCTATGTCCGCTATCTGGCCAATGGCATCCGTGAAACTTTTGATATTCATGGCGTGCCTATCCGGCTTGTATTGCGCACTTCGGACAATCCCTTTGCGGGCCGGGCGAAGAAAAAGCGTTAAGATCGTTTGATCCTGCCTCTTGACCTTTGTAGTCGTGTACATCATCTTGATGAATATGACTACAAAGGTCATAAAGGGCTTTGATATGAAAACCGTTCAACTGAAAGATGCGAAAGCAACATTTTCCAAGCTGGTAGATGAGGTTGTTGCGGGTGAAGCGGCGGTGATCACGCGTCACGGCAAGCGTGAAGCTGTCATCATCAGCTACGAAGAATATGAACGGTTGAATCATATTCCGTCATTGGGTTGGTTGCTGACCAACTCACCGTTGGAAGAGGGCGATTTGCCCGAGCGCAAGGCCGCAAAAGCCCTTCGCAATTCTGCCTTCTAGGCATGTTTTTGCTTGATACCAACATCCTCAGTTTGATCACGCCGACAAAACGCCGTTCTGTTGTCGATCAGGCAGTTGTGGACTGGATTGTAAAAAGGTCGACTGATTTGTGGCTGTCCGTAATCACAGCGGCAGAAATTCAGGACGGTATATCAAATGCTTCTCGAATTGGAGCCAGTCGCAAGGCGATGGACCTTCAAGATTGGTGGGGTGAGGTACGGCACTACTATCAGAGCCGGTTCCTGTCTTTTGATCTTGCCACGGCACAAATCGCTGGTGAGTATATGATCATCGCCCGCGCTGCTGGCATTAATCCCGGTTTTGAAGATTTGGCGATTGCTGCAACTGCCAAGCAGCATAGCCTCGCGGTCCTCACCATCAACGAAAAGGATTTCAGGGCGTTGGGTGTGCCTTTTCACAATCCTTACAAAGGTCTTCCGGATTAGAATTGTCCCGCCGTTAACTCTCCATCAAGGTTAATGCTTCATTTTTATGACCATAGTGTTCGGTCGTGAGTGTGGGGTATCGGCGTGCGTTTCTATCAGTTTTTGCGGGATTCTCGTTCCCGCCGCAAAGGCCAGCCTTTTTCAAAACAGGCAAATCGCAAATATGTAGGTCCAATCCTGATCGGCGCAGCGATATATTTGCTGTCTCCGACAGTGGTTGCTTATCAGGATATGGCCAGCCTGCTCTCCGGCTCCGAATCGGGCGAGGGCCGTTGGTCCTCCTACTTGGAAAAATCTCCTTTAGCGGTGCAGAAAGCCACCATGTCTTTCGTGGACAGGGCGACAACCGGATCGATACCGAATGCTTCGGGAACCGGCGCAGTCGCCATCATTGGCTCGAAAAAAGCGCTGGGTGCAACACCTGACGAAGACCGCATCAACCGCGCAGAAAAACAGGGCCGCGTTGTTTCAATTGCCAAGAAGGCACCACCGAAAGCCTTCAGTGCCGGTTCAATATTGCAGCGCCAAAGCATGATTATCCGGCCGGCGCATGGTATTGAAGTCGACATGGCTTTTGCCAAGCCGAAAATTGCGGGTAAGGAAATTAAGATTGCTCTGGCGTTTCACAATCGTGCGCCTGAAAAAATCGAGCCGGACGCGCCGATGCTTGCAGGCCTGATCAATAATGATCAGCCGGATGTGTTGGCACTGGGTTATGCTCCTGCTGCTCCCGATTATTCGAAAACATCCCCCTTTGATTCCATCCTTGCCGAACCCAAGCAGGCCGGCCGCTTCATTCCGCAACTCGGAAAAGGCGATCATGATTGGCTGGCAACTCCTTTGCCTCCAATCGTTTTCACCGCAGCGGAACAAAAATGCCTGGCGACGGGCATTTATTTTGAGGCAAGAAGTGAAAGCATCAAAGGACAGGCGGCAGTGGCGCAGGTCATTCTTAACCGCGTTCGCAATCCGGCCTATCCGAAAACCATCTGTAATGTCGTCTATCAGAATGATGACTGGATCAACCGTTGCCAGTTCTCATTTGCCTGCGAAGGCCGCAAACTGCACGTAACCGAGCCAAAGCAGTGGAAAATTGCGCAGGAAATTGCCATGGCTGTCACGTCGGGCCGGATATTCCTGCCGGAAATTGGATCCGCCACACATTATCATGCGACCTATGTTCGGGCGAACTGGGCGCGTACGATGAAGCGTATCGATAAGATCGGTCAGCACATTTTCTACCGCACTTATGGCGGCGGCTGGATTTAGACCGCTTGGAAATCCACCAAAAACTGCTATATTTACTTCTGGAGTAGGGGCGAACTTTCGTCCGCCCCTTTTCCTTACTTTATGAATTGGACCCGGAAGGTCAGTGTCCAGCTGCTCCGGGTCAAATCTGCCGCTCGCTTAAGCAGTAATGCTGGCATGCGACGATGCATATCGACGATGCTGATCATCGCAAATTTCATCAGACCAGTGTAATTTACTCGAGGGCTTGGCAGCCGCTAATGACCAGATTCGCGTGCAAAATTGACGCTTGGTGGTGAGCGGGAAAGTCATATTTGCCTAAGGTATTGAATTCTAGTGAAAAAATTACCTTGGAGAGTCATGACTCTTCGCCTTGACTAGCGAGGATCAGAACAATATGTTGCGCGCGACTTCGAAGCGGGGATTAAGCCTCGCATTCAGTGTGTAAAGGACATGCCATTGGCAACGGGTAATGATCCCGATAAGTCAGGTTCTGTCGGTGACACGCCGGATGCTGGCAGGGGACTAACTTCGGAAGAGCTGGAGCTTCGGCGCCGCAATCTGGAAGCAAAACTTGTTTCCAAGGGGGCAGGTCGCAAAGCCGGTTCGCAAGACAAGGGGACGGAAACCGCCTCCGGTGTCGCGCAGGCCATGAAACTGTCGAGCGAGTTTATCGCCGGTGTTCTGGTTGGTGCGGGGTTGGGCTGGTTAGCTGACCGATTTTTGGGTACATCGCCATGGGGGCTTATTATCCTGCTCCTATTGGGCTTTTGTGCTGGAACGCTGAATATCCTGCGCTCTGCAGGGCATGTGGCGGAAAACCAGGGGCTGGACTTTTCTAAAAAGTCTGACCATGAAAAACCGGAATAGGACTCATCGAGAGTCACCGTTCGTGAGAACAGAATTAGAGACGAGGTAATAGTGTCCAACGATCCGATTCATCAATTCCACATCACGCAATGGGTTCCCTTGCACGTGGGCGGCGTTGATCTGTCCTTCACCAATTCCTCTGCCTTCATGGTTGCAACCGTTGGTGTTGCATCGGCATTCCTCTATCTTACCTCGTCGAACCGCGGCCTTATTCCAACCCGCCTTCAGTCGGTTTCGGAAATGGCCTATGAGTTTGTCGCATCGACCTTACGTGAATCAGCAGGCAGTGCGGGAATGAAATTCTTCCCCTTCGTGTTTTCGCTGTTCATGTTTGTGCTCGTTGCCAACATGCTTGGCATGTTCCCATACTTCTTCACTATCACCAGCCAGATCATCGTGACCTTTGCGCTTGCGGTTCTGGTTATTGGGGCAGTGCTTGTTTATGGCTTTGCCAAGCACGGTTTCAAGTTCCTCGGGGTCTTTGTGCCTTCCGGTGTGCCCGGGCCGCTCTTGCTGCTCGTTGTTCCTATCGAAATTATCTCTTTCCTTTCCCGTCCGATCAGCCTTTCGGTTCGTTTGTTCGCCAACATGCTTGCTGGCCACATTACGCTGAAGGTGTTTGCCGGCTTCGTGGCTTCGCTCAGCGCATTCGGCGCAGTGGGCATTGGCGGCGCAATTTTGCCGTTGGCCATGACTGTCGCATTGACGGGTCTGGAATTCCTGGTGGCTTTCCTACAGGCCTACGTCTTCACCGTGCTTACCTGCATGTATTTGAATGACGCAGTTCATCCCGGCGGTCACTAAACAGTTCACCGGCGGATGTCCGCCAAACGTAAATCTATTCTAACGATCTACCCTCAAGGAGTTTAATATGGATCCCGTAGCAGCAAAGTACATCGGTGCAGGTCTGGCTTGTTTTGGTATGGCCGGTACGGCCCTCGGCCTTGGCAACATTTTCGGCAGCTATCTTTCCGGTGCATTGCGCAACCCATCAGCCGCTGATGGCCAGTTCGGCCGTCTGGTATTCGGCTTCGCCGTTACTGAAGCTCTGGGCATCTTCTCGTTGCTCATCGCTCTTCTGCTTCTCTTCGCTGTATAATAACGGCTTACGATATTGGCTGCGCCGGTCGCAATGAGGCCAGCGCAGCCAGTATGATTTGAAGTTCAATCAAGGGGACAACGCATGTTCGTGTCTTCGGCCAACGCCGCATCCACAACAGATACAATAGTCGCGCAGAGCGAAGCGCCGGCCCATACCGAAACGGTTGCGCCCGGAACAACGCCCGATGCGCATGCTCCGGCAGATCCGACAGCGGGAACGCATTCGGAAACCGGACACGCCAAAGCCGTGTTCCCTCCCTTTGATTCCAGCCATTTTGCTTCACAGCTTCTCTGGTTGGCTATCACATTTGCAGTTTTCTATGTTTTCCTGTCTCGGGTGGTACTCCCGCGTATCGGTGGCATCATCGAAACGAGGCGTGACCGTATTGCCACTGATCTTGATCAGGCGGCACGGATGAAGCAGGAATCGGACGAGGCTCTGGCTGCCTATTCGCAGGAACTGGCCGACGCTAAAAGCAAAGCTGGCGCAATTGCGCAGGAAGCCCGTGATCAGGCAAAGGCGAAAGCCGATGCTGAACAGGCTGAAATTTCCGCAGCTCTTGAAAAGAAGCTGAGTGATGCTGAAGCCAGCATTGCCACCATCAAGAACAAGGCGATGCAGGAAGTCGGCTCCATTGCGGAAGATACGGCTGCCGAGATCGTCAAGAAGCTGTTTGGCGGCGCCGTCGACAAATCCGCAATCTCCGCTGCTGTCAAAGCAGTGCGCGGCTAAGGAGAACCGTCATGGAATTGGATGCAACCTTTTATGCCCTCGTTGGCCTGATAATCTTCCTGGCGCTCGTCGTCTATTTGAAGGTTCCAGGTGTCGTTGGCAAATCCCTTGATGCGCGTGCAGACAAGATTCGTGATGAGCTTGAAGAAGCTCGCCGTCTGCGCGAAGAAGCACAGTCGCTTCTGGCTGAATATCAGCGCAAGCGGAAGGAAGCTGAAAAGGAAGCCAGTGAGATCGTTGCCATAGCGCAGCGTGAAGCACATGGTCTGCTTGAGGAAGCCAAGAAGAAAACAGAAGATTATGTGGCACGCCGCAACAAATTGGCTGAGCAGAAAATCGCTCAGGCAGAAGTTGAAGCTGTCAACGAGGTTCGCGCATCGGCTGTAGATATTGCCGTTGCTGCCGCCAGCCGGATTTTGTCGGAAAAGGTAGACGCCAAGACATCCGCCGATCTTTTCAACGCATCGCTTTCGGAAGTCAAATCGCGTTTGAACTAAAAGCAAATCGATCTGTTCCATTAAATGAAGCCGCCGAAAGGCGGCTTTATTTTTGCGTCGAGCCGATTCTGGATATGTGATGCAGGTTTTGGAGATGAAGCCAGAATTTGCGGCAATAATTTTGGATATTGCGAGCAAAACACTCAAGTCTGCGAGCATAATTGTAACTGTGAATTGTAATAGAGCTGTGCTCGGTTGAGCCTCAAGCTTGCCGTTCTTTTAACGGCGAGAAAGTGAACCGATGCAGGCCAATGACGGGACCGTGCTCTTGCATTGCATTGCGATGGATGGCAGTTCCATAGCCCGCATGGGATTCCAATCCATAGAGCGGGTAATATCGTCCGGTCTGGGTCATCATCCGGTCTCTCGTCACCTTGGCGAGTATGGATGCCGCGGCGATTGAAACCGAACGCTGATCGCCTTTGATCATTGCCGTTGCCGGGCAGGGTAGCCCAGGAGCAACATCCCTGCCGTCAATGAGTGCATGTTGAGGAATGATGGCAAGACCGCGCGTAGCGCGGCGCATGGCCTCCAATGCAGCGATCAGAATGTTGGTTGCATCAATTGCCGGAGCCGAAATGCTGGAAATAGAACAGGCCAGTGCAGTTCTTGTAATGATTTCAAAGAGTTCTTCACGCCGCGTTGCTGTCAGTCGCTTTGAATCATCAAGGCCATCGGGAATTTTCTTTGGATCAAGAATAACCGCCGCTGCAACCACAGGTCCTGCAAGCGGGCCTCGCCCCGCTTCATCGATGCCGGCAACAAACTGGATCCCGGAGCGCATAAGCTTCCTTTCACTGGCAAAGTCGGGCTTGTCAGCGGTTAAGGGAAGCAGCAGAGAATCAGAACGCGATCGAGACATCTTGCGGCGACTCTCGCATTCGTCCTGATTCTCTGCAAGTCCCTGGATAGCTGATGGGGCGTCGCTATCCAAGGTTACCATCAGGCGGGGATGGGGATCAGGCCTGACGGAAGAGGGGCTTTAAAACAGCGATAATTGTTCGCTTCCGGGTATTGCGGCGAAGAGATCGGTCCGCAAACGCCTTTTATTCAGATTGATTCCAAGCCGCTTGGCAGCCAGTTCAAACCGCCGTCCGATTTGCCATGCATAAGGGCCTTCCCCCCGCATGCGCTTACCCCATTCAGCGTCGTAATCCTTGCCGTCGCGCATGGACCGAACGAGCGAAAGGACATGCCGATATCGATCCGGATAATTGCGCAGCAACCATTCCTTGAAGAGCGGACTGACTTCCAGAGGCAGGCGAAGCAAAACATAGCCAGCTTCCAACGCACCCATGGCGCGCGCACTATCAAGAATACGTTCAATCTCGTGATCATTGAGCCCGGGTATGATAGGAGCGACCATAACGCCAACGGGAATCCCCGCCTCGGAAAGGCTACGCAGAGCTTGCAGTCGCCGTGTGGGTGTTGAGGCCCGTGGCTCCATGGTTCGCGCCAGTTTTCCGTCAAGTGTTGTCACCGACAGACAGACCTTGGCGAGACCCTTCTCGGCCATGCGCGCCAAAATATCCTGATCGCGCATAACCAAAGCCGACTTTGTGACAATACCAACGGGGTGTTGATGAGCCTCCAGCACCTGAAGAATATCGCGCATAATGCGCCATTTCTTTTCAATAGGCTGATAGGGATCGGTATTAGTGCCAATAGCGATTGTCTTTGCCGTATAGCCAGGCTTGGACAATTCCTTGTCCAGCATCTTTGCAGCATCGGGTTTGGCAAAAAGTTTTGACTCAAAATCAAGTCCGGCTGACAGCCCCATATAGCTATGTGTCGGGCGGGCGAAGCAATAGATACAGCCGTGTTCACAACCGCGATAGGGGTTGATTGACCTGTCAAAACTTATGTCCGGCGAGTCATTGCGGGTAATGATTGTCCGGGGTTTTTCAAGTTGCACTTCTGTCTTGAATGGCGGTAGATCTTCGATTGTTTCCCAACCATCATCATAGACATGGCGGCTTTCCGCCTCGAAACGGCCAGTGGGATTCATACCCGCGCCCCGGCCGCGTCTGCGTTCGCTGTCTATCCGCAAGCCAGCCTCTTCAATCAATGCATTGGCATGTTGTGCTCGCCCGCTTCCGAACGCAGCCTTATCCGCCTGCACTACAATGTTCATCTGCATTCTCCCTGCCAAGCAAAAACTGATTCGAGGGTGCTCTTTAACGTGAATCTATTCCTATCAAAGAATGAGAACAAAGCAAGAACAATTTTGACAAAAGGATGTATGGAAATTCTAGTCACATTGATATATTGGCTTGGAATGATTTCCGTTCTGATTGAAACTCATAACTCAGACGAATTATTGGCCAGAACGCTTGCCGGTCTGGTTGGTGGGGCTGTCGAGGGGCTGCTCACCGACGTGATTGTGATCGACTATGGATCGTCAGATCAGACCCACCGCGTTGCCGATGCGGCGGGCTGCATTTTCCTGCAGGACCAGACATTGATCGACGGTTTCCGGCGTGCGCGCAGTGAATGGTTTCTACTCGTGGAACCCGGTGCGAGATTGCTCGATGGATGGATTGAGCCGGTCGCTGTTCACGTAGAGCGCTCGCAAGGCCCGGCCTGCTTCTCATGCTCCCATGTTCATCGCAAGCCGCTGTTTAACAGGCTGTTTTCAAAGCGCAGCCCCATTGCCGATGGCCTGTTGATCTCCAAGCGGCAGGCAATGGCCTTATTGAAGCCGGAAAAGAAGGCGGCTGATCTGGCCCTTGGTTTGGCGATGAAACGTTTGCGCGCGGAAATCATTCCAGCAGCTTAATTCTTGCCACCGCGTTTCAAATGTTCATCGAGCCGAGGCATGATCTCGACAAAATTGCAGGGCATGTGACGATAATCGAGCTGGTATTGCAGAATATTATCCCAGGCATCCTTGCATGCGCCGGGAGAACCCGGCAGCACAAAGATGAAAGTGGCATTTAACACTCCACCCGTTGCTCGTGATTGAATCGTGGACGTGCCGATTTTGTCATAGGAAACCCTGTGAAAAATGGCAGAAAATCCGTCCATCCGTTTTTCGAATATTGGCTCGAGTGCTTCCGGTGTCACGTCGCGCCCGGTGAAGCCCGTCCCTCCGGTTGTTATAATGACGTCAATCTCGTCATCCTTTGACCAGGAAATGACACGTTCACGAATTTTCGTAACATCGTCTGTCACAATGTCTCTGGCCGCCAATATATGGCCTGCCGCTGTGATACGCTCGGCAAGCGTTTTGCCCGATTTATCACCATCAAGCGAGCGTGTGTCAGAGACAGTAAGAACCGCTATTTTTACCGGAACGAAAGAGCGTGGTGCATTTTCGACCAAGATCAATTTCCTCCTGCGCCGCTATGCGTCTTGATCACAAACCACAATGGATGAGCATTGCGGAGCTGCGATTCAGCGGCCAAGGCAGCTTCGTCAGTGTCATAGATAGCAAAGCATGTAGCGCCGGACCCCGACATTCGCGCCAGTCGCGGAGAGGTGGAGCGCAGTGCCTCCATCGTATCCCCGATAGTGGGAAGAAGGTCGACCGTTGCCGCATATAGGTGGTTTTCAGTCCGTTCAAGATAGGTACAGACATCGTGGATGCTGCCCAGCCCTGATATGGTCGGTAGTCCTGGATTATCGCGCTTCTTCACAGCCGCGAAAACTTGCGGCGTTGAAACAGCAGCGCCATTATTCACCAGAACCATTGGCAGGCGCGGTATACGCTTAACCTCTTCCAGCTTCTCACCAATGCCGCGTGCAATAAGAGGTTTCCCGTTCAGGCACATTGGCAGATCTGCCCCCAATGCCAATCCAAGTTCATCAAGGTCAAAAGGATCGATACTGATACCCCAAAGCCTGATAAGAGCCCTCAGTGTTGATGCGGCATCGCTCGATCCGCCGCCGATACCCGAGGCGATTGGCAAATGCTTATCCAGCGTAATGGAAACGGGGAAGGCCCGGTCCGGAAATTCCTCTCGTAACCTATCCCGGGCCTTTAAAACGAGGTTGGACCTGTCGGCAGGAATGGAGTGTCCATAAGGCCCTGTGATGTGAAAGGAATCTGCGGCACTCCGTTCGACGCTAATCCTGTCACCGAAATCTGCAAATACGACAAGACTATCCAGAAGGTGATATCCATCCTCCCGTCTGCCAGTGATATGAAGCGCCAGATTGATCTTGGCAGGCGCAATCAGGCTGATCGCTTGATCAAGACTGTCGAGCATCTCCGTCAGTCTTTACGTACGCGATATTCGCCAGTTTCCGGGTCCTGAACCAACGTCCCTTGAGAGCGGTTACGCACCTCTTTTTCCGCCTCACGCACCCGCTTGGATACGCGCTGGGCTTCGCGTTTGAACGAACGATAGCCATAATAGGCGGCAATACCGATAAGCAGAAAAAAAATGAGTTGTGGCATCGTCCTAGACCCCGAAAATGACAGGCACCGATATTTTGATAATCATAACACGGC
The DNA here is from genome assembly GCA_900473335.1 of Hyphomicrobiales bacterium. Lineage (GTDB taxonomy): Bacteria > Pseudomonadota > Alphaproteobacteria > Rhizobiales > Rhizobiaceae > Phyllobacterium. The sequence goes on along the minus strand of UCNP01000010.1, from coordinate 28,321 downwards.
GCTTCGCTCTTGCCAAAATACACACAAGGTTAAAGGCCAAAACGTGACCAAAGCGCCCGTTCTTCTGCGGCATTGACAATGCCTTCGGCAAAACCCGCACCTATTCCACCAAATCCGATTTCGGCAGAAGGAAGTTTACGTCCGAACAATCCCCGTGGCGGGGCTATAAGTTTGAGTTTGGTTTTAGGGCCATATTGAGATTGCAAATGTGATCGCATATCGCCCAACCCGTCAATCAGGCCAAGTTCCAATCCGCGTATCCCTGTCCAGAAGAGCCCTGTAAACAGGTCTGGATTGTCACTGAGCTTTTCGCCGCGCCGTTCCTTTACCAGATTAATAAAGGTCTCGTGAATCTCCAATTGCAGCGCTTTGAGATGCTCAATATCCCGCTTGTTTTCCGGCTTGAACGGGTCAAGGGTTGCCTTGTTCGATCCGGCGGTATGAACACGCCGCTCAACGCCAATTTTCTTGATCAGTTCGGTAAAGCCAAAACTTGCTGAAACAACGCCGATAGAGCCAACAATGGATGAGGGGTCGGCGATGATCTCGTCGCCTGCAACTGCAATCATGTAGCCGCCGGAGGCTGCGACATCCTCAATGAAAACATGAACCTTCTTGTTCTTTTCCACCGCCAGATCACGGATACGCCGATAAATCAGCCGCGACTGAACGGGCGAACCGCCGGGAGAGTTGATCGAAAGTGCGACAGCTGGAACCTCTTTGTCGCCAAAGGCTTCTTCAAGCATGCCAGCTGTAGAACTAAGGGAAAGGTCGTTGCGAAAGCGATTGCCCCCCGACATGATTGTGCCGTGCAGGCGCACCACTGGAATCTCGATATAGTCTGGGCGCCAACGGCGGGGCAATAACTTCCGGATAAATCGAGCCAAGCGGGGTCTCCTTTTACATGCTTACCTCATGCCCATGTAGGCGGTGCAGAGAAAATCGCAATGGTATCAAAGCTTAAAACAGCGAAGCGACCCCATTATTGATCGCAACGGAACGTTCGGTAAAATCGCTGCCGGTCTCATGATGCATGACCAAAGCAGGATAGAATGTTGGCTCCGCGCGGCTGCCCTTTACGCCCTTGATGATAATCCGGATCGCTGCGTCCTGAGGTCTGGGATGGACAGGTACGATGATAAGGCTGCCGAAACGTCTTTGCAGAGCAGTGAGCAATTCGAGCATGGAGGCCGGCCGCGCGATGATTGCTATCGACCCGCCGGGTTTCACAATGGCAGCGGCAGTTTTGATCCATTTCTCCAGCATACCCTCTGTCATCACATGGGCTTCTGCCTTCAATGAGTCAGGGGTTGCCCGATCCTTTGCCTCGTTGAAAGGCGGATTCATAATGGCAAAATCAAAGGAGTTGTCCTGAATTCCAGAAGCTATCCGCGCTTTGCCCGTAGATGTGACATCAGCCTGAACGATCTCGCACCGGCCAGAAAACAGGTCATTTTCCGGCAAAGCCACGGATAAACGGGCGCACTCAGTCATCAGGTCGGATCGTTCAATCAGCGTTGCGGTAGCGTTTGCGCAACGGGAAAGAACTGCCAGTCCCGCAGCCCCGGCTCCAGCACCCAGGTCCGCAATGCGGCCGCTAAACTCATTGGGCACCACGCTTGCCAGCATCATGGCATCCACGCCTGAGCGATGACCTTTCGCAGCTGGTTGGATAAGGTGAAATCGACCACGATGAAATGCGTCAACCGTATAGGAAATGTCCAGTGACATGGATCAGCCGCGAAGCTCTTGCTCGATTCCGGCATCAATCAGCAATTGGCGAGCCGCTTTTTCAAATTCTGAATCGACCATAACGCGCCGTGCGAGAACACCAAGCGACCCTTCAAGTACGCTCATATTGGCATCAGCAATAAAATATTTGATCTGCGCATCTCTCAGCAATGATTCGACGAAGGAAATAAGGACAGGATCATTGATGCGCATTATTTCAATCATGGGAGTTACCGTTTCGAAAGGATCGGAGAGAATGGCAACCGCCTTTATCACGAATTTGTGGCCTGCACCAATTTTGCGCGCCAATTCGCCGCTTGCGGGTTACAGGCAGTCAAAATAAGGTGTCGCCGCATTGCAGCGCCCTGAATCTTATAGGATTCAACCGGGCGCAGTGACATTTTGATTTGGCCTGCAACCCGTTCTGAAGATCGAATTCGGTTTTTGAAAGCAAGCGCTGGGCCAGAACAGTAGGAGTTTCATTTTGGGCGTCGTTGTCAGTCTTGAAGATAAGAAAAGCAGTTCTGGTTCAGTCCAGCCGCTGGTCGATTTGACCAAGGCGGATATGGGACGGGTCAACGAACTGATTCTGTCTAAGGCAGGGTCTGATGTTGAAATGATCCCGGAAGTTGCCAATCATCTGATTTCCTCTGGCGGCAAGCGTTTGCGCCCAATGATCACACTCGCCGCCGCACGTATGTTTGGTTATGAGGGTGATGGCCATGTGAAGCTGGCAACCAGCGTTGAATTCATGCACACCGCGACGCTTCTCCATGATGATGTGGTTGACGAGAGTGATCTGCGCCGTGGGAAGAGCACTGCGCGCATGATCTGGGGCAATCAGGCCAGCGTACTTGTTGGTGACTTTCTTCTTGGGCAAGCCTTCAAGATGATGGTGGAAGTCGGGTCGCTCGATGCGCTTGATGTGCTTGCCACCTCTGCATCGGTTATCGCTGAGGGTGAAGTCATGCAGCTATCGGCGGCAAAAAATCTTGAAACCACGGAAGATGAATATCTGGCCGTCATCAAGGCAAAGACTGCGGCGCTTTTCTCTGCGGCAGCAGAGGTCGGGCCGATCATTGCCTCCGCATCGAAAACCGACCGGCAGGCGCTTCGCTCATACGGCCTTAACCTTGGTCTTGCCTTCCAGCTCGTCGATGACGCGCTGGATTATGGGGGCAATGCCAAAGACCTCGGCAAGAATACAGGTGATGATTTCCGCGAGGGCAAGATCACGCTTCCTGTTGTCCTGACCTATCGTCGGGGAAGCCCGGAAGAGCGTCAATTCTGGAAAGAAGCGCTCGAAAACGGCGTCAATGACGATAAGGGCCTGGAAAAAGCCAAGGGCTTGATGACGCGTTACGGCGCATTGAGCGATACGATCCAGCGTGCAAGACATTTTGGCGGAATTGCACATGATGCGCTGGCTCCGCTCGATCACTCGCCGCAGAAAGAAGCCTTGCTCGAAGTGATCGATTTCTGCATCAGCCGGGTAAATTAAGACTGATCAAGCGAGACTATAGGCTACTCCCTATTCCCGCATTCAGGAAAACTTGAGCCGAAACCGTAAAAAGGCCATGGTTTCCTTGAGGATTCGCAATATCGTTCCAAGCTAGGCAATGAAGAGGATTTGTTATGCAGCGCAGTAAGATGCTCGGCTCCATCGTGGGGGCTACACTGGCTGCTATGGTAGGTGGTGCGTTACCAGCGACCGCCACTACGACACAAACACCGGTCATAAACACCGGAAACCTGTCAGGTGCTTTTCTCTCGGCCCGCACTGCTGAGCGCGACAATGATTTTGACAGCGCCATCGCATTTTACCGGCAGGCATTGGCCTATGATCCCAAAAACACGGAGTTGCGCCAGAGCCTCCTTCTTGTTCTTCTGACCAATGGCCAGTTCAAGGAAGCTCTGCCGCTTGCTGCCGAATTGAAGGCAGTGCCGGAAATAGAGCGCTTCTCGCGTCTGGCGCTTGGCATTGATGCGCTCAACAAGAAACAATACCGCCAAGTCGATACATTGATGATGCTGTCGCTCCAGTCCGATCTGGATCGTATGGTGACTGGACTGATTGCAGCTTTTGCCAAAGCCGGTCTTGGCAAGCCTAATGAAGCCTTGGCGATGATCGACAAGCTGAAGGGGCCGGAAGGCTTCACCTTGTTCAAGGCCTATAGTTCCGCGCTGATTGCCGATATGGCCGGACAGAAGAAAAAGGCGGCAGAATTCTATCAAAGCGCGCTGGACAACAAAGCCAGTGTTGCTGCTGCCCCTGATACATATGAGCGTTTGGTCGAGGCTTATGCTTCGTTCAAAATGCGCAATGGTGACAAGGCTGGCGCAGAAGCGCTGGTCAAGGAAGCAATTGATGTTCTGTCTGGACGTATGGTGCTTGTCGAGTTCAGCAAGCAGATAGCCGATGCAAAAACCATCAAACCCTTGATTGAGACACCGCAGCAGGGGGCCGCCGAAGTGCTTTATGTCGTTGCAACAGCAATTGACAATAATGGCGCGGAAGCCTTCTCAAAGCTCTATCTGCAAATGTCATTGCCGCTTCGTCCTGATCATGATGCCACACTTTATCAGCTGGGCGATCTGAGCGCGAAACTTGAACAGCCAGCCAAGGCGATTGAGTATTTTGACAGGATCGCCAAGGATTCTGCTTATAGACGCGATGCCGAAATGCAGCTTGCGATCAACCTTGCCGTTTTGAAAAAGGACGCTGAGGCTATCAAGCATCTGGATGTCCTACTTGAAAGTAATCCTGAGGACATGCGGACCTATCTGGCTATTGGCAGTATTTATGCCCGGGACAAAAACTTCAAACAAGCAGCTGAAACCTATGACAAGGCTGTCGCAGTTTTAAAGCAGCCCACGCGCAATGACTGGACGATCTTTTACCAGCGCGGAATTGCCTATGAGCGTCTGAAGCAATGGGATAAGGCCGAGCCGAACTTCCAGAAAGCTTTGGAGCTTTATCCCGATCAGCCACAGGTTTTGAACTATCTGGGATATTCATGGATCGACATGAATATGAAGCTGGAAGAGGGTCTGGATCTGATCAAGAAGGCCGTCGCTGCAAGGCCACAGGACGGATATATTGTCGATTCCCTCGGCTGGGCCTATTACCGTCTTGGCCGTTACGACGAAGCCGTTACCCAGCTTGAACAGGCCGTCAAATTGCAGGCCGAAGATACGACAATCAATGATCATCTCGGAGATGCTTACTGGCGCGTGGGGCGTAAACTTGAGGCGACCTTCCAATGGACGCATGCGCGGGATTCCAAACCTGCACCTGAAGATCTGGTCAAGATCGAAGAGAAGCTGAAAAACGGACTGCCTGAAGAAAAGAACCCAGGCGTGGCAAACAACGGGGTTAAAGCCCCTGAACTGCCGGTTCATCCGGATACGGCACCCGTTCCGGCACCCGACAAATAAGGCCGATTTCGTCGTTTCACTTGACCGCCCATTATGCACATCTTAGGAGGTGCATTCTCTGCTATTTCCAGTAATGAAAAGGCCGCACGGTGACCTCTCCCTTGCCAGATCATATGCATCCGACCCGCTCCTTTCAGGGCCTGATCCTGACACTTCACAATTATTGGGCCCAACACGGCTGTGTAATTTTGCAGCCCTACGACATGGAAGTTGGTGCCGGCACCTTTCATCCGGCGACAACATTGCGCTCGCTGGGGCCAAAGCCGTGGAAGGCTGCCTATGTGCAGCCGTCACGCCGCCCGAAAGATGGTCGCTACGGTGAAAATCCAAACCGGTTGCAGCACTATTATCAATATCAGGTGATCATGAAGCCATCGCCGCCTAATTTGCAGGAGCTTTATCTCGGCTCGCTGCGGGCTATCGGCCTTGAGCCTTTGGTTCACGATATACGTTTTGTCGAGGACGACTGGGAAAGCCCGACGCTTGGCGCGTGGGGTCTTGGTTGGGAGTGCTGGTGTGACGGCATGGAAGTGTCGCAATTTACCTATTTTCAGCAGGTTTGTGGCATTGAATGCTCGCCGGTGTCAGGTGAATTGACCTATGGTCTGGAACGTCTTGCCATGTATGTGCAGGGTGTGGACAATGTTTACGACCTCAATTTCAACGGTCTTGAGGGTGATGAGAAAGTCACCTATGGCGACGTCTTCCTACAGGCCGAACAGGAATATTCACGGCACAATTTTGAACATGCAAATACGAGCACCTTGCTCCGTCATTTCGAGGATGCGGAGGCGGAATGTGAAGCTTTGCTGCGCGCTGGCGCTCCAAAAGAGGGCGATAATAGTCCTCAGCACAAGATGGTCCTGCCTGCCTATGACCAATGCATCAAAGCCTCGCACGCTTTCAATCTTCTTGATGCGCGCGGTGTGATCTCGGTAACGGAACGCCAGAGCTATATATTGCGCGTGCGCAATCTTTCCCGGCAGTGCGGCGAAGCCTTCCTTCTCACGGAAGCCGGTGGCATCAATTTCAAGAGTGAGTCCGTATAATGCCTGATCTTTTGCTCGAACTTCGCTCGGAAGAAATTCCGGCACGTATGCAGCGCAAGGCCGCCGGTGATTTGAAGAAGCTTGTCACCGATGCTTTGGTTGAAGCCGGACTGACCTATGAAGCTGCGGGTGACTATTGGACGCCGCGTCGCCTCACGCTCGACATACGTGGCCTCACAGCGCGTTCCAAGGATGTGCATGAGGATCGCAAGGGTCCAAGTGTTAATGCGCCTGAACAGGCCATTACCGGCTTTTTGCGTTCAGCAGGGCTGAATGATATTTCTGAAGCGCATGTTCACACCGACCCGAAGAAGGGTGACTTTTACGTTGCCCATCTGACAAAGCCGGGACGCGGTGCTGAAGAGATCATCGCAGAACTGATGCCAAAGATCATCCGCGAGTTCCCATGGCCAAAATCCATGCGCTGGGGCGCTGCATCCTCAAAGCCAGGAAGCTTGCGTTGGGTGCGCCCACTACAATCTATTGTCTGTACATTCGGGCCGGAAACCGAAGAGCCGGTTGTTGTTGACTTTGAGGTTGATGGTCTGCGGGCGGGGAATGTTACCTATGGTCATCGCTTCCTGAGCGATGGCAAGCCGATCACAGTGCGCCGTTTCGACGATTATGTCGCCAAGCTCGAAAGAGCCAAGGTGGTACTCGATGCGGATCGCCGCAAGGAAATCATTCTCTCTGACGCCCAGAATATTGCTTTCGCATCGGGGCTTGAGCTTGTTGAAGACGAGGCGCTTCTTGAGGAAGTGTCTGGTCTCGTTGAATGGCCGGTTGTGTTGATGGGCGAATTTGAGGAAGAGTTTCTTGCTATTCCACCCGAGGTCATTCGCCTCACCATCAAAACCAATCAAAAATGCTTTGTCACACGCAAACAGGGCGAATCCGACAAGCTTTCCAATAAGTTCATTCTCGTTTCCAATATTGAAGCAACTGATGGTGGCCACGAGATTGCTCATGGCAATGGCAAGGTGGTGCGTGCACGCCTGTCGGATGCTTTGTATTTCTGGAGCACCGATCAGAATGACCTGCCGGATATGCACATGCTGGCACCGGCTGCCATCAAGTTTGACCTTGATCTGACCAAGCCGCTGGATCAACGCATGGCGCGATTGGACGCACTCAATGTTACGTTCCATGCAAAGCTTGGCACTCAAGGTGAGCGCGTAACGCGCATCAAAAGTCTCGCACGAACACTTGCAGGTAAGATAGGCGCTGACCCGGCCTTGGCAAGCCGTGCTGCTGTTCTTGCCAAGGCTGATCTTACAACGGAGATCGTCGGCGAATTTCCTGAGTTGCAAGGCGGAATGGGGCGCAAATATGCACTCCTGCAAAACGAACATCCATCCGTGGCTGCGGCCATTGAGGAGCATTACAAGCCGCAAGGACCTTCGGATTTTGTCCCAAGTGATCGGGTTTCGGTTGCCGTTGCGCTGGCCGACAAGCTGGATACCCTCGTTGGTTTCTGGGCTATTGATGAGAAACCAACCGGCTCAAAAGATCCTTTCGCATTGCGCCGCGCCGCGCTTGGCGTCATCCGGCTTCTGCTCTCGAGCGATTGGAAGATTGAGCTTTTGCCAATTTTCCAGGATGCGTTCATTCAGTTGCGCGAAGAGAAAATCGAGCAGCGGATCGAGCATTTCGAAGAACTACAGGAAGCGCAAAATTCCGGCGATGTCGATGGCGAGGAAGATGTTACCAATGCGATTTCCGGCTTTGAAAAACGCATACGCGGACAATTGTCCGAGCGTTCGCAGCCTATCCTGCTCGATCTGCTGGCGTTCTTCCACGAGCGGCTGAAAGTGCATTTGCGCGATCTTGGTGCACGCCATGACCTGATTGACGCTGTATTGAAGCCGAACGCTGATAATCTGCTGTTGATTACACGCCGCGTTGAAGCGCTGGTTGTGTTTCTCAATACGGAAGATGGCAAAAATCTTGTTGCCGGAACCAAGCGTGCAGCCAATATTTTGAGCGCCGAGGAGAAGAAGGGCACAGCCATTTCCGAAGTGGTAAAGCCGGAAATTTTCAACGAGGATGCCGAACGCAATCTTTTTGCTGCGGTGAATCAAGCTGAGAGCCAAGCGGCGCAAGCGATTCAAAATGAAGACTTTTCTGGCGCCATGATCGCACTTAGTGCTTTGCGTGAACCAGTTGATTCATTCTTTGAAAAAGTGCTTGTTAATGATGAGAATGCCGATATACGCGCCAATCGTCTGGCCTTGCTTGCGCGTATTCGTACGGCGACGAACACTGTAGCTGACTTTTCGAAAATTGTTGGCTGACAAAGGGATAGGCGGATATTTTCGCCTGTTTTAATATTTTAGCGCATCAATTGCTGCCAGATCGGATTTTGATCTGGCAGTCATTATTTCATCTTGGCGCATGACCTCATTCGCCCTGTTCATCAGCCGATACTTGCGGCACGCCACCTCATTCGTGTACGCAGTGGCGACCACCGGAGGTTATCTTGGCAACAATTTTGGGAATAGATGAACAGGCAATCCTTGCCGCCGCAAATGTGCTGGCTCAGGGGAAGCTGGTGGCTATTCCCACTGAGACTGTCTACGGCCTTGCCGCTGATGCAACGAACGGCAGTGCCGTCGCGGGAATTTTTGAAGCCAAAGGGCGACCGCATTTCAATCCCCTCATCTGCCATGTCTCGGATATTACGATGGCGGAGCGCTATGCGGAAATTGATCCGATTTCGCGTCAACTGATTAATGCATTTTGGCCAGGACCGCTTACGCTCGTTTTGCCATTGAAGCCGGGGGCGGACATTCATCCTTTGGTGGCAGCGGGCCTCGATACTATTGCCCTGCGTATGCCGCGCGGCGTCGCCCGCAAAATCATTGCAGCACTGGACAGGCCGCTTGCGGCACCAAGTGCCAATACGTCAGGAAAGATCAGCGGAACCAGCGCTCTGGCCGTTGAGGAAGATCTTGGCTTAAAAATAGCGATGATCCTTGATGCTGGACCGTCGGAAGTCGGGCTTGAATCCACGATTGTCAAAGTGGAAGGCAATAGGGTCCTGATGTTGCGTCCCGGCGGTCTTGCTGCTGAAGAAATTGAGGCTTTGCTTGGTGAGAAACTCGACCGCATCGATCAGCGAGCAGCCATTCAGGCGCCGGGAATGATGGCTTCTCATTATGCCCCGATGACAGGGGTCAGATTGAATGTCCGCGAAGTGGCCCCGGGCGAGGCTTTGCTGGCATTTGGACCGCAGCGTGCAATTGGTGCTTCAGAGGCTAAAGCGATCCTCAATCTTAGCACGACAGGCAGTCTTCATGAGGCTGCCACCAATCTTTTTGATTTCATGAAGCGCCTGGACGCAACCGGCAGCACAATGATCGCCGTAGAGCCAATACCCTTTAATGGCCTCGGTGAGGCAATCAATGACCGTCTTATCCGTGCCGCAGCGCCACGCGCCTTGTCGGTAACTGAAATGGAACAGATAAAATGACACTGACGCAGGCTTTGATCGAACGTTTCGTGGCAATAGTTGGTGAGGCCTATGCCTTGCGGGATGCCAATGACATTGAACCATATTTGATCGAGCCGCGGGATAAATTCAGTGGCAGGACATCGCTTGTATTGCGTCCCGCCAATGTTGATGAAGTGTCAGCGATTTTGAAGCTGGCAACCGAAACAGCATCTGCGATTGTCCCTCAGGGTGGAAATACCGGACTTGTCGGCGGTCAGATACCGGACACAAGTGGGGCCCAGATCGTTCTGTCGCTTTCGCGGCTGAACAAAATCCGCAGCATCGATCCTGCTGGCAATCTGGCCATCGTCGAGGCTGGTGTTGTGCTGCAAAAATTGCAGGAAGCGGCAGCGCAGTCAGGAAAATTGTTTCCGCTGTCGCTTGGTTCCGAAGGCTCATGCCAGCTTGGAGGAAATCTTTCATCCAATGCCGGGGGAACCGCCGTTCTGGCCTATGGCAATACGCGTGAGTTGTGCCTTGGCGTTGAAGTGGTTTTGCCGACAGGCGAAATTCTCAATGATTTGCGCACCGTCAAAAAGGACAATACCGGCTACGATCTGAAGGACCTTTTTATTGGAGCGGAAGGAACGCTTGGCGTTATCACCGCTGCGGTTATGAAGCTGTTTCCCCAGCCAAAGGGTAAAGGCGTTGCCTATGTCGGGCTTTCCAGTCCTGACAATGCTTTGCAATTGCTGAACATGGCGCAGAGTCATGCGGGATCAGCACTGACGGGCTTCGAGCTGATGCCCCGTATTGGCGTTGAATTCTCGGTTGCCCATACGGAAGGTGTTCGTGATCCTTTGCAGGAGCCGCATAATTGGTATGTTCTGCTCGATATTTCGTCATCGCGCTCGGCGGAAGATGCGCGGGAAACCATCGAGTCAATCCTGACGGAAGCCTTCGAAGCCGGTTTGGTTGATGATGCGACAATTGCTGAAAGCACTGCGCAGGAGAAATCATTCTGGCATATGCGCGAGGCCATGTCTCATGCGCAAAAACCCGAAGGCGGCTCAATCAAACATGATATCTCCGTGCCTGTTGCCAGAATTCCCGCCTTTATCGAAGAGGCGGATGAGGCGGTTCTGGCTTTGATTCCCGGCGCGCGCATTGTGTCATTCGGCCATATGGGTGATGGCAATCTGCACTACAATATTTCGCAGCCTGTAGGGGCTGACAAGCAAGCCTTCCTTGATCGGTGGGAAGAGGTTACCAAGCGCGTTCATGATATCGTCCGCGCCTATAATGGTTCCATCTCGGCAGAGCATGGCATTGGTGTGTTGAAGCGGCAGGAATTGTCCGAAACCAAGTCACCCGTTGCCCTTGAACTTATGCGCCGCATCAAAAAATCTTTCGATCCCGCAGGCATTATGAATCCCGGCAAACTTATCTGAAATCGCAAGCCTTTGTTCATGCTCCTTACCAAAGTCTTGGGGTCGGTCGGGTTTCGATAACCATCCCATCTAATCAGAAAGAGTTAACCCAGTTCGTTAAGTGGTATTGGGAAAGTTGACGCTATTGTGTCCCTAACGAGACCAGAAAATGGTCCGTCCTTACAGGGAAATGAAATCAGAGAAGACCGGAAAACCGGCTCTCAGGATCGACAGAAGGCGTCAAATGAACAAAGCCGGAGCAAAGCCGGTTTGGGCAGGTCGGGAATTCCGGCTTGACCCATTCCACCTGCCGCAAACAGTAACCTATGCCACACGCGATGATCGCGGCGATATCACCTTTACCCTGCACGAACGCGGCGCCGTGGTGAAGCGCATTCTTCCAACCAGCAACCTGCCGGTTTCTCTAGCCCTTCCACCCTGCGCCTTCCGCGGTGTCACGGCCCGCGCCACAGAGAGCGAGCCCGGTGATATCACTGTTACGCTTGAGCTCATGCATACGGACCCGAATCTTTCGGTGCCATTGCTGGTTGCCCATGATCTCAATGATGTTGCTGCCGATTGGCGCGCATGGTCATCGCTGTTCAAGCTGCCAATGATGATGGTGGAAGAAGATGGCGTTGCCCGCCAGCTCGACCATAATATCGGTCCTGTTTCCGTATCGACCCCGACGCCGCGCCGTCAGGGACGAGAGCCGCGCCGGCGCCGTCCGCGCTTTCTTGCCCGCCGCAAGATGGGTGATCTTGGCCTTCGCCTGGTAATAAGCGGAGAAGAGATCATTGCGCAGGGCATAAAATAGCCCTTTGCCTGCCTCAGAACATGGGCTTAACGACTGTCCACAGCCCACCGGCGACAAGGCCAAGAAAAATCACCCACCCGACAACAGTGTTTGATTTGAATAGCCGCAGGCACTCATCAGGATTGTCGATATCGAGTGTCATGATCTGCCGATACATATGTGCGCCGGCTGCTAATAGGCCGGCCACGGCAGGCATGGGCACCTCGGCAACTGCAAAGGCACCAAGAAACAGCGCCAGCGCGCCGCCGTAAAGAACCGTCAACGCTTCTCTTGTGCGGCTGCCAAACAGCCGCGCCGTAGAGCGCACGCCCACCAGTGCATCGTCTTCTTTGTCCTGATGGGCATAGATCGTGTCATAGCCAATGACCCATAGGATTGATCCGGCATAAAGCAGGATCGGTGGCCAATCCAGCGAGCCGAAATGTGCCGACCAGCCGACAAGCGCGCCCCATGAAAATGCCAGTCCAAGCACAAATTGCGGCCAGTTGGTTATGCGTTTCATGAATGGATAGATCGCAACAATCAGCAATGATGCGATTGCAAGGATGATGGTAAAAAGGTTCAGCTGAATCACGACGGCAAGGCCAACCAGAGCCTGCAACATCAGAAATATTTTGGCCTGTTTTCTTGTCACCTGACCGGAAGGAAGCGGGCGCGAGCGTGTCCGCGCTACCTTATTGTCAATATCCTCATCGGCAAGATCATTATAGGTGCAGCCAGCACCGCGCATGGCAATTGCCCCAATGAGGAAAAGCACAAGATGATAAGGCAAGGGAAGCACTGACCATATGGGGTCGCCAACCTTTGCGCCTGCCGTTGCGGCAAGTGCTGTCGCCCACCAGCACGGCCACAATAATAGCCACCATCCAATCGGTCTGTCCCAGCGCGCAAGTTGTGCATAGGGCCAAAGCCAGTTTGGCAAAGTGCGATAGACCCAGTGGCCCGACGGGGCATCAAACACGCGGCCACGGTTCTGTCTGGACTGAACATCATCATTTTGCGTCATCATGGATTTGACCTTGCAGTGCTTGCCCATACAGTCAAGCACCTGTTGAGTATTTTCAGGGCAAATTCTCATTGTATGCTTGACCCATGCGCCTCAAAGCCATACCGACACGGCAATAAATCTTTCTGAGGAGCGCAATTTCATGAAGGTCTTGCTGATAGGTTCCGGTGGCCGCGAGCATGCATTGGCATGGAAAATGGCCGCTTCTCCCGTCCTGACAAAGCTCTATTGCGCTCCAGGCAATCCCGGCATTGCGAATGTTGCAACATGTGTGGAGCTGGATCCCTCGGATCACGCGCAGATCATTGCCTTTTGCAAAGACAATTCAATCGATTTCGTGGTTGTCGGCCCGGAAGCACCTTTGGTGGCAGGTATTGCAGATGATTTGCGCGCTGAAGGATTTTCCGTGTTCGGACCGTCGAAAGCTGCGGCACGGCTTGAGGGATCGAAGGGATTTACCAAGGATCTCTGTGCGCGTTTCAATATTCCAACAGGTGCCTATCAGCGATTTACTGAGGCCGATGCGGCCAAAGCCTATGTCAGGCAGCAGGGCGCGCCAATCGTGGTCAAGGCCGATGGACTTGCCGCAGGCAAGGGCGTCGTCGTTGCATTTGAGCTGCAAGAGGCTTTGGATGCAGTGGATGCGTGCTTTGAAGGCGCCTTTGGTGGTGCCGGTGCCGAAGTTGTCGTCGAAGAATATCTCGATGGAGAAGAGGCCAGCTTCTTCTGCCTGTGCGATGGAAAAATTGCGCTGCCCTTTGGAACAGCACAAGATCACAAGCGCGTCGGCGATGGCGATACTGGTGTTAATACCGGTGGCATGGGAGCCTATTCACCGGCACCTGTCATGAGCCAGGAAATCATTGACCGCACCATGCGCGAGCTGATTGAGCCGACCATGCGCGGCATGGCTGAAATTGGCGCGCCTTTCAGCGGCGTCCTTTTTGCCGGTCTGATGATCACCAAGGATGGGCCTAAACTGATCGAATATAATACGCGCTTCGGCGACCCGGAAACGCAGGTGCTGATGCTGCGCTTGAAAGATGATCTGCTTTTGCTTTTGAAAGCTGCTGCCGATGGTGCATTGGATCAGATGTCAGTGCGCTGGAGCGATGATCCTGCACTGACCGTCGTCATGGCTGCCAAGGGTTATCCGGCTTCGCCTCAAAAGGGCAGTGTCATTAAAGGCGTCGATAGTGCCGCTGCGGATGAAACGGTTGAGATTTTCCACGCCGGTACCGCTTTGAAGGATGGCAATCTGGTTGCCAATGGTGGGCGCGTATTGAATGTTACGGCAAGCAGCAAAACCGTGCAATTGGCCCAGGATGCAGCCTACAAAGCCATTTCAAAGATCAATTGGCCGGAGGGTTTTTATCGTCGTGATATTGGCTGGCGCGCAATCGAGCGTGAACGCGGCTAATCATTTATCGAGCGGCCCACGCAATATCTGGCGGGGGAGGCCAAGGCTGACCAAGACTCTCGATGGACCGACTGCTTCAAACTCTGGGCGATCCTCAACATCTCGCTCCCAGACTCATTTGTTGGTAGATTGATAACAGAGGCCGTCATAGTTCCATCAATACCCCCATCCGTAGCTACGGGGGCAAATAACGCATTGATACCGGCCATAAGCCTGTCGGTCGTGACCACCGCTTGCGTCAGCTTCCATAAGGCCCTGTAATCGACCAGCGGAATTTCGGCCGCTGCCATAAGTATGTCATCCTGCGGGTAGGGTCGATTACCCGGCATTGGCAGGTTCTCCGGCGGAAGAGCGCGGACCAACTCACCCAAAGGCCAAGCATTTCTCAATTGCGCTACCGTCATGTCAGCAATGTTCACATCAATGTCGCGGTTGGTTCCGGCTGGCCTATAGGGGCAGCTTTGCTTGCTGCAATTGCTCTGTGAAGTGAATTGCCACAGCGCATAATCCTGCCAGTTGCCTTTCGGAAAATGTGGAGCAATGTCGGATTCGTATCGTGCGTACCAAAGTTGAAGGCGCGACAATGTTGGAAACTCCAACCGCCTGTCGGCAATATATTTTGCCGTTGTGCCATTGGTATAAAGAACGGGATAGCGGCCTGTTCGCAGCTTGATTTGCTCGGCGAAAATCTGCGCGTCTCGCAATGACATGAAGCGCTCAGGATCATTGTCTTCAATGTCAATGGCGATCAGTTCGTCATCGCTTGGTTCGGTATAATCGATAAAATGATTGGCCTGCTCAATTGGATTACCCGGACGGGCAAGGTGATATGCGCCCCATTTCAGTCCAAGAGCTTTGGCGAGTGCGCGTCGTGTTTGATAAAGCTCGCGGGAAACTGCGTAATTGCGCCATATGCGCTTGCATAATTCCTGTTGCATTGCATCGTCTATACGATTGCAATGGTAATTGGCGGGCAGACCATCGGAACCCTTGTGAATGAAGCCGGCAATGCGCGGGTCTTTGACGATTTCAACAAGGTTGAATGAATTTTGCTCGTAGCCATCAAGCACGATCGCACGGGCCTTATTTGACCATGGCGTGGTAAATTCCGAGGCGGCGTTCACAGTGCTGCTTACGAACAATCCCAAAAGGGCTGCCGTAAATGCAAATATGGACCGCCGGATCGCCATGCTGCCTCGTAAGAACGAAGTCCAAGATACCAATTGGATGGTGTCTGCATTAGGTTAACATGGTGTTAACCATAAGAATGCCATCGCATATTGTGAAATTCTTACGTTTACGTAAAAATCCTCTTGCCTTTCTGTCTTATGCGGTTGCAAAGTCGTCCCGCATCACCGGATGAGGAGACTGTGATATGTACCGCGCGCCTGTCGAAGAAATAGCCCACACTTTGAAAAACATCGCTGGTTTGGCTGCGGCGATGGATCGGGGCCGCTTCGGGGATCTTTCTGCTGACCTTGTCGAGGCAATTCTGGAAGAAGCTGGAAAATTTGCCAATTCCCGTGTTGCCCCTCTGCTTCAGGTGGGTGACAAGCTGGGAACTCCGCTCAAGGATGCTGAAATTACCATGCCTCCCGGCTGGAAGGATGTTTATCAGGAGTGGGTTGCCGGAGGGTGGAACGCCCTGACCGGCAAGGAAGAATTCGGCGGACAAGCCTTGCCGATGATGCTGGCCATAGCGACTTTTGAAATGTGGAATTCGGGGTCGATGGCATTTGGTATCGGACCAACGCTAACGCTCGGGGCAATTGAAGCGCTTGAAGCGCATGCCACGGAGGAATTGCAGCACACCTATCTTCCAAAGCTGGTATCCGGCGAATGGATGGGCACGATGAATCTGACCGAGCCACAGGCGGGCTCCGATGTGGGTGCATTGCGCACGCGTGCTGAACGCGCCGATGACGGCACCTATAGAATCTTTGGTAGCAAGATTTTCATCACCTATGGCGAGCATGATCTTACCGAAAATATTATCCATCTGGTCTTGGCGCGCTTGCCCGACGCTCCCGCCGGAACCAAAGGCATTTCGCTGTTTCTGGTGCCCAAATATCTCGTCAATGAGGATGGCTCGCTTGGAGCGCGCAATGATGTGTTCTGTAGCAGTATCGAGCATAAGATGGGTATCCATGGCTCGCCCACCTGCACGATGATTTACGGCGATGGCTTCGCAAAGGACCGTGAACCAGGCGCCATCGGCTGGCTGATCGGTGAGGAAAATCGCGGTCTTGCCTGCATGTTCACCATGATGAATAATGCTCGCCTTGCGGTCGGCATTCAGGGCGTTGCTGTTGCCGAAGCTGCCTACCAGAAGGCGCTGACCTATGCTGAGGATCGCCGCCAGATGCGCGCGCCCGGCTGGAGCGGTGAAGGCATGAGCCCGATCATTGAGCACCCGGACGTGCAGCGCAATCTTCTGACAATGAAAGCCCTGACAGGGGCTGCCCGCTCCATCTCCTATGCCTGCGCTTTTGCCTTGGACATGGCAAAGACAGGAAGCGGAGATGAAGCACGCCATTGGGCGGATCGGGCAAATTTGCTCACGCCAGTCGCCAAGGCTTTCTCGACCGATGTCGGCGTGGATGTCGCCTCAATCGGCATTCAGGTGCATGGCGGTATGGGCTTTATTGAAGAAACCGGCGCGGCCCAGTTTTTGCGCGATGCGCGGATTGCGCCGATCTACGAAGGCACAAACGGAATTCAAGCCATTGATCTTGTGCAGCGCAAGCTTGCGCTCGGTGGTGGCAAACATATTGGCGGATATATTGCTGAGCTTCGCACGATAGCCGATGCTGTTGCTGTTTCCAACAATCCGGAATTTGGCGAAACAGCGGGTCGGTTGCGGTCGGCCTTGGACGATCTGGAGGCCACCGGTACCTGGTTACAGGAGGCGCTGGCGAATGGAAAGGTCAGCGAAGCACTTGCCGGTGCGACGCCCTATTTACGGCTTTTCGGTTTAGCTGCCGGGGCAACTTATCTGGCAAAAGGTGCACTGGCTGGCGATAATCGCCACAGGGTTTTGGCACGTTACTTTGCAGAAAATCTCCTTGGTGAAACCGTTGCCTTGAAAGATCGTGTTATCAACGGTGCAATCAGCCTGTTCGGCGCGCGCTCTGCCCTCAATCCATAAGGAAAGCTTCATGTCAGAACATATTCAGGTCGAACGGCAAGGCGCTGTCCAGATTATACGGTTCAACCGTCCGGATAAGAAAAATGCTCTTACGCGTGCCATGTATGCTTCCATGACAAAAGCCTTGGTCGAAGGTGATGGCGATGCAGATATTCGGGCAAATGTATTTTTGGGAACGCCCGGCGCGTTTTCTGCCGGCAATGATTTGCAGGATTTTATGGCCTTTGCCATGTCCGGGCAAATGGGCACGGAGGTTTTCGACTTTCTGATTGCCTTGGCCAATGCGGCCAAACCGCTATTGGCTGGGGTCGATGGACTGGCGATAGGCATTGGGTCAACGATCCACTTCCATTGCGATTTAACATTCGCAACGCCGCAATCTTTGTTCAAGACGCCATTCGTTGATCTGGGTCTTGTTCCCGAGGCGGCATCAAGCCTTCTTGGTCCGGCACTAATGGGGTCTCAGCGCGCATTTGCTTTTCTTGCCAATGGTGATGGATGGAGTGCGGCTGAAGCAAAGGATGCGGGACTGATCTACAAGATTGTTGAGGCTGCCGATCTGGAAGCGACGGTTTTGAAAGCCGCAAGCGATATCGCTGCAAAACCACCGGAAGCGATGCGGATAACCCGCGATCTTCTGCGCATGCCAAGGGAATCGGTAGTCGAACGCATGCAGCTTGAAGCAAAGCATTTCAGCGAGCGCTTGCAGGCCGAAGAGGCCCGCAATGCCATGGTCAATTTCTTCTCGCGCAAAAAGCCCTGAGGCTTATGGGTAAAGCCGCTCTTTACCCCAATCGCCTTCCGGCGTCTCACGACTGAATACCACGCGGTCGTGCAGCCGGAAGGGCCTGTCGTGCCAGAACTCAATCGACCTAGGTCGGATACGAAAGCCTGACCAGTGTTTGGGGCGGGGAATTTCTCCTATCGCGTAACGGGCCGTGTATTCGGCAACGGCCTTTTCCAGCGCAAACCGGCTTTCGAGTGGACGGGACTGTTTTGAAGCCCATGCACCGATGCGGCTACCGCGCGGGCGCGTGGCATAATAAGCGTCAGCCTCCTCGTCGCTGACAATTTCTACCGGCCCGCGAACTCGAACTTGCCTGCGCAAGGTTTTCCAATGAAAACACATGGCGGCCTTCATGGAATCAAGGATTTCAACGCCTTTTTGGCTTTCGAAATTTGTATAGAAAACAAAGCCTTGGTTGTCGAATCCTTTGAGAAGAACCATGCGGACATCAGGCAATCCATCCTTATCGACAGTTGCCAGTGCCACAGCATTGGGGTCATTGGGCTCGGTTTTTACCGCATCGGCGAGCCACTCCTCGAAGAGCGTGAATGGTTCAGACTTTTCGGTGAAGTCATCTGTTGTTAACTTCATTTAATCCATAATCCCATAGTCATTTCGAATTGACCTTGTTAAAGAGAGATATGTGTTTGGCGTTTCTACCATTTGATAGCAAGAACTTCGTTGCAAAAAAACAGCAAGGTTTAGGTGCCTTGAAGGGCTTTATTGCTACTGTTTTGGTTTGCACGCTGTCTGGTTGCGCCATGAAGGATTTCAGTATCGAGAAAGCTGTTCCTGACAAAACAACCATTACTGGCTCTGTTGCTCCTGCACAGCAGGTGGACACAAAAAGTTCATCCGATCAAACAACGATACGCAATATTGTCTCGGCGCTCAATTTCACCCAATGGGGCAGCAAGCCTTTGCCGTGGTCCAACCCGGAAACGGGTAGTCAGGGCACCATTACCGCAATAGCGGAGAAAAAAGATGAGACCGGCCTTTGCCGCGAGTTCCAGACATCGCGCGAATCATTTGATGGCGTCATGCTATATAAGGGTGAGACCTGCATGCAAAATGGCGGTCAATGGGCATTGAAATCCTTTGCACCCATGTAATGTGGGTAATTTGAACGCCAAGGTTCATTTTTGAGTTTAAAAATCTGGAATTTCTTCCTATTTAAGCCCATATAGACCAAAGCAATCTTACAACCTGTTCGCATGTCGCGAGGAAGGGCACTCACATGCGCGATCCATATACCGTGCTGGGCGTCGCCAAAACGGCAAAACCAGACGAAATCAAATCGGCGTTCCGCAAGCTCGCCAAGAAATTTCATCCTGACCAAAATCAGGATGATCCAAAGGCGCAAGCTAATTTTTCGGAGATCAATCAGGCCTATGAAATTATCGGCGACAAGGATCGCCGTGCCCAGTTTGATCGTGGTGAAATCGATAATGAAGGCAAGCAGCGCGCTCCCCATGGCTTTGAAGGTTTCTCCGGCGGCGGCAGGGGCGATCCGTTTGCAGGCTTTGGTGGCCGACAACGCCCTGGTAATTTCGAGTTTCGCAGCGGAGCATCCGGCTTTGGAGCCGAAGATATTCTAAGCAGCCTGTTTGGAGAGACAGCCGGCATGGGCGGTGCGCGGCGTGCGTCTCCTCGCAAGGGGGCTGATTTGCAGGCGACGATTGATATTTCATTGGAGCAGGCCGCCGGTGCCGAAAAGGTCGAGGCTGTTTTCCCCAATGGCAAACGACTTGGGATCAAACTGCCAGCGCAGGTCGAAAATGGTCAAACGATTCGCCTGAAAGGTCAGGGCGAGGCTGTTCCAGGAGGCACTTCGGGTGACGCTTTGGTCACAATCCGCTTCAAACCGCACGCGAAATTTCGCGTTGAAGGCCGCGACCTTCACGTGGAATTGCCTGTAAGTTTGCGGGATGCAGTTCTCGGCTCCCGTCAGGAAGTTGAGACATTGAGTGGCCGCGTGGCGATGAAAATCGCGCCCTGGACCAGCTCGGACCGTGTTTTAAGGCTGAAAGGCAAGGGATTGCCAAAGAAACCTGATGGCCACGGTGATCTTTTCGCCCATGTCCGGATTATGCTTCCCGAGGACGGCGATCCGGCTTTGGAGGCATTTTTACGTCAATCTGAAGCCTGAAAATCCAAATCCACAACGACAGTGCGCTTGAAGCCCGGCGCGGGCTGTGCGATACCGCACAACAATCATAAGTCTCATGAAGGGTTGGTATATGACCGCCAAAACTGGTTTGATGCAGGGTAAACGCGGCCTGATAATGGGTGTCGCCAATAATCGGTCGATCGCTTGGGGCATCGCTAAGGCGGCGCATGATGCTGGCGCCGAGCTTGCGTTCACCTATCAGGGCGATGCGTTGAAGAAGCGTGTGGAGCCGCTCGCACAGGAGCTGGACGCGTTTTTGTGCGGCCATTGCGATGTCTCGGACGCTTCAACAATTGATGCATGTTTCGAAGCACTGGAAAAGCATTGGGGCAAGATCGACTTTCTGGTTCACGCGATTGGTTTCTCCGACAAGGACGAACTGACAGGCCGTTACGTCGATACGTCCGAAGCGAATTTTACCAAGACAATGTTGATCTCGGTCTATTCGCTGACGGCAGTCGCCAAGCGGGCAGAAAAGTTGATGACGGACGGTGGTTCGATTCTTACGCTGACCTATTACGGTGCTGAAAAGGTCATGCCGAATTACAATGTCATGGGCGTTGCGAAGGCGGCTCTTGAAGCCAGCGTAAAATATCTAGCTGTTGATCTTGGACCGGATAATATTCGCGTCAATGCCATTTCGGCAGGCCCGATCAAGACGCTCGCAGCTTCCGGTATTGGCGACTTCCGCTATATTCTCAAATGGAACGAGTATAATGCGCCCCTGCGCCGTACTGTTACAATTGAGGAAGTCGGCGATGCGGGTCTGTATTTCCTTTCGGATTTGTCGCGCTCTGTCACAGGCGAGATACATCATGCTGATAGCGGATATCATGTCGTTGGCATGAAAGCCGTCGATGCTCCCGACATATCAGTCGTCAAGGATTAGTTCCAAGTGCATTTGCCTGACACGATTATTTATTTCTCGCGTCACGGCGAGACGGATTGGAATGTGTCTGAACGCATTCAGGGTCAGGAAGACATAGACATCAATGCGCGAGGCCGTGCTCAAGCCGACCGCAATGGTGATTTGATGAAGTCCCTCATCGGAAATGGTGAGGGATTTGATTTTGTTGCCAGCCCCTTGCGGCGCACGCGCGAAACAATGGAGCGGATACGGACGCGAATGGGTGTCGATCCGCATGCTTACCGCACAGATCCCCGGCTTATGGAAGTAAGCTTCGGTGACTGGCAAGGCTATATGATCGAAGATATTGCGGCCACGACGCCTGAACTTGTGGAGGCGAGGGCCCGCGATAAATGGAATTTTGTTCCGCCCGGGAAAACGGCTGAAAGCTATGCAATTCTTGGCAAGCGCGTGGCCAGCTGGCTATCTGAGGTAAAGGTGCCGACAGTATGTGTTACCCATGGCGGCTGCCTTCGTACAATATTCCAGATGGTCGAGGGTCTTGACGGCCACGACGCTGCCAATCTTTCCATTACGCAAGATCACATTCTCCGGCTGGAGAATGGTAAGCTTACCTGGATGTAGAAGCCGTTCTTATTCGGTTGCTTCTTCAATATCGGTAATGAAGCGTTCCTTGTTGACCACGTCGAACATCAAGGTCACTTTCATGCCTTGCTCAATGACGCTCAGATCGAATTCGCCCGGCAATTTGTAGACTTTGCCATCATCAAGTGTGATCGTGGAATTGTCCTCATCAATCTTGGTAATCGTACCTTTGGCATCGTCAGCCAATGCGCCAACCGGAAAGAGCGAAGCGACAAACATGAATGCTGCAACGAAGAAGCGCATTTGAGATTTCCTTTGTAACAATATCGGCCGATTAATCAGTTCAGTTAGATCGTTCATTTGTGGCAAAACAATTGCTTTTTTCGTCATGAATGAAGGAATTTCAGAGACGGGTTTGACCACAGGTGTAAACGCTCATAAAACCCCCTGACAAAAAGACGGGTAGGCTCATGTCGCATAATACGTTCGGTCATCTTTTCCGTGTCACCACTTGGGGCGAAAGCCATGGCATTGCGCTCGGTTGCGTCGTGGATGGATGCCCCCCCGGTATTTCTTTTACCGAAGCGGAAATCCAGTCCTATCTGGATAAGCGCAAGCCAGGACAATCAAAATATACAACGCAGCGCCGTGAGCCTGATCAGGTGCGTGTGCTTTCCGGCGTCATGCTTCAGGATGATGGCGTTACGATGATTTCAACCGGCACGCCGATTTCGATGATGATCGAAAATACCGATCAGCGTTCGAAGGATTATGGCGATATTGCCCGCCAATATCGCCCAGGCCATGCCGATTATACCTATGATGTGAAATATGGCATTCGTGACTATCGCGGTGGCGGGCGCTCATCGGCGCGTGAAACTGCGGCCCGCGTTGCTGCCGGAGCAATTGCCCGCAAGGTCGTGCCCGGGCTTGTTGTGCGCGCCGGGCTGGTCAAGATGGGCGTGCATTCGATCGATCATAGCCGTTGGGATTGGGCTGAGGTTTATAATAATCCCTTTTTCACACCCGATGCGGGTTCAGTGGATAGGTTTGCCACTTATCTTGATGCGATTCGCAAGGCTGGCTCGTCGATTGGCGCTGTCATCGAGGTGATTGCCGAGAATGTGCCCCCGGGCCTTGGTGCTCCGGTTTATGCCAAGCTGGATCAGGACATTGCCAGCTATCTCATGTCGATCAATGCCGTCAAAGGCGTCGAAATCGGTGATGGTTTTCACGCGGCGACACTGACCGGCGAAGAAAACGCCGATGAAATGCGTATGGGTAATGATGGAAAACCGGTTTTTCTGTCGAATCATGCAGGGGGCATTCTAGGGGGCATTTCTAGCGGTGCACCGATCGTGGCGCGCTTTGCGGTCAAACCCACTTCATCGATTCTGACACCTCGTCAAAGCATTGATGCTGATGGAAAACAGGTGGATATCATGACCAAGGGCAGGCATGATCCTTGTGTTGGCATCCGGGCTGTTCCTATTGGCGAGGCAATGGTTGCCTGTGCTATCGCTGATCACTATCTCAGACATCGCGGCCAGACCGGACGCATATAATCGAAGGACTAATTCATGGCCTATAATCAGAAACGGGTCGTCGATGCGCTTCGTGCCTTCGAACGTGGCGAAATCGTCGTCGTCATGGATGATGATGGACGCGAAAACGAAGGTGATCTGATTGTTGCGGCGGTCCACTGCACGCCTGAAAAAATGGCGTTTATCGTGCGCCATACGTCAGGTATCGTATGTACGCCGATGACGCGTGAGCATGCAAAACGCTTGAATCTCGCGCCGATGGTTGCAGACAATGATGCGCCGCATTCAACAGCCTTTACGGTTACGGTTGATTATAAACATGGCACGACCACCGGCATTTCCGCTGAAGACCGGACGCTCACGGCGAGAAATCTGGCAAATCCAAATGCTGGTGCAGTGGATTTCGTGCGCCCCGGCCATATATTTCCGCTTGTGGCGCGTGAAGGTGGCGTTCTGATGCGTTCGGGACATACGGAAGCAGCCGTCGACCTGTGCAAACTGGCTGGCCTTCCGCCCGTCGGTGTCATTTGCGAGTTGGTGAATGATGACGGGACCGTAATGCGTGGTCCGCAGGTTTCAAGCTTTGCCGAAACCCATAATTTGCAACAAGTAACGGTGGCGGATCTTATCGCCTATCGCCAGCGCAAGGAAACATTGATCGAGCGTATCGGCGAGTATGAGATCGATACCTGTGCGGGAACCGCAAAGGCAATAACCTATGCACTACCATGGGAACCGATGCACCACGTTGCTATCGTCTATGGCGATATTCGTGATGGCGAAGATGTGCCGGTGCGTTTGCAGCGCGAAGATGTGCTGAGCGATGTGTTCGGAGCGCGCAATACGCTGGATAGCATTATGAAGCGTATCGCTGAAGAAAAGCGGGGCGTTATCGTTTATCTGCGCGAGGGTTCGGTAGGTGTTGGCCGCGACGATGACCGCAACCGCGCTTCGCTGCAAGAGCGTGAAGTCCACGCCGAAGCCCGTGTGCGTGACGAAGAATGGCGGCAGATTGGTCTTGGTGCGCAAATATTGAAGGATTTGGGTATCACATCAATTCGGCTGTTGGCGTCACGTGAGCGTCATTATGTGGGTCTTGAAGGCTTTGGCATCCAAATTACCAAAACAGATATTATCTGATAATTGCGGACTATTGCGAAGCCAGCGGCAATTTTGCAAGAAATTGTCGCTGGCTTTGCTATAACCTCGCTGGGAACGCCACGCTTAGCGAGGAAAGCATTATGACTGCACCCCATCCTTCAAAGACGCATATTGGTAACCACGAACTGCATCCGGAAACTTTGATGCTGAACTATGGTTACGATCCAGAACTGTCGGAAGGGGCGGTTAAACCGCCCGTATTTCTTACCTCCACATTCGTCTTCAAGTCGGCAGAAGAAGGACGCGACTTTTTCGATTTCGTCTCCGGGCGCCGCGAGCCGCCTGCAGGCACTGGTGCGGGATTGGTCTATTCCCGCTTCAATCATCCCAATAGCGAGATCGTTGAAGATCGCCTTGCCGTCTATGAACGTACTGAAAGCTGTGCGCTCTTCTCATCCGGCATGTCTGCCATCGCTACAACATTGCTCGCTTTTGTCCGCCCTGGCGATGCGATCTTGCATTCGCAGCCACTTTATGGCGGCACAGAAACATTGCTTGCCAAGACATTCCTCAATATGGGCGTTGCTGCCGTGGGGTTCGCCGATGGTGTCAACGAAGCGTCTGTTCAAAGCGCTGCGGATGAAGCCATGAAGAAGGGCCGTGTCTCGGTCATTCTTATTGAGACGCCGGCAAACCCGACCAATAGCCTGGTTGATGTCGCCATGATCCGCCGTATTGCGGAAGCAATTAGCGAAAAGCAGGGGCATCGTCCGGTCATCGCCTGTGACAACACTTTGCTTGGCCCGGTCTTTCAACGGCCAATCGAACATGGCGCGGATATTTCGCTCTACTCACTGACCAAATATGTCGGCGGCCATTCTGATCTTATTGCGGGTGCTGCCCTCGGCTCGAAAGCAGTGATGAAGCAAGTGAAGGCGCTGCGTGGCGCTATCGGCACGCAGCTTGATCCACATTCCTGCTGGATGCTCGGTCGCTCGCTGGAAACGCTGAGCATCCGCATGGAAAAGGCAAACACCAATGCTTTAGTCATAGCTGATTTTTTGCGCGATCACCCCAAGGTCGAGAAAATCCATTATTTGCCCTACCACGATCCATCATCGCCGCTGGGCAAAACCTTTGCCGCGCAATGCACAGGCGCTGGCTCGACATTCTCATTTGATATTCGTGGCGGGCAAGCCGCAGCTTTCAAGTTTCTGAATTCACTTCAGATATTGAAGCTCGCGGTCAGTTTGGGTGGCACGGAATCACTTGCCAGCCATCCGGCTACAATGACCCATTCGGGTGTTCCAATTGATGTGCGCCAGCGCATCGGCGTTCTGGATTCGACAATCCGCTTGTCCATAGGCATCGAGCACCCTGATGATTTGATTGCCGACCTGGCTCATGCCTTGAGTGAGGCATAAAACATAAACCCCCAACTAGGGCTTGTGTAACTGCGAGGGGCTGTGCAGATTTGCATGGCCCCTTTTCTTTACCCGGAAGTCCTATGGTCACACGTCTTTATACCCATCCGATTTATTTTGAACATTTGACACCCGCAGGTCATCCGGAACGACCGGACCGGCTGCGCGCACTCGGTAAAGTATTGGAGGATGATGCATTTGACAGACTGGAGCGCGTTCTTGCGCCTATGGGGGATGAAGCAACAATTCTTTATGCTCATCCTGGATCCTATCTTGAACGTGTGCGCAGGACGATACCGCAAGAGGGGCTGACGCGGGTTGATTCCGATACGACGGTTAGCCCGAAGAGCTGGGAGGCAGCGCTGACTGCGATCGGTGCGGCCAATGCAGCCGTTGATGACGTATTATCCGGCAGGGCGGATAATGTATTCGTGGCCTCAAGGCCGCCGGGCCATCATGCGGAACGGGACAGGGCAATGGGTTTTTGTCTGTTCAACAATGCAGCCATTGCCGCCCGGCATGCGCAAAAGGCCTATGGTGTGGAGCGTGTGGCGATTGTTGATTGGGATGTGCATCATGGTAATGGTACGCAGGATATATTCTGGGAAGACCCATCCGTGCTTTATTGCTCTACACACCAGATGCCGCTTTATCCTGGCTCTGGAGCCAAAAGCGAAACCGGCGCTGGCAATATCGTCAATGCTCCGCTTGATCCTGATACGGGGAGCGAACATTTCCGCGAGGCGTTTAACACGCGCATTCTACCGTCGCTTGATGCTTTCAAGCCAGAGTTGATAATCATTTCCGCCGGCTTTGACGCGCATCACCGCGACCCACTTGCCGAAATAAACCTCCATGAGGATGATTTTGACTGGGCAACTGGCAAGATTATGGAAAGAGCTGGGAGCTTCGCATCAAACCGTCTTGTCAGTCTTCTGGAAGGCGGGTACGACCTTAAAGGTATGTCGCTTTCCGCAGGAGCGCATATCAAACGTTTGATGGAAGGATGACAAATGGCCGATACACCGAACAATTCCGATATCGCTGCCATGAGTTTCGAGCAGGCACTCGATCAGTTGGAAAAGATCGTTGATGATCTGGAACGCGGCGATGTTCCGTTGGAGCAGTCAATCCGTATTTACGAGCGCGGCGAAGCCCTCAAAAAGCATTGCGACGCCTTGTTGAAATCCGCTGAAGACAAGGTGGAAAAGATCAGGTTGGGCCGTGATGGTCAGCCTGTAGGCTTGGAGCCCCTCGATCCGGAGTGACGCCGAGGGCGCTATTCATCTGCAAAGCACTATGGTCGGGCTGCCAGGGGGGCTGGAGTTTATATGCTTAAGCATTTGAATTGATTCGTCTTGGTCAAGGTCAAAATTTCTGTTCATTTTCCAGTCTGGCATCAATGTATAACTTATCCGGCTATTTCCTTTTGGAATAAGCTTTGGAAAACAGTGCGCGCATATTTCCGAGTAAAATTTGACATGTGTAAAATATTTATGCGCGTTTCGTAGCGAAAACTTTAAATTGAATCTCCTTTTGTGTAAATTTTAATCCGCATCAATCAGTTGAATATGTCATTTCAGGATGATGTAAAATATATTTCTTTACATTAATTTATATGTGTAAAATTTATGTGGGGAATTTGATTCTGCATTTTTTATCTGACCAATTTTTCTGAGGTTGGGTTGCGACAATTTCTTAATTTGTGTTAACAAATTACATCGGTGTTACCGAATCATTTTGATTGAAAGTCGGCTTTGATAATTCTCCCATGGCAATTTTATCGCCGTGGCTTGCTAATTTTGTAAGTATTAATTATTATAAATGGATAGTAGGAAGCATTATGAAGTATATTTATTGTATAAAAAATTTAATTAGATTTGTGCTTTTGACTTTGGTTGTTATTTGCTTGGCCGTTTCAAAGCCTCTTGTTGGTATCGCGTATGCTCAACAGGTCAGTGCGCAACCGGCAGATGTTGCCCTTCCGCCAGTCGATTATGCGCCTGGAATTAAAGGGTTCCTAGATAAGACCGTTGGTAATCTTGGAAATAATGCCGGAAAGATTGTGAATTCATTTAATAATGTTGCAAAGGCTTTTGCCAGCGGCAATCCTCTAGATGTGGCAACATCCGTTGCCGATGTGGCATTTTCCACAGTTAATAGCGCCGCATGTATGGTTGGCAGTCTGTTCTCGACCAGTACTGTTTGCGATCCTAATCATAATAATATTGTTGGTACAAACACAGTAGATGGTACTAATAACAATGTTGTTGGTGACGGGAATATTTCTAAGGGCAATAACAACCAGCTCGCTGGTGATACCAACAAGAACCTCGATGGCAATAACAATGAGCTGACCGGCAAGGACAA
>UCNP01000157.1 GCA_900473335.1 Hyphomicrobiales bacterium | reverse complement strand
GCCTTGAAGTTCAGGTAGTTGTCGCCTTCCTTCTCGACGAAATCGAAAATCTCGTCAACGGTATAGCGACCGGTGTTGATCTTGTCCTGCTGGGCAGACAGACCGAACGTCAGACGCGAAGTCTCACTGATCGGGTAGCCAACGTTCACGCCCGCACCGAGGCTGTCTACCGCATAGCTGGAAATATCGGCATCGAGTTCATCGTAGTCGGTGGTGCGATAGAACGCGTTGTAACCCAGGCTCACGCCATCAGCGGTCCAGTAGGGGTCAACGTAGCCGAAGTTGTAGCGGCTCTGGTATTCGCTGCGGGTCAGGCCGATGCTGACGCGGTTACCGGTACCGAGGAAGTTGTTCTGGGTGATCGAGCCACCGAGGATCAGACCGGCGCTCTGGGCGAAACCAACGCTGGCGGTGATCGAACCGGAAGCCTGTTCTTCAACGGCGTAGTTCACATCAACCTGGTCGTCGACGCCAGGCACCGCCGGGGTTTCAACGTTGACTTCCTTGAAGAAGCCCAGGCGCTCCAGACGGGTCTTGGACTGGTCGATCAGGTAGGTCGAAGCCCAGCCACCTTCCATTTGACGCATTTCACGACGCAGCACTTCGTCCTCGGACTTGGTGTTGGCACGGAAATTGATGCGGTTTACGTAGGCACGCTTGCCCGGATCGACAGCGAAGAGGATGTCCACAGTGTGGTCATCATCGTGCGGCTGAGGCACGCCGTTGACGTTGGCGAAAGTGTAGCCCTCGTTACCCAGACGACGGGTGATCAGCTCGGAGGTGGTGGTCATCAGCTTGCGCGAGAACACCTGGCCCTTCTGCACGAGCAACAGCGACTTGATCTGGTCTTCAGGGACTTTCAGGTCACCGCTGAGCTTGACGTCACGAACGGTGTACTTCTCGCCTTCGGTGACGTTGACAGTAATGTAGACGTGCTTCTTGTCCGGGGTAATCGATACCTGGGTCGAAGCGATGTCCATGTTGATATAGCCGCGGTCCAGATAGTAGGAACGCAGACGCTCCAGGTCACCGGAAAGTTTTTCGCGGGCATATTTGTCATCGTTCTTGAAGAACGACAGCCAGTTGGTGGTTTTCAGTTCGAACAGGTCGGTCAGGTCTTCCTCAGGGAAAACCGTATTGCCTACCACGTTGATGTGCTGAATGGCGGCAACGGTACCTTCGTTGATCTTGACCTTCAGACCCACGCGGTTACGCGGCTGCGAGATCACTTCGGTGTCGACGGTTGCCGAGTAGCGACCCTGGGCGACGTACTGACGTTGCAGTTCGTTACGCACACCCTCTAGGGTGGCGCGCTGGAAGATTTCGCCTTCGGCCAGACCGGATTGCTTGAGGCCTTTCATCAGGTCTTCAGTAGAGATCGCCTTGTTGCCTTCGATCTCGATACTGGCGACCGATGGACGCTCAACCACGGTGATGACCAGAACGTTGCCTTCGCGGCCCAGCTGGATATCTTGAAAGAAACCGGTTTTGAACAACGCACGAGTGGATTCCACCAGGCGACGATCATCCGCCTGCTCGCCGACGTTCAACGGCAAGGCACCAAAGACGCTACCCGCGGAGACCCGCTGGAGGCCATTAACGCGAATATCAGAGATAGTGAAGGAC
>UCNP01000085.1 GCA_900473335.1 Hyphomicrobiales bacterium | reverse complement strand
CAGCACTACTTCGAGGCCGCTGGATATGACCCGGAATAAGTCGAATCTGCTCTAGATGTAATATTCGGTGAATATAGAGATAGGGATGCGATAAGTTCTTTTGTAAAAAGCGTCAGAGATGCGAAATTACACGGGACTTTGTATATTGGCTACCCAGTATTATCCGTGGATGACGATAAGATAGAGTTTGATGCCATCCTTGTTTCGAGAGATAGAGGCGTAGTCATATTTGACTTGTACTCCTACGGCGCAACTGACTATCAAGAGTCTCCGGATGATATTCCAGAATCCGTTTCGAACAGACAAGAACAGCTGTATGCAGCGCTTTACAATCGCCTCAATTCATTTTCGGAGCTGAGAAAAGGCAGAAATCTCCTCATAGATATCCAGACTGTCTCCATTCACCCAATGTCTGATGTTTTTCGACAGGAGAATGAAAGTCTCCTTATCGGACTGGATCGTCTTTCGGAGCTAGAAGTGCTTCCACCGGAAGATCGACCCGACAATGACAAGATTTCCCATCTCAATGCGGCGATACAGCGTATCTCAAATCTGAAGCCTAGAAAGAAACGCAGCAACGTTACAAGCACCAACTCCAAGGGTTATAGGATTAAGGAAATTGAGAAGAAGATTGCCAATCTCGATCTGTGGCAAAAGCGGGGCTCAATCGAGTATGTCAACGGTCCGCAGCGGATAAGGGGCCTTGCGGGTTCAGGGAAGACGGTGGTTCTGGCTCTCAAAGCGGCATACCTGCATGTAAAGCGACCTGATTGGGACATCGTTGTAAGCTTTAATACGCGATCGCTGTATCAACAGTTGGAAGCTCTCATCACACGATTTGTCTTTGCGCAAATCAATGAGGAGCCAGATTGGAAAAAGCTCCATATAAAACATGCTTGGGGAGGCTCTGACAGGACTGGCGTATATCGCGAATATACAGCTGCAACAGGCAGTGCATATCGTGACTTTAGCACAGCGACACGCTTGTTTGGTTACGACACAGCATTTTCCGGTGCATGCGCAGAGGCTTTGTCTAGTACCCCTGATGAGAATTTGAATCTCTACGACATGATATTAATCGACGAAGCTCAGGATTTGCCGAGCGACTTCTTCAAACTTGTTTATCGCATGATGAAGAATCCGAAACGGATTGTATGGGCCTATGACGATTTGCAGAACCTGGGTGACACTCAATTGCCTTCAGCGAAAGAACTGTTTGGTACGGACAGCAGTGGTCGAACCCTCGTGGAGCTCAAAAACGAAGTAGACCAACCACAACAGGATATCGTACTCCCGCGCTGCTATAGAAATCCGCCTTGGACACTACTGTCCGCGCATGGTCTGGGATTCGGTATTCACAGAAATCCTATGGCTCAAATGTTTACCGATCCGGTAATTTGGACCCGGCTCGGATACCGCGTAAAAGATGGAAAATTAGGTTTCGACAAAGACGTTACGATTGAGCGAGCGCCTGAAAGCATCCCGGAATTTTTCCAAGAGTTACTGACACCGAACGACACGTTGGTTAGCAACAAATTTGGGACATCGCAGGAACAATATGATTGGGTTGCCAATAAGATAAAAGATCTTATTACGACCGACGAGCTTGAACACAGCGATATATTGATAGTCTTGCCCAACGTTCGCACGAGCAAATCTGAAGGGGCCAAAATGCTCAAGGCTCTGATGAATGCTGATCTTCAGGGCCATATTCCGGGTCAAACATCATCTAGGGATGAGGTATTCAAAGAAGACTCCATCGCCATTACGCATATCTTTCGAGCAAAAGGGAACGAAGCACCGGTTGTTTTCGTCCTGAACAGCGAATTCTGCGAAGGGCAATACGGAATTAAACAGCGTCGAAACATTCTTTTCACTGCTGTAACTCGTTCCCGTGCTTGGACCTATATTTTGGGAGTGGGACCCGCAATGGAACAGGTAGAGAAGGAGTTGAACGAAATTCGAAAGGACAATTATGCCTTAGAATTTCACTATCCAAAATATGAAGAAGCAGCAGCCTTAGCGGTATCGACAGACGATCTCTTTGACGAGACATCTCTTGAAGAATTCAATGACATCCGTGCCGCTGTAAAGAAGGCGAAGGACAATTGGAAACAGCTTCCGTTAGATCTTCAGAAAGAGTTTAGTGAACTGCATGGGGATGGCGAATGAAGCCGACCCAAATCTGCGAGGTACTAAACAGGTTTCTTCTTGATGGGTTTGCAAGCGATATTTTTCAAGCATATCAGACGCATAAAATTGACGTACATGGTGACCGTATAAAGCTGGTGCCCGTAGAAGATCTTGGTATGATATCCAGCGGTGGAATATCCGTCGGAGAATACATTGATATACTCGACAGAGGGGCCTACTCAGCGGTTTTTATGGACGGCTCAATCATTTACATTCAGGCAACGTTCAATGGACATTCAATCGACAGCCACAGGTATTTCTTCATTCCTTGTCCTTTTTACGAAAAGGCAACAATGTCCAAGCCAAGCCATTTCACCCTGGCGGACTGGTTAAGGGATAGCGTTGAATTGGAGGGAGTTGAGGCATTTAGAAGTGTTGGAACATATCGTTTTGATTGTGTCCGCGAGCTTCCAAAGGACACTTCCGTGCCTCACCCTATCTCACATATGACATTCGGCTCCGCCGATTGCAGGATCCCTGTAAAAGGGCCACTGAGTATAAGCTATTTCATGCATTTCATTTTCGATAATTTTTTTCGACCTCAAAGGCCTTTTTGGTTGGGGTATTCATCCTACCTGAACTCGGGTGACACCGAGATCACAATAACCAACTTGGAAATCCAACAGCACCATTTGAATTGGGAAGAGGAAGGTGTGTAGGTTTAAGGATACTATCGTACTGGTCGAAACTGAATGATCGAAGCCATGTCAGAATTTTGTGGAGCTTCCGAAATATTCCGAAGTGTCAGCTTCACAATCTCCCCGGATTTGGAGAACCAACCTGCGGGCAGATTGGCTAAATTTTCGATATCGCCTGCCTGCATAGTAAACTCAACCGCAAGAAGATCATTCTTGGTACGCACTTTTGATTCGACGATCAGATTGAGCGCGTCGCGGAGAAGTGTTGGCTCCGAAATCGGCCATTCTCGGTCCAAAGGTTCTTCCCGATTCCAACCTTTAGAAGAATAGAGCTTATACAGGGAAATTCCATGTTCCGAAGGTAATATCTCAAGGTCAGAAAGTCTCTTAATCTGAGCTTTCACCGACACCCGCCAGCGTTCCTTCAACGACAGAAGCGAAGCAAGGGAAGTATTTCGAAGCTCATACGGATAGGTTGTCGACGGCAGAAGAAAAGCGCTTGCGAAACGAAATGCCTGCCTTTCAATTTCTTTCAGATCAATTTTGAGCTCGTCTTCTGTAACATCCCTATGCAAAATCGCGTGGCCCAATTCGTGGGCAGCATCCATTTGTCGACGAGGCAACGACATCTTGTCGGTCGAAAGAAGTATATGTGGCCGATCCTCCGCACGGGACCAACTGCACAAGCCATCCAGCTTAGCCGTTCCCATTTCGATTGAGCCGACAATACATCCTATGCGTTCCAGCAGCGCAACGACATCCGGACACGGCCCTTCGCCAATTCCCCAGTGTCTACGCAAATCAACCGCTATCTGCTCAATTTCCTCGTCGCGAAGCTGCTTATAACTTGCGCCGTTGAGGACATCTGGAAGGTCAATGACAGGGAAGTCAACGTAGTGTCCAACAATTGCACTAATTTCCTGAAGCCAGTGCATTTGAGCCTCTTGATAATTGATATCTCGAACAAGAGTGCTTGAAAGAGTACGATAAAATAATGGACGGTCACTGTCGCAGACCGGGCGAAGGAAAAACTCCCGGCGTAAGCGTAGCTGGTCTGCAAGGGCAGAAAGTGCTTCAGCATCAGGCGCACTCGTACCATCCTCCCACCGCGTCACAGTGCTAGGGTTGACACTGAGAAGCGTGGCAAGCGCCTTTTTACTGGGGATTCGCCTTGCGGCCCGAGCCTCAACCAATCGTTCCGGAACAAATCCAGGAGTTCCTACACGCATATATACCCTCCCCCACCAAAGAGGTGGGTCAATTCTCGTCGCCCTTTTTTTCCTCTTCTTTATCCGGCATTTCCGGCGGGACGAAAGGTTTTATCGATGCCTTCAAGCGAACGACAGGTGCCAGTATTCCAGATGGAGAATGGGGGGGCGTTACAGTTTCCGGGGCATCGGCATGACCCTCAAGGTAATTGTCAAGGCGCTGGTAGAAAAGAAACTGCTCGTATCCAGAATCGATTACGCCGATAGCCATTTCATCTATTTTACCTGCGTTACTTTTATCGCGCGATACGAGAAACACGACAAAGATATCGCCAATCTTTGGACCGGCTCCATCCAGGTCAAGACGGGGTGAAAGATAATAATTGAGGGTGACCGCTGCCTTGCGAGACTTATTTTTTACAGGAAGGGTGCGTGGTTCAGGCATGGCGGCCAAGCCCAGAATAATGCCCTTTCCTCGATGCTCGAACCGCATGAAGGGCTGAAAGACCTTCAGATCAGTGAATGGAATAATTCCGTCCGGGAGCAATCGCCCGCCATGATATTCGCAAACCTCTTGGAAGCCTTTTTCCATCATTCGAAAGCGGGCTTGACCTTCCAGTTCTCGCCCACGCTTGGTGTCTAGCCCAGCATGGTCACGGATCATCTTGTATGCCTTGAATGCTTCAGCCCGCAGCCGGTCATCCAAATCAAGTAGGAGACCCTTGAAAAGAGCAGGGGGCATTCGCCATTTCATAAACGCGTCCATAAAACCCTCGAATCGCCACATTGCGAAAACATGGAATTTAGTACGAAAAAATTGCGTAAAGCGCAAGTGGAGTTGAGCGCACATCCACAAGCTTCAATAGCAGTCAAACAATCCTACTGATCTCTGATTCTGAAATTCACCATTCGACTACGTTGGAACTGTAACGGATATGTCCGTTACAGCCTTCAGCACTTGACCCATGCGTCGCCACCGGTGACCATAAAAATACCACCCGTCGCAGGCTGCCAGGCCTCGGGGTGGCATTTTAGGTAAGGATTCAATTGTGCTGTCAGCTCCGGACACAGTCAAATTTCGAAGGATTAAGGCCGGTTGAGCGGTCGGCTGGCATATTCGCCAGCCCGACCGGAGCCCAATCTTACCCAAAGCTGTCAACAAATTTTGCCACCAAGACCGTCAGGCGGCATTATTCTGACCGGTTCGGACCGGTACGAATGCTTCGGCCCTCTACAACAGCTTCAGGCGTTGCATCCCTCGAACGGTCGCGGCGGCCACCGAAATGGTGTTGTTTCCTTTGGCGAACGTGATCCATATGGACCAAAGCCTTGGCGCGAGTGGACGGCTGATGTTGCCGAAGCCGCGCATATAGCGGAGGCAAAAATCGGCCGAGGTGAGGTCACTGATTTTTATGTCAGTCATCAAGCTTTCAGGAACTGGCGATCAATCACGCAACTTTCTGCGTTGGGTTCTTGCTACGTCGACATCGATTTCAGGACTCGAGCCACATGGAACGGTCGATCACCTCGCGACGTTCTGCTCGCTATACTCGAAACCTTGGATGATGACGGAATTCCGCTCCCCTCATACGCGCTCGATACAGGACGCGGCTTGAATTTGGTCTGGCTGCACGGCCTGGTGCCACGCGCTGCCCTGTCGCGATGGTCGGCGGTTCAGAAACGGCTGGCTGATGCGCTAAAACCATTTGGAGCGGATATGCGCGCGCTCGACGCAGCCCGTGTCTTTCGCGTCACCGGTTCGATCAATGGCCGTGCGGAATGGGATCGCCGAACCGTTGGCATGATTTGGTGTCGAAGCGATCCTTCAAATCCTTACCGGTACACGTTCGACGATTTGGCGGATGAAGTGCTTCCTTTGACCCGCACCGAACTCGTGTCTTTGCGATCAGAGCGGGCCAAGCGGCGGGACATGAAGGAAATGAAAGTAGCCCGCCCGAAACGCGCTCTGTCACAGGCCGATTGGGGGGAGGCCTTGTTGGCTGATCTGCAGCGTCTGAAGGATCACCGGTCCCCGGAGGGAACTCTGTCTGAAGGGCAGCGAGATACATGGCTGTTTTGTGCTGCCGTCGCCACCGCTTGGATATGTCCCCCTTCTGTGCTCGAAAGGGAGATTGAATCCTTGGCGCAGGAAGCAGCGGGTTGGTCGGACCGGGAAACTGCAAGCCGTATGTCT
Organism: Hyphomicrobiales bacterium; assembly: GCA_900473335.1. Lineage (GTDB taxonomy): Bacteria > Pseudomonadota > Alphaproteobacteria > Rhizobiales > Rhizobiaceae > Phyllobacterium. Next base: position 4,017 of record UCNP01000085.1, on the reverse strand, counting down.
TCGATATTCAAGCGTGCCAGAGATTCGGCGGCAGGGGGGAAGATTTCATTTAACGGTCGAGACATTGACCCCCGCTATATCATGAAAAGCAACACAATCATTGAATGGCTCGAGATTGATCCAACTGAGCAGCGAGCGGCGAAACTCCGGATGCTTGTCGATAGTGACCGTCGCCGTGAACTCAATACAGAACGAACGCGACTGTCCCGTCAGCGCCGGGGAGCAACGCCTCATGGCCAGTCAAAGGCTGACCGTCTGTCGATGGGCGGCCAAGCGCTGTACATGGCTGCGAAACAAGGAATGACCGTCAGGGACTTGGCGGATCATTTTGGATGCAGCACGGGCCATATATCCAAAGCAATGTGGGAAGCACGTAACAAGACCGGTGACTGATAATCCATCCGGATCAGGCGTGTTCACGATTCATCGCGGTAAATGGTGGTGTAACCCAACCGTGGGGGGATGGGGGGGCATGCACCCCCGTAACGGATGATCAAACGAACCCGATCAGCCTATTTCTATTGGTTGATGACGGTCACGGCGCAAAACTCGTCCATGGGATGGATGAGCAGCCCCCGACAGGTCTCCATGAAATGGCCCTCTGGGAGCCGATGTCTATGAGCAGCCGCAGGCTAAAGCGAATAGATGTAGTCGGTCACTACGCCTTATTGCCACGCTCTTGAACGATGCAGGCCGGTGGCCAACGATTGATATGAAGGGTCAGCACGGTACGGAAATCAAATGCACGCAGCACTAAGAAGTCTATCGGATCGACTGGGATCGCCTGGTTGATGGCATACCAGTTCGCCCACATCGAATCCTTCTCTCGATCCGGAGGCAAGACCGGAAAGTTGACCATCGCGCAGGTCATTGCCGAAGCAAAACGAACACCCGAATCCTGTCTTCACGTTTTGCAGCCAAAACCACCCGTGAAAATCTGGGGCTGCGATCTCGATATGCTCACACAACGCCACGATGATCTGGTCTGCAGTGCGAAAGAAATCCTTACTAACGGCAAAGAGCGCGCTATCCGGAAGGACACACCCTCCCTGTTTACGTGTGTCCTGTCTCACCCAGCCACGCCCGAAGAATGCCACAGAGACCCGATGGTGCGGTCAGCGGTTGAAGCTTGGGCGAAGGATTCGATCAACTGGCTCCGGAAAGAATTGGAATCAAAAGGTGGTTCTCTCGAATGCGCAATCATGCATATCGATGAATCTCATGTGCACCTTCATACCTACGGCCTGCACCCCTCTGGACATGCGGACCGGTTGCATCCTGGAAAGGTCGCGAAGAAGGATTCCGTCGCCGCAGCACTGCAAACCGGTGACGACAAACAGACTGCTAACAGGATCGGCGACAAGGCGTATGTGGGGGCTATGCGGGCTTGGCAGGATTCCTACTCTCAGGATGTTGGGCTGCCACACGGACTGACACGTCTTGGCCCTTCCCGCCGCCGGTTGTCCCGGGCCGAATGGCACCTAGAAAAAGCTGCTGCGAAAGCGGTAAACAAAGCGAGAGATATGGAACGCGCTGCGATGGAGGGCGCGAAGGCTGCCGAAGCAGAGCGGCAACATATCCTGGAGAAAGCAAAACAGAACTCGATGGCAATTACCGGTGAGGCTGCTGTGCGAATGAACCAAGCAACGAGAGCGGAACAGAAAGCCAAAAACCGGACCGATCAGATCGACATCTTGATCCGGAGCGCTCAACAGGAGCGCGCGCAAATCCTTGCCAGCGCCCATAAACGAGCGCGACTGATGAAGTCCATAGGCGGAATGCTACGGACACTGTGGGACGCACTGCGCATATCCTCAATCCGACGAAACCTTCAGACTGAGTTGCAACCGGTTCTGGCCAGAGAGAAAGAACATGCTGCAATCGCTGTCCAACGACTACAGGAGGAAGTCCGACGTCGCATTGAGACGGAACAGAGGCTGCTTGAGGCGAACCGGTCAGCCCAAAATCTCGGACTGGATCGCGATAGATTGCGACAAGAGCGCGACCGGTTGCTTGAAAAGTCGTCCGCGCCTGTCGTTGCGAATAGTCCGAAATTTCCGTGACCTATGATCCACCCAAGCTCAATCTTACCGCTCTGTGACCCGTTTAAACCGCTCAAAAAGTTGACGGGATGGAAAAAGTGGCGGAAATCCCGCCGCCGGTGAAATTTAATGCGCATAATTCTGGCGGGCAAATCGGTCTTCAAGGAGTGTGTTCATGGCACAGAGAGCGAAACGTCGTCACCGGTCATGCTGGCAACAAGCAAGGATTCAAGCAAAGCGCCGACACCGACCCTCAAATTCAAAATTCTTGCTCTGGCTTCTGGCACTTGCCGAATTCTTATTTCAGCCTGTCGTCAAAAGACCGGCTATGTCTGTTCCGGAGTTCTCTAGGCCACCTAATGAGTATGAGCGCGGGGATGATTTCAGGACGCGAAGTGCATCCGCCATGGTTGAGCGGTACCGGTCTCGACCGACGCTGCAGAAACTCATGAAGGATTTGAGGCGACCGGCAGCACGGACCGATGCACGCCTAGAGCTGGAGAAGCGAATATCTGATCCAACCACCAGACTCTGGGCTCTTGCTCACATTGATGGTGACGAACTCAATTGCTTATCGATCTATGTGCGTCCGGGGACATCAGAAGAAGACACAATGGCGGCTTGGCACAGTGAAGCTCATCCTATTCCGGACGAGGAGGATTCAGTCGGGTCGCCACCTCCGCCTCAAAACACGATAAAAATCTGATGACGATGAAATCTTCGTGCGATCGATCGAGTTCATGGGTACAAGTTCTGGTCTTGCTAGAATGCGCAGGTGCGAATCGTGTCCACAGAATCCAACAACGTCTTAGGCCCAAAAATTCAGAGCATATCTGATGAGGAACAGCGTGAAATTTTCCGGATAATCGACGAACAACAGATACGGCGTATCAAGGACGAAGACGAGGCAGCGATTAAGACTCTAAAGGAGAAGGTGATCCCAACGCCTGTTGAAATCCGGAACATCATCAACGGGAGAACAATTACCTCAAGGACCGAACTAATAGTTCACCATTCATTTTGGAGAGAGAAAAAACTTCGTGAGGGATTGGATGCCCTGTTTAGCACCGTGCACACCGCTTTTGTAGATGTATGCAGACATGAAGCGGCACTTACGTCGTTTTCTCTGGGCCGAAAAGGCTTTCACGAGCATGTACAGCATACTGTCGCCAATCCGTTTCAAAAGGATGTCATGGCATATTGCGCAGCTTCTATCGGAGTGATTGATACAGTTCGGCGCATAGCCAGCAGGCGGCCCGACCTGTCAGATAAGATAGATGAGCTAGTGCAAGGTATCTTCGCGAATGACCTAACCGCCTTCATCAAGGATTTGCGCAACAATTTGGCACATGGTTCGGTGATTGTTCCGGGTTGGACAATACAAAGCGACGGGTTGAAAACGACCGGTGCGATGACATTCGAAGCGAAGGACATCTTACGTCTTGGTGACTGGAGTGCTGCTTCAAAACGGTTCATAAGGGATGCTGCTGATGGCCAGATATCTATCGGTCAAACGTTCACTTTGCATCATAAAATGATTCAAGATTTTTCGAAGGGTATGGACGACCTATTCGCCCGCCATGTAACGGCCAGTGAAAAGGACTACTACGACATTCAAGATGCACACAGGCGTGCAGCGAGCGGCATGTGGGCCAACGTGATTGTATCTCAACTCGCCGTGGGTAAGGACCCATACGACTATCTTCACATTATGTTCAAACCACAGGAGGTCAGAGAAATCTTGCGCCTCCCTCGTCACAGCAAGCAACAAGTCGACTTTATTATATCGTTGAAGACTATCGAGACGGAATGCGATGATAATCTTCGTAACCGCATCTACGCTCTCTTTCAAGTGTCGAAGGATGACGAGGGCTGATAGTGAACCGTTGACAAGCCCCGTCAACTCGATGTATCCAGCAGAGTATCCGTTTGGCCGGAAATTCAAGCTTTAAATCGTCGACCGTGAAGAACGATG
>UCNP01000118.1 GCA_900473335.1 Hyphomicrobiales bacterium | reverse complement strand
CTCCAGACCACGTCGTCGGCATTCATGTCGCGGGTCGGCTTGAAATATTCGGTGGTGTGAAACTTGACGCCTTTGCGCAGGTGGAAGGTGTAGGTCAGGCCATCTTCGCTGATGTCCCAGGACTCGGCGAGCGCCGGGATCACTTCGGTGGTGCCGGGCTTGAAATCGGCCAGGCGATTGAAGATGGTTTCGGCCACAGCGTCCGCCGTGACTGCAGTTGTGTACTGGACCATATCGAAGCCTTCCGGGCTGGCTTCGGTGCAGACCACCAAGGGTTTGGCCGAGGCGCCGACAGCGACACTCAGCAACGCAGCCGCGATGGCCGCACGTAGGGGAAGCATTTTCATCGATAACCCTCTGCAATCGGTTGAAGACAGAAAACCGAACGGCCGACTCATCATGAGTCAGCCGTCGGTTGGCGTTTTTACAGAATGTTGAACGGGATGGTGGTTACGAGACGGAACTCGTTGATGCTGCCGTCCGATTGTAACTCGCTCGCACGGTGGGCTGTGTAGGTGCCGCGAATCGTGGTGGCTTTCAGAGGACCGCTTTGTACCGCATAGGTCGCACCGATGCCGTATTCATAGTGGTGCTCGCCATCCTGTTCCTGGATGCCGTCGTAGCCTTTGCCTTCAACGCCTTTGTTGCCGTTGTAGTGCGTGCCATCGATTCCCCAGCCGCGAGCTTGATAGATGTTGAATTTCAGGCCCGGCACACCGTACTCGGCCATATTGATGGCGTATGAAACCTGGAAGGATTTCTCGTTCGGGCCGTTGAAGTCCGAATACTGCTGCGAGTTGTCTAGATAAACGCTGTCGCCCTGGCTGATGTAGTCGAACGGCGTGTTGCCGTTGACCCGCTGATAGGCGGCAGTGACGCTGTGGCTGCCGATGCCGACGGTGAGATGCGCGCTCCAGGTGTTGTTGTCGATATCGCCGAGCAGCGCATCACCGGTGTCTTGCGTGTGATAGAAGTGCAGGCCCGGGTTGAGGCTTATCACATCGTTCAAGTGCCAGGTGTAGTCGAGGTCGTAGTAGTACTGGTTCCAGATGTCCTTGAGCTCGGACGCGTAAAGGCTGCTGGTCAGGCCCTCAACGCCGCTCCAGGCCACACCGGCCCAGTTCAGGTGGCGGCTTTCGTCACCGTCGCTGAGGGTGCCGTACGACGTACCAATTCGCGTATGACCGCTCTGGTTATAGGGCTTGGTGAAACTGGCCTGGCCACCTTCGATCAGCCAGCCGTCGAAGCTGCGGTTAT
>UCNP01000021.1 GCA_900473335.1 Hyphomicrobiales bacterium | reverse complement strand
AAGCCGAATCTGCTCTAGCTATGTTGAGTTGGGTAGCGCTGACAGTGAACAGACCTCTAAATTTTTTCAGCAGCTTTTTGGCTGGGAATTTACAGCGATGAATGAAAATGGTGTGGGCTGGTTTCAAACACCGACGATAAAGATTGGTCTGCACGGGAATGATCCCTTGTGGGGAATAGTGCCATACTTTCGCGTTGATAATATCGAGAAAGCCGCTGCAATGGTTCGCCAGCTTGGTGGACAAGCAGACGAGGAAATTGCAGAAGAACAAGGTTTTGGGCGATTTTGCAACTGCTCATACGCTACCGGAATCAGGTTCGGCCTTCATCAACTGCCTGAATAAGTTCAGGCGCGGTTCTTTGTCCAACCTGAAATCGAACCATTTATACAGCTGGACTGGGATTTATTCTTGTGACGCAGTGTATTTCTTAGCGCGCTTCTCCAAAGCTGATCCCTACGGAAGAATTTTCACAACCATCAGTTGTGGAAATCGCGGCGATGATGGAAAACATATTGATGCAAAATTTTCAGATTGAGATTAAGCATCATTTTCATCAATATTGGGGGAGTTATACCGTTGAGAAAACAAGTTGTTCTGGCTTTATTGGTTGCAGTTGCCGGAGTTTCCACAGCCCATGCACAGACCTGCGAAGGTAACTTCAAGGTGAGTGGAGTTCCACTGATTACTGCAATGACTTACAAGACCTCTTATGATTTTCCAAAAATCAAATCCGATCAGGCTCTGAAAGCTCTCGCCCAAGCTGTTGCTGCGGAAGGCTTTTTGGGAATACAGGTCAACAAGTCTTTGGGCGCAATTGACGCCTATCAGGAAACCACTGGTTCCGGCCGGGAACAGACTTTGCGGATAGTGGCTCGCAAGAAGGGCAATGGGACACGCGTCGACGCTCTGTTCAATATCCAACAGGGACAGGTGACATCGGAAAAGGTTGTCCGCAAAGGTCTTTGCGATATTGTTATGTCTGCTACTGATTGATTGGGTCTACTGACATCAGAGGCAAGAATCGGATTGAATTTTCATTCCGGGTGCATGATTCTCATGTGGAATTAAACCTGAGGGTTGCTTCATGAGCGAGACAATACATCACTATAGTATATTCGATACCGCAGGAGGATTCTGCGGTATCGCTTGGAACAGTATTGGCATAACACGGTTTCAACTGCCCACAACGAGTGCCGAGGCCGCGACGCGCGTTCTTCTCCGCCGCGTGCCGCAGGCGCTACCTGGTGAACCTCCAGCAAGGATTGCCGAAATAATTGCCGCTGTGAGACATTATTTTGATGGCGAGGAAATAGATTTCTCCAATGTTGAAGTTGACCTTGGTGATCAAGAGCCATTTTTTGCCCAAATCTATGCGACGGCGAGGCAACTTAGGTGGGGTGACACAACAACTTACGGCGCAATTGCAAAAGAGCTTGGAGCCGACCCGGAAGCGGCGCGAGATGTGGGGCAGGCAATGGCCAAAAACCCCGTCCCTTTAATTATTCCATGCCATCGCGTTCTGGCGGCCGGAGGCAAGATTGGCGGTTTCTCAGCACCGGGCGGTTCTATCGCCAAGGCACGCATGCTTGAACTGGAAGGTACCCAGCCTGGTGCGGCACCTCCAGCACAGCAAAGCTTTGGCTTCTGAAGTTACAGCAATCACAGATCAGCCAGACGCGCTTCAATGAAACGCAACTCAGCCGGTTGACGGGTCAAAGCTATAGCTTGTTGATAGGATATCATGGCAGCTTCAATCATTCCGAGCTGCCGCTGCATATCGGCAAGGGCTGCGTAGGCCAAGGGGTAGTTTTGGAGATTGCCCTGTTGGATAACCGTCTCAATTGCTGCAAGTCCAGCCTGTGGGCCATCGCGCTTTGAAATGGCGGCAGCGCGGTTCAACGCGACGACAGGGGATGGATCCACACGCAACAGGACATCATAAAGCGTAACAATCTGGGTCCAGTCAGTGTCCTGTGCCGTCGATGCATTGGCGTGAATGGCAGCGATTGCCGCCTGAAGGACATAGGGGCCTATATTGCGAGTGGCGAAGGCCTGTTCTACCAGCTTTCCAGCTTCATCAATAAGGTTGCGATTCCAGAGCGAACGATCCTGATCTTCCAGCAGAACAATATCTCCGGCTTTATCGATGCGGGTGTGGTGCCGTGCTTCATGAAGGAGCATCAACGCAAGCAGGCCCATTGCTTCTGAGTCTTGCAGCAGACCAACTATTAGTCGGCCCAGCCGAATTGCCTCCAAACAAAGGTCCGCCCGTGTAAGCCCCGGCCCTTCAGTTGCTGAGTAGCCCTCATTGAAGATGAGATAAATAACGCGCAAAACACTCTCAAGGCGTTCTGGAAGCTGGACATGAGTTGGTACTTCATAGGGGATGGCTTCCTCACGAATTTTGGCTTTCGCTCGGACGATACGCTGAGCGATTGTCGGGGCAGATGCGATATATGCCCGCGCAATCTCCTCTGTCGTCAGTCCGGCAACCTCCCGCAGTGTGAGGGCAATGCGGGCATCAGGGGCAAGAGCGGGATGGCAACAGGTAAAGATCAGTCGCAGCTCATCATCGCTGATATCTTCTGGCATTGCGGGCTCATATAGTTCATCTGCAAGTGCAGCAAGATCGGGCAAGGCAGCGGCCAGACGCGCCTGTTTGCGCCAACGATCAATGGCTTTGAACCGGCCGGTGGAGACAAGCCAGGCATAGGGATTTTGCGGTATGCCATCGCGGGGCCAACGCGCTGCAGCAGCGGCGAAGGCCTCTTGCAAGGCCTCCTCCGCTGCTTCAAATCCGCCTAGAAGCCGGATGAGAGTTGCGAGAACGCTCCGCTTTTCAGCACGATAGATTGCTTCAAAAGTGGCGTTTTCTTCAGAATTCATAATTCCGGTGGTGGTGTGCTGAAATCAACAACGGGCCGGACCTCAATCGAACCGATCTTCGCCAAGGGGTGTCCCGATGCGGCACGGACAGCATCATTAAGATCAGTTGCTTCGATCAGGATAATGCCACCGAGCATCTCTCTGGTCTCCATAAAGGGACCATCGACTGCTGACATTTTTCCATCACGAACCTGCAAAGTCATGCCATTCTCAGGCAGTTCCAAGGCTTCGCCCATGACGAAATGGCCGCTTTCCTTCAGTTTCTCGTCATAGTTGGCGCATTCTGAAAGAGCCGCATTGGCCTCTGGGCTTCCGCCAAAAAGTGTTTTTGCATTGTAGTAGATGAGACAGGCGTAACGCATAATCTGGTTTCCTCAGTTAGCTTGTAGAACGCCCATAATCGTTTGGCGAACACCCGATTCGACATAGCTACAAAATATTTTCACGAAATCGCAAAGAAATTATCGGGGCCATTCGCCTGCCGATAGTTCTAAAATTAAGTTACGCGACGTTTTTCCAGCTTACGGGCAAGGGTACGGCGGTGCATGCCTAACCGCCTTGCTGTCTCAGAAATGTTGAAGTCGGTTTCGACAAGCATTTGGTGGATGCGCTCCCACTCAAGCGTCTTTATCGAGGTGGGACGGGCTGTAAGCGCTATATCAGCATTTCCGGCTGCCTTGCTGAATGCTTCCTCAATATCATCCGTATTGGAAGGCTTGGCGAGATAGTGGCAGGCACCCAATTTGATTGCCTCGACGGCCGTTGCGATGCTGGCGAATCCGGTCAAGACGACGATCAGCATAGATGCATTATGAGCATGCAATGCTTCAACGCAAGCAAGGCCCGAAGCACCCGCCAGTTTCAGGTCAACAACAGCATAGGCTGGCGAATTGTCTTTCAACGCTTCACCAAGCTCCTCCAGACTGGATGCAAGCAAGACCTCATAGTCGCGTCGTTCAAAGGAGCGCTTTAACGTTTTTGCAAAAGCGATATCATCCTCGACGATAATCAGCAGACGCCTATTGGACATGGGAACGCGCTCCGATGGCAAGGGAGCTAAGGGGCAAGCTCATTGTAACCACTGCGCCTCCTTGCGGCAGGTTTTTGGCAGATACGACGCCCCCCAATTTCCTTACCGCATTGACTACAAGGAACAAGCCCAGACCTCCACCCAGCCTGCCTTTGCTTGATTGATAGGGCTTGCCAAACTGTGCCAGCATCTCGGCTGCAAATCCTGGACCGGCATCGCTGATGCGCAGGACAAGCATATCACCATCCCGCTCTGCCATAAAACCTATCCAATTGGGGGAGGCATCGAAAGCATTGTCAAGAACGTTATAGATGACCTGTTTCAATGCGGAGTCGGACACAATGGCAATATCAAGTCCAAAGGCATTTCCATAGGATAGTCTCGCACCGGAGCGCGCAGTGCGCCATTCGCTGACAAGCTCATCAAGAAACGTATTAACCGTCGTGATTTTCGGAGATTCTCCGCGAGCTTCGCCAGCGGATAAAAGGATGCCGGTTACAATTGCCTTGCAACGCTGAACCTCGGCTTGCATCTCGTCAATTTCCTGCAACATAGAGGGATCGCCAGACAGCGCAGGCATACGCCTCCAATCGCCAAGGATGACAGACAGTGAAGACAGGGGGGTGCCCAATTCGTGCGCGGCGCCCGATGCCAGAAGCCCCATGCGAACAATATGATCCTCCTCGGCAGCGTGTTGTTTGAGTGCAGCGAGGTTGGCATCCTGCTCACGCAGGTTGCGACTGATCCGGGCAATAAAGACGACCAGAAGCGCGGCATCGAGAACGAAACAGAGAAGCATTCCAAGTATATGGAGCCGAAACAATTCATCCGGCGCATGCCCGGGCAGAAGAAGCGGCTCATAGAAAACGGTCAGTCCTGCAAAACTCGCACTAGCGATTGCAACAATGGCAGATGTCAACTTCGCATCAAGCAGGACCGCCCCAAGTGTAACCTGAAGAATATAGAGAAAAATGAATGGATTGGTCGCGCCCCCACTCAGATAGAGCTGCGCGGTGAGGGCAGCAACATCGAGAACCAAGGCAATGAACAGGGCAGCTGTCGTGACGCTTCTGCGGCTGCGCAACCACCAAATACTCGCAATATTGAGAACGACCAAAGCGCAAAGTACGAGGATCATCGGGGCGATGGGCAGGGCAATTTTCATTGCAGAGTGCACTATCGTGATAGTGATGATTTGGCCGATAACGGCGGTCCAACGCAATTGGACCAAAAGCGCCATGTTCTTCCAGTTTGCCGCATGATCGGCCGGAGGAAAGGCGGGTACCAGACTTGTAACGGATTGATCTTGCTGAGCGGGGGTAGAGGAAGTGTCGACCTTACTCATTGTTCTACCCCGATCTGATTGTTCGAGTGCCGATAGGCCCGCCATTCATTGCGGCCAACGATGAAGGAGGCAACCCCAAGCAAGAGAGCCATGCCAAACCAGGTTAACGCATAAACAAGGTGGTTATTGGCAAAGTGAATGACGGTGAGACCTCCAATTGGCAGCTGGTTTTGATCCTTTGCAGCGTCTGCATCAATAAAATATGGTGCAGGATTATCAATATTTTGGGCCGCCGCAATAGCTGCAACATCGCGCGAATACCAACGGCCGCCTGATGGATCATTGTTGCGCATGAAACCACCATGGGGTTCAGTCATGCGTAAGAGTCCGGTTATATTGATGATGGACTGGTGGTCTGGTCGCCAATCGTCACGCGCTTTTTCGGTTGGAACATAGCCACGATTGACGAGAACGACAAATCCGTTCTTGCTTTGAAAAGGGCTCAATATCCAAAATCCGCTGCCACGAGCAGTAACTGCTTGCACAAGTGTGGCGGGCTTATCCAGAAAGTTTCCGCTTATCGCTATGTGACGATATGCGAAATCCTTGGCATTGATTGCGGTCCACACAACAGGGCCTGGTGCTGCCACTGCCGGAGCATGCACCCGTTGTTCAACCTGGTTTATCAGATCAAGTTTCCAGACCCGTCGCTCCAATTGCCATATGCCGAGGCTGGTAAGCACGATGATGAAAAAGAGGACACAGCTCCCGATCAAAATAAGTTTCGGTGGGGGCAGGTGTCTGCCCCGCTCACGGTGACTTTTTATCGCTCCGGCCCGCTCGCTCCCTGCGGTAAATCCGCGAGCGGATCGGGCTCTTTTCATGGCATCTGGCTCATATCCATGGCTGGCATCATATTGGTGTCCAAATGATACATGACCCAGAGCGAACCGGTAAGGGTGATGATCACCAGAACGAGCGTAAAGATCAGAGCCATCATCGTCCATCCATTCTCAGAACGAACATTCATATGCAGGAAGAAAATCATGTGTACCACTATCTGTATGACGGCAAACGCCATGATGATCAGACCAGTGGTTTGCTTGGAGTCCAGTACGCCGGTCATGACCAGCCAAAATGGCACAGCCGTGAGAACTACCGACAGACCAAAACCGATCAGATAGGATTGGAGCGACCCGTGCGCATGACCTTCATCATGGTGGTGGTCGTCATGACCAGCTTTTGCCTTTGTGCTCATCGTAACATTCCCATCAGGTAAACGAAGGTGAAGACACCGATCCAGATGACATCGAGGAAGTGCCAGAACATGCTGAGACACATCAGCCGCCGCATGTTCGCCTGTATCAATCCATAGCGAGCGACCTGCACCATCAGAGTCACCAGCCAAATCAGACCGATGGTGACGTGAAGCCCGTGAGTCCCCACCAGTGTAAAAAAGGAAGAGAGAAACGCGCTGCGCTGGGGCGTGGCCCCCTCATGAATCATATGGGCGAACTCATAAAGTTCGATACAAATAAATGCGGCACCAAACAGGCCAGTCAGGGCGAGCCAGCCCTGAGTAGCGCCCACCTTGCCTTTTGCCATGGCAAGCATGGCAAAACCATAGGTTATGGAAGAGAAGAGCAGCATTGACGTATTGATGGCGACCAGTGGCAGATCAAACAAATCTTTTGGTGCTGGACCGGCGGCATAATTGCCACCCAAGACGCCATAGGTTGCAAACAAAACTGCAAAGATGAGGCAATCGCTCATCAGGTAAATCCAAAAGCCGAACATGGTGCTGCCGCCTTCGGCATGGTCGTGTTCGTCTTTCAGATAAAACACCGGAGCGTCGGCGGTGGCAGACACGGTTGCTGTTCCTTTACTCATGATTTCACCCCTGCAGCCAGAAGGTCAGTACGGGCATTTTCGGTGAGAACAACATCATCTGCCGAAATATGGAAATCGCGCTTGTAGTTGAACGTATGGCCGATTGATACCGCCAGCAAAGCGACTGCCGCTATGGCAGCGAGCCACCAGATATACCAGATCATGGCAAAGCCGAAGATGATACTTATGACAGCCAAGATCACTCCCGTACCCGTATTGCTTGGCATATGGATGGCACGGAAACCACTTTCAGGCCGCTTATACCCACGTTTCTTCATGTCATACCAACTATCCAGATCGTGGATCACTGGCGTAAAGGCGAAATTGTAAGCTGGCGGCGGTGAGGCGGTTGACCATTCCAAAGTGCGACCATCCCAAGGGTCTCCAGTCAGGTCGCGCAAGGCTTCACGATTGCGGATACTGACGAATATCTGGATGAGGAAGGACAAAATGCCAAGGGCAACGAGGAATGCGCCAAAACCAGCTATCACGAACCAGATTTGCAAGGAAGGGTCTTCGAAGGTGCGCAAGCGGCGCGTTACACCCATCAGGCCAAGTATGTAGAGCGGCATGAAGGCGAAGTAGAAACCGACCACCCAGAACCAGAAAGACATCTTGCCCCAGAAGGGGTCGAGCCTGAAGCCAAAGGCTTTCGGGAACCAGTAGTAAATACCGGCGAAAAGTCCGAACAAGACACCGCCAATGATCACATTATGGAAATGGGCCACAAGAAACAGGCTGTTATGCAATACAAAGTCTGCCGGAGGAACGGCGAGCAAGACGCCTGTCATGCCACCAATAATGAAGGTGAGCATAAATGCGATTGTCCACATCATCGGGAGTTCAAAACGAATACGCCCGCGATACATTGTAAAGAGCCAGTTGAAAATCTTCGCCCCTGTCGGAATGGAGATAATCATCGTGGTAATACCGAAGAACGAGTTTACGCTCGCACCGGAACCCATGGTGAAGAAGTGATGGAGCCACACGAGATAGGCAAGAATGGTGATAACGATCGTCGCATAAACCATTGAGGTATAGCCAAAAAGACGCTTGCTGGCGAAGGTCGATGTCACCTCGGAGAATATTCCGAAAGCTGGCAGGATAAGGATGTAGACTTCCGGATGACCCCAGATCCAGATGAGGTTGACATACATCATCGGATTGCCGCCGAAGTCATTGGTGAAAAAGTTCGTGCCAACATAGCGGTCGAGGGTCAACAGAGCCAAAACTGCCGTCAATACCGGAAAAGCGGCAACGATCAGAACGTTGGTACAAAGCGCTGTCCATGTGAAGATTGGAAGCTTCATCATGGTCATGCCGGGCGCGCGCATCTTGACGATAGTTGCCAGAAGATTGACGCCCGATAAGAGCGTGCCGATCCCCGCTATCTGCAAAGCCCAAATATAGTAATCCATTCCTGCGTCAGGACTGTATCCGATACCTGAAAGAGGCGGATAGGCAAGCCAGCCTGTCTTGGCAAATTCACCGACAAACAGCGACATCATGACCAGAACCGCGCCGGCAGCAGTCATCCAGAAGCTGAAATTGTTGAGAAACGGAAAGGATACGTCCCTTGCACCAATCTGGAGCGGCACGACGAAGTTCATCAAGCCGGTGACCAGAGGCATGGCTACGAAGAAAATCATGATCACGCCATGTGCGGTGAACACTTGATCGAAATGATGGGCGTTGAGATATCCCTCAGAGCCATTAAACGCCATTGCCTGTTGCAGGCGGATCATGATCGCATCGGCAAAACCTCGAAGCAACATGACAATGCCGAGGACCATATACATTATGCCGATACGCTTGTGATCGACCGTGGTAAACCACTCGCGCCACAGATAGCCCCAAAGGCGGAAATAGGTGAGCGCACCCACAAGCGCGATACCGCCAAGCGCAACAACGATGAATGTTGCAACGAGAATAGGCTCATGCAGCGGGAACGATTCCAGCGTTAGCCTGCCGAAAACCAGCTTTATAAGTTCGGGATTGTCAAACATACGGGGGCTCGTTTCGTTCAGCTATTGGACGGTAGGCGGTGCAGGCCGAACAATTGTGCGGGTGAGGGACGCGGAAGGCCCGCGCCGACAAAGGGTGAAGTGTTGAGAGGCGGCAATGGTACTGTATTCATACTTGTCTGCAATGCCTCTTGCGTCGTGCAGATGCCGACGACAAATGCGGGATCGGGACCGAAAATAGCGCCGCCGCGTCTTGTGTATTTGTCGTATTCGAGGGAGCGGATATTGTAGATACCGGCCATGCCCAGACCACCTTTGGCATCGATTTCATCCATCTCGCTCATGCACATCTTGCCGCGCTCTACGCAGCGATTAAGAATTGCGCTGAACAATTCCGGATCGGTATTTGCATAGTGCTGGACAGGCACATTTTCACTTGGTTGTTCCAACTGGAGATAGGTGACGCGGTCAAGGGTCGTGCCTTTTAACTTCACATCTGCAATCCACTTTTCGAAACCGTCATCAGCTAGACCATGAAACGTAAACCGCATGCCGGAAAATCCAGCGCCGCTATAGTTTGCCGAAAAACCCTGATACGCGCCGGGATTGTTTATTACTGCACTCAGCTTCGTTTGCATGCCGGGCATCGTGTAAATCTGTCCTGCCAAGGCGGGGATGTAGAACGAATTCATGACCGCAGATGAAGTCAGCCGGAAAGCAATGGGACGATCAACGGGGGCTGCCATCTCATTGACGCTGGCAACACCATATTCTGGATAGATGAACAGCCATTTCCAATCGAGAGCGACAACTTCGACCTGTAGTGGCTTAACTGTCTCAGAGACTGCTTTTCCGGGCGCAATACGCCCCAATGGGCGATAGGGGTCGAGCAAATGCGTTGCCATCCACGTCACCGCACCAAGGCAAATGATAATCAGGAGAGGAGCTGCCCAAATAATCAATTCCAGCTGCGTGGAGTGATCCCATTCCGGATCATAGGGCGCATCTGTATTTGCCTGGCGGTATTTCCACGCGAAGAACACAGTGAGCACCATCACCGGAATGATGATGATGAGCATGAGAACTGTGGAAATAATGATCAGATCGCGCTGTTGCACGGCTACGTCGCCTGACGGACTCATGACAACAGCATTGCAACCGGAAAGCAATGCAAGCAGCGGGAGCAGGGCGATGGCAAAAAAACGGTTCAAGAGAACTTCCTGTCAATGAAAACAGCGCTTATTTGCGCCATCACTAGAGCAAATTTTACTTATCTAGAGCCGGCAGAATGACTCACTACAAACAAACCTTGCTCTAGCCGCACCACAGTCACAGCGACATTGGACAATTTGCCCAATCCTCCCGTAGTGTGTCACAATGATAAGGCATAGGCCAGCAGTCGCCGCAAACCAGCGGGCCTGAAACGTTACAATATGGATCGAGGAGCGCACCGGCAATGAGCGCGAAAACAGGAGCGGCTTCTTCGACGACGCTTGAGAAAGATGCACAGCGTCTTCATGCGCGCCATGACGATGTTAATGTTGGTGAGATCGCAATCGGCGTTGTCATAGGTAGAACGTCCGAATTTTTCGACTTCTTTGTCTATGCCATTGCCTCGGTGCTGGTTTTTCCCAAACTTGTGTTCCCCTATGTCGATGCGTTGACCGGAACGGTCTATTCCTTTGGCATCTTTGCACTCGCCTTTATCGCGCGGCCCATCGGCACAGTTATTTTTATGCAGGTTGACCGGACTTATGGGCGCGGCGTGAAGTTGACGATTGCCCTTTTCCTTCTAGGTAGTTCCACGGTCGCAGTCGCGTTCCTACCCGGTTACGAACAGGTCGGGTGGGCATCCGCTGCGCTTCTGGCACTGTTCCGGATCGGGCAGGGACTTGCGCTTGGGGGCGAGTGGGATGGACTTGCATCGCTACTGGCATTGAATGCTCCCAAGCGACGCCGCGGCTGGTATGCGATGATACCGCAGCTTGGCGCTCCGCTCGGCTTGATGGTAGCAGCGGCGTTGTTCGCATTTTTTGTGGCTAATCTCTCCGCTGAGGACTTTCTTGGCTGGGGTTGGCGCTATCCTTTCTTCGTTGCATTTGCGATCAATGTTGTGGCGCTATTTGCCCGCCTGAGAATGGTTGTCACGCCACAATACGCCAAATTATATGAAAGCAGAGAGCTGCAACCAACGACCGTCTCCAATACGTTGCAGCATGAAGGTCGCCATGTGGTTGTCGGTGCGTTCGCTCCCCTTGCCAGTTTCGCACTTTTTCACATGGTGACAGTATTTCCGCTTTCATGGGTATTCCTGTTCACTGAGCAAGGTCCGGCCCGCTTTCTCTTGATCGAGGCATTCGGTGCGGCTGTTGGTGTCATAACCGTATTTGCGTCGGGCACGATTGCTGATCGCGTAGGACGTCGTAATCTGCTTGGCGGTACTGCCATAGCCATTGCCGTGTTCAGCGGATTCGCTCCGCAATTGCTCGACGGCGGCGATATTGGCGAACTGATATTCATGATTCTGGGCTTTGTCTTGCTGGGCCTGTCTTTCGGGCAATCATCAGGGTCGGTCGCGTCGCGGTTCTCGAAGAAATATCGCTATACGGGCTCTGCCTTGACAAGCGATCTGGCATGGTTGTTCGGTGCGGGTTTTGCCCCACTGGTTGCATTGCTGCTGTCCAGCCATTTCGGATTAATCGCTGCGGGTGGATATCTACTCTCCGGTGCTGTTTGCACTCTTATAGCGCTCAGCTTGAACCGCCAGGCTGAAACGCAGGATGTATGATCCTGCGTCAATTCCTGTTCTTTAGAAATGATTGATCGTCCTTAAAGTGTAACGACGATCTTCCCGAATTGCTCATTTGACTCAAGAAAACGATGAGCCGCAACGATCTCGTCAAAAGGGAACGTTCGGGCAATGACCGGGTTTAAATCACCTGTTGCAATGCCTTCCAGAATAAAGGTCTTGGCGGCATCCAGTCTCTTTTGATCGCCAATCACCTCGTGGACAAGATAGCCCCGCAAAGTCAATCTTTTGCTTAGAACATTGAAAAGGGGGAAAGGGGTTGGTGCAGCACTCAAACCGCCAACCTCAATGAGAATGCCCCCCTCTGCCATAGTGGCGGTCAAAGGCTCAAATATCGGGCCACCAACGGCGTCAAGTACCACCCTTACGCCTTTTGAACCTGTGATATCATTCAATCGAGTGTCCAAAACTTCTTCATCTGACGCAATCACATGGCTGGCGCCGTGATCGAGCAATGCCTGCTTCTTTGCCGATGTGCGGGTGACTGCGATGGACGTCGCTCCCACCATATTGGCAAGCTGGATCGCAGCCAATCCCACGCTGCTTGATGCCGCGGTGATGACAACGAAATCATCCTTGCTTAATTTGGCTATGTCGATGAGTGCACCATAGGCGGTAAGATATTGCATCCAAAGCGCCGCAGCTTGCACCCATCCGAGCGATGGCGGGTGTTTGACAATGAGCTTCGCTGGAAAATTTATGAACTCACCGTAAGTAGACCACTGAACCATCGAAATGGGTGGAATAAGGCTGACAATATCGCCCGGTGCAAAATCGGTTACTCCTTCTCCAAGAGCTTCGACAATGCCAGCAGCTTCCAGCCCAAGCCCGGAGGGAAGGGGCGGCGTTTCTATATATGTGCCGGATCGGAGCAGAATCTCGGCCCTGTTCAATCCCAGCGCCTTGACCCGTATCCGAACTTTGTCTTTGCCCGGCGGAGCAATCACAACATCTTCGATCCGTAGAACTTCCGGACCACCATATTCATGAAAACGAACAATACGTGCCATAAGATAACTCCAAATCATTTGATCTGAATAAGCTATTACAGCTGCCATAAATGCGATAAATGACCAAAATAGCAGTTCAATAAAAACCAAAGGTTTCGAATATGGATCGACTTTTGAGCATGGCTGTTTTTGTCAAAGCTGTTGACCTGAGTTCGTTTGCGGCAGCGGCCGATGTTCTTGGCCTCTCGGCACCCATGGTTGGCAAACATGTTCGCTTTCTTGAGGAGCGACTTGGTGTTCGTCTTCTCAACAGGACAACACGCCGTCAGAGCCTGACAGATTTTGGGCGCGCCTATTATGAGCGTTGTCGCATCATCCTTGCCGAAGCTGATGCTGCGGATGCGCTCGCTGCCGATCAGCTCACCGAGCCGCGCGGAAAGTTACGCGTCACCATGCCAGTGCATTTTGGGCGGCGATGTGTGACGCCGGTTCTGCTGGAGCTTGTGCAAAAATATCCCGATTTGGAATTGGATCTATCCTATAGTGATCGCTTCTCCGATCTTGCTGAGGACGGCCTTGACCTTGCGATCAGGACTGGAGACCCAGAGGATAAGGCCGGGGTCATTGCACGACGTGTCGCACGCCAAAATATGATCGTTTGTGCTTCTCCATCCTATCTTGCAAAGCATGGGACGCCAAAGCAACTGGATGATCTCAGCAATCATCAAGCCATTGTCTACCGACGCTCCGGTATAATACGTCCATGGGTGTTTCCTGGAAACAAGGCTCTCCTTCCGATGAACCGATTGCGTTTCGATGATCTCGACGCGATTGCCGAGGCGGCAGTCGGCGGAATAGGATTGGCTTGGCTTCCAAGCTGGCTGGTACGCGAACGCCTGCAGCAAGGGTTGCTTGTTCATCTCCTGTCGGATGAGCCAGGACTGCTTTACGACTGCTATGCGATGTGGCTGCAAACGGCTCACTTGCCTTTAAAGGTGCGGATTGCTGTGGATGCATTGGCAATTGCATTGCCGAAGATGATGTAAATGGTCAGATATAAAAATGCTGTGCGCCATCCAGTTCAAACGCCACCATGCGATATCCACAGCTCTTGTACGCCGCTTGTCTATTTAAAGAATAACTAGCTGTTGACGCAATTTTAACCTGCGCTACTATATATGGTGTTCAAGGTTCTTCCGATTCGTAAGGGTGGGAAGCTAAGACGGGAATACGGTGAGTGGTGCCTGTTTAGGTGCTGCAAAGCCGAAGCTGCCCCCGCAACTGTAAGCAGCTAGCACTTGTTCGATAATGTCACTGGAGCCCTAGGCAACGGGAAGGCGAGGATAAGTGCGGCGATCTGCGAGCCAGGAGACCTGCCTTGATCGAACGGGTCCACCGGCGGGGTGCCGGGAAGGTCGCGAACATGATGTCGGGCAATGCTGTCCGAGCGTGCCGCTTCCCTAACCCCTCCATAGCGAGCGATAGTGAAGTATATGAATGGTCTTTCCGGTGCATTGAAGTGGCCTGTCCTGCCGGAATCTGACCGGTGCCTGGACACTCATCCCATCTTTATCAAACCATCCAAATTGGCAGTAACAGGCGTGCCAGAGCTTGTTTCGGCGACCAAAATCCTGTGAGGAAAATCATGAGCATTATCGTTTATAGCAAGCCCGCTTGTGTTCAATGTACCGCAACAACACGCGCTTTGGATCGCCAAGGCATGGAATATGACGTTATCGATGTGTCGAGCGATCCGGTTGCTTTTGAACTGGTTCAAAGCCTCGGATACCGCCAGGTCCCTGTCGTGATTGCCGGCGAGCAGCATTGGGCCGGATTCCGTCCTGATATGATCAGTGCGCTCGCCTAAAGCACCGGACCGAAAAGTGGAATCCGGTTTTCGGATAATCCGATGTTAAAACAAAAGAAAAGATCGCCATTTTGCGTCCGTCATGACGTCCGGCGATCTAGCAGGGACGAAGCGTGATGGACGGGATCGTTTATTTTTCCAGCAAGTCGGAAAATACCCATCGTTTCGTCTGCAAGCTCGGCTTTGTCTCAAAGCGGATACCAATCAGCTCCCGCGAAGAACTGAAGGTGGACAAGCCCTATGTTCTGATTGTGCCAACATATAGTGGCGACGGCGGCAAGGGTGCCGTTCCAAAACAGGTTATTCGCTTCCTCAACGAGGCGGGCAACCGTTCACACCTCCGCGGTGTCATTTCTGCGGGTAACAGCAACTTCGGAGCGACTTTCGGGATCGCTGGCGACATCATCTCTGCCAAATGCCAGGTACCTTACCTTTACCGGTTCGAACTTTTGGGCACGGAGCAGGATGTCGCAAATGTCAAACATGGATTGGAACGATTTTGGACACCCTCACGCTAGAACGGCCCCTGAAAGCCGCCGAACAGGTATTGGATTACCACGCGCTTAACGCGATGCTGAACCTCTATGATGAAGATGGAAAAATCCAGCTTGATCAGGATCGCATGGCGGCAAAGCAGTACTTTCTGCAACATGTGAACCAGAACACGGTGTTCTTTCACAATCTGCGTGAGAAGCTCGATTACCTGGTGACTGAAGGTTATTATGAGCGCGAGGTACTGGACCAATATTCCTTTAATTTTGTCCGGGACCTGTTCGACCACGCCTATGGGAAGAAGTTCCGGTTCCCGACATTTCTGGGCGCGTTCAAATATTATACCAGTTACACGCTGAAGACCTTCGATGGAAAACGCTATCTTGAGCGTTACGAAGACCGCATCTGCATGGTGGCGCTAACGCTGGCGCAGGGCAATGAGGTTCTGGCGCGGGACATGGTTGACGAGATTATTTCCGGGCGGTTTCAACCTGCGACCCCAACTTTTCTCAATGCCGGAAAGAAACAGCGCGGCGAGTTGGTTTCATGTTTTCTGCTCAGAATGGAAGACAATATGGAATCAATAGCGCGGGGGATTAACTCGGCGCTGCAACTCTCCAAGCGTGGCGGTGGTGTTGCTTTATCGCTCACCAATATCCGCGAAGCCGGGGCACCGATCAAGCAGATTGAAAACCAGTCATCGGGCATTATCCCGGTCATGAAATTACTGGAGGATAGTTTTTCCTATGCCAACCAGCTTGGTGCAAGACAGGGTGCTGGCGCAGTCTATCTGAATGCGCATCATCCGGACATTATGCGTTTTCTCGATACTAAACGGGAAAATGCGGATGAGAAAATCCGGATCAAAACCTTGTCGCTTGGTGTTGTCGTGCCGGACATCACCTTCGAGTTGGCCAAGAACAACGAGGATATGTATCTGTTTTCGCCCTATGATATTGAGCGCGTTTACGGCGTAGCCTTTACTGAAATTTCAGTGACAGAGAAATATCGTGAAATGGTGGCGGATTCACGTATCCGCAAAAAGAAGATCAAGGCACGTGATTTCTTCCAGGTCTTGGCCGAGATTCAATTCGAGAGCGGCTATCCCTATATTATGTTCGAGGATACGGTAAACCGCGCCAATCCGATTGCGGGGCGCATTACCATGAGCAATCTGTGCTCCGAAATCCTTCAGGTCAGCGAGGCGAGCGAATATAATGCCGACCTGTCCTATAGCTATATGGGTAAGGACATCTCGTGTAATCTCGGCTCCCTGAATATCGCCGCAGCCATGGATTCTGCCGATTTTGGCAAAACCATTGAAACAGCGATAAGATCGTTAAGCGCCGTCTCTGATATGAGCCACATCTCGTCTGTACCTTCCGTCGAAAAAGGCAATGATGACAGTCATGCCATTGGTCTTGGCCAGATGAACCTGCATGGCTATCTCGCCCGTGAGCGCATCTATTACGGGTCAGAAGAAGGCATTGATTTCACCAATATCTATTTCTACACTGTGACCTATCATGCTGTCCGCGCCTCAAATCGCTTGGCCGTTGAGCGGAGCCAAAGCTTCAAAGGCTTTGAACACTCGAAATATGCTTCCGGTGAGTATTTCGACAAGTACACCGAGCAGGAATGGTTGCCAGCAACCGAGCGCGTAAGAGAGTTATTCGAAGCCGCGGGCATTGCAATTCCCACACAGGAAGACTGGCTGGCGCTGAAGCAGGCGGTGATGACCTCCGGCCTCTACAATCAGAATCTTCAGGCAGTTCCGCCGACCGGGTCCATCTCCTATATCAATCACTCAACCTCTTCGATTCACCCGATTGTGTCGAAGATTGAAATCCGTAAAGAAGGCAAGATTGGCCGCGTTTACTATCCGGCGGCATTTCTGACCAATGACAATCTCGATTATTATCAGGATGCTTATGAGATCGGGCCGGAAAAGATCATCGATACCTATGCTGCCGCAACGCAACATGTCGATCAGGGCCTTTCGCTGACATTGTTCTTCCGCGATACCGCAACAACCCGCGATATCAACAAGGCTCAGATCTATGCCTGGAAGAAGGGGATCAAAACGATCTACTACATCCGTCTTCGTCAAATGGCTTTGTCCGGCACGGAAGTGCAGGGCTGCGTGTCCTGCACGCTTTGATATTCTGGGGAAATAAATGAACATTCAAGTCAAGAACAAAGCATCAAGGCTCCCTGTATCAGTGCGCGCCATCAACTGGAACCGCATTGAAGATGACAAGGATCTGGAAGTCTGGAACCGGCTCACAGGTAATTTCTGGCTGCCGGAAAAAGTGCCGCTGTCGAACGATATCCCGTCCTGGGCTGCATTAAAGCCTGAGGAGCAGCAGCTTACGATCCGCGTTTTCACAGGACTGACATTGCTCGATACAATTCAGACAAGTATTGGCGCACCGAAGCTGATGGAAGACTCGATAACTCCGCATGAGGAAGCGGTCTACTCGAACATCTCATTTATGGAGGCTGTCCACGCTCGTTCATACTCCTCCATTTTCTCGACCTTGTGCTCAACCCCTGATGTGGATGATGCCTATCGCTGGTCGGAGGAAAACGAACATTTGCAAAGGAAGTCTGCGCTGATCCTCGAACACTATCGCAATCCCGATCCGCTCAAGCGCAAGATTGCCAGCGTGTTCCTGGAAAGCTTTCTGTTCTATTCCGGCTTCTATCTGCCAATGTTCTGGTCAAGTCGTGCGAAGCTAACCAATACGGCTGACATGATCCGGCTTATCATCCGGGATGAAGCGGTGCATGGCTATTACATCGGTTATAAGTTCCAACGTGGATTGGAGCGTCTTTCTGAGGAACGCCGTTTGGGAATCAAGGATTTTGCGTTCGACCTCCTGCTTGAACTCTACGACAATGAGGCAAAATATACTGAAACGCTCTATGATGGCGTTGGCCTGACCGAGGACGTCAAGAAATTCCTACACTATAATGCCAATAAGGCATTGATGAACCTTGGTTACGAGGCCCTGTTTCCAGCGGAGGCTTGCAAGGTCAATCCTGCAATCCTCTCC
Organism: Hyphomicrobiales bacterium; assembly: GCA_900473335.1. Lineage (GTDB taxonomy): Bacteria > Pseudomonadota > Alphaproteobacteria > Rhizobiales > Rhizobiaceae > Phyllobacterium. The sequence goes on along the minus strand of UCNP01000021.1, from coordinate 83,264 downwards.
GCACTATCTCCTAACGCTGACGAGAACCATGACTTCTTTTCCGGTTCCGGCTCTTCCTATGTCATTGGAAAAGCAATAGCGACAGAGGACGAGGACTGGGACTTTTAGAAGCGCGGCCTCCGCGCACGGATAAGCGCAAAAAACATTTTGAATTGAAGGGAGCTGTCTGAGATCGACGGCTCTTTCTTGCCACTATGGCCCTTGGCCTCAGGGCTTCGCACGCTTTCGCTTTGAGTGATAGTACAACCATAATCGCCTGTGGCATGGTGGGCTGGCGACATGCATTTGGAGATACAACTCCAATATCAGTGGTTGCCTTTGCTGGTGGCTCGGATTTCTCCATCAGCGGGTCACCCATTGCAGGAGATACGGCTCTTGTTGAAGCTGGGCTTTTCAAGCGAGGCCCGTGACAATGCGGTCAAGGCTGATTTCACAGTCAAGTTCTGAGATGTTCGTCTGAGAAGGGTTGGCTATTCTACACGTTGCCAGACGGAAGTCTTGCATAATAGACCGCCGAGAACACATCCCGATAGTTCCACGTTCTTTTCAGAGAATTTTGCTTTCCCTGAATATGTCTTGCCGCTTTCCGTGTCATAGAGAGAGCCCGCAAAGGTGGCAGGACCAGTCGACTTCAAACTGACTGCCTGAATGCCAACAACGGATCGGTCCCGTTTGGATGCATCGGGATTATTGACATCATTGACCGGGTTTTTCATCCATATAACGGTTCCGCAAAGGCCAACTTCGCAATCGCTAAGCTTAACCTTGGTGCCACCGGACTCATTAATATAAGTTCCAGTTATGTTTTGGCTCTGGGCCATGGCACCAGTAACGATCGTTGAGGCCAGCAGAAGTGAGAGGCCGAATTTTAGATAATTGGACAAGTGATGTCTCCATAGAAATGCCAGAGAGCAAGTGTACGGATTCTGGCTTGTTGTGAAGTCTTATAAACTGTGAATCTGACGAGATTAGGTGCAAAACAAGGGCAAAATAGGCACTTTGTCAGACCAGATTTGGCATTTCCCATGATAAATCCAAAGTTTTGCTTCGTCATTCTATCAGGCTTGCGAATCACATAAGTCTATGCTTATGTATTGCCATGAGTGAAGCTGAGTTTTTCAAGGCACTTGCCGACCCGACCCGACGCGCTGTTTTTGACCGTCTTGCTGATGGCGAGATGAATGCAACAGAGCTGCGTCAAGGGTTTCAGCTGTCCCAACCTGCAATGTCGCAACATCTTGGAGTGTTGCGCAGCGCTGGGTTAATCGCCGAGCAAAAACTTGGTCGCAACGTCCTATATCGGATCAACCCTGGCGGGATTGCACAGATGCACAAGTGGTTGAGCCGATACAATACATTCTGGCCTGAACGCGTAGAAGAACTGAAACGGCTTCTCAAGGAGATGGATCAATGACACTTACGAGCGAAGCGCGTATCAGCCTCACCTATGAACTGGATGCGGCACCCTCGAAAGTCTGGCGCGCATTGACCATTCCTGAATATGTTTCGCAATGGCTGGGTGGCGGTGCCAATTCCGTTTTAAATGATGGGCCGGAAGGCGGTTTTGAGCTGCGCCTCATATCAGCGGAGCCTCACACAAATGTGCGTTACAGCATCAAGGATGATGAGGCGGTGAGCACAGTGACCTTTCAAATATCCGGAAATGCAAGCGGTGGAACCACCTTTCGGATCGTGCATGAGCAATCGATGAGAGCGGCAAACTGCAACTTGCCAAGGCTAAGCCAAGCCGCCTGACCAAACTATTCCAAGATCACGGAAAGGAGATCGCCTATGCGCGACATGATGCAACTCGTCCCTATGGTCGTTGAGCAATCCAGCCGGGGAGAGCGATCCTTTGATATATATTCACGGCTTCTGCGTGAGCGCATAATTTTTCTTAACGGCCAAGTGGAAGATGGAATGGCGGCATTAATATGCGCCCAATTGCTGTTTCTTGAATCCGAAAGCCCAACCAAACCTGTCTCCATGTATATTAATTCTTTCGGTGGGGTCATTACGAGCGGCTTGGCAATTTATGACACGATGCAATTCATCACATGCCCGGTTGCAACCCTGTGCATGGGCACAGCCCGATCCATGGGCTCATTTCTGCTGATGGCTGGCGAACCCGGTCATCGAACTGCGCTGGTCAATTCCAGCCTCCACGTGCACCAGCCGCTTGGTGGGTTTCAAGGACAAGCGTCTGACATTTTCATCCAAGCAGAGGAGATACGGCAAACCAAGCTGCGAATAACGCGGCTTTATGCTCAACACTGCGGGCGCTCGTTCGAGGAGGTTGAGCAGACTTTGGATCGTGATCATTTCATGACTGCCGAAGAGGCAAAAGCATGGGGTCTGGTTGATACAGTGCTGACAAAAAGAGAGGGACAGCAAGCATTGCTTCCCGCTTGAACTGGCCCGCTGACATGGCATGCAAAAACATGTAGACCGTTGTCCACATAAATGATGGACCGAAAGCGGACGGTATGAACAAAACAGGGCGAGCGATTTATTTTGTGCTCGGTTGGATAATGGTCGCCCTCGGTTTCATCGGGGCGCTTCTTCCCGTGATGCCGACGACGATCTTTTTAATTCTGGCCGTATGGTGTTTTGGACGTTCCTCACCGCGTTTTGAAAAATGGCTCCTGGAGCATCCCATGTTCGGGCCCACATTGGTAAAATGGCGCGAGCATGGCGCTATACCAATCCGGGTCAAGTGGATTGCGTGTGGCGGCATGGCTCTCGGTTACGCATCATTCTATTACTTCGCCCGGCCATCTCCCTTGCTTGCAGGGTTTGTTGCCATGTTCTTCATCGCCAGCGCTGCCTATGTACTGAGCCGCCCAAGCCTCTAAATTCTCTTGTCTGTCGCCCTATCAAACACATGCAAGGCACTGACATCGATCGCAAAGCGCTGTGTTGTTCCGACAGATACCTGGGATCGCGGAGGCAGGCTTACAGTCAGACGTTGCTTGCCAATCGTTGCGGTAACAACAAGCTCGGGGCCTGTTAATTCAACCACCTCGATTTTTGCATCTATGCCGAATTTCGTATTGCTGGCATCTGCAAGCGTCAAGCTTTCGGGACGGATGCCAACGGTAATATGGTGAGCCGCCGCAGCAACTTCGTGAAGGTGTGCAGGCAGGGCAATATTGCTCAACGTTCCATCAATATGGGCAAGCCCGTCAGCAAAAGTGCAATCCAGCATATTCATCGGTGGAGAGCCGACGAAGCTTGCAACATAACGCGTGGCAGGGCGGTTATATATCTCGTCTGGAGCAGCTAATTGCTCGATCTGACCGTCTCGCATAACTGCAATGCGTGTTGCCAGTGTCATTGCCTCAATCTGGTCATGGGTCACATATACAATTGTTGTGCCAAGCATTTGATGCAAACGCTTCAGTTCTGTCCGCATCTCCATTCGTAATTTTGCATCGAGATTTGAAAGCGGCTCGTCAAACAGGAATATTTGCGGATCGCGGACAAGTGCCCGGCCAATGGCAACGCGCTGGCGCTGACCGCCGGAAAGCTCCGATGGTTTGCGAGCCAGCAAATTCTCGATTTGAAGTATTTTTGCGGTCTTTTCCACAGCAGCAATGCGTTCAGCTTCAGCCACCTTACGCATCTCAAGACCAAAGCCGATATTGCGAGCAACCGACATGTTCGGATAAAGCGCATAAGACTGGAACACCATCGCAATGTCCCTGTCCTTTGGATGAACGCCGGTTACAGAACGATCCCCAATGCGCACATCGCCGTCCGTCGCTTCGGCCAGTCCCGCGATAATGTTTAAAAGCGTAGACTTCCCGCAACCGGAAGAGCCGAGCAAGACGAGAAACTCGCCATCGGCAAGCGACAGATCAATGCCTTTTAGTGTCTCGACGCTGCCATAACGCTTGCGAATATCAATAAGCTCAAGAGCACTCATCACGCTTTCTCCGAAATGACTTTAAGGTCTTCACCATCATAACGGCGAGGCACTGTCGATATGGCCATGGATGCAATGCGCACGCCGGCACGCAAGCTATCCTCAATGCTGCGACCGCTGGCCTGTGCCGCGAGGAATGCGGCATTGAAAACATCCCCGGCGCCGATTGTATCGACAACCGTAACCAAAGGGGCTTCTACCGTGACAAGATTATTGTCCGGGCCCACGGCAAGGGCTCCGCCCGGGCCAAGCTTGACCACAACGATTGCGCCCTCAGGCATTATTGCCTTGAGCTTGTACGCCGCTTCAACTGTATCAGTAGTGTGGATGAGGCGCGTCGACTCCACTTCATTGAACAGAGCGATCTTGCAACGGCTTAACCATTGCCGGGTACGGGAGCGATTCTCATCTGTCCAGCCATCGATGGGCCAGCCAGTATCGAGCGCGACCTTGATGTCATGCGTATCGGCCCAGTCGAACAAGGCATCATAATCATTGGTTAGCAGGTCAGTCAGGAACGCTCCACAAAGTATAACTGTGCCACCTTTAAGGCTTTCTGTATCCAACATTGCCTGCACTTCTGGCCAGGACAAGTGCGCAATATGGCCTTGTGTCGTGAAAAAAGTGCGTTCGCCATTTGGGTGGGTTATTCCGACAGATAGGGTGGTCCCAGTGGGTTCCATTGGCCAATGCTCGGCATGGCTTCCAAAGCTATGCCGCAGCCAATAGCCAAACTGATCCTTCCCAACATTGGCGGCAATTTGAAAGTCGACTCCCAGTCCCATTAAGGTCAAAGCAGCATTGCCTGCGGAGCCTCCAACGCGCAGCTCATCATGGTCGACCATGATCTCTGTTCCTGGTGTTGGCCAGGGCTCAGCAGGACCCAATATGAGATCAACATTAACATTGCCGATAATGGCAAGAGGCCGCAGCGTCATGTTATTCACTCCGTGTAATCTTGGTGGAGCGGAGCGGTGTTCCAAGATCCGCCACACGTGCGCCGGCGAAGCCGAGCATGAAGTGTTGCGCAGCGGGTAACAGTGCAAAAATGGCCGCGATGTTGCTGGCAGAGCCAACGTCAATCATGACGGCACCCGTTACAGGTTTTTCACCAGACGCATCGAAAATAACAACCGGCGCCCCCGCCTCAAGTGCGGAGATTGCCATGCGGCTGACGAATTCTGATGTCTCATCTTTCGCTCGAAACAGCACAACGCCAATATCTGCACCCAGCATTTCCATTGGTCCATGCCTCAATTGGCCGCCTTCCAATGAGAAACAGGGAATGCGTGACAATTCGGTGAGACCAAGCGCGATGGCTTCGGCAACGCCTTGCATCCGACGCCCGGAGGTGACAATCGCTTTTACATTGGAAAGAGCAGAAACGGCTTTTTCAACCTGTGAAACGCGAGGCGATTTCAGAATATGTATTGCATCGTCCGTATCCACTTCCAATGCGCCAATTATCGCAAGATGTAGTGCAAAACTTATGGTCAAGCTACGCGTTGCTGCGAAGGCTTTTTCAGTTCCACCGGCACCAATCAGGGAAGGCACTGCGCGCGCCAGCGTTGATCCGTCTTCCAAGGTGAGGCCAAATGTATCATCAGGAACGCCCACCTCATCAAACCACCGCAACACCTCGGCGCTTTCGCCCGATTGTGAGGTGACGAGAATTGTCTTGCCAGCGAGCGACAAGGGTTGACCCAACTGTTCCGACAAAGGAATGGCTATGGCATCAATACCAAGGCTTCGGTAAAATGGTTCTACAGCGCGACCGACGGCATGGGAGCCGCCCATGCCGAGCAGCAGCAATTGCCGCGTCTTACGCAAGGATTGCGCGATTGCTGTTGCCAATACCGCTGCATTTTCAAATGAGGCCAGAGCATCTGCGTTTTGCCGCGCCATCTCATTTTCAATGGCGACAAGTCCGGCTGGTTTAGTAGTTTCGGAAAGCATATTCATCCTTTAACGCCGCCACTTGTCAGCCCCGAAATCAGGGCGCGCTGCATAAAGAGACCAATCAACAGCGGGGGGAGGGCAGCCAGCACGCCCGCTGTGGCGATCAATCCGTAATCGGAGACACGGCCACCTGCCAGATCGGCAATTGCCACGGTCAATGTCTTGGCGCGCTGATCGGAGGTGAAAAGCAGCGCATAAAAGAACTCATCCCATGCAAGCAGAAATGCAAACAGAGCAGCGGTTGCCATAACCGGGGCCGCGAGGGGCAGTGTGATGAGACGTAATATTTGATCCAGTCGTGCACCATCCATAACGGCAGCGCTTTCGATCTCGCGCGGAATGGAGTCAAACCCTGACTTCAACAACCATGTGGTAAATGGAGCAAGGATCGTCAAATATACGAGGGCAAGACCAAAGATATTATTGAGCAGGCCGAACCATGCGAGCGTCATATAAAGCGGAACAGCAAGGGCGACGGGGGGAAGCATATAGGTCGCAATGACAGCATAGAGCGACCAGCCAACCGAAGGCGTCCGTGAAACCGCCCATGCCGATGGAATGGCAACGGCAAGCGCTGCGACTGTTGCCATGCCGGCAACCTTGAGACTGTTGAAAAGCGAAGCGACAAAAGCCTCGCCCGCACTGTTTGCAACTGAAGACAGAAGCACACCATAGCGCGAAAGGTCCACCGTATCCGGCCACCAATGCAAGGGTTTTGCGACAAGGTCTGGTGTTGATGAAATACTCATAACAAACAGCCACACCACCGGTGCAAGAATGACAATCGCCAGGACCAAGGCTGCGATGTGAATAAATATGGTGAAAGGCAGGCTTTGACGTTCCATCAGGAGGCTCCTGCGGTTTTGCGAATAAGAGCTGCATAGGCGACGGCAAGCACCGTCACCAGCAAGGTGACAATTAATGCCAATGATGCGCCTGATCCGGCTCGTTGGAACGAGAATGCTTCCTGATAGACGAGGATGGACAGGGTGCGGGTGCTGTTTGCAGGACCGCCGCGAGTCATGACCCAGATAATATCAAAGACCTTGAAAGCCTCTATTGTTCTAAGGACCAATGCCACCATGAGCGGCCCGGCCAGATAGGGCAGGGTGACAAATCGGAAGCGCGACCAGACACCTGCGCCATCTACCATGGAAGCGGCCGTAATATCGCGGGGCACAGCCTGAAGAGCAGCAAGGGCAATGAGGGCAACCAGAGGAAAGTTTTTCCAGCAATCAGCAAGGATCAACGATGCAAGTGCCGTACCGGGTTCGCCGAGCCAGGATCTGTATGAGTCGAGCATCCCTATTTGCACGAGGAGTGCATTCAGTGCTCCATATTCGGGGTTGTATATTAAGCGCCACAAGGTGGCGTTGACCACAGTTGGCAAGGCCCAAGGTAAAATCATCAATGCACGTAAAGCTGAACGGCCATAGAAACGTTGATTGAGAAGCAAGGCGGCCAAAACGCCTATGACCATTTCCGCAGAGACGGAAAGAATCGCAAACCAGAAAGTTGTTATGAGCGAACGTTGGAAATTGGATCCAGAAAGGATTTTCACATAATTATCGAGCCCGACAAAACTGCCCTGTGTTCCAACCAGCTTAGCATCTGTGAAGGACAGCCTGACAGTGTCGATGAGGGGCCAACCAATAATCGCTATCATGACGATCAGTAGCGGCAGCATAAGCAGCCATGCCCGGGTCGTTATCCAGTTGCTCGTCATGAAATATTGCTCGCTACCAACAATAATACAAACAGTATTGAAAGGCGGCTGACAAAGCCGCCGCCTTTCAGATCAAATTATAGGCCGCTGTTTTCAGCCGCCGTCTTTAGCGCCGCTTCCGGCTGTTCCTGACCCAGCAGCGATTCCTGAACGGCCTGCTGTAATGCCGTCGACAATTCCTGATATTTTGGTGTTGTCGGGCGTGGGTACATCGCCGCCAGACCGATCTTGGCTGCTGCGATCAACTCTTCCTGACCTTTCGAAACAGCTGGATCGTCATAGGAGGATGTCCAGATTGGGAGACTGAGCTTTGCGTATTGATTTTGTGTTGCCTGAGAGGTCATGAAAGCAATGTACTTCCATGCTTCATCTGGATTTTTGCTTGTCGAGGTGACACCAAGACCCATAGATCCGTTGACTGCTGAGACCGTGCTCTTCCCATCTACGCCAGGGGCTGGAACGACGCCAACCTTACCAGCAACCTTACTGTCTTTCGGGTTATTTGCCATATTGTACATGTAAGTCCAGTTCAGAGCGAATGCTGCTTCGCCATTCTGGAATACACGCCGGACATCCTCTTCAAGGAATTCCTTCGAATTAGGATTTGTAAGGCCAGATTTATAGCTTTCTACCATGTAATTCAGGGCATCAAGCCCACCACCGCTCTGGAACACGGGCTTGCCATCCTTGATAAAGCTGCCGCCATAAGCACTGACAAGTGTCGTGTAATCGCAAATTGCAGCTTCTGCCTGCGACCAGCTCCAAGCTATCGGAGTCGCCAGCAGGCCCTTGTCCTTTATGGCCTTGGCTTGCTCGGAAAGTTGGGCCCAAGTCTTGGGAGGATTCTTGATGCCGGCCTTTTCAAGGATTTCCTTGTTATAGAACAGATATTTGGTGTCGAGAATCCAAGGCATGCCATAGCGCTTGCCTTCATACTCGACAGTTGTCCACGCACCGGGCAACACACCAGATTTCATCTCCGGCGTGATCTTGTCGGAAACATCGAGGAGCACCTTGTTCGCTGCATATTCAGCAGGCCAGATGACGTCGAAGAGAACAACATCATAGCCACCACCCGACCCTTGCGCGAGCACGGTCTTGTCATGCAGGCCTTCGTAAGGGACGAATTCAAGATTTACGGTTATATCCGGATTAGCCTTGGAAAAGGATTCTGTCATTGCGCGCACATCGGCTTCGCTGTAAGCGGCCTGCGCCATAAACAATGCGTTGATCTTTGTTTCAGCATGGGCAGGCACGAATAGTGCTGCCGACAAAAGTGTTGCACCAAGAAGCGCAGTCGTAACGGATTTCAACATTCTTACCTCCTATTAGCTCTGGCAGTTCTGAACGCTGACCGTTATGGACAGAGCTCGATGATCGTTACAGATCGGGAGCTTTTGCTCACGTTCCCCTGGAGACGAGTTTTCGGCGACTCTTTCGGTCGACTATTAAATCAATTCTCTTGACTTATTAGTCGATCAATATTCTTCTGCTGTCAAGAGGGCTTACGCATGGATGACAGACCGTCGATAAGAGCGAAAAGCGGCACCAATCTTGGTGGGGCGAGCATACATAACCGTCGCGTCATGATTGATGCCTTGCGGATCAATGGAGCTTTGTCTCGAGCCGATTTGGCAAGAGCGACTGGTCTGACCCCTCAAACGGTATCCAACATCATCGAAGAGCTTGCGGACGAAGGTCTGGTGCGCTCACAGGCAAGTGTCCGCAAGGGCAGGGGGCAGCCCGCAACGCCTTATCAACTCGTCCCTGAAGGGGCTTTTGCCATTGGCTTGCAGATTGATCGGCATGTAACACGTACTGTTATTGTAAATCTTGTTGGCGATGTTCTGGTGCAGAGCGAAGCGATTCTTCCACCAGGGGGCCCGGAAACGGGTGTTATAGTGGTTCTGGACCTTGTGGCGCGGGCAAGGGCAATTTTGTCTGAGCTGGTTCGCGGTGCTGAGGAGCGACTGGTTGGATTGGGTATCGCCATGCCCGGACCGTTTGGCATTAATACACTCTACGATGATCCATGGATGATGACTGCTTGGCAAAATTTTCCGCTGGTAGACCGTATTGCCGAAGGCACTGGCCTTGAGGTTGCATTGCAAAACGACGCTTCGGCAGCAGCCATCGCAGAACGATTGCTCGGGGCAGCGCACGGACTTGACCATGCTATCTGCATCTATTTCGGATATGGTTTGGGTACCGGACTCATCCTCAATGGGGAGCTCTATGGCGGCGCCTATTCCAATGCCGGAGAAATCGGCATGATGCTGACATTGATTCCGGGAGATACGGCAGATGTCGAACCTCTGGAGCATTACGCGTCAATGGCAGCGCTGTGCAAATTGCTGGAACTTGATCCCTCTGCGCCAGACCTCTTTGCGATGGTGACGGATGCGATGATTCAAGGCGGGCCTAAACTCGAACGATGGCTAGACGATGTTGCGGAACGACTGCGGCGCACCGTCCAGATACTTGAACTGGTTTTCGATCCCCAGACAGTCATTCTTTGCGGCGGTGCACCGCGCATTCTGATTGATCGGCTCGTGGAGAAGATTGAGCCCTTGTTACCCTCTATTGCTAATCGGGCACGTCGTTTCCCGCAGCCACGCCTGCAAGCTGGACTTGCCGACCCTTGGTCTGCTGCTCTCGGCGCTGCTGCCGAACCTATTGCCCGTGCTTTTGACCCAAGGTTCTCGGCGATTTTAAAGAATACATGACCCTGGCTGGTAACGCTGGTTGAAAACCGCCTGCTTGTCTGGAGGCCCAAAAGCGCCGCTTCCTTCTGATCACACGCCGAAACGGCCGCAAGCTGCAATGTCGAACCGCTTGGTCGGGGGAAAGACCCCGCCCTCCTCGCATCGTCTCGCCGTTTCAGGCTCCATTTTGATCATATTAGAGCAATTCCAGCAAAAGTGGGAACCTGTTTTAGCAATCGGAATTGCGTAAAAACAAAGGATAGAACATCGACGGCGACTCCGTTTTCGCCGGAAATACTCTAGCGGGTTTGGACCCTAGAGAACCATGCAATAAGTTCTGCCGTGTTGCGCAGGGAATGGGCACGCATAAGACGTGCCCTGTGGGCTTCAATAGTGCGTTTGGACAAGCCAATTTCAAATGCAATCTGGGCATTGGTTTTGCCTTGGGACACCAAAGTCAGAACCTGCTTCTGGCGATCGGAAATAAGGCCAATATCGCCTGTAACGGGGCGGTTTGTCGGCTCGAAACAATAAATCGCCTCCGCAAATGGATCTGTCTGGTTGCGGCTGCGCCCACGGACGCGGCACCAAAAGCTGCTCCCGTCCCGCCGCCGCATCAGGCGTTCATCGTAATAGACTTTCCCACCTCCAAGATTGCCCCGCCACATTTCTCCGGTTCGCACGAAATCTCTGATTCTGGGATAAAGTCGGTTGAAACTCTGGTCGATCAATTCTCTGCGTTCATAACCGAATGTTTCCGCAAATTCAGAATTGCAATCCCTTATGATACGGTGCGTTGCATAGACCATCGGCACAGGCAGTTCTGTTAACAGAAAGCGTTTTGCGCTTGCCGAGTTCATAATGTCGGGACTGGTAAGCTCCGTTGGCATCATGCAGTATTAATACGACTATCTGTAACGCCTCTACAAGCCCTACCTTCAGGAAAGGGTAGGAGCGAAATGGGAGACTATTCTTGAAAAAAGTTCAATCAAATGTGAGCGACGCACTGGAAGGTGTGTTGTTTGACGGTATGACAATCATGGCCGGAGGTTTTGGCCTTTGTGGCATTCCGGAAGCCCTGATTTATGCGATCCGCGATTCCGGAGTCAAAGACCTTACCGTGATATCCAACAATGCTGGTGTCGATGGCATTGGTCTTGGCGTGTTGCTCGAAACAAAACAAATTCGGAAAATGATCTCGTCTTATGTTGGTGAAAACAAGCTTTTTGCGCAGCAATATCTTTCCGGCGAGTTGGAACTGGAATTCAACCCGCAAGGAACGCTTGCCGAGCGTATCCGTGCAGGCGGAGCCGGCATTCCAGCCTTTTTCACCAAGACCGGTGTTGGAACAATCATAGCAGAGGGCAAGGATGTGCGCGAGTTTGATGGCGAATCCTATGTAATGGAACGTGGGCTTTTCGCTGATCTTTCCATCGTCCATGCCTATAAGGGCGATACGGAAGGAAACCTCATCTATCGGAAAACGGCGCGTAACTTCAATCCGATCATGGCCACTGCTTCAAAATTCACTGTGGCAGAGGTTGAGCACCTTGTCGAAGCAGGCATGATTGATGGCGATCATGTTCATACTCCTGGTATTTTCGTAAAGCGGATCGTACACGTCCCAAATCCAACTAAACACATCGAACAACGGACAACGCGGCCAAGACTCGTCGCTGCGAGCGGAGTGAACTGAAATGGCTTGGACACGTGATCAAATGGCCGAACGGGCTGCACAGGAGCTGGAAGATGGCTTCTATGTCAATCTTGGAATTGGTATCCCGACGCTTGTTGCAAATTACATCCCGACTGGGATGAGCGTGCAACTCCAGAGTGAAAACGGAATGCTCGGGATGGGGCCATTCCCATATGAAGGGGAAGAGGATGCCGACCTGATTAATGCTGGCAAGCAGACAATAACCGAGCTGCCAACGACAAGTTATTTCAATGGCGCAGATAGTTTCGGAATGATCCGAGGCGGCCATATTGATCTATCTATCCTTGGCGCAATGCAGGTTGCCCGAAATGGTGATCTCGCCAATTGGATGGTTCCGGGCAAAATGGTTAAAGGCATGGGCGGTGCTATGGATCTCGTTGCAGGGGTTAAGAAAGTCGTCGTTGTGATGGAGCATGAGGCAAAAGGTGAAGCGAAGCTGCTTGAAAACTGTACCTTGCCCCTAACCGGTCAGCGCGTGACAGACCTCGTTATCACCGATCTTGGCGTTTTCACCGTTGAAAGACGTGGAGAGCCGAAAATGATCCTGATCGAAATTGCGCCAGGCGTAACTGTCGAGGAAATCAAGGCCAAAACGCAAGCCGTCTTTGAAATTGATTTGTGATGGAAATGGCCCGGGAAACCGGGCTATTTCGTCTTTTCAACTGTACAGATCGTCTCATTATGTGCGGGATGGTCGACGCATTTTGCCTCGTAACGAAATGTACCGTAGTAAAACTGGGCACAACCGGAAAACATTGAAGCAATTGTTACAAGGCTCACAACCCGTCCCGTGAAATAAATCCGGTCAAAAGGCTTATTTTTCATGACGTCATACCTATATATATCGAGCTGCAAGTGACACAGCGGCGTTACAATCCACTGATATTCTTCAGCAATTGGTCAAGTAAACGATCGGCATATCTGTCATCTAATTGAGATTTGGTGCCACTTTAAGGCAGACTACTTAACATGGTTTTCGATCACGTTTTATGTGAAGAGGCATAAAAGGGTTGATCCAAAGTGATGGACGTATAAGTTCTGCCTTCCGATTTGTTAACCAAACCATTCACGTTAGGAGCAAAGCGATGAACAAAACCATCGATAACTATTCATTGCCAGAAACAATTAAGACTGCATTGGCTAATGGTATTAATATTGTCAGGGCGTTTCGCGAACAATTCGGATATTCAATTGAAGATCTAGCCGTTTCATGCGGCCTGACATCTCTTGAAATTGAGACCATTGAAAGTGGTCAAAACTCAGATCCAAGTAAGCTGGAACGTATTGCTCATGCGCTCGGTTTGCCGAGCAATGCAATGATTATTGAAGATTCAAAGCGTCTTAGCGCCTGATACATCAATACCAATAAATCGGTAAAAGGCTGCCAAGGTGATATCCCGACCTTGGCAGCCTTTTTGTTATAGGCCAAGTAGTGTCCGTGTTAGAGGGTGATCAGCCTCTGTCAGACCTTCGATGATGTTGGCATGGTGCTTTTCAGGCTCTTCAACTGCATTTATATTACAATCGAAGCCTGACCAAATATTGGCCAGTAATGCGTTTTGCCGGACAAATTCCGGACGCTCCGCTGCACCAACCCAAGCAGTAAGATCAATCCCATCCTGCGGCTCAAGCAGGGCAGGGCTTTCCAGTCGAGCTTCTATAGCATCCAGATGAAGTGTCTCGTTCATTTTAGTCTTCAATAGAGGTCGAAGATCTGTAAGCGCAGAGATGGGCACAGTCTTGCGCACGCGCTGGCGGATAGCATGAGGAAGTGGGGACGTTGCGCTGACCATTCGTGCAACGAGGTGGCCTCCTGCCGAATGCCCGGTCAGATGAATTGGTCCGGACACCTCTTCGGCGACTTTCGCTATTGCCAGACCAATTTGAACAGTAATGTCGCTGATACGAGCCTTCGGGCAAAGGACATAGGAGGGAATGGCGACTGCAAACCCACGAGTGTGCGCACCTTTAGCCAGATGTGACCATACACTCTTGTCGAAGTCTTCTTTCCAGTAGCCACCATGAATGAAAACCATGAGGCCTTTGAGATCGCCCCATGGCATGAAAAGGTCGAGCCGATTCCGCTCGTCTGGCCCATAAGCAATATCTGCCTTCAGCAGGCCTTTACCATCCATGTCCTCGCGGAATTTACCAGCCTCCCGGCGCCATTTATCCGGGTAAGTGGCGCCATCTGGAATATAGGAAAAGTTTGAGTAAGCATCATCCCAGTCGATTGCATTCGTCATCTTTGCCCCCGATTGCTGATTATTCTCTTATTTTCTCACGGATCTGGCTTCCTCCACCAGATTTGCGCAGGTTAGGCAGGGCCAGCATTAGAAGCACAAAGGCACCTGTTGCGAATTTGAGATCGGCTGGAGCAAGTCCGAGCGTCAGGCAGAATGAGATCAACTGGTAGTAGATCAAGGAGCCAATGACGGGGGCGAGCACTTGCCGCAAGATTGTCTGACGACCCGTGATTGCTTCACCGATGATAAGTGCGGCGAGACCATTGATAAGAATACCAAACCCCATATTGACGTCTGCAAACCCTTGGGTCTGCACCATAATGCTTCCACCTGTCGCAGACAGCGCGCTGGCGACGCCAACGCCCATAATTGTCGCAGTGCTCACATTGATGCCTTGCGCTTCAGCCATATCCGGGCTCGCGCCAACAGCGCGCATCGATGTGCCTTTTTCAGACATGAAGAAATAAAGCATCGCTGCAACAACGAGGATGACCAGCCCACCTACTATGGCGATTTTTACCCATGCGAAATTTGCGGCTGATCCTGCAAGAAACGTAAATGCCGTGTCATAGGTGAAAAGCGGAATGTTTGTGCGGCCCATAATGCGCAAATTTATGCTATAGAGCATTGTCATCACCAGAATACCGGCAAGGAGCGTGTTTATCTTGAACCGCAGGTGAATAAACGCTGTCGTGCACCCTGCTGCAAATCCGCAAAGTAAAGCGATGAAAACGGCAAGAAATGGGTTTACTCCAGCCGCAATCAAGGTGCCGCATACACAGCCGCCAAGGGGAAAGGCACCTTCGGATGTGAGGTCCGGGAAATTCAGGATGCGAAATGGCAGCATAACGCCAAGAACAACGAAGGAAACGATGAGGCTTTGCGCAATCGTGACCGGGATGAGCCCGTAGAAACTGTTAAAAACATCCAGCATCTCAGGCCCCCTGCAACGCGATTGCGTCAGACTTTGTATGGAACCGGTCGATAAGGTCCATCACTGTGATGCCACTCTTCTCTTCGGGCCCAATATCGACAAGAACCTTGCCAGCATCCATCATGATAATCCGGTTACCATAATTGATGGCATGCTCCATATTATGCGTAACCATCATTGTGGTGAGCTTCAGCTCTTCGACGGCGCGCACAGTCGTATCCATGACAAGTTTGGCGGTGCGAGGATCAAGCGCGGCCGTGTGTTCATCAAGGAGCAGGAGTTGCGGATGAGTAGAAACCGCCATAACCAGTGACAGAGATTGGCGCTGTCCGCCAGAAAGTAAGCCAACCTGCATATCGAGGCGGTTCTCTAATCCGAGGTTCAGTTCGGCCAATTGCTCGCGATATCGCGCGCGGCGCGCCGCTGTCAGACCATAGGCGAAACTACGCCGCTTTCCCCGCAATTCGGCAAGGAGCATATTTTCGCCAATGGTCATTGTAGGAGCGGTGCCTATCATCGGGTCTTGGAAGACACGCGCGATAAATTGCGCGCGTCGATGGGCATTAAGCTTTGTTACATCTTGGCCATCGATGAATATTTTTCCGGAATCCAGCGGGAGTTTTCCGGAAACAGCATTGAGAAAACTTGATTTTCCCGCGCCATTGCTGCCGATGACGATACAAAAATCACCGGATTCAAGTGTAACATTCAATCCATCGAGTGCACGCCGTTCATCCTGCGTCCCGCGATAGAAGATTTTGGTGCCGCCCTTGATGGAAAGCATTTCTGTCATGTGAGCCCCTTAAGCTGAGCCGCAATAATATGATAGTCCCCGCACTAAGGCGGGAACTATATGCTTATGGCTTGCAAGAGAAGGCTTATTTAACGAAACAGCCACAATCCTTCAGGCTATCTGGAACTTTTTGCCCGGTTTTTGCCAAAACTGCTTCATTTATAGCTGCTGCGTGATCCTCATAGGCTGGCTTTATCGGTGCCAGGCTTTCGGTTGATTTTCCGGCCAAAATTTCAGAGGCAAGTTTTGCAGCGTTCTGACCAACTTTGGTGTAGGAAACTTCAAAGGCTGCAGCGACCAGACCGTCACGCGCCGCTTGAGCAGATGCATTGACAACAGGAATGTTGATGCTCAGGGCAGCGGCAGCAACCGCAGGAACCGCCGGCTGCACAAGATTGGAACCGGGCACATAAATCACGTCAGCTTTACCAGCCAAGGAACCAACACGGATCGGAATGTCATTTGTGTTATCGAGACCGACTTCAACCAATTCCAGACCTTGCGCCTTAGTGACTTCCTGCATCAACTTGAGAACAGCAACGTCATTATCTTCGCCAGGATTATAGAGATACGCAACGCGTTTCGCGTCTGGCAGCAGCTTCTTGATAAAGGTCACGACCGAAGCCACGTCCTGAAGATCTGACGCACCGGTCATCGCCTTGTCGCCAGCTTCCCAAGAGGGCGTTAGTTTGGCTGCAACGGGATCAGTAACGGCAGCAAAAACAACAGGTGTGTTAGTATTCCCAACAATCTGCCGTGCGCCTTGGGCTACAGGTGTAGTCACAGCGAGAATGAGTTTTGGGTTGTTGGATGCGAGCTTGGTCACCATTTGCGGGATGAGGGTAGCATCGAAATTTACCTGCAACTCATCATAGACCGCATCGGTAATGCCCAGCTTGGTCATCTCAGCTTTGAAAGCAGTAACAGTTTCGTCCAGCTGAGGATGCTTGCCGAACTGCGCAATGCCGATGCGGGTTTCTGCCGCCGCCGCGCTTAATCCCAAAACAAGACCGAGCGCCGTGCCTATAGCCAAGCGAGCCAATTTGTTTCCCAAAACCATCCGATTCTCCTTTTTTATTTGTTCCGCTCTGTAAAGCTTGAAAATAGTATAACAAACGTGAAATGATATACAATATAGAAATGAGATACTGCGCAACGAAGGTAACCAATGGCCGATAGTGTCAAATCTGATGGCCTCTATGCAATATTACGATCCCGCATTCTGAATGGGGAACTGCGCCCCGGACAGTCGCTGCGTTTACGCACTATGGCTCAGGAACTAGGTACCAGCGCCACACCGATGCGTGAAGCATTAAGTCGCCTCCATGCTGAAAATTTTGTTACGACCGAGGCCAATAAAGGCTTCCGAGTAGCTACCATGACTCTTGAAGAACTGGAAGATCTTGAGACTGCTCGATCTGTGATCGAAACCCAGTTGCTGGCGCGCTCCATCGAAGAGGGTGATCGAAACTGGGAAGCAAATCTGGTTAGCGCGCATTATCGCCTTGCTACATGCATCACACCCAATTCCTTTTCCCAATCGGAGGCCATCGACGCGTGGGATGTTGCACATGCTGAATTTCATCTTGCGCTGATCGCTGGAACATCCTCGAAATGGCTTATGAACTTTGCCCAACAGACAACGGCGCAGCTTCAGCGCTATCGGCGTCATATTATCCTTCGCATAGACCATTTGAACCGCTCGGCGGAAGGAAGGGGAAACGGAGAAGATATCCTTTCTCGCGAAGCACTTGGCATTGATGCGCATACCGCCTTGCTGGAGGCAGCCCTTGCACGAGATAAGGCCCAGGCCGAGGCGCTGATGATTGATCATGTCCGCCTCGCCAAAGAAGCATTTCTCAAACTTGCTCGCGCCAGCGGAATAACCACACTCGATACATCTGCCTGATGGAAAAATGAAACACATGACAAATACCAAAGCTAAATTGGCCGACTTATCGGACCCGCTAAAGATATTTCAGGCGCGGTTTGAATTGCCCGATAATGTGATTTATCTCGACGGGAATTCTCTTGGCGCGCTACCCAAAACTGTCAAACAGCGTGTCGCCAAAACCATTAGTGAAGAATGGGGCGAGCAACTTATTCGCAGCTGGAACACTGCCGATTGGGTTCATCTGCCACAACGGGTCGGAAACAAGATTGCCCGCTTGATCGGAGCGCCGGAAGGCAGTGTCGTGGCTGCGGACAGTACTTCAATTAATCTTTTCAAGGTTCTGTCAGCTGCACTCGGCCTCAATGCCGGACGCGGCAAGATCGTTTCAGAGAAAGAGAACTTTCCCACAGATCTCTACATTGCCGAAGGTGTAGCAAAACAATTGGGGAAGGGGCATCAACTGGTGCTTGCCGACAGACCCGATGATATTCCCCAGATGCTTGATAGCGATGTTGCTGTGCTTATGCTGACACATGTCAATTACAGGACCGGTTATCGCCATGACATGGCTGCAATAACTCGAGCAGCCCATGAGAAGGGCATTCTAGTCGTTTGGGATCTTGCCCATTCGGCGGGTGCAATGCCAGTAGACCTAACTGGCGCAAATGCAGATTTCGCCATAGGTTGCGGTTATAAATATTTGAATGGCGGCCCTGGTGCTCCTGCTTTCCTCTATGTCAATCCACGCCATCAGGGAGCGTTTAACCAGCCCCTATCCGGTTGGTTTGGGCACCGCTCACCATTCAACTTCGAGACGGGATATGTTCCATCGGAGGGTATCGAACAATATCTCTGCGGTACCCCGCAAGTTCTGGGCATGGTCGCTCTGGATGAAGCATTGTCAGTTTGGGATGATGTCGACATGGAAGCATTGCGCGACAAGTCGATAGCACTAGGCGACTACTTCATCGAAGGAATTGATGCATTTTCGGCCGAATACGGTTTAGAACTTGTCACGCCGCGGGAGGCCGAAAAACGTGGCAGCCAGGTTTCGTATTCCTGTGAAAATGGTTACGCGATTATGCAGGCGCTAATTGCCCGTGGTGTGATTGGTGATTTCCGTGCGCCCGACATTATTCGATTTGGATTTACGCCGCTCTATCTGAGCTTTGCGGACGTGGAAAAGGCGATTGCTATACTTCAAGATGTTTTGAAAACACGGAGTTGGGATAGTGACGCATATCGCGTCCTTGGAGCAGTCACATGATACGCACACCCTACGATCCCTCACGTGAGGGTGCGCAAATGTCATTTGACGGGCGAATGTCCTATGGTGATTATCTGCGGCTGGATACAATTTTGACAGCACAGGCTCCCTTGTCGGATGCACATGACGAAATGCTGTTCATCGTACAGCATCAGGCTTCCGAAATCTGGATGCGGCTGGTCATTCATGAATTGACCTCGGTCTGCGATCATATTGCCAGAGATGATCTGGCGCCTTCGTTCAAAATGCTTGCGCGAGTTTCGCGCATACTTGATCAGTTGAATTCCGCATGGGATGTGCTGAGAACAATGACGCCTAGCGAATATACGGCCTTTCGTGACGCGCTTGGCATGTCTTCCGGTTTCCAATCATTTCAGTATAGAGCAATCGAATTTTTGGCTGGTAACAAGAACGCATCAATGATGCGTCCACATGCACACAAACCTGATATTCACGCATGGCTTGAAAAGATTTTGCATGCACCGAGTATCTATGATCAATCGATCCGTCTTTTGGCGCGAAAGGGTTTTGCCATTGATCAGTCAATGTTGATGCGCGATTGCTCACTCACCTATGAAGCTAATGAAAGCGTTCGTGCAGCGTGGCTGACAATCTATCGTGACCCGGAAGCTCATTGGTCTCTTTATGAGCTTGCCGAAAAACTGGTCGATTTTGAGGACTATTTCCGGCGCTGGCGTTTCAATCACGTTACAACAGTCGAACGTATTATCGGTTTTAAAACAGGGACTGGCGGCACTTCCGGTGTCAATTATTTGAGGAAGATGCTCGACGTTGTGCTGTTCCCGGAACTGTGGGCAGTGCGAACAGATCTCTGATCAGGCCGCATATTTATCTATGGCAACACAGTCCATCGCAGATTTGGCGTGAATATGATTGCTATGGGTGAAGCCGTGTTTTGCAATGGCCGCTAGATCGTCATCCGGCTTGATTGGACGGGACCACCAATTATCATTGAGTGTCCAACCATGCGCTGTTGCGCTTTCCACCTCGGAACTATCGGGACGAAGAGTGCAGGCCTCGTGGACGATCCTTGCCGCTGGGGACCTTTTATTCATAAGCTGACGGCCTTGTGCAAGGGCGCTTGCTTCATCCTCCGCAATCACCAACTGGTGGAACAGATGGCGGGACTGCTTGTACTTCGTAAGATAAGCAAACTTGACTTGATAGGCTGGCACGGTACGCTCCTGCATCAAAGACTCAGTCGTTAACCAATTATTAATATTGGTACTTGACAGGTTTTTTGCAAGGTTGCAGCCGAATTTATACACATGGAATACAAGTCAGGCGATAAGGAGTGTATCGCCTAACTTGTTGTTTTAAAGATATAATTTTTACCCGTTACGAAAGCGGAATAAAATGTGATCTATCCGCCGTAAACCAGTTTGTCTTGCCGCGCGCGCAGCTCAACAATTTTCGATCCCGGTGCAGTTGCCGCGTTGGAATGGGTGATGAGCTCGCCCTTTTTAATCGGGGCTGTAACAGTGCCGCCCTGCAAAAGGCCACAAGGAATTGCCCCTGCGGAGCGGGCTTCTGGTGCAGTCATGATCCATGCGCGATAGCAATACTCGCCAATGGCATCAAGCTTTTCACCGGGTTTCATATCCTTCTTGGCCACAGCACAAACTTCTGCAACAGGCTTGGCCAAAGGAACCATGTCTGCCTTGCCGTAAAGAACGACACGGGCACAGGTAAGGGGGACCTCCAGAGAGGTGAGATGATAAGGACGATGGAATGTGAAATAGGGGCCTTTACCCATTTTCAAATCTTCCATGCGCTCAGATATGCGTGGATGCGACATATCTGCGATCACAAAGACGCCAGGAGCTACGCCCTTGCCAATGGAGTAATCAACAACGCCGACTCGTGACAGTACACCGCCATCTCTTTCCGGTACAAGCACTTTGGAAAGCTGATCGAGTGTCGCCGCCGGACCATGCATTCCTGGCTTATCAGGGACAAGACCTGTGGCATTGGCGATTGCCGCCATTTCAACCATAGTCTTGGAACCATCGACGAATTCAACGAGCATGCGAACGTTCATATGACGCCGCGCTGCTTCTTCTTCGTAATCGTCGGGAATGGCATCAATATTCAGGGGGTTATTTTTGCCTTTGCCAGCTGCAACGATCGGATGGCCCATGGCCGAAACAAATTCGATCAATTCCATGCATGATGAAGGTTCATCGCCCGCACCGAGCGAATAGGTGACGCCGAGTCGGTCAGCCTCGCTTTTGAGATAGGCGCCAATGGTCACATCAGCCTCGACATTCATCATGACCAGATGTTTGCCGTGCTCCATAGCGCGCAAGCCGATTTCCGCGCCGACGGCAGGCACGCCTGTCGCATCGATAACAACGTCGATCAAACCGTTCTCAAGAATGAGGTTCGCATCATTGGTGACCGCAATCTTTCCGGCCTCCATCGCTTCTGTCAGTGCAGAGGCATTTGATACTTCGCGGGAATGCCCTTCTTCTCGATAGGCAATATCAACTGCCTTAAAAGCATTCGGCGTGTTGAGCTCTGAAATTGCGCCGATTTCAATACCAGGCATGTGGGCAACACGCGTAACGATGTCCGTGCCCATTTCGCCAGAGCCGATCAGACCAATGCGAATTGGGCGACCCGTATCAGCGCGTGCCTGCATGTCCCGCGCCAAACCCGTTAATGCAACATTTGTATTCATAATTCCTCCAATGTTCTATATCCGGAATAGGACGAGAACGCGTAATTGGCAACTGACTATGCAGTTATGAAGCGAAATTCCATGATTTGTTGCAAAATATTTGGGTCAACATTGTTTGTTTGAAGACCGTAGTGAGAAATTACCGACTCCGGAATGCCATCGTTCGTTTCGAAGATAAGAGCACTAAAACGCGCTGCAAGGCAATGAATGAGAACAGGAGTACACCGACCACGATTTTGGTCCACCAGCTAGACAAGGTTCCGTCGAAAACAATGTATGTCTGGATGATGCCCTGGATAACGACGCCGATGAAGGTGCCGGCGACATAGCCAACACCGCCGGTCAGCAATGTTCCGCCAATTACAACGGCGGCAATCGTATCGAGTTCGACTCCAACGGCTGCGAGAGAATATCCGGCGGATGTATAGAGAGAGAACACGATACCGGCCAATCCTGAGAGGAAGCCTGACAGTGCATAAATGCCTATAGTTGTCTTGGCGACCGGTACTCCCATTAGTTCAGCCGAAGTGCGATTCCCTCCTACGGCATAGATATATGAGCCAAATTTGCTGAAATGCGCCAGAACAATACCGACTGCAAATACTATCAGCATCAGGCAACCGATAAATGTGAGCCTTCCTCCGCCCGGCAACAAATAATATGAGCCTTGTAGATATGAGTAGAATTCATGATTGATAGGAATTGAATCTGTCGTCATGACGAAACACATCCCTCGTGCCAGAAACATTCCTGCCAACGTGACAATAAAGGCGGGCACTTCCAGATAGTGGATGATTGCACCCATAACTGCCCCGAAAGTTGTCGTGATCAGAAGTGCAATTGCAAAGGCGACAAGGGGATGGATTCCATAATGTGTGATCAGAACTGCGAGCAATACGCCCGTGAAGGCAATCATCGATCCAACGGAAAGGTCAATGCCGCCGGAGAGAATGACGAAGGTCATACCCACGGCAGCAATTCCCAGAAACGCATTATCTGTCAGTAAATTACCGGCAACGCGTGTCGAGAACATCATCGGGAATTGGAACACACAGACAGCATAGGCGACGATGCAGATCAACAATGTTGCATAGAGGGGTAAAAGACGTGTGTTCAATGCCTCTTTCTCCCTTTGGAGAGGAATTCTGCTTTAATAAATGTCCATCCGCCGGCTGAAGAGAATGACTGTGACAGTAAGATTACTATGATAACCAGCGCTTTAAGGATGAGATTGTATTCGGGCGGAAAACCGGAGAGCAGAATTCCTGTGTTCATCGCCTGAATTATGATCGCTCCCAGCGCCGACATGAGAATGGAAAAACGGCCACCAAAGAGCGATGTACCTCCGACAACGACAGCGAGAATGGCATCCAGTTCAAGCCAAAGACCGGCATTGTTCGCGTCAGCCCCACGAATATCGGCGGCAATGATAATCCCGGCCAATGCCGCGCAAAATCCACAGAAAGCGTAAATTACAAGCAGCAACAGCTTACTGTTCAGACCGGCATAACTACTTGCGCTGCGATTAATACCGATAGATTCGATCAGCAATCCAAGTGCTGTTCGCCGGACCACCGTGATCGCTATGATGAGAAGCAATGCTGCGATCAAGATCGGCATCGGAATTCCTGCAAATGATCCCGTCCCAAAGAAGATCAGGCTTGGCTCATTGAAGGTGACTATGGAACCTTCCGTGATCAACTGGGCGATACCTCGCCCGGCCACCATCAGGATCAAGGTTGCTACAATGGGCTGCAGATCGAAATAGGCAACCAGGATGCCATTCCACAATCCGCATAGCAAACCGGCCCCAAGGGTAGCAAGAATGACAATTGGTAAAGGATAACCGGCGACAGTCATCGTCGCGGCGAGGGCGCCGGAAACCGCCATGACAGCACCGACAGAAAGGTCAACACCACGGCTGGCAATAACGGCGGTCATGCCAATTGCAAGGATGATTACCGGCGCTCCACGATTGAGGACATCAATCAGGCTGCCGAACAGCCGTCCATCTTGAAGACGTATGTCGAAAAAACCGGGAAATGCGAGATAGTTGAGAAACAATATCAGCAGAAGTGAAAGCAGCTGTGGCATTGCCTTCGTCAGTACTTTGACATTCAACAAACTCATGCTGAAACCCCTTCAGGTTCAGCAGCAATCATCCGCATGATATTGGATGGAATAATATCTTCACCAGAAAGTTCGCCGCAATGGGATCGGTCGCGGAGAACGACAACCCTGCTACTATAGGCAACAATCTCATCAATTTCGGAAGAGATAACAAGCAATGCCATGCCATCATCGCAAAGCTGGTTGATCAAAGCGATAATCTCCGCATGGGCGCCCACATCAATACCTCGCGTTGGTTCATCAAGAATAAGTAGTCTTGGATTGGTGGCTAGCCAGCGGGCAAGGATGACTTTCTGCTGATTACCGCCAGACAGAAATTTTACCGGCTTTTCAATATCCGTGGTTCGAATATCAAACGCCTTGACAAATTTGTCGGCCAAAATGACCTGTTGTTTGGTCGACAGCCGATCAAACCAGCCCATATGCGCCTGCAATGCGAGGCAAATATTCTCGCGCACGGACAGGTCGCCGATAATTCCGTCGGACTTGCGATCTTCGGGACAGAGACCAAATCCATAGGAAATTGCTTCCTGCGGAGTTCGAATGAGAACGGGATTCCCATCAATATGAATTTGGCCCGTATCGGCAGCATCGATACCGAAGAGGACTTTGGCGGTCTCTGTTCGTCCAGAACCCAGTAGTCCTGCTATGCCAACAACTTCGCCCTCACCAATATCGAGATCAAATGGCGCAATGCTACGGCTGCGCCCAACTCCCTTGAAAGAAAATTGCCTGATTTCAGGGGCAGGGCGATCGCGGTGCGTATCGTGTGTGGCAACGGCCAGAGTTCGTCCGAGCATGAGGGAAACAAGTTCAATTTTGGGCAGTTCTGCGGTCAATGCGCTTCCGGCCAGTTTACCATTGCGCAAGACGGTTACCCGATCGCAGATTTCATAGACCTGATCGAGAAAATGCGTGATGAAGACAATACCGAAGCCACGGGCTCGCAGCTGGCGAAGTATGGCAAAAAGAATTTCTGTTTCATGGCGATCAAGGCTGGCAGTTGGCTCATCCAGAATTAGAACGCGCCCGGACATGTCGACAGCACGGGCGATTGCCACAAGCTGCTGCACAGCGACTGAGTAACGGGACAAATCCGATGCGACATCTAAATGCAGATCATATTGAGCCAGCAATTTGCGGGCATTTTGCTCCATCAGCTTGCGGTTAACAAAGCCAAAGCGCATTGGC
This sequence comes from Hyphomicrobiales bacterium, assembly GCA_900473335.1. Lineage (GTDB taxonomy): Bacteria > Pseudomonadota > Alphaproteobacteria > Rhizobiales > Rhizobiaceae > Phyllobacterium. The sequence continues at coordinate 58,070 of UCNP01000021.1, read as the reverse complement.
TGGCGACCGATGAAAAGATTGTCGGCAACAGACATATTAGGAAGTAGATTCACCTCCTGATAAACAGTGCCGATTCCAAGATTTTGCGCATGCTGGGTGTCGCGTACATTTACAGCCTGTCCGTCGATTTTTATCAGACCGGAGTCCGGTTGATGCACACCCGTCAACACCTTGATCAGTGTCGACTTCCCTGCACCATTCTCGCCGAGAAGCGCATGAATCTCGCCCCCTCGAACAGTAAAATCGACACTATCCAGTGCTTTGAAACCAATAAAAGATTTGTTGATGTTTTCGACAGCCAAAAGACTGGGATTATCCGTCATTGCGCCCTCTCAAGCGAGCGAATTGTCGATCAGTTTCAGCCGCCCAAAACAGGACGGCTGGAACGACGGTTTTGATTAGTACCCCAGACCCTTTTTCTCCTCGTAGACCTTCTTCGGATCATCAGCCTGCGTATAGAGTTTTGATTCTGTCTGAATCCACTTTGGCGGGGCTTTTCCACCATCTTTGAATGCCTTGAGAGCATCGAAAGCCGGGCCAGCCATATTCGGCGTCAACTCAACAGTTGCATTTGCTTCGCCCTCGGCCATCGCCTTGAAAATATCCGGCACGGCATCAATCGACACAACGAGTATGTCCTTTCCGGGCTTTAAACCGGCTTCTTTGATTGCTTGAATCGCGCCAACAGCCATGTCGTCATTATGTGCATAGAGCGCGCAAATGTCTTTACCGCCATTTTCAGCTTTCAGAAAACCTTCCATGACTTCTTTACCCTTTGACCGGGTGAAGTCGCCTGTTTGACTGCGGGTAATCTTTATGTTTGAGGCAGAAGCGATACCCTCTTCAAAGCCTTTTTTGCGGTTGATGGCTGGGCTTGAACCAACAGTTCCCTGCAACTCAACGACCTTGCAATCCTTGCCGGCTACGGTTTTAACGAGCCATTCGCCCGCAACTTTACCCTCATGCACAGTATCTGATGTCACGGCGGTCAAGTATAAATCATCACTCTTTGTTTCGATGGTGCGATCTAACAAGATAACAGGAATATTCGCTTCCTTGGCTTCTGTGAGAACAATGTCCCAACCTGTCGCAACCACCGGTGCAATGAAGATTGCATCGACACCTTGGGCGACGAAGCCGCGGATCGCCTTGATCTGATTTTCCTGCTTCTGCTGAGCATCAGCAATCTTCAGATTAATGCCTCGCTTCTCAGCTTCAATTTTCGATACGGACGTTTCAGCGGCCCGCCAACCGGATTCAGAGCCGATCTGTGAAAAGCCGACTGTCAAATCTGCCGCATTAGCATAACCAGCGAAAGCAACTGCAACTGTGCTGGCAAGCAGGATTTTCTTCATAAAAGCCATGACGTCTCCTCCCTAAAATGGTCAAACTTAAGATCCTCCCAGACCTCAATATATTACTATAATATAGTAATATAAATAGCAAGACGATCAAGGATTGGCATCTCACACGAGCAAACAAACTTGCTTTCAATGCTATTGCTACCGTGCATCTTATCAAGACTTGGCAGTGTAGCCTATCGTTTGCGTTCAAGCATTCGGCTGGACATTAACGATCCTATCAGACCAATTTTTCGCATAGAGATCAAAGTCTGGACCAAGCGGCGTGATCGTTTCAATACCGGATACGATGGAAGTCTTGGCGCCCGCAAGAAGCGCAGCGCCAAGGCTTGTGCCTGTTGAGCCCTGTGCGGCGATAATTTCTCTGCCCGTCAATGATTGCAAGGCCGAGAGATAGATTCGATTAAGCGAGAATGGCCCTTCGATAATTGTCGGCCCAGATGCCCCAAGCAATTTGAGGCTGGTTTGCGTCATAAGTGCTGCGTAGAGGGATGCCGCTACATTTCTTTCTGAAGCAAGCTTTGGCTCACCATTTACCCAAACCGCCTGATGACGCGGAAAAGGCCCGGAGCCTTGCACGATGCTTGGGAGGATCATTGTCTGATTTGCAATTATGCGCTCAAGTGTTGCAGCATCGGGCTCGGCGGTTTCGCCGTGCGTCAATTGATCGAATTCCCTCCCCCCCATGAAACGCGCAGAGGGTACGGCCCTACCATAAGCATCAACATTTGCCAGTGTATCCCGATTGGGATCAAGTCTATCAAGCGTTCCGCCGACGGCAAATAATACCACCCATGTACCGGTAGAAATTACCGAGAAGGGCGATTGCTGCGTCATCAGATGAGGCAACAAAGACGCGTTGGAATCATGAATACCGCAATAAACCGGCATTGGTTTCAGGACACCGATCTGAATGGCCACTTCGGGTAATAAAGGTCCGATCCGATCAAAAGCCGAAGCGATAGGGGGAAGGAGGGGGCGGAGTTGAAGCCTGTCGACAAGACTGGAATAATTCTGTTTTTGCGGATTCCATAAATCCGTATGACAGCCAAGGGATGTGACTTCGTTCCTTGCGATACCCGTCAATCGCCATACCCAATATTGTGCATAGGTAAGAATTGTCCTGACCTTGGCAAATTCCGCTGGAAATTGCGTCTTCTGATAGTGAATCTGGGCTCCGATATTCAGGCCGCCCGATTGCAGCGGAGAGTGAGTTTCCACGAAATCGGGGCGCAGTGCAGCATAGGCTTCCTGTACCGCTTCGGGATAGATGTACTCATAATCAATTGCCGGCATTGCTGGACCTTGCTCATCGAGCAGGACCGCCGCAGCCCCATGCGCTGTCACGGAGATCGCGTCAAAGCCGGGAACAGAAGCAAATTCCGTCAATGAACCGATGCAAAACCCCCAGAGAGTCTCAAGATCGTAATGCGGGTAAAGCCCATCTCTCAGGACCCGATTACTTATACTGCGTCTTGCAATCTCCGCGCCTGTCCTGGCATCGACAATGACGACCTTGGCATTGGTCTTGCCAATATCCAGGACTGCAATATGACGCGTTGCACTCATTGTAGATGGAACATGCAGGTAAGTTGAGTTTGGACTGGTGAATAATCTTCATTGGTCACCATAATGTCAGCCATATGAGCCCACCATTTTCTCATGATGGGATGCTCTGCAAGTTCGCCCATCGTGTGATTTTCAGACCGGGTGAGAAGGCCAAAAAGCGTATTGGTCGATGGATCAAGATGGATCGAATAATCGCTGATGCCAGCATCATGCAGGAGGGCTACAAGGTCTGGCCATATCTCGGCGTGACGGCGTTTATACTCAGCGTCCATCCCCGGATTAAGCTTCATGGTGAAAGCGTATTTCTCTGCAATGCTCATGTTGCTCTACCATGGTTAAATCTACGGATGATGATCGGAAATGTAATCGTGGCGATTAACAGAAGTCCGATAAAGATCGACATAACAATGCCTGGTACGTTTAGCAGGCCGAGGCCGAACGTAACCAACCCCATTACAAAGGCTGCAATGACAACGCCGCCGATGCGGCCAGATCCTCCAAGTATGGAAATGCCGCCAAGCACAACCATAGTCACAACTTCAAGCTCCCACCCTTGTGCAATTGAAGGACGGGTAGAGCCGAGACGGGAGGTCAGACAGACAGCAGCGATACCGGACATCAAGCCGGTCAGCAAAAATAACAGAAATTTTATGCGGTCGACCCGAATACCCGAAAAACGTGCAGCAAACTCATTATTGCCAATCGCATAGAGGCGGCGGCCAAAATTTGTAGCGTGCAGCAGAATTGCGAAAAGACAGGCAAAGACTGCAAACAGGAGAAACTCGAACGAAATGACCCAGAAGACATATCCCTGGCCGAAATATGCGAATGATGCGGGATAGCCTCCATAGGCCTTGTCACCCAAGACAATGTAGGCAATGCCTCGGAAAAGGCTCATCGTGCCGATCGTAACAACGATTGATGGAAGATGTAACCCAGCGACAAGAATACCGTTGATCACACCACATCCAAGGCCAACGCCTATCCCAACGGCAACTATGCCAGGAGTGCCGACACCCATTTGAGCCGCTGCTCCCATGGCAGTCGATGCAAGTGCAATAATCGCAGCAACGGAAAGGTCAATCTCACCGGCAATAATCAATAGCGCCATGGCAAAGGCGATCAGTGCCTTTTCAGTGAAATTAAACGTAGCGTCGGACAGGTTCCATGCGTTCAGGAAGTAAGGGGACGCAAGGCTATTTGCAATGAATATGAGTATCGCAACGCCAAGGAGCAGAGCTTCCCAACTGGCGAACAGACGCGTCACCGAGGTGCCAAGCTGATCAGGAATCTGCCGTTTCTCTAAAACCGAACTCATGCTGTCACCTCAATCTGCTCAGATGCGCCACGATCTCGTAAGATAATTCGCCCGCGACGTCGTTCTTGCCGTGCATTGAAGATCACCGCCGCTATGATGACAGCCCCTGAAATGGCCATCTGCGAGAAAGGCGAAATGTTGATGACCGGCAGTGCGTTCTTGATAACACCAAGAAAAAGTGCGCCAAGCACTGCACCCGCGACGGAACCTATGCCGCCAAGCGTTGAAATTCCCCCAATGACGCATGCTGCGACGCTGTCAAGTTCGAAGCCTGCAGCGATGTCCACATAGGCGACTGCATAGCGCGACACCCAGAGATATCCGCATAATCCCGCCAATGTGCCAGAAATTACAAACGCAAAGAAGCGGGTGCGACCGACATCAATTCCCGCATAAATTGCTGCAGTCGGGTTTCCACCTGATGCATAGATAGCGCGGCCAAGAAAGGTACGCGACATGACAAGATACATTAGTCCAACAATGATGACGGCTATCCACCCGAGAACCGGAAGTCCTAGAAGCAAATGACGCGGTGTTTGGAGAAATGGCTCGGTCATCTGGTGGGCATTGACCCAGGCACCACCCGAAAGGACAAAGGCCATGCCTCGATAAATGGTCAAAGTGCCAAGTGTGACAACAATCGAAGGGATATTCAGCTTCCAGACGAAGAGCCCATTGATCGCACCAAGCATTGCGCCAATTGCCAGCGCCACCAGAACAATAAGCGCCAAGGGCAAATCCGGATAATTCGCATTAATCATGCCAACTGCCATGCCGGTGAAGGCAACATTTGCCGCAACGGATAAATCGATGGATTTCGTCAGGATCACGGTCATCTGCCCTAATGCCAGAATGATCAGGATCGAAGTGTCATTGAATATATTGGCAAGGTTGCCTGGCGTGGCAAAGCCAGGTGCACGGGTTGAAAAAATAGCGAGCAGAATGGCAATAATAATTACCAACAATATTTCTCGATATCTGAAGATTTGTTTGACCATTACTTGCTCGCATTGCCGGTTGCCGCCCGCACAAGCGTTTCAGCGTTCAGATTTTCACGTTTATAAATACCTGCTGAAAGGCCTTCGCGCATGACGAGTACCCTATCTGACATGCCAATGATTTCGGGAAGCTCAGAGGAGACCATGATGATGCTGAGACCTTCACCGGCAAGCTCGCTGATAAATGCGTGCACGGCGGCCTTTGATCCGATATCAATTCCTTTTGTCGGCTCATCAAGGATCAGAATTTTGGGTTGCGTTGCAAGCCATTTGCCGATGACAACCTTTTGCTGATTGCCGCCTGACAAAGTACCCACAGGCACGGAAAGTGCCGCGGCTCGTAGATCGAAACGTTCCGCATATTTGCGCGCAAGAGCGAACTCATTGGCAGCATTCAGAAATCCGGAACGAGATGTGCGTGTTAGCGAGGGGAGTGAAATATTCTGATAGATGGGGAGTTGCAGGACAGCGCCATGACGCCCCCGCTCTTCCGGTACATAAACTATTCCGGCATTGATCGCTTCGCCGGGGCTGCGAATGGTGATTTCCTGCCCATCCAGCTTTAGTTTGCCGCTCGAAGGCTGGGTGATCCCGAAGAATGATTGGCAGACCTCGGAACGGCCCGCGCCAACAAGACCATAGATTCCGAAAATCTCACCCTGTCTCAGCTCGAACGATATGTCCCGAAATTCAGTAGGGTGGGTATAGTTCTCAACGGCAAATACGGTTTTCCCCAAAGCAATATCCAGTTTGGGAAAGGCATGCTCAACTGATCGGCCCACCATAAGCTTTACGATGTCATTTTGCTCAACATTGGCAAGTTCACCGCTGCCCACGGCCTTGCCATCTCGAAACACTGCGTAGTGGTCAGCAATTTCATAGACTTCATCAAATTTGTGACTGATGAAGAGAATGGCCTTGCCTTGTGTTTTCAGCCTTTTGACAATCTGGAAAAGATCATTAACTTCCTTGCGTGACAGTGCGGCTGTTGGCTCGTCCATAATAACAATGCGCGCATCGACAGAAAGCGCCCGTGCAATGGCAACGAGATGGCGTTGCGCAATTGACAAATCCTTGAGGCGCAGGCGTGGGTCGATATTGCTTTCCAGCGAATGCAGCAAGGCGAGCGCCCGTGCATTGACCGCTCTCCAGTTAACCAGTCCGAGCCGCGACTTCGGCGCATGTCCGAGGAAAATGTTTTCTGCAACTGATAGCTCATCAAAAAGAACGGTTTCCTGATGAATGGCTGTTACGCCTGCATCAATTGCATCCTGAGCATTGGAGAATGAGACAGGTCCACCATCGACGTAGATTTCCCCCTCGTCGCAGGCGTAAATTCCTGTGAGGATTTTAACGAGCGTGGACTTTCCAGCACCATTCTCTCCGATCAGGGCCGTAACCTTGCCGGGATAAAGGGCGATATTCACATCATTCAAAGCGCGGACGCCGGGAAACGATTTGGAGATGCCGCGCATTTCTAAAAGCGGCATATCAGACATTGGCTGTGGCGCTGCTGTATGTTTCATTGATTTTACCGGGTAAAAATGCCCGGCAGTTTGTCTGCCGGGCCAGAAAATATTGGCTGCGATCAGAATATCTTCGAGAATTCGTCGATATTTTGGGCATCATAGACAAAGGGGTCCGCCATAGCGGCTTCGCCATTGTCACCAATTTTGATTTTACCCATGCGACCGGCTTCGATTTCGCTGCCGGGTGCGCCATCAGTCTCTTCTTTTACAAGGCGATAGGCGATCTGAGTGGCTGAATAACCAAGATCGATCGGGTTCCAGATTGCAAACTCCTTGGTTGCGCCAGACTTGATCGCTCCGGCCATTTCAGAGGGAAGGCCAAGACCGGTCACATAGACTTCGCCAATCTTTTTTGCATCCGCTACGGCTTGGGAAGCAGCAAGTACGCCAACAGTCGTCGGGGCAACGATGACCTTCACATTAGGCTGTGAAGTCAAAAGGCCTTGCGCTTCACGGTAGCTTTTGTCTGCAAGATCATCACCATAGACTGTGGTTACCAAATTGAGACCGGGGAAATTCGGAAGTTGCTTCTTCATTTCCTCAATCCATGTGTTCTGGTTGGTCGAAGTCGTTGTGGCTGACAGGATAGCAAAATCGCCTTTTCCATCCTTCAAATGATCGGCAGCAAGCTGCAGGCACATCTTGCCGATCAGCTCATTTGACGATGGGTTCAGGTGAACGATACGTCCATCCTTGCCCACTGCCGAATCCCAGGAGATGACCTTGATTCCGCGTGCCATTGCCTTTTTAAGGGCTGGGACGACTGCATCAGGATCATTGGCAGAAATCGCAATTGCATTGACGTTCTGCGCAATCAGCGAGTTAATGACCTCGATCTGACCTTCGGCGGTGGTTGATGTCGGCCCAGTATAAATGACTTCGACGCCGCCCAACTCTTTGGCAGCTTCCTGCGCACCTTTATTGGCCGCCTCGAAGAAACCATTGCCAAGTGATTTCGCCACAAGGCCAATTTTGATTGTATCTGCCGCTTGCGCCTGAGACGCTAGCATTGCAGCGGCTAAGGCTGTTCCCAATGCGATTTTCTTCAGTAGTTTCATTTTTGTTTCCTCCCAGAGATGATTGCCGTATTCCTTAAGACCGCAACGACGCTTATGCGACCGATGCAGAATTTCTTCGCTTGTCCTGTAGGGGCGCAACGATAAGGTTAACGCCAGCATCCTCGACCATTTTCCGATCCGCTTCTGAAATGCCGTCATCGGTGATGATGGTCGACACCCTGCTTAGCGGACATAATATGAGGCTGGATCTGCGCGAAAACTTGGTCGAGTCGACCAATAGAACCAGTTCATCAGCCTGATTGATGAGCTTCTGTTCGCCTTGAATGATCAATGCATCGGATTCCATTACGCCGAATGGCCCAACGCCTTGTGAGCCCATAAACATGCGCTTGCCGTAAAAATTACGGGTCACGTCATTGTCGAATGGCGAAAGAATAATGCTCTGCTCACGATAGATCGCGCCGCCCGGAATGGTTACAGAACTCTTTGAGTTTTTGACCAGATGTTCAGCGATAGCAAATGAATTGGTCATCACCTGCAAACGGCGCGATGCGAGAAAATGCACCATCTGAAATGTCGTGGTTCCGCCATTGATGATGATTGCATCACCCTCTTGGCACAAGGCAACGGCCTCACGGGCAATGGCTCGTTTTTTGTCGGCATTTTCAGATTCTGACACGTGAAAATGACGACCAGCAAGAGGAGCCAGTTGCGGCGGGTGCACCGCTTCGGCACCGCCACGAACACGACGTAATTTACCCTGAACGTGAAGGGCAGCAATGTCACGGCGGATCGTGGCCTCTGACGCTTCCGTCAACTCGGCAATGTCCTGAATGGTGATAACCGGTCTTTCCTGAACTGCGCTCAGAATGATGCGGTGACGCTCACGTTCGTGCATTTGCTTGCCTCCTCCTGCCGTAATCTATTGCGCAAGTTCAGGCTCAGTGTCAATCAACTTCGATCATATAGTTTCATACTGCACTGCACAATGTAAGTTTATGATCGAAAATGATGGTTTATGATTGACATGAAAGCGCGGTCTGCCGCATAGCTAGGCGAAATCATATAGGGCTGACGATGCGTGCTCGCCCTGAATATCACCTTTGGGAGGCAATCATGACAGGCAGTATCCAACTTCTGGATAATCGTTGGGATGATGAAAAAGCAGCTGGTCTCGATGAGCCCGGCAAGTTGCTCTATCGCTCAAATCTGCTTGGGGCCGACAAGCGCATTACCAATTATGGTGGCGGAAATACCTCCGCAAAGGTAACGCAGACAGACCCGCTTACCGGTCAGCCTGTGGAAGTGTTGTGGGTCAAGGGTTCCGGCGGCGATGTCGGAACCATAAAGCTTGATGGTTTCGCTACTCTTTATATGGAAAAGCTCAATTCACTGAAGTCGATATATAAAGGTATAGACGACGAGGACCGAATGGTGGGTTTTTTGCCCCACTGTACCTTTAATTTAAATAGCCGTGCTGCCTCAATCGATACGCCGCTTCATGGTTTTGTGCCGTTCACGCATGTCGATCACATGCATCCGGATGCAATCATCGCCATTGCCGCCTCGAAGAATTCCCGGGAACTTACAAGGCAAATATTTGGTGATGATATCGGTTGGCTTCCGTGGCGCCGTCCAGGGTTTCAACTCGGCCTTGATCTTAGCGCCTATGTTGCAGCTCATCCGAATTCCAAAGGGGTTATTTTGGAAAGTCATGGACTTTTCACATGGGCGAATGATGCCAAGGATTGCTATGAGCTAACGCTGGAAATTATCAATAAGGCCATTGGTTGGTTCGACCTGCAGACCGCAGGCAAAGTGGCCTTTGGCGGCGTGGCTGCAAAGAGCCTGAGCGTTTCAGAACGTCGCGCCATTGTCGCAAAGCTGATGCCTGAGATTCGCGGTAAGATCGGTGTTACAGAGCGCAAGCTTGGTCATTTTGATGACCAGCCAGCCGTCTTGGAATTTGTCAATTCTAATGAGCTTAGGCCACTGGCTGCACTCGGCACAAGCTGCCCGGATCATTTCCTGCGCACAAAAATCCGGCCGCTTGTCCTCGATTTCGATCCGGTGAATCCTGATGCAGATGCCATTGTTGCCACGCTGGATCGTGCATTGGAGGCATATCGTGCTGACTATGCGCGATATTACAACGACTGCAAGCATGATAATTCGCCGCCAATGCGCGATCCGAATCCGGTAATCTTCCTCATTCCCGGCGTCGGCATGCTTTCTTTTGCCAAGGACAAGGCGACAGCCCGTATCGCAGGAGAGTTTTATGTCAACGCCATCAATGTGATGCGAGGGGCATCCTCAGTTTCCGAATATCAGGGTCTGCCAGAGCAGGAAGCCTTCGATATTGAATATTGGCTCCTTGAGGAGGCCAAGCTTCAACGTATGCCCAAACCGAAATCGCTGGCTGGGCGCGTGGCTTTTGTCACGGGGGGCGCAGGCGGGATTGGCCGCGCTACCGCCGAGCGCTTGATCGGGGAGGGTGCTTGCGTGGTACTCGCCGACATTGATGCTGAGACGCTGAAAACGACTATAGATGACTTTACCAAACGCTACTCAGCCGATTCCGTGCGTGGCGTACAGTTGAATGTCACTGACGAGGCGGGTGTGATTGCCAGCTATGCTGAAGCATCAATTGAGTTCGGCGGTGTCGACATTCTCGTTTCCAATGCGGGCATTGCTTCATCAGCTCCAATAGAGACAACGGAACTCTCCATGTGGACCCGCAATATTGACATTCTTGCAACCGGCTATTTTCTGGTTTCACGCGAGGCTTTCCGCCTGTTCCGTCGACAGAATATCGGGGGGAATGTGGTTTTTGTCGCGTCGAAAAATGGTCTTGCCGCATCACCAAATGCCAGTGCCTATTGTGCTGCCAAAGCTGCTGAGATTCACCTTGCGCGTTGTCTGGCGCTGGAGGGGGCTGATGCCGGTATTCGCGTCAATACGGTTAACCCCGATGCGGTCTTGCGTGGTTCGAAAATCTGGAATGGCGAATGGCGCGAGCAACGCGCCGCATCCTCCAATTTGCAAGTGGATGAACTGGAGGAGCATTACCGCAAGCGTTCAATGTTGAAGTTGAATGTGTTTCCCGAGGACATTGCCGAGGCGATTTATTTCCTTGCGTCAGATGCGTCAGCCAAGTCGACTGGCAATATTATCAACGTTGATGCGGGTAACGCACAAAGTTTTACACGCTGATCATTCGGGGAGAAGATCATGACTGAACAATATATTCCCGGTGATCTGATCGCAGGTGAGAACGACAAGTTACGTATTGCTCATCAAAGCGATTATGATGCGCTCGGCGCGCATCTGGACCGGCGAGGCATCAATATTGATGTAATCACAAACAAGGTCGCAGGTTTCTTTGTAGCTGTTCCCTCGTGGGGCGTTGGCACGGGCGGTACGCGCTTTGCTCGGTTTCCCGGAAAAGGCGAGCCGCGCGGTATTTTCGACAAGCTAGATGATTGCGCAGTCATCCAGCAACTGACGCGGACAACGCCAAATGTTTCACTGCATATTCCTTGGGATAAAGCCGATCCAGCCCAGTTGAAAGCCCATGCCAATGCACTTGGCCTCGGTTTTGATGCGATGAATTCCAATACATTCTCCGATGCTCCCGACCAGGAGCATTCTTATAAATATGGTTCGCTTAGCCACTCAGATCAGGCAATCCGCAGTCAGGCAATCGAGCATAATATTGAATGTATTGAAATTGGTGCCGCGATAGACTCGAAGGCACTTACCGTATGGGTCGGCGACGGCTCCAATTTTCCTGGCCAAAGCAATTTTGCCAAATCATTCGAGCGATATCTTGGGTCAATGGCGGAGATCTATAAGGCGCTGCCCGATGATTGGCGTATCTTCTCCGAACATAAAATGTACGAGCCTGCCTTCTATTCAACTGTCGTGCAGGACTGGGGAACAAACTACCTTATAGCTCAGACCTTGGGGCCAAAGGCATTCTGTCTTGTCGATCTCGGCCATCATGCACCAAATACAAATATTGAGATGATTGTCTCGCGGTTGATTCAATTCAAAAAGCTCGGCGGTTTTCATTTCAATGATTCCAAATATGGCGATGACGATCTGGACGCAGGCTCAATCGATCCTTACCGCTTGTTCCTCGTTTTCAATGAACTCGTGGATGCCGAGGATCGGGGTGTGATTGGTGCTCATCCCGCACACATGATCGATCAGTCACACAATATCACCGACCCGATTGAGAGCCTGATCTCCAGCGCCAATGAGATACGCCGGGCTTATGCGCAGGCTCTGTTGGTAGATCGAGGAGCACTTAGCACCTTCCAGGACGAGAATGACGCATTGATGGCTTCCGAAGCTCTGAAGCGGGCTTACAGGACAGATGTTGAGCCTATTCTTGCTGAAGCGCGTATGCGGGCTGGCGGCGCAATCGATCCGATCGCCACCTATCGTAACAGTCAGTACCGACAGAAAATTGGCATGGAAAGGCCCGCGAGCACTGCAGGAAGTGGCGGCATAATTTAACGCTTTTTTCCCGTAAATTATCCAAGGGCAGTGCTTCCCAAGCGCTGCCCTTATTTTTTTAAATTGACAGCAGACCCTAGTTTTGTTCTTATTCTACTATAAGGAATTATAATACATAATAATAGAATAACAAAGGGGACAACAATGAAGTCACTCAAATTAGCTCTGCTTCTCGGTTCTGCATTGATAGCACTGAACTCATCTGCCTTTGCCCAGACCAAAGGCGGTGTTATTAATGTTGCCACGATTGGAGAGCCACCAACTCTGGATGCAATGGCGTCGACGGCTGATCTTGTCGGCATCGTTTCGCAGCATATTTTCGAGACGCTTTATACATTTGATAAAAGGTGGAACGTGACGCCTCTGCTGGCCGCGAGCTTGCCGGAGGTGTCACCGGACGGCAAAGTTTACACAATAAAGCTGCGCACCGGCGTCAAGTTCCATGATGGTACAGATATGGATGCAACAGATGTTGTTGCATCATTGAGGCGCTGGACAGAAATTGCTTCTCGCGGAAAACAGGTCGCTACCTTGATCGCTTCGATCGACGCAGTTGATCCCGTCACGGTCAAGATAACGCTTAAAGCCCCTCATGCTCCGCTGCTCTCGCTGCTGGCTTTCAACAATGCGGCTGCAATTATCCTTCCAAGCGAAAAGCAGCAAAATCCGATGACCGAGCCTGTCGGCACGGGGCCTTATAAACTGAAGGAGCGTAAGGCCGATCAATATATCCAGCTTTCACGCTTTGATGATTACAAATCCCCTGAGGGTGAAGAAACCGGGTATGGCGGTGCGCGCCATCAATATCTTGATGAAATCCGTTTCGTGCCGGTCCCAGATGCGAATACTCGCCTCGAAGGTGCCGTGGCCGGTCAGTTCGATTATGTCGACAGCCTGCCAGTTGAAGCCTATGCGCGCCTGAAAGATCAAAAGACAACCGAAGCTGTCCTCCTAAAGCCATTTGGCTGGCCGGTCTTTGTTATGAATACAAGCGCGGGCATCACCAAAAATCAGGATATCCGCCTGGCTATCCGTGACTCCCTGAGCATGGAAGACATGCTGGCCGCGGCCTTTGGAAGTACCGAGTTCTATTCTCTGGATGCTTCGCTTTACCCCGATGGCTATAGCTGGAAGACGGAGGCGGGAACGGAAGGCGCCTATAATGTTGCTGATCCGGAAAAAGCTGCGGAACTGATGAAAAAGGCCGGATATAACGGCGAACCGATCCGCATTCTTACCAGTCGTCAGTATGAGTTCCATTACAAGATGGCGCAGGTTGCTGCCGAATATCTGAAAGCTGCCGGTTTTACGGTGGATATGCAGGTTGTCGATTGGGCGACACTGACACAGCGCCGTGCTGATCCGAAGCTATGGGATATTTATATCAGCCATAGCCCGTTCCTGCCGGAACCTGCGCTCATTGGTGCAATGTCCACTAGTGCGCCGGGCAATTGGGATACACCGGCGCGCAAAGTGGCGGTTGACGCATTCAATTCGGAAGTAGATCCGGCAAAGCGTGTCGCCCTTTGGGCAGAGGTGCAGAAGGTGATCTATGCCGAAGTGCCAATCATAAAAATTGGTGACTTCAATGCGCTTTCGGCCAAGTCGCCAAAGCTGGAGGGTTTCACACCGGCACCGTGGCCCTATTTCTGGAATGTCTCGTTCAAGCAGTAACATTCAAATGGCAGCGGAACGAACTCCGTTCCGCTGCGTCACAGGATTTTGCTCCTCCAACAGGACGTCTGATGCTTCGCTATATTATTCAACGTTTTATCGGCATGATCATCGTGATGTTTCTGGTGGTGACGATTGTGTTCGTCATCGTCCGAGTCACGCCTGGTGATCCGGCGGCGGTCATGCTCGGCCCTGAGGCAACAGCAGCCGATGTCGCCGCACTGCGGCAACAGCTCGGACTCGATCAATCGATTCTGCTGCAATATGTCTATTTCATCGGTAATTTGTTTAAAGGCGATCTCGGTCAATCGATTTTTCTTAATCAACCCGTCTTGGAAGCGCTCGTTCAGCGTGCCGAGCCTACATTTTTCCTGACCGTTTTCTCGCTGCTTATCGCCGGTGTCATCGCAATACCGATTGGAATTTATGCGGCCTATCGGCGGGGCTCTGTGTTCGATCAGGCGGCAACAGCACTTGCCATGCTTGCGGCGAGTATTCCGAGCTTTTGGCTTGGACTTATATTAATGCAGATTTTTGCTGTGCGTTTCGGGCTGTTTCCTGTTTCAGGTTATGGTGGACCGGGCACCTCGCTTATCGAGCGGCTTGGATATCTCGTATTACCCGCCTTTGCGTTGGGGATTGTATCATCCGCTTTAATCATGCGCTTTACGCGGGCATCAATGCTTGACGTGCTTGGCGATGATTATATCCGCACGGCACGGGCCAAGGGGGTGAATGAGCGAAGGGTCGTTCTGAAACACGCTTTCAAGAATGCACTCATTCCGATACTCACAGTCATTGGTCTGACCGCGGCCGTCCTTATTTCCGGCGCTGTCGTTACGGAAACTGTTTTCGGCTTGCCGGGGGTTGGCAGTCTCGTCGTATCAGCAGTTTTACGCCGTGACTATCCAGTCATTCAGGGCGCACTTTTGATCATCGCGGCACTCTACGTGCTTATCAACTTTGCTATCGACATGCTCTACCTCGTCGTTGATCCAAGGGTGCGTTACTGATGACCGAGATTGTCTCAACTGCGCCGCAAAATGAGCGTTCCAAATTTCTCAAAGTTCTGATCAAGCGCAAGACCGTGCTATTTGGACTGATTGTTCTGGCAATTTTTGTAACGCTAGCAATTATTGCACCGCTCATCACACCTTATGCGCCGAACAAACTCTCAATCGTGAACAGGTTGAAGCCGCCGGACTCAAAGTGGTTCTTTGGCACGGATGAATTTGGCCGGGACGTTTTCTCCCGCACGATCTTTTCGGCAAGATTGTCCCTGCTGGTAGGTTTTGCTGTCGTCATTTTGGCAACGGTGATTGGTGTGACGCTTGGTATTCTGGCTGGCTTTTTTCAAAAGCTTGATGCGCCTATCACACGGCTTATTGATGCAATGATGGCATTTCCAGATATTCTGCTTGCTATCGCACTTGTAGCGGCCCTCGGTCCATCGCTGACGACTGTAATTGTGGCGCTAAGCATTGTTTATGCGCCGCGGCTGGCGCGAGTCGTCCGCGCATCAACCTTGGTAATTCGTGAGCTGCCTTATGTCGAAGCCGCCACGTCTCTCGGTATCTCCAAATGGCATATTATGACGCGGCATATTCTCCGTAATCTGCTGTCGCCCATCCTCGTTCAGGGAACTTTCCTTTTTGCCAATGCGATGCTGGCAGAAGCAGGCCTGTCCTTCCTCGGGCTTGGTGTCAGTCCAGAGGTGCCGACATGGGGGACAATGATCGCATCCGGTCGCCAATATATCGGTACCGCTGACTGGATGACCCTGTTTCCTGGAATTGCGATCGTGCTCGCCGTTCTCTCCCTACAAATGGTCGGCGACGGTTTCCGCGACCTTCTTGACCCCCGCCTCAGAAAGGATCTCTGATCATGCCTGCCATTTTTGCAACCGCCGCTTCATCTCCCAGGGAAGGACGCTTGCTTCTGACCAACGTCAGCCCCGTCGCATTTGGCCCAAATACCCCAGGCACAAAAATAGATATCCTGATCGATGCGAATGGAAATATTGAGGAATTTGGCCCTTCCTTGAATGTTACCGGCGACGTTCAACGGGTCGATTGCAAAGGATCGTGGATTTCCCCTGGCTGGGTCGATCTGCATGCGCATATCTGGCATGGCGGTACTGACATTTCCGTTCGTCCGCAGCTATGCGGCGTTGAGCGTGGGGTTACAACGATCGTAGATGCGGGGTCCGCTGGCGAAGCCAACTTTCATGGCTTCCGTGAATATATTATTGATCCTGCAAAAGAGCGTATCAAGGCGTTTCTCAATCTCGGTTCAATTGGCCTCGTGGCCTGTAATCGCGTCAGCGAGTTGAGCGATATTCGCTCCATTGATATTGACCGGACTGTCGCATGCGTGAATGAAAACCGTGATCACATTGTTGGATTAAAGGTACGCGCGAGCCATGTCATTACCGGCTCATGGGGTGTTACACCGGTGAAACTCGGCAAGAAAATTGCCAAGATTCTCAAAATTCCCATGATGGTTCATGTGGGTGAGCCCCCGGCTCTTTACGAAGAAGTTTTGGAGATATTGGGACTGGGCGATATCATCACACATTGCTTCAACGGCAAGGTTGGCAGCAGTATTATCGAGGATGATGATCTGTTTGAGCTAGCAGAACGTTGCGCAGGCGAGGGAATACGTCTTGATATCGGTCATGGCGGCGCGTCATTTTCGTTCCGCGTGGCTGAGGTTGCAATCCAGCGCGGTCTTCTTCCCTTTTCCATTTCAACCGACATACACCTGCGCAGCCTGAATTTTTCTGTCTGGGATCTTGGTACAACCATGTCCAAGCTACTCAGTGTCGGTATGCCGTTCGACAAGGTGGTGGAGGCCGTAACGCTCTCGCCAGCTTCTGCAATTGGCTTACCTACCGAGAACCTTCTTTCTGTCGGAAAGCGAGCAGACTTTACCATTTTCGAGCTGGCGGATTCCGATCTCAAGGTTATCGATTCGATGGGTTATGAGGCCAATCTCAATAAACTGTTTGAGCCTCGTATGGTCGTTCTAGGCACCGAGACAATTGCTGCAAGTCGTTATCAGCCGGTTGTTCCGGAAACGTCCGGCGCCATCGCACCCTATTCGTATCGTTAGGATTTCGTCTTGAGTCATAGCACCAATACCGCACTAAAGACTGCGACCTCGCCCTATGAACGATTGAAAGTTCTTGGAATCGAGCTGCCGCCAGCGCCTAGCCCGATAGCAAATTTTGTGACCCACATACAGGAAGGCAATCTGCTTTATCTTTCAGGTCAAGGCCCCCGTGAGGAGGACGGTTTCATGCACACGGGCAAGGTTGGAGGTAACGTCAGCGTCGATGAAGCCTATCAGCATGCCAGGCTCACAGCGATTAATCTTCTCGCGGTCATGCAATCAGCGCTTGGCGATCTCAATCGGGTCAAGCGCGTGGTGAAGCTGCTTGGGATGGTGAATGCCGTCCCGGACTTCGCGGACCACCCGCTTGTGATCAATGGTTGTTCGGATTTGCTCATCGATGTTTTTGGTGAAGCGGGCAATCATGCCCGCTCAGCAGTCGGTTTCGGATCACTACCGGGCAATATTACGGTGGAGATCGAGGCGATTATCGCCTTGAGAGATTAGGGTTCAAGAATGACTGCGCCAACCCATGATTGTTTCAATCCGTTCCGCCGAAGCTTTTACTTCGGTGGCATAACGATCCGGGTTGTCGACAATTTTCTGCTCGGCAAGAACGATGGAAATGGTAGCAATACATGCTCCTTTATCGTCGCAGATGGGCGAAGCAACACAGGCAACAGCATAGTCAGATTCACCGGCCTGGATGGAAATGCGCGCTTTCAAAGCTTCGCCAGCCGCTGCCGACAGGGCAGAAGGGTCAATGACCGCGCGTCCGGTGGGCGAAGATTTTGCACAATGCTCAAAAAGATCCAGGCGTTCTTTTTCGGGAAGGTGGCCAACAAGCAGCCGGCCGGACGCAGTCCAGTTAAGCGGCACACGCGTGCCGACACGGGAGGTCACCTGAAAATGCCCGGGACCATCTGCCATTGCAAGCACCATCATATGGTCACCGTCGCGGCCGCATACCTGAACCGTTTCACCGGATATGCGGCTCAGACTGTGCATTTCATGATTTGCCACATTCAGAAAATCCAAAGACCGTGCATAGGCAAGACCGTAATGGTAGAGGCGCGCCCCAAGCCACACGGTGCTGTCGCTGTTGCGCGAGAGCATGTTCTTTTCAACAAGATCGTCGATGATTACGTAAACGGTGGACAGCGGAGCACCAATAGCTTTGGCGATGGCATAAATGCCCGCGGGCGAACCCGTCTCATAAAGATAGTCCAGAACCTGCAACGCACGGTCTATTCCACTCACGCGCGAACGTTTTCCGGGCGCCTCTGCTTTTTCGTAACCGCCGGGAGTGTCCATGTTTGATATTTTGGCGGTCACGCTTGTAGCTCCTGCTGGTTCGGTCGGTCCTAATCACTCTTTATTACATTATAACGTCATACATGCCAAGCAAATGGAATGCACTGCAAGGAGAAAACTATGACTGATATTCGCGCATCGAGAGGATTGCGACCGGTAATTAATGTTTCTGGCACCATGACGGCATTGGGTGCTTCAATCGTCGTTCCCGAGGCGGTCGCCGCGATGACTGCCATTCTTCCGGAATTTGTCGAAATCAACGATCTGCATAAAATCGCCAGTCCTGTTATAGCCCGTCTGACTGGAGGGGAGGCAGGCTTTATCACTGCATCTTGTTCGGCAGGTATCACACTTGCGGTAGCGGCAGCCATGACGGGCAATGACCTTGCCGCCATTGAGCGACTTCCCGATACTACAGGCCTCAAGGATGAGGTGATCATTCAAACCGGCCATGTGGTCAGCTACGGCGCACCAGTCGATCAAGGTATTCGGATAGCAGGCGCGAAAGCTGTCCTTATCGGCCAGGCGACCTCTTGCTATCCCTACCATCTGGATGGTGCAATTAACGAGCGTACCGCCGCTGCTGTTTTTGTGGTTTCGCACCATACGGTACAGTACGGCCTGATCGCACTGAAACAGTTCGCGGAAGTCTGTCACGCCCGCGGTGTTCCTGTGATCGTTGATGCTGCCTCGGAATATGATTTCAAAATATTCCTGGAGCAGGGTGCAGATATTGCCCTCTATTCCTCGCACAAATTTCTTGGGGGGCCAACGGGCGGTATCGTTGCTGGCAAGAAGCAGCTTGTGCGTGATGCATTCCTCCAAAATCGAGGTATCGGTCGCGGAATGAAGATCGGTAAGGAAAGTATTCTCGGCACCATCGCCGCGCTTGAGGCTTGGGAAAAGCGCGACCATGTCGGCATTCGTGAGCGAGAAACGAGTTATCTTGATTTGTGGAAGCGAACACTGACAGGCAAACCTGGCGTCGCTGCCGAGATTGAACCTGATCCCACGCATAATCCGCTCGACCGGTTGCGTGTAACGATCAATCCTCAGGAAGCCCATATAACTGCTTGGGATTTTGCCGATGCGCTGGCAGCAGGATCTCGCCCGGTTATCGTCCGTGATCATGAAGCAGAGCATGGCTATTTTTACCTTGATCCATGCAATTTGCATCCGGGAGAAGAGATAATTGTAGCCAACCGCCTAGAAGAAGAACTGGCCAAGGCTCACACGTCAAACCAGATTATCTCATCGCCTTATGAGGAGCGATATCAGGCCCGTATCGACGCTTTGATGCGCTGGCCCGACTGATTGCTTACTTCTGCCTGAAAGGATCGTTCAATGGATAAATCCGCCCCTCCAGTCTTGTCAGTTTCAAACCTGACGACGTCCTTTCTGGCCGACGGCCAATGGCGGCCCGTGGTGCGCAATGTTTCATTCGATGTCGCCCCCGGTGAAACGGTAGCAATCGTAGGTGAATCCGGTTCCGGAAAAAGCGTCACCTCCTTGTCCATTATGCGGCTTCTGCAAAAAGACAAAAGCCGCATCGAAGGCAGGATATTACTTGATGGCAAAGACATACTTAGCTTGCCTGAAAGCCAGATGCGCTCGGTCCGCGGGAACGATGTCGCAATGATCTTCCAGGAGCCGATGACCAGTCTCAACCCGCTGTTCACCATCGGCCAGCAGATCAGCGAGGCCCTGCTTTGCCATCACGATATTTCTCGGGCAGATGCGCGGGCCGAAACGATCCGATTGCTAGAAAAAGTGCGTATCCCAGCGGCGAAATCACGTTTTGACGAATATCCGCACCGTTTTTCAGGTGGAATGCGTCAACGTGTAATGATTGCCATGGCGCTTGCAAGCAAACCCAAACTGCTCATAGCGGATGAGCCGACCACGGCATTGGATGTCACCATTCAGGGTCAAATTCTTGATCTCATCAAACTCTTACAGGATGAGGAAGGAACTTCCGTCCTTTTCATTACGCATGATATGGGCGTTGTCGCAGAAATAGCCGATCGTACAGTCGTTATGTATAATGGTGAGGCGGTTGAAACCGGCGCAACTGAAGACATTTTTGCCAGACCAAAACATCCTTATACGCGCTCACTGCTGTCAGCGGTGCCCATTCTGGGTTCAATGAAAGGCCGGGAGCGCCCATTGCGGTTTCCTGTCGTTGATCGAAATACTGGTACATCCGACATACCAGTCGAAACAGCGGATACTGTCCAAACGGAAAAGCCGCCATTACTTGAAGTCCGCAATCTCACCACTCGCTTCAACATTCATTCCGGCATGTTCGGTCAGTTGGAGGGCAGGGTCCATGCCGTGGAAAATCTTTCTTTCAGTCTGCAACCAGGCGAGACGCTCTCATTGGTTGGCGAGTCCGGCTGCGGTAAATCAACGACCGGTCGTTCAATCATGCGACTGGTACAGCCTCAATCAGGTGAGGTGTTGCTGAATGGCAAAGACGTCCTGACGATGGATTCAAAACAGCTGCGCGTTATGCGACGAAATATGCAGATGATTTTTCAAGATCCATTCGCAAGTCTGAATCCACGTATGACTGTCGGTTCGGCAATTGCGGAACCCTATCTGGAGCACAAGCTCGGAACACGCATCCAAGCCCGTGATAGAGTAGCTGACCTTTTGGAGCGGGTTGGGCTGACCCCAGATATGGCTGGGCGCTATCCGCACGAATTCTCTGGTGGTCAACGGCAACGTGTGTGTATTGCGCGGGCACTTGCCCTTGATCCCAAAATTATAGTTGCAGATGAGTCCGTATCAGCCTTGGACGTTTCCATCAAAGCACAGGTCATCAATCTGTTGCTAGACCTCCAATGCAGTCTCAATCTCGCATATCTTTTCATCTCTCACGACATTGCCGTCGTGGAACGTGTCAGCCATCGTATTGCCGTTATGTATCTGGGAGAGATCGTGGAGATCGGACCCCGTGCGGTAATTTTTGAGAACCCACAACATCCCTATACGAAGAAGCTTATCTCTGCTGTCCCGGTGCCGGATCCCTCCCGTCGCGGAATCAAGAGACCGGTTTCGAATGATGAGATAAAAAGCCCTGTGAGAATGCCGGATTTCGTGGTGCCGGTTCGGCAATATAAGGAGATATCGACCGGACATCTTGTGCAGCTTGCATAAGCCAATCGGCAAATTGCCGGTGCGGCGAGGATTTTATATAGAATATTACCCACAAAGCTGAGAAACCGTTCCGTATCGTGCGGTTTTTCATGCCACTCAATCGAGGGCTTGAGACATTCGCCTGATCGTGAGATGACACTGGCAGCATCAGGCCAGAGCAGGATTCGTCATGACCAAGCCATTTATCGATCACCTCATCACTGAAATCGACGGACTGAAGAGGTCCGGACTTTATAAATCCGAGCGTGTCATTACCTCCAAGCAGGCGGGACTGATTGAGGTGGCGTCTGGCGCGAAAGTTCTCAACTTTTGCGCCAATAACTACCTTGGCCTCGCCAACAATGAAGAACTAGCGGAAGCGGCGAAAGCGGCGCTGGACCGCTATGGTTACGGCATGGCTTCGGTAAGGTTTATCTGCGGCACGCAAGAGGAACATAAGCAGCTTGAGGCCAGAATATCGCGTTTCCTCGGCCTTGAGGATACGATCCTTTATTCTAGCTGTTTTGATGCAAATGGCGGCCTGTTTGAAACATTGCTTGGTGAGGAGGATGCAATCATTTCCGATGCACTCAACCACGCATCCATTATCGATGGTGTTCGTTTGTCCAAGGCGAAGCGCTTTCGCTACGCCAATAATGACATGGCAGCGCTGGAAGAGGAGTTGAAGAAGGCAGAGGGCAGCCGCTTCAAAATGATTGCGACGGACGGCGTGTTTTCTATGGATGGCATCATAGCCAATCTGCAGGGCGTTTGCGATCTTGCTGAAAAATACGGCGCAATGGTCATGGTTGATGATAGTCATGCCGTTGGTTTTGTCGGAAAAAATGGTCGAGGATCTGCGGAATATTGTGGTGTAGAAGGGCGCGTTGACATCATCACTGGAACGCTTGGCAAAGCATTGGGCGGTGCGTCCGGTGGCTACACATCCGGCAAGGCCGAGGTCATAGACTGGCTGCGCCAGCGTTCGCGCCCCTATCTCTTCTCAAATACGCTCGCGCCAGTCATCGCGGCTGCATCCTTAAAGGTGTTTGACCTCATAGAGCAGGGTGCAGACCTTCGCGCTCGGCTCAATGCGAACGCTGCACATTTCCGCCGTAACATGACCAAACTTGGCTTTACATTAGCCGGCGCAGATCATGCGATCATACCGGTCATGTTGGGCGAGGCGACGCTGGCGCAGGAGATGGCAGCGCGCATGTTGGAGAAGGGCGTATATGTGGTGGGCTTTGCCTTTCCCGTTGTTCCAAAGGGTCAGGCACGTATTCGCACGCAGATGTCCGCCGCTCACACAAGTGACGATGTAACGCGCGTAATTGAAGTCTTTGCAGAAGTCGGGCGCGAGCTTGGCGTCATTGGAGCAAAATGACCATGTCAAACATGATGAAAGCACTGGTGAAGGCCAAAGCAGAGCCGGGCATATGGATGGAACGTGTTCCGGTACCTGAACCTGGACCGAACGACGTTCTGATCAAGGTCAAGAAATCCGCCATTTGCGGCACAGATGTTCACATTTATAATTGGGATCAGTGGGCGCAAGCGACGATTCCTGTCCCCATGGTCGTCGGTCACGAGTTTTGCGGCGAAGTTGCTGATATTGGCTCGGCTGTTACCAAATATAAAGTTGGGCAAAGGGTGTCTGGAGAAGGCCACATTGTTTGTGGTGTCTGCCGGAACTGCCGCGCCGGTCGCGGTCACCTTTGTCGTAATACGCTTGGTGTTGGTGTTCATCGACCGGGCTCGTTTGGCGAATATGTTTGTATTCCTGAAGACAATGTTGTTCCAATACCGGACGATATACCTGACGAAATCGCCGCCATTTTTGATCCGTTCGGCAACGCCGTTCATACGGCTTTAAGTTTTGATCTCGTTGGCGAGGACGTGCTTGTAACCGGTGCTGGTCCAATTGGAATTATGGGCGCTCTTGTCGCAAAACGGTCGGGCGCTCGCAAGGTTGTTATTACCGACATCAACCCATCTCGGCTGGCTCTTGCTCGCCAGCTGGGAATTGAACATGTGGTTGATGCATCCAAGGAGAAGCTTGCAGACGTTATGCAAAAGATCGGCATGACAGAAGGTTTCGATGTCGGGCTGGAAATGTCCGGCGCAGCGCCAGCATTCCGCGACATGATTGATAAGATGAATAATGGTGGCAAGATTGCCATTCTCGGTATCGCGCCGACAGGGTTTGAGATCGACTGGAACAAGGTCATTTTCAAAATGCTCAATCTTAAAGGTATCTATGGCCGCGAGATGTTTGAAACCTGGTACAAGATGATCGCCTTTGTTCAAGGTGGATTGGATTTGACGCCAATTATCACCCACCGTCTCCCAATTGATGATTTTCAAACGGGGTTTGATGCTATGCGCTCAGGTAGTTCTGGAAAGGTTGTTCTCAGCTGGTGATATGTTCTCAGGTGAGAACGATATATGTTGAGACTTCATCACGGTAAGTTCCATAAGTTATCTTACGTGATTTTTGTGTAGCCGGGGGGTGGGTTCAAGGATGAAGTGCGACTTGCAAAAATGTGAGCGACGCGACACTTCCCGACCGGTGAAATATTGGTTGTCAAAATTAATCAATCGGATCGCCTGACTGGAGCCTTACTCATGTTCTCAAAACCTGGTAAATTGCGGGAATTACCAGGACGGTAAGCAAGGTCGACGATGCGAGGCCGAATAGTAATGAGATGGCAAGTCCCTGAAAGATTGGGTCGGGCAGGATAACTGCAGCGCCAATCATTGCCGCTAAGGCGGTCAGAAGGATCGGTTTGAACCGGATAGCACCAGCTTCGATGAGCGTCTCGGTCAAGGGTTGATCAGATGACGCGGAATGGCGGATGAAGTCCACGAGAAGGATTGAGTTCCGCACAATTATCCCCGCAAGGGCGATGAAGCCTATCATTGAGGTGGCGGAGAATGGGGCACCAAACAGCCAGTGTCCGCCGAGTATACCAATGAATGTCAACGGGATTGGTGTAAGGATAACGAGTGGAAGCTTGAATGAGCCAAACTGGGCGACAACGAGGATGTAAATTCCGAGTAAGGCGACCCCGAATGCCGCACCCATGTCCCGGAAAGTCACCCATGTTACTTCCCATTCGCCATCCCAAAGCAGGCTTGGTTTTCTTTCGTCATTTGGCTGTCCGTGCAGGAAGATTGCAGGCTTGACCAAACCCGTCCAGTCTTGTGAATCGATTGCTTGCTGAACAGCAAGCATTCCGTAGAGCGGGGCTTCAAAAGCTCCGGCCAATTCAGCGGTGACCATTTCCGCTGCGCGCCCATTATGGCGGAAAATTGGAAATGAGGCTCTTTCTTTCGCAATCCTAATGACATCACCTAGCTCGACAACGCCCCGATCGCCTGGAAGAACGTTCGCAGGAATTGGCGTTGTGAGAAAACGTTCATCGAGCGTTTTGTCGCTTGCAGAGCGTTCAATCCGTATTGGAACAGGTTGCCTCCCTGCCCCGCGATGTGAATAGCCAACGGTTGTGCTGCCATTGAGAATGGAGATCGTGTCAAACACATCGCTTTCATCGACATGGAAAAACTCGGCATCGTCCGCGGAAATGGTAGCACGGAGACGTCTCGCCGGCAGGCCATAGGAATTATCGACATCAACGATAAAGGGTACGGACCGGAAAGCCGCCTCCACCTTTTCCGCTACCTTTCGCCGTGTATCACTGTCCGGACCGTATATCTCGGCCAGAAGCGTTGCCAAGACCGGCGGACCAGGTGGTGGCTCTACAACTTTTAGACTTGTGCCTGGCGGAAAAGGAATTTTGGTGATGCGCTGGCGTATATCAAGAGCTATCTCGTGGCTTGAACGTGAACGTTGCGCCTTCGACAAAAGATTAATAGCCAAGTCCCCCAGCTGAGGTTCCGCGCGAAAATAGGAATGCCGGACAAGCCCATTGAAATTAAATGGTGCTGCAGAGCCTGCATGGGTCTGGATAGAGCGCACTTCTGGCAGTTCGAGTACGGCAGCTGCAATTCGTTGTGCGGCCGCATCGGTCTGTTCCAAGGATGAGCCTTCAGGAAGATCGATCGCTACTGACAGTTCGGATTTGTTGTCGAAGGGTAGCAGTTTGACCGTAACATCTTTTGTGTAAAAGAGTGCAAGGGAGCCAAGTGTCAGTAAGCCGACGCCAAGAAGAAATGCCCAACTTGCTTTCTTGGACGCCAGAATTGGACGGGCTACTTTTGCATATGCGCGGCCAAGTCTGCCGCCTTGACTATGAGCTTCATGTTTTTGCACGGGAGCGTTCCCAGCTATCCGGAGCAAAAGCCAAGGCGTTACCATGACGGCAATGAAGAATGAAAAGATCATTGCTGCCGAAGCGTTGGCAGGAATTGGGCTCATATAGGGCCCCATCATACCGGAGACGAACAGCATTGGCAGAAGCGCGGCGACAACGGTCAAGGTTGCGATGATCGTTGGATTGCCGACCTCCGCAACAGCCTCTATTGCCGCCTGCTGCCTGCTACGGCCGTCGGCCATCCCCCAATGCCGCGCAGTGTTCTCAATAATTACGATTGCATCGTCCACAAGGATGCCGATCGAAAATATCAGTGCAAACAATGAAACGCGATTAAGTGTGTAGCCCATGAGCAGGGAAGCAAAGAGCGTGAGCAATATTGTCGTTGGAATAACGATTGCGACAACAATAGCTTCCCTCCAACCGATTGCGACCCATACAAGCAGAACGATAGAAATTGTCGCCAGACCTAGGTGGTAAAGAAGCTCGTTGGCCTTTTCATTGGCCGTTTCGCCGTAATTCCGTGTAACCTCGACGGAAAGATCATCCGGGATGAGTGTTCCGTTGAGGGTTTTTACCCTATCCAAAATTGCTTCGGCAACTGTTGCGGCGTTCGAACCCGCACGTTTGGCAACTGCAAGCGTTACGGAGGGTATGCGATGAAGTCCATTTTCATCGCGTGTGACAGTGGAAACAAGTGAGCTACTTGTCTCCATTGCGAAAGCAATATTGCTAACGTCGCGGACATAGACCGGGCGATTGTCACGGGAAGTGAGCAGCAAATTGCCAATGTCGGCTGGAGAGGCAAGTGTTTGGCCAGCGACAACCCCCACCTGCTCCTGAGCATTGCGTACCAGGCCAACGGGAAATGCACTGTTGGCGCCTGAGACCTTGGCAGCAAGCTGTTGCAGCGTAATACCATAGAGAGCAAGCTTTTTTGGATCTGGCGCGATGCGAATGATTTCGCCAGTATCACCAACCAGATAGGTCAATCCGACATTGTCGATCTTTGAGATTTCAGTTCGCAACTCCCGTGCAATGCGCGTAAGATCAGTTGAGGTGAGACGATCGGCGGCTACAGGTTTTGGGGCGAGTGTCAATGCGACAATGGCGATGTCATCAATGCCTCGCCCAATAATCAATGGCTCTGGAATGCCAACCGGAATGCGATTGATATTTGCCCGAACTTTTTCGTGCACGCGTAACACCGCGGTATCCGATGATGTCCCTACAATGAAGCGCGCAGTGACCAGAACCTGGTCATCCCGCGTCTGCGAGTAGACATGTTCGACGCCATCAATGCCCTTTATGATGGTTTCGAGAGGCTCCGTTACAAGCTTGACTGCATCCTCGGCCTTCAGTCCCCGCGCCTGTACCTGAATGTCCACCATTGGCACGGAAATTTGCGGCTCCTCCTCACGGGGAAGGGAAAAAAGTGCGAGAAGCCCGAATGCAAATGAGGCAATCAACAATAGCGGCGTAAGTGGCGAGGCGATGAAAGCCCGGGTCAGCGCACCTGCTATGCCAAGACCTTTTATCCCTGACTTCATGGTGTAATGACCACATCGCCGGGCACAAGGCCAGTTAGGACCTCAACGAATTTACCACTATCGAGAGTTACCGACTCGCCAAGCATTACAGCGCGATCCCTGCGAACATTATTCTCAGAGATGGCAATGAAATCGACACCTGAGCGCGTGGATATCGCATCTTGAGGAACAAGCAGGGCAGAGCGTTGCCCTACGGGCACTTCGACAAGGACGCGGCTATTGACGAAACGCGTATTGAGTTGATCCACCTCAACATCTGCAATGACACGACCATTTTCGATTTGCGGATAGATTTTTGCAAGGCGACCAGTGGATTTTGTGCCCGCAGCATTAATCTGAATTATTGCATCCTGTTCGAGCATTGCCGCATGACGCTCAGGAATTGCCAATCTTAGAAATATCCCTCCTCCCCCTATATTGGCGATCGTTTCACCAGCCATTATCACCGCATCCCGTGTGACAGGCACGGTGAGTACGCGTCCATCAGTGGGGGCGAAAACTTCACCCTCGGCTGATTGTTGAACAATGACCGAACGTTGGGCTTCCGCGCCTGAAATTTGATTGTGGAGGATGTTGACTTCGGTACGAAGCTGATCAAGCCGTTGGGATGTGATAACACCCTTTTCGACCAAGGCTTGGCCGCGCTCAAGCTCAGTTTGTGCGGTATCGAGCTGAGACTGAAGACCACGAAGTTGTGCCTCAAGAGCTGCGATCTGAAAGGCTAGCTTGTCATCACGGACAATAGCCAGTTTCTGCCCCGCTTTGACCTGGTCACCTTCACTGACGTTGAGTCGGGTGAGTACACCCCCAATGCGCGCACGCGCAGGGATCGTATTGCGCGCCTCAATGGTGCCGTACACAGCCTTCCATTCTACCAAAGTCGTGGGGACGATGATGACCGTGCCCGCAGAAGCGATCGTGGCACTAAAAAGCCCAATTGCCAGAAGTGGCGCGCGTATCATCAGCGGTTTCCTAAAACGCAGGTCCGGGCCGGATGCCTATTCTTTTAAATAGGATGGCTGCTGGGCAAAAGCCGGTGAACGCCGATTGAAGCTGGTTCAAGCCGATGAAGACTGTGAGCCAAATGAAGAGCGGTGATATCCACCAGGTCAAGGCAACAGAAACCAGCACCATAATGCCAGCGAAGGCCATTACTGAACGATCCAAACTCATGACTGGCTCCCTTTATATTAAGATATTCGTATATACGCAGATAATGATGGCTATAACAAGACGTTTCTGCACGTATTCTGTCTGTCACGTATCGAGGCTATCTGAGATTTCCAATTCTTTGAGCTTGTCTATGCCAAGCATCTGCAATGCAAAGTGCTCGTAGAATGGTTCTGCTTTGCCACTTCGGATCTTATGCAGAAAGTATTTCTCGAAACCCATTTTGGCTCCGTGAACCCATCTGCCTGATGACGACCAATTGACATTTCGTGGCGGAATCTGCGGTTGTGCAATGAATGCGATGCCGGAGTCGCCAAAATCGGCTAGGCAGACAGCATTCCAGCTAGCGACTGCATTTGGTTGCTTACCCTCAATCAATCGACAGATATTCACGCAGGCCGCAGCTGCCATCGATTCTATCATAAAGCCCGTTTTTGGCACTCCGACGGGGATAACGGTTTTGCCGACAGGTGGTATCGCAACGCAAACGCCAATAGCGAAAATATCGGGAAATCTGGGGTTTCGCTGGTGCTTATCAATCAGGATGAAACCGCGAGGATTCGTCAAACCGTCGATTCCATGAACTGCGACGACACCCCTAAAGGCAGGCAGAAGCATTGCAAAGACGTGAGGCAATTCGTAAGTATTTTCGACCGCGCCGCTATCGGCCAATTCGGTAATATGCATTCTTTCAGGCTCAATACTGTCCACTTTTGCATTGCATATCCACTGAATATGACGCTGCCTCATTTCACTCTCGAGTAGACCCTTTGTATCGCCGACACCACCGAGCCCGAGGTGTCCAATATAGGGTTCTGGGGTGACGAAGGTTATGGGAACACGGTCCCGGACCTTTGCATCACGCAATACCTTGTCGAGAATAAATGCAAACTCATAGGCAGGACCAAAACAGGAAGCACCTTGTACTGCACCCACCGCAACCGGACCCGGCTTGCGAATGAGTTCTTGAACCGCAGTCTTCGCTTTCAGCGCATGGTCTAAATGACAAATGGATTGGGTATTGGCATCAGGTCCAAAGCCTTGAATCTCATCGAATGCAAACTCAGGTCCTGTCGCTATCACCAAATAATCATAGTTAATGAACGTATCATTATTTAGTTCAATTCGTCTCTCACTTGGATGAAGTCGTTTTGCTCCTTCCGGGTAAAACTCAATTCTATGACGTGCGAAAATAGGTTCCAGTTCGACTTCCACTGCTTTCCTGTCACGCCAACCTACGGCGACCCAAGGATTGGATGGCACAAATGAATAGCTGGTACCGTTGTTAACAACTGAAACGGTGTGTTCTGCTCCAAGCTCCTTGCGAAGTTCATACGCCATGACGGTACCACCAAGGCCAGCACCCAACACAACAATATGAGCCATAACTTTCTCCTCAAACGTTGTTCGATTGAGCGTCATGAGGAAGATTAACAATCCAGTCAGCTCAGTCGAATTCACCATTGATGTTCAATTTAATGCGCATATTGCGATGTTGGCATTGATGCAGATCAACATTCGCTGGGAGGCTTAGATGAAAGTAATTGACCTTTGTCTTTCATTATATGCATATGTGCTCACATGCGTGATAAAAAGATCAGTGAGCTTGATAAAAGTGCGAAGGAAGCCTCAGAGCTGCTCTCGGCGATGGCTAATGAAAAGCGCCTTATGATTCTTTGTCACTTGTTGGATGGCGAGACGACGGTCACTGATCTTGCCCGAATGGTGGACATGAATCAGTCTGCTCTTTCTCAACAATTGGCGAAGCTACGAGCCTTGAAACTGGTCGATACAAGACGTGAGGCACAGCAGATTTTTTATCGCCTGGCTTCGCGGGAGGTAGAGAAAATACTCCAGACGCTATATGGGATTTATTGCGATCCCAGTCCGAAACCACTTACTTGACTGCTTTGTGACCAGTCATTTCCTTGATCAATATACGGAAATAGACCGGTTCAAGTGATCGCACATGATCTCTGATAACAGTCTTTACATAGGCTGGCTGCCACCATTCGGCTCTTTTACTGAGGAGGGCATGTGCCTCGTTGCGCGCCGCCAAATGCTCAGGATCGTCAGTCAGCTCTTCATACTCGCCAACAACAATTACCGTTTGCCAATTATTCGTGCCAGAAATATCATCAAATTCAAGGCAGACTTGGGGATTTACGCGCATCCATTCAATTTTGCGACCATAGGTCGTGAAAGAATAGAAATAGCCGAGCCGACAGACAAAGTTCATGGGAATGACGTATGGTTGTCCCTCATGGACACAAGCCAGCCGCCCTACTTTGGCATGCTCAACCAAATGCATGATTTCGAACTGGTTCATTGCGTTAATTTGCATTGTTTGAAGCTCCGTATGTAGCGTGAACCGTCCTTGCTTAGTGGGCCATGAGAATGGGAAGGTTGGGATCATCTACCATCGACCGCGTGACGCCTCCGAAGATTCGTTCACGAAGTCTTGTGTGACCATAGCCGCCCATGACGATGAGATCAGATGCGATATCCATCGCATGTTGTTTGATAACATTGGCTATCGCGTAATTTGAGCTGGGGAGTCTGTCGACAACAATTTTCACACCATGATGAGCAAGATAAGCAGCAATGTCGGCTCCCGGTTCGGGGCCATTTGCCGCTGTACTCGAATCAGGGTCGATCATCGTGACGTGAACTTCTTCGGCGCATGCCATGATATCCAAGGCTTCGCGGGCCGCTCTCGTACATTCCACACCAGAATCCCAGGCAAGTAGAACATGCTTTGGCTGTAAGGTCGGTTTTGCTCCGTGGGGGATAAGCAGAAGCGGCTTACCGGACTCAAATAATGCACCCTCTATTATAAGGTTTTTCAGGCTTTCATTCGCTAAAAGATCTGGGCCGATTATTGTTGCATCCGTATATCGGGCATGCCTGCCGACAATGTGCCCAACTCTGGCGGGTTCCGGAAATTCGTCTATCACTGTTGCCGATATATCGGCCTTCTTAACAAGGGCTTCCACCTCTTCAACTCTTTTATCGAGTGCAGCCAGTTTCTGTTGCCTCTCTTTGAGCCAGAGGTCGGCGGTGCCGAGCGCATAGTCACCAATGGGCGGTGGGGAGGCAACCGCGAGCACCGTAACAGAAAGCTGTGCGTTGATCTCAGAACACAGCTCGATTGCCACCTCTAAATCGTGGTCGGTTTGTTCGACCTCGACAATGCTCAGCAGACTTCTGAAAACCATTTGCTCTCTCCATAGGGAATAATTCTGTGATTGAGCACTTGATAGGACCGAAATGGCGTGGGGGCATTGCGCTGGATCAAATATCGCAGACGCTGAATTTGATGCGTATCAATGCACCTCCCTCCACCATCATCGAAGGTGCAATCTTCCATCAATGGAATTCAAGGATGCAGGAGAAAGACCATGAAGTTTTTGGTGCTCTATTCCACCGTGGAGGGGCAGACCCGGAAAATCGCGGAGGCTGTAGCAAGCCACATCGAAACTCTCGGCCATTTTGTCGAGTTGACTGATACAAATCAGGTCGGATTCGCTGATCCCGGAACTGGCGATGGGGCGATTTTGTGCGCACCGGTTCATATTGGTCGATATCCAAGCGCTTTCGTCCATTTCCTGCAAAATTGGAAGTCGATACTGAATAACATTCCCACCGCCTTCATTTCCGTATCGCTATCTATTGCCAGTACGGATGAAGCGGAGAAAGCGGAAGCGCGAGCATACCCCGTTACTTTGTGTGAACAGACGGGTTGGAAGCCCAAGACGGTCCTTCATTGCGCGGGCGCATTGAAATATTCCGAGTATGATTTTTTCAAGCGGTGGATGCTGAAACGTATTGCGGCGGCGGAAAATGGTCCGATCGACGCAAGGCAAGATTATGAACTTACCAATTGGACCGAAGTGAAGCGATTTGTCGATGATTTCATAAACGACATAAATACAGACAAGGGGTAGTATGATGTTAGGTTGGCTCGTTCGTTTGCTATTCATCATTGCAGGTTCGATTACTGGTTGGTTCGTAGCAACCAACGCAACGAATTTTATTGTGCTTCAGATGTTTGTGATGCTTGCCATAATTGCCATTTTTATTGGAGCCTTGGCGTTTATCCCAATGATTTTGTCCTGGTACAGACGTCAAAGGTTAGGCGACCGGAGCCATTCGCGCTAACCCACAATTTTCCGCACAAACGGCAAGAACTTCAACAAATCAAATAGCAGAACGGCAGCTACCCCTGCGCCCGCAGCAAGCGCTACTTGTGCACCTTCCAGCCTGGTGAACCCAAACACAGATGCAAGGGACGGCTGAAAAATACTTAGCGATACTATCAGCAAGGCTATCAACGAAGCGATCCAGAATGTCATTCTACCGCGCTCAAACAGGTGCGTAATAACCACCTCACGCCGACTGTTAGACAGTGCAAGTGATAAATTCCCTGTCGTGACGGCAATGAATGTCGCGGTGCGCGCGGCTTCAACAGTGGCACCTTGAATTAAAAAGAACTCATAAATTCCCAAGCATACGAACAGGAGTACACTGCCTTGAGCTAGGCCGAGAGCCACCTGTGCGATACCAATTAGCGGATCATCAACATGGCGCGGCGGGCGATGCATGATGTTGCGTTCGGCTGGCGTACGTTCGAAAACAATTGAACACATCGGGTCGATAATCATCTCGATAACCACAACATGCGCCGGGAAAAAAAGTGGTGGCATGCCTGCTATCAAAGGCAGTAAAGCCAGTCCGGCAATCGGAACATGGACGGCAGAGATGTAAATCATTACTTTGCGAAGATTATCAAAAATGCGTCTTCCCATCTTGATCGCACTGACAATTCTGCCGAAATCTTCGTCAAGCAGGACGATCCCCGCCGCTTCGCGGGCGACATCGGTGCCATGTTTTCCCATGGCAATACCAATATTTGCGGCCTTGAGCGCGGGCGCATCGTTCACCCCGTCGCCCGTCATGGCGACGACCTCACCCTGACGCTTGAGAGCTTCAACTATTCGTAATTTCTGGTCAGGCATGACCCGGGCAAACACATTTGCAAATGAGACCAAGCGATCCAAATCTTGAGCGTTTGCCCGTTCCAGCTGATCGCCAGTGACAGCGCCCTCTTTGATATCAATGCCAGCTGCTGAAGCAATTGCCAAGGCAGTGGCCGGATAGTCGCCTGTGATCATTTTGACTGTCACACCGGCGCGCAGTGCTTCACGCATTGCCGCAGGAACAGTTTCACGTAAAGGGTCCTCAAAGCCAATCAAGCCGGCAAAGGTAAACTCAAAGTCGTGCTGTGAATCTGGCAGTTTACCCTGCGCACTTGCGCCAATGGCGACTCCAAGAACGCGTAGACCCTTCCCAGCCAATGACTGAACGCGCGCCATAATCCTTGCTGCTTTGACATCGTCCAGATGGCATAAATCAATTACGGTTTCCGGTGCGCCCTTGCAGGCCACTGCAAAATTTCCTTCATCATCTTGCCAGACAATAGACATTGCCAGCAATTCCGGCTTGAGCCCGTATTCACGAACCATCGGCCAATCTAACGTCTCATGCACTCCGGCGCGGTATGCCAATCCTGCAACAGCTTTGTCCATCGGGTCGATAGATGCATGACGTGTGGCAAGCCAAGCGGCATCGACAAGTGATCGGAACGTGGGCGGCAAGTCACGCAGATCCTGCGTAATGTCGATACTCTCTGCCAAAGTGTCGAGCGCTCGCACCCGCATGCGATTTTCGGTCAGCGTGCCAGTCTTGTCCACGCAAAGAACCGTGGCCGCTCCAAGAGTTTCTATGACGGCAGGTCGCCGGGTCAAAACCTTGATCCGTGTAAGTCGCCAAGCGCCTATAGCTAGAAAAATTGTCAGAACGACAGGGAATTCTTCTGGCAACATACCCATTGCAAGTGCGATGCCAGAGAGGAAACCTTGAAGCCAGTCATCCCGATAGACCCCGTAAAATACAATTAAAGCGCAGCAGACAAGCGCAGCCAATCCCCCAAAAAGTCGAACGATCTGATTCACCGATATCTGTAGGCGGGTAGGCTCTACGACAATTGAGGCCAACGAAACGCCGATGCGTCCGGCGTGGGTCCGCAGCCCGGTGTCAGAAACTCTTGCCAATCCATGTCCCTTGACGACCAGTGTACCGGAATAGACAAAAGGCTGATCGTCCCCTCCTGGTATTGCAGCGGCAGCACTACCATCGCTCGCCCGCTTGCGAACAGGCACACTTTCCCCGGTAAGCAGCGCTTCATCAACAACCAATCCCGAATTGTTGACTAATACCCCGTCTGCTGGAATACGCTCTCCTTCATCGAGCAGAATCAAGTCCTTTGTCACAACCTCCCGCGCGGCGATAGTGCATTCCTTGCCATCCCGAATGACACGCGCAATAGGTGCCCCCAGCTTTCGAAGAGCTGCTAGAGCTTTTTCACTTCTCTGTTGTTGATAGAAAATGAGACCGATGGTGAGGACGGCAAAGCCAGCCAAAAGCAGACCCTCCGCAAGATCGCCGATCAAGAGATAGAGTGTTGCTGCCGCTACAAGCAGTAACAGCATCGGCTCGGTCAGAACTTCCTTGGCGATAGCAAAGACCGATCTGTTGATTTCTTCCGGTATTGTATTTGGCCCGGATGCTTCAAGTTGCTGTTTGGCTTCGGCGCTTGTCAGACCAATATGCATGGGCTGCGCAGAACTCTCCATGCTGTCAGGCATTTGGGGCATGTCCTTTATAACCTTGGGATTCAGCGCATCATGAAAATTGGGATTGGTGATCTTTCAAGCATTGACAGGGTAACGCCGCCGAAAAGCCGTTCACGCAGGCGAGAGTGCCCATACGCTCCCATGACAATCATGTCTGCAGTCACCTCCGCCGCATATTTGAGCAAAGTATCTGCGACCTCCGATCCAGATGCTCGCATACGTTCAATCGTTACCCGGATGCCGTGCCGCAACAAATATGCTGACATTTTGGCATCAGCGCCGCGATCACTTCCCCCTGCCGGATCTTCGCTGACGATGGCGATAGTGACATCAACAGCCGCCGCCATGACTTCTATTGCTTGCCGCGCAGCTCGGATCGCTTCGATCCGTCCATCCCAGGCAAGTATGACTTTACGGGGATGCAAAGTAGCGCGGGCGCTCGTTGGTACAACCAATGTCGGTCCGCCTGAATAGAACAGAGCCCCGCTCAGGACAGGTGTTTTCAATGCGGGTTGATGCATAATATCCGGACCGATCAGCGTCAGATCGGAAAAGCGAGCCTGCGCCCCGATAACTTCATCCGCCCAGTCCTTTTCACAATAACAACTGTCAACATCCACTTGAAGCCCGGCGTTTTGGACAAGTGATATGATCTGCTTTTCACGCTTCTTCATCGCAGCAATATCTGCCTCACGCTCAAGCAGCCAAGTTGTGGAAACGACGACGCCATAACCGCCCATTGGTGTGGGTGCGAGCGATGCGATGAGGACGCTCAAATGTGCGCCTAATTCCTTGCAAAGCTGAATTGCATTTATAATGTCGCGGTCGCATTGATCTATCCCGATCACGCAAAAAACGCTCTTGAAAGACATTCACCTATCCTTCTTTGGAACCCCAACCATCCGTTTTCCCGGACATTTCCATATAATGCGGAGGCGCAAAGTCTAACCTTACGCGAGAGCGTTCCAGAACTCATTGCGCTGGATCAAAGCGTATTCGACATCCCTTGGATAAACTGATCGTCAACAAGGAGATTTACGGATGGTCAAATTAGCAGAGCTCACTTCCAAGTTTCGACACGTCCGATTGATTTTGGCGCGCGATAAAGATCATCCTGAGGGTGACTCCCATGAAGGATATGATCTTCTGGTCCCGCTCGATGAAAATGGTCATCTTGATGCTGCCGAGTGGAAAGATAAACAAAGTTTGTGCCGCGTCCGGCGCTTCCGTTCCACGGGTGAGGATTTAATTGGAGTGTTGCGCCGCAAGCCAGGAGGGCAATGGTATTTCGACTATGCCCAAGGCGAGTCCGATGATGAAATTGTTTTCAATTTGAGCGATGAACGTTTTATCCAAGGGGAGTATTTGTCCGTCCGGAATGGGGGTGCCATGCATCCATACAGGATTACACTCGTGGACAAACCATAACTAACGAAGTTTAGATGCAATCCCGTTTTTTTGAAGGAAGTGCAATGTCCTACAGGACGATACTCGCTAACTTTAATATTGATGGCCCGACCGCTCCACTTATGGATTTCGCAATTAATCTTGCGGCGCAATTCAAGGCTCATCTCATAGGCATTTGCGCAGCTGATGTTACTCTTCCGATGACCGCCCCAGAAGGCGTCTTGACAAATGGCGAGACGATGCGCTTGCTGAGGGAGGAAACCGAACAACGTCAGAAAAAAATTCGACGGGAATTTGAAAGTCGAGCGGGAACCAATGTAACGCACGAATGGCGCGAGGCGATTGCCAATCCGACACGATTTCTTCTTGAGAATGCGAGAGTTGCTGATCTGATTGTAACAGGGTGCGAGGATGATACGACCCTCGGACATCCCGACAGTTACATCAATCTGGGTAATGTCGTGCTACAGGCGGGCCGCCCCGTACTTGTTGCGGCAAAAGAAGTCAGAAGCATTTTTACCAATACTGCGGTGATTGCTTGGAAGGATACACGCGAGTCACGGCGGGCTGTTATGGATGCCCTTCCCCTCCTCTCACAAGCTAATGAAGTTATCGTTGTGACGGCTGATCGTAATGCGGATATGCTGACACAGGAATGCTTGGATGACGTTTGTACATTTCTTCACAGGCACGGGATTGCCGCACGAAGCGAAATCCTGACAGACAAACACGAAGGCGATAGTCTTCTCAGTTTTATCAGGCATGAAGAGGCTGAGATTGTCATTTCAGGCGCATATGGTCATAGCAGGGTTCGGGAACTGGTATTTGGCGGTGTCACTCGTTCCTTGCTTGCGGAAGAAGATTTCACGCGCTTCCTATCGAGTTGAATTAGAGGCCGGATAATTCGGAGATTGCAAATCGAGTGTGGCCTGCATCACATTCTGTGCGTCCCGCACTATCCTAAAGCCAAACTCACGGCATAATTTCAGCATGCTTATATTTTCGCTGAGAATCTGTCCTTCCAACCTTCTTATCCCCTCCGCCTTTGCAAAGTTGATCAATTGAAGGAGCAATTGCCACCCAAGGCCCCTGCCCTGCAAGTCGGTTCTGACGAGCAAGGCATACTCCGCGACCTCGCGATCCGGATCAGAGGAGAACCGCGCTATCCCGGCAAGTTCGCCGTTGACCGTGTCTAACGCGACAAAAGCCATATCGCGGTCGTAGTCAAGCTGCGTGAGTCTTCGCAGCGCATCGTCTGAAAATGCCTGACGTGGAGAGAGGAAGCGCAGTCTCAAATCGTGCGGTTCAATTTTTGCCAGAAACGAAGGATATAAGTTCGCATCATCTGGTCTGATTGGCCCTATGCCGCATGGTTTGGTTTTGTACCATTGCCCCTACCCATAATGGCTGGACTCTTGATAATTACCTTGACCTATCTCATGGCTTCGGAAGCAACGAAGCGATGGTTCTTCTCCGATATGCGTTATCACCGCGCCGGAAGACATTTAAAGAAAAGCTTCGCACATACCACCGGTCCATAGAGACTCTATTTCCTCTAACCAAGTTAGCAGTTGAGTTAGTAAAATTTTCCTGCTTGTTATCAGTATTGCTAGCAGTGAGGGGAAATCGTACCACAATGCGTGTACGTGATATTGCCAGTCTCCGGGAAAGATTTTTGCGGGCAGCGCTGCCATCGCGTTTCGAGGGCGCACAAGGTTATGTTCTTGCTGCATTCGCTGTGTTTGTTGCCTGGTTATTACAGTTAGCGATGCAGGGATTACTCCAGGATCATACAATTTTTATCCTGTTTATTCCCTCAATACTTGTCGCCTCAATTGCTGGTGGAATTGGGCCAGGATTAACGGCTGTCTTCCTTTCCTTGATCTCCTCCCTGTATTTTGGGGGAATAGCTTTCAATCTTTACCAAAATACGGTCGCCTTCGTGATGTTGATAGTCATAGGATTGGTGATCGCTTGGATGGGCGGGCTGCTTCACCATGCGCGGAGGGTTGCCGAAAAAACGGTGAGCGATCTTGATGCTCGTGAGGCGCATCTCAGATCGATATTGGATACAGTGCTTGATGCAACTGTCGTGATCGAAAAGGACGGAACGATTACATCCTTCAACGCGGCAGCGGTCCGTCAATTCGGTTATACTGAGGCGGAGGTTGTTGGCAAGAATGTCCGCATCCTGATGCCTGAACCTTATCGGAATGAGCATGACGGATACATAAGCCGGTATTTGCGGACTGGCGAAAAGCGCATCATTGGCGTTGACCGGGTTGTAGTCGGCAAACGCAAAGATGGCTCAACCTTTCCGATGAAGTTAGCAGTCGGCGAGATAAAGACCGGCGATAAAATCTTCTTCACCGGATTTATTCGAGACCTTACAGAACGCGAAGAATCTGCTGCGCGATTGCAGGAGATACAAAGCGAGTTGGCAAGAATGACCCGGCTTAACGAATTGGGAGAAATGGCATCAACTTTGGCGCATGAACTCAACCAGCCGCTTTCTGCAATAGCGAACTACACTCAAGGATGTACGCGACTTTTACGCGATATGGATGATACTCTTGCTTCAAAGATGCGGGAGGCCTTGGAGGAAACGTCAAGACAAGCTTTGCATGCCGGTCAAATTATAAGGCACTTGCGGGAGTTTGTGACGCGGGGTGAAACAGAGAAAGTGCAGGAGGACATCCGCAAGCTTGTGGAGGAAGCTGGTGCCCTCGCGCTTGTGGGCTCACGGGAACGAGGGGTTCGGTCCGTATTTGAGTTCGGTCCCGATGCAAAGCTCATATTGGCCGATGGGGTACAAATTCAACAGGTCTTGATCAATTTGATGCGTAACGCAATGGAAGCGATGCATGAATGTTCTGAGCGTGAATTGCTGGTGAAGACAGGTTTGGATGAGAAAGGATGGGTTGTGGTTGAGGTGGCAGATACAGGAACAGGCATTCCAGATGAAATCGCAGCGCAACTATTCAAGCCTTTCATGTCAACGAAGCCTGGTGGAATGGGGGTCGGCTTGTCGATCTCCAAGCGCATTGTGGAATCTCATGGTGGTGAAATAACAGCAAGAAAAAATGAGAGTGGAGGTACAACATTCCGCTTCACGCTCCCGGCAATTGAGGGTCAGCACGAAAATGGCAATTAATGACTACACTGTCCACCTGGTGGATGACGAAGAGACCGTAAGACAATCTTTGGCATTTTTGCTGACTATGTCTGGTTTTACGGTCCGTGTGCACGAATCTGCCACCATTTTTCTTCTCGTTGCACCAACGATACGCAATGGTTGCCTGATTACAGATCTGCGTATGCCGGATATGAGCGGAGTTGAACTTCTCCGCCATTTACAAGCCGCAGACCTTCATATCCCTTCTATCGTTATCACCGGGCACGGAGACGTACCCATGGCTGTGGAGGCTATGAAGGCAGGAGCTTTGGACTTCATCGAAAAGCCATTTGAAGACGAGCAGTTGATCGAAGCGATAAAACGCGCAGCATCAGAATTGACAGATACGACTGATGGATTGGACGACATTTCGACTATTCAAGCGCGATTGAAGGAACTGACTGATCGGGAACGGCAGGTTCTTTCAGGCGTAGTCGAGGGTCATGCCAACAAAACTATCGCTTACGACCTGAACATCAGTCCACGCACGGTGGAGGTCCATCGCGCCAACGTCATGGCGAAAATGAAGGCGAAGAATTTGCCGGAACTGGTGCGAATGACACTCAGCGTGAGACATGACGGTGAAACCGATTTTAAATGATCGGTTCCCGCTGAATTGACCCAGCGCAATGCTCTTCTATCTACCGCCATTAAAAACATTCGTTGCGATAACCGACAGATCGGTGCGTTTCGAGGTAATACCCATTGTCCAAACCGAGCAAGATTATTGTTGTAGCGCCAAACTACGAATTACGACGGTCGATTGAATTCGGACTCGAGGTTGAGGGTTTTGCGGCACTCTCCTTTGAGTCCATTTCCCGCGCCCTTGCATCTTCACAAACGACGGAATCTATCTGCGTCATCATCGATGATGAAGCGCTGGTGCACGATCCATTTGCATTGGTTTCGGTTCGGCGACTGAACAAACCGGTATTGCTTCTGGTGGATCGCGCTGGCTCTGGGCCGCAGCTGCCTGATGTCAGGGTCATTCGAAAACCCGTACTCGGCAACGCGCTGATAAAGGCAGTTAAATCCATCGAAAATCCAATGCCTTAAAATCTACGTAGAAACGCGTAAGTACATAACCGAATTTCGCTATCCCACGATTTCAGCGACGATCACTCCATCAAATTACTGGGGAGATCGTCATGCTTGCCTACTCAAAAACTCAAATGTCACTGCAGCTGAGATCGGTGGAAAACGACTTTGTCGTTTCACAACCCTTTGACTCCGCTTATCCACACCAGATATCGTTTTATGCTCCCGGCTCAGAGATATATGCCCAAGGCGGGAAGTCTGGACCTATTTATCAGGTCGAGTTTGGTGCTGTTCGTGTGTATCGATTGCTCGCAGATGGGCGGAGGCAGATCAGCGCTTTTTACCTGCCGGGAGAGATATTCGGTCTTGAGGCGGACGAGACACATCATTTCTTCGCTGAAGCAATTACTGGGACGAACCTGCGGCTATTTCCACGCCGTAAGCTCGGTGATGTATCTCAGGAGTTACTTACGCTAACTTTACGCAGCCTCACACGCGCTCAGGAACATTTGCTCGTTCTAGGTCGTCAGACAGCGGCTGAGCGTGTGGCAGCATTTTTGCTTGATCTGGCCGAGCGTCAGGGAGGATTGGAACAGGTTGAGATGCCTATGTCGCGGATGGACATTGGCGATTATCTCGGTCTGACGATAGAAACTGTCTCACGCGTATTTTCCAAATTGAAAGATAAAGGTATCATTGCTCTTCCAACCCTGCGCAGTGCTGAGATCAAAAAGTGGAATGCGCTTCGGGCTATGAGTGAGTGAGCAACTGCACATGATCCGCGGCAGACCATGAGAGATTATTTACGTCGGCTGACGGGACAAGTAAGAAATGACGATGCTGACCGTCATCTCGCCTATGTGCTGACTTTCGTTGCTGGCGCTGCGAATGCCGGAGGGTTTTTGGCCGTGCAGCAATACACCTCACACATGTCAGGTATCGTCTCCTCCGTTGCCGACAGCATTGCATTGGGTGACATAGAATTTGCTCTGACCGGAATAGGCGCCTTTGCCTCATTCGTCGCGGGCGCTGGTCTTTCGGCCATATTGGTCAATTGGGGAAAACGACATTCTCATCAAAGTGTGTACGCCTTTCCCCTTGTGATAGAAGCTTTGCTGCTTCTTTGTTTTGGCATTATGGGCAGCAACCTTTCAAAACATGAATGGCTTTTTATTCCTGCAACCGTGACGATCCTGTGCTTTATCATGGGCCTTCAAAACGCTGTCATTACCAAGCTTTCAAGCGCCCGTATTCGGACTACCCATATAACGGGAATGACGACGGATATGGGAATTGAACTGGGCAAGCTGTTCTATTGGAACATAACGCGTGATGACATAGGCAAGCCGCTGGTCCGTGCCGACCGTGCAAAGCTAAAAATTCATTCATCCCTGGTCTTTTTATTCTTTACCGGCGGTATTGTTGGCGCAGTTGGATTCCGATCTGCTGGTTTTGGCGCAACGATCATTCTCGCCGGTGTACTTTTCGCCACTTCAGCTCTACCGCTTTTCGATGATGTAAGAACCATGTGGCAGCGGACGCTTACAAGGTAAGCAACCGATTTATTTCGATTTGATCGATATCAATGCGCCCAAAACCTTGTTGGGGAATGTTTCTCAATATCCTCAACAGAGACGAACCGATGCCATATCCCCGACTACACTTTCACGGAGCGGCACATGGCGTCACCGGCTCCTGCTTTGAAATTGAACTGAATGACCTTCGCATCCTTATCGATTGTGGAATGTTTCAGGGTTCGAAAACCGAACGGGCACTGAACTATGAGCCCTTCCCTTTTAAGCCCTCTGAAGTCCACGCTGTTGTCCTCACTCACGCGCATATCGACCATAGCGGCCTTTTGCCCAAACTCGTCAAGCATGGGTTCAATGGGCATATTTTTGCGACATTGGCGACCATCGATCTATGTTCGGTTATGCTGCCGGACTCCGCGCACATACAGGAAACGGAAGTCGAGCAATTGAACCGGCGCAATACGCGTCGGGGCAAGCCGATCGTTTTGCCAATCTATACGCAGGAAGATGCGGCAGCCTGTATGCCCCTCTTCAGGCCCCAGGAGTATCTACATTGGTTTGCCGTTGTGGATGGCGTTAGAGCCCGTTTCTGGAACGCTGGTCATCTCTTGGGATCGACGTCGGTCGAGCTCGAAGTAAGTGCTGGCGGTGACCAATCAA
Source organism: Hyphomicrobiales bacterium (assembly GCA_900473335.1). Classification (GTDB taxonomy): domain Bacteria; phylum Pseudomonadota; class Alphaproteobacteria; order Rhizobiales; family Rhizobiaceae; genus Phyllobacterium. The sequence continues at coordinate 15,005 of UCNP01000021.1, read as the reverse complement.
TCCGTTTGCTGTTTTCTGGTGACATAGGTCCGGACCATAAGCTTTTGCAGTTCAAACCGGAGGGGCCAACCGATTTGGATTACCTGGTTTGCGAATCCACTTATGGGGATCGTGATCGCGGTGAAATCTCTCCCGAGAAGCGCCGGGGCAGATTGCAAGAAGAAGTGCTGGCGGCAATAAAAGCAAGGGGTCCGCTTGTGATCCCCTCATTCGCCGTGGAACGAACCCAGGAACTGCTCGTAGACCTGTTTCTACTCATGAAAGCCGGCGATATTGCAACTTTGCCCATATTCGTCGATTCACCCTTGGCGACCCGAGCGTCCGAGATTTTCGAGAGACATGCACGAGAAATTGAAAACGGGGCTATTTTACTGGAAGTCCTTGCTGCTCCAAACGTTCGTTTCACCGAAACCGTGGAACAGAGCAAGGCGATCAACAATGTGCAAGGCAACTTCATTGTTATAGCAGCATCAGGCATGTGTGATGCAGGGCGCATTCGCCACCATCTCAAGGCCCACCTCTGGCGTCGGGAAGCAACATTGCTCCTTGTTGGCTTTCAGGCTCAGGGCTCGTTGGGCAGGATTCTGCTTGATGGAGCTACTCGGGTCAGAATTCAGGGCGAAGAAATAGAGGTCAAGGCAAGGGTCCGCCAACTGGACCTTTATTCAGGCCACGCTGATGCACCTGAGCTTCAACGCTGGGTGCAAGGAAGGCTCCCAATCAAGCATGGAATTTTTCTCACGCATGGAGAAGAAAGCGCACTTGGCGCATTGGAGAAACGACTTGAACCTCTATTGCCCAAAACGATGATTGTGGCACCTGTCCTAGACGCAGCATACGACTTGGCAGAGGATGGCGCGCACCACGTTGACTCCGGTCGGCGCCCTCGCTTGCAACCTGCCAATGTGGCTCACCTTGACTGGCACAATGAACTTTCTCGACTGTTGCTCGATATTAGTCGGGCCGTGGGTGAGGCGGCAGATGAGCGAGGCAGAGCAACGACAATTCGCCGTCTGAGGCGAGCAATGGCGGATGCTCCTGACGACGGAAAGGAATAGCTGTTTGGGTTGCGGTTCACGCGACGGTAAGTAAGTTTTCAACCGCCCTCACCCCGGGAGCCGACCATGCGGCCTGTGTAGCCAAACCGCGTTCAGCCCAAAACTTCACGCGTCCTTCAAGCGTCACCTTGCCTGTTTCATCAACATTAACTTGTATGTCGGATGGCTCCACCCGAACAGTTCGGTTTAAAGCTTCTTCAATCCGTCTTTTCACGTCAAATTGGGACAGATAAGGCTTGACCTCAATATTGTTGGCTACATCGAAAACGCCTGCAAGTGCCCGCACTGCCTCCGTTGCTGCGATTTTCTGATAGTTCCACTCGACGGTCCCTTTAAGCACAACCCACCCATCTTCAACTTGGACTTGCACAGCACCTTCAGGGATGGCTGTGCTCCAGTTCAGAATGTTCAGCGCGCGCTTTGCGATTTCATCATCAGCGGTGCGATGTTTGCCAGCGGGCCGTACTTCCATATCCTGCGCAATTCCGCGGACACCCTTGACCCTGCAGACGACATCGGCGGCTGTATTTTTCTCCATATATGTAGCAACGTGACCTGATAATGTAACCACGCCGTTTTCAACCGAAACGCCGATATGCGCAGCGTTAAGGCTCGGTTCGAATTCGAGTTCGTCAAGAATGTTCTGTCTGAGAACCATATCGTTCATCGCAGCGATCCTTTCCTGCATAGCTTTTGCGTGTCCGAAGTCTCGCGTAACACCAAGATGGTCGCATTGATCAGGGTCAAAGCCGATAGCGAGAGACGATGCCAATCCAACAGGTTCTGATAAAATAAAAATGCGATGGCTTCACTTAAAAGAACGAAGAGGCAAGACCTCTTTGGCAACAGCACGTTCTTCATCCGTCGGCAGGATCAGAATATTCACTTTCGAGCTTGTAGCGGTAATGTCTTCATCTCCCCGCCAATTGCGGGTTTGATCGATCTCGACACCGAGCCACCGCGTGACCTCTCCAATCTTCTCTCTGATCAAAGGCGAATGCTCTCCAATGCCAGCACAGAAGACAAGAGTATCCATGCCTTCAAGTGCGGCAGCCATGGATGCGATCTGCTGGCTAATACGGTAGATAAACAGATTAATCGCTTCCTTGGCTGAAGGCTGATTAGAAGCCAATAAGGTCTCCATATCTCCTGAAATCCCTGACACACCCAAAAGACCTGACCGATTATATAGGATATCTTCAACCTCTTGTGCTGACAGGTGCTGTTCTTGCAGCATGTGCAGCACAACGCCGGGGTCAAGGGAACCGCTTCTCGTGGCCATGATCAAACCGTCAAGAGTAGAAAAGCCCATTGTGGTTGCAACACTGAGGCCGCGATTCATTGCGCATAAACTTGCGCCGCTTCCCAAATGCGCAACGATGGCGCGGTTTCCTGCGTCGCTCCCATATTTTTCCCGCAAGCGTGATGCGATGTAATCATAGGATATCCCGTGGAAACCGTAGGATATTATCCCTTGCTCCGTGAACTGATGGGACAGGCCGTAAAGGGTAGTAATATGCGGCCGGGTATGATGGAAAGCAGTATCGAAACAACCATATTGCATGGCTTGGGGCAGCGCTCTTGCTGCCTGCGCAATAATCTCGAGATTACGGGGTTGGTGCATGGGTGCAAGCGGTACAAGTTCGCGCAAGTGGCCAATTACATTTTCGTTGAGAACAGTGGCGACCTTGAACTCGCGGCCTCCATGAACGATCCTGTGGCCAATCGCTTTAACAAAATCCAAATGGCCGCGGATGGCGAGCTGTTTCAGCACCAAATCCATCGCTTCCGGTATATCAAGATTATCGCGGCCAACATCCAGCTCAATGCTGCCTTTCTCAGCACAATCGGACACCTTCATCTTTGGCTTGTAATCCAGCGAAGAGATGGCGCCACGAATGCACGCAGGCAAGCCGCCGGCCATTTCAAAGATTGCAAACTTCAAGCTGGAAGAGCCTGCATTAAGAACGAGAACTGTGTCTGTCATTGTTTAGCCAACTTCGCTTTACGAGTTGGAATTCCATTTCCAATTGAGAATTTCGGGCATGTCCTGCCCGTGCTTTCGAATGTAGTCATGATGTTCAAGCAGTTTCCTCTTCATCAATTCAGCAAGCTTTTGCCCGGATGAACGCGCTGCGGGAACTTTATCGATTACGCTCAGTACCAAATGATAGCGATCCAGCTTGTTGAGGACTGTCATGTCGAAAGCGGTTGTCGTTGTTCCTTCCTCATTATAGCCACGTACATGAAAGTTATCATGATTCCTTTGCCGGTAAGTAAGCCTGTGAATGGTCCAAGGATAACCATGATAAGCAAAAATAACCGGTTTGCTGTCTGTAAATAGGGCATCAAAAGCGGCATCAGAAAGACCATGCGGATGGATTTCCTTGGGTTGTAGAGTCATCAGATCAACCACATTAACCACTCTAATATTTAACTCGGGCATGTATTCTCTTAAGATGGTGACTGCTGCCAGTGTTTCGAGCGTTGGTACGTCACCTGCACATGCCATGACCACATCAGGCTCTCTATCATTTCCTGTTGACGCCCAGTGCCAGATACCAAGCCCCTCCCCGCAATGAATCTTCGCCTGTTCAAGTGTCAGCCATTGCCAGAGCGGAGGCTTTCCGGCCACGATGATGTTAATACGGTCCCATGTTCGCAACACGTGATCCGTTATACAAAGAAGAGTATTCGCATCCGGGGGTAGATAGACCCGTACGACATCAGCCTTCTTGTTCAGAGCCACATCAATAAATCCAGGATCCTGATGGCTGAAGCCATTGTGATCCTGATGCCAGACGTGACTGGTCAATAGGTAGTTTAAAGAAGCAATGGGCTGACGCCATGCAATCTCTCTACTCACGTCCAACCATTTAGCATGCTGGTTGAACATGGAATCTACAATATGGACGAAGGCCTCGTAGCACGAGAAAAACCCGTATCTACCCGTCAAGAGATAGCCTTCCAACCACCCCTGACAGGTATGTTCGGAAAGGATTTCCATAACCCTGCCATTTCGGCCAAGATTAGTGTCTTCCGGCAGCAAGGATGCCATCCAAGTGCGATCAGTCACCTCGAATACATTTTGCAGGCGGTTGGACGCCGTTTCATCCGGCCCAACGATGCGGAAATTCCGCGCATCTGCATTTTCTGCCATCACATCACGCAAGAACGCGCCCATGAGCTTCGTAGATTCTGCTTTTACGGTGCCGGGTTCTGAAACACTTACAGCGTGGGATGCAAGGTCGGGTAACTTCAAGGCTTTTCGCAGTAAGCCGCCATTTGCATGTGGATTAGACCCCATTCTGCGAGCTCCGTGCGGCGTAGTCGCAGTAATCTCGGTTACAGGTGCGCCCTTGGCATCGAAAAGCTCCTCCGGTCGGTAACTTAACAGCCATTCCTCCAGCATTTTCAAATGTTGGGGATTATCTGCCAAACCCGATAGCGGCACCTGATGCGAGCGCCAGAAACCTTCAGTTTTAAGACCGTCAACCTCCTTTGGCCCTGTCCAGCCTTTGGGGCTCCGCAAGATGATCATTGGCCATGTAGGACGTGTCGCATAGGCATCGTAATCGTGACGCGCATTTTGCTGAATGGAGCAAATTTTCTCTATAGCTTCATCCAAAGCACGAGCCATGAGGTGATGCATTACAATGGGATTGTCGCCTTCAACAAAAATTGGCTCATATCCATAGCCAAAGAACAGTGACCGCAATTCTTCGTGCGAAATGCGGGCGAGAATAGTCGGATTGGCAATCTTGTAACCGTTAAGGTGCAAAATGGGCAGTACTGCACCGTCGCGTTGAGGATTGAGGAACTTGTTTGAATGCCAAGCGGTTGAAAGTGGTCCCGTTTCCGCTTCACCGTCACCAACCACGCAGGTCACTATAAGATCCGGATTATCGAAGGCTGCTCCAAACGCATGAGAAAGTGAATATCCCAACTCCCCTCCTTCGTGGATAGAGCCGGGAACATCAGGGGCTGCATGGCTTGGAATCCCCCCTGGAAACGAAAACTGCCGAAAGAGTTTCCCCATCCCTTCTTCATTGCGTTCAATGTCGAGATATCGTGCAGTGTAGCTACCCTCCAAATAGGTATTGGCTACCATTGCCGGTCCCCCGTGTCCCGGCCCGCATACGTAAATCATATTGGCATCCATTGTACGAATAACGCGGTTGAGATGCGCATAGATGAAATTCAATCCGGGAGATGTTCCCCAATGCCCCAACAGGCGTGGCTTGACGTGTTCGATCTTGAGTGGTTTTCGCAAAAGCGGATTGTCGAGAAGATAAATCTGTCCGACGGTCAGGTAATTTGCGGCACGCCAATAGAGATTAATACCTCCCAATTCCTGTGCAGACAAATGAGTGGACGATTTTGGTGCGGGAGCAACGTTCATAGCAATTCCTTCAGTTCCGATTTGAGCAATTTCAGGAATGTGTAGCGGCAACATCTACTTGCTGACTCTCAACAAGACATCAGCCTTCAATGCCAAACTATGCCGATGTGTCTTTGCTTGGCATTGCGCTAGATCAATCAAGCAATGCTTGCTGAGGGAAGGATATTGCTATGATGGCGCTGTGACAGCTATGGGTATGAGCGACGCAATAAAAGTAATAGCGTAATCCGCTTTGCTAACGCGGGATCACTGCTGAAACATTGGTAAGCTGACCACCACTACGCATATCTCGACGAAAATCCGAAGGTGACATGCCTGCAATATTGCGAAATGACTTGTTGAAGGCGCTTAGCGAGCCAAAGCCACTATCCATTGCAACTTGCAGGACATTTACTTCTTCGCGCAACAATATTGCCTGAGCGTAGGAAAGTCTGAGCAAACTCAAATAGTTATTGAGTGTCATTCCGGTTGATTTCTTGAAAACGCTCATAGCATATTTGGGGTGGACACCGGCGGCGCTGGCAATATCGGTTGAACCAATGTCCTGTTGAAAATTGCTTGCGATAAAATCGCATATACGAGCAACCAAACGCGTCAGTTGCTGGTTGGATAAGTCTTTCTTTGGGCTGCTCTTGTTGTTTGATATCATAACATAAGGTTCGAATCCTATTCGCTCAATCCGCAACAGCAATTCATTCACTGCGTGATCCGCCCTCGCCGGATCGCCTGAATGGGCATATCTGTGCCAGCGGGCGAAGTTTTCAGTGTCGGCAACATCTGTTGCCGAAGTCAGCAAGGTAGCACCCTGCATTAATTGGCTTGGGACATTCTGAGGCAAGCGCATGCGGAAAAAATGTACAAGTGGCAGGTGAGCACCGGCATAGATGGAATCATCAGACGATTCAGTCATCTGATGAGGCTGGCCACCCCAGAACAGGCACATGTCACCCGCATTGAGGCAGATGTCGTGATCATTCATGCGATAGTGGACGCAACCGCGCATTATGTAGTTAACCTCAACTTGCGCATGCCAATGCGGCATAACCATCGCTGGGGGATGATTATGGAATATCTGCAGAGCCGTCGGCAGGCCCTCGACGCTGCTTGCCCCCGGTTGGTAGATCGCGCGTTTCTCCATCTTACTTTCCGCTCAGTTTATATTCTCTTTTTCGCAGACAGCTGCCTCATTGACGCTAGAGTAGCGCTGTTCATAACGAACGGGCAATTGGAATGGGAGGATTTTCAATGCGCTTATCATTTTTTGGCGCGACCACTTTGGCCGCCATGCTAAGCATTAATTCTGTATCGGCATTTGCAGACACTAAAGAAATTACAATCTGGAGCTGGAATATTGCAGCAGCATCGCTAAAAACGACGCTGGAAGGCTTCAACAAGCTTAATCCAGATATAAAAGTCATTGTTGAGGATCTCGGGAATCAGCAAGTCTATGATAAAACACTGGCGCTCTGCGCTGCTGGTGGCGAGGATTTGCCGGACATAGTGCAGTTTGAGAATTTTGAAGCGGAAATGTTCTGGAACCGCTTTCCTGATTGCTTCACCAATTTGAAAGAGCTGGGATATACCAGCGAAATTCAGGCAAAGTTTCCGGATTTTAAACGTGTTGAACTTGAAGTTGGTGATGTCGCCTATGCTATGCCATGGGATTCAGGTCCCGTTGCTGTTTTCTACCGGCGCGATTTTTATGAAAAGGCAGGCGTTGATCCTGCGACTATCAAGACTTGGGATGATTTTATCGCAGCAGGGAAGAAAGTCGCTACGGCAAACCCTGGCGTTGTCATGGCTCAGGCTGATTTTAACGGCGACAGCGAATGGTTTCGCATGATCTCAAATGAACAGGCATGTGGATTTTTCTCTGGCGATGGTCAGTCGATTACCATTAATGAGCCGGGCTGCGTTTCTGCGCTGGATAAGATCAAGCAGATGAAGGACGCTGGCATTTTAACGGCTGGCAACTGGAATGAAAAGTTGCAATCCAGTGCGGGCGGAACTGTAGCCAGTCAGCTTTATGGCGCTTGGTATGAAGGCAGTATTCGTAGCAATATACCAGCGCTCTCTGGTAAATGGGGTGTCTACCTCATGCCCAGCATAACATCGGATGGTGTACATGCTGCAAATATTGGTGGTTCCGCATTGGCGATCAGTAACGGATCGAAAAATAAGGAAGCTGCCTGGACTTATCTAAATTATGCTCTCGGCAGTGATGAAGCGCAGATTTCCATGCTGAAGGGTTTTGGCCTCGTTCCATCCCTTCTAAGTTCAGTTAAACAGCCATTTGTCGAGGAAACGCAGCCTTATTGGGGTGGCCAAAAAGTCTGGTCCGATATTCTGGCGACTTTGCCGAAAATTGTGCCAAGCCGTGGCACCGCCTTTCAAAGTGATGCGGATGGAATCTATAAGGCAGTACAAACCAAATATTTTGCAGGCGGCTATCCAGATGCGAAGGCGGCATTGGATGATGCAGCGCAACAGATAGCGGTCGCTACCGGCTTGCCGATTGCGCAATAATTTCAGCCGGATATGCGTGTGGGATCGCATATCCGGCAATTTCCTGCATAGATTTAGTTTGTCCGGGAGGGCTATTGATGCATTTGCGCTATCGCGCCGCTTATGGGTTTCTTGCACCCTATCTGTTGATTTTTGCCGTCTTCTGGATTTGGCCGATCATAAGCTCATTTATCATGTCGTTTCAGAACACGAGGGTAAATCCATGGGTGTTTAACCCGGGTGCTACGTGGGGCCGGCTTTTTATCGACCCTGCTTTTTACAATGCGCTAAAAAATACAATGATTATTCTAGTCATTCAGGTTCCGGTGATGATCACACTGGCAACCATCATGGCAGTGTTGCTCAATTCCCCTCTGCTAAAAGCAAAGGGGCTGTTCCGCTTCGCCTTCTTTGCCCCTGTGGTTGTCGGCGAAGTTGCTTATGCAGCTGTATTTCGACTGATGTTCAATCTCGATTTCGGCATTATCAATAAGTTGCTCCTTAGCATTGGCATACCAGCTGTTTCATGGTTTTCCGAAACACCCGCTGCCATGAGCTTGCTAATCATTGCCGTTACCTGGCGCTGGGCGGGATATAACGCAATCATCATTCTTTCGGGGCTCCAGTCCATACCAGAGGATGTTTACGAGGCTGCAACTCTTGATCGCGTCAGCAAGGTCAAGCAATTCATCCATATCACCTTGCCTTTGCTCAAGCCAATCATCGTATTTTGCGTGGTTTTATCGATCATCGGATCCATGCAGCTTTTCATTGAGCCCATGCTCATCACCAATCGCGGTGGACCGGGGGGGGGCACAGAAACGCTTGGCCTGTTCCTTTATCGGCAAGGCTTTGCATCTTCCAATTTTGGCTATGCTTCGAGCATTGCCTACACAATGGCGGTGCTGGCAATTCTGATTTCGCTGCTTAACATGTGGATAGGGCGTGAAGCGAAATGAAATCACAATCCAGATCAACGCTAATCCGCTCTTTATCCTTGCACGCTGTTCTCATTCCGCTAGCACTCATCTGGCTTTTTCCGCTATGGATGATGATCGTCTTTGCTACCATGCCGGATTCCGGTATTTTTAACCCGCAGATCGTACTCTTGCCTTCAACGCATTTCATCGAAAATGTGGCCAATCTTCAGGCTGATACTGATTTCATTCACGCTCTAATGATCTCCTTTGGCGTCGCGCTGACCTACACGATTTTGTCGGTTCTGCTCACATCCATGGCAGGATGGGCGCTCGCCCGCTATAATTTTGTTGGCAAGTCTTTGGTGGTAGCGGTCATTCTCGGAACCATCACCCTGCCCTACTTCGTCGTCGTAATTCCGCAGTTCATCATGGTGGCGCGTGAGTTCAAGTTGGCGAACACGTGGATAGCACTCATCGTACCGCCCTTGTTCAATTCACTTGGTGTTTTGTTCATGCGGCAAGCTTTTTCCATGATGCCTGCCGATCTTTTCGATGCCGCACGTGTTGAGGGTGTCAGTGAATGGCAGATATTTCTGCGTATCGCTTTACCATTGGCGCGGCCCACCATGGCTGCATTGGCAATCATCCTCTTCTTGGCCTCCTGGAATAATTATCTGTGGCCATTGCTGATCAGCTCAAAACCTAGCGTCATGACCGCACCGGTTGCACTTGGATCATTAGTCGGCCTCGCCAAGGTTTCTTGGGGTGGGATCATGGCGGGTGCCGTGCTTCTGACAGCACCGATCATCGTAATTTTCATTCTTCTGCAGCGCCACTTCATCGCCGGTATTTCGGCTGGCGCAGTTAAATAAGGGAACGCCGCATGGCCGAACTTTCACTAAAAAATGTTTCTAAGTCCTTTGGATCTTATGAAATTATTCGCAATGCTTGCCTTGATATTGCTGATGGCGAGTTTGTCGTTTTCGTTGGCCCATCCGGTTGTGGCAAATCAACATTGTTGCGGATGATTGCTGGCCTTGAGCACATTACGCATGGAGAAATTCGCATCGGTGACGAGGTCGTAAATGATGTCGAACCGGCTGATCGCGGTATCGCCATGGTGTTCCAGTCTTACGCGCTCTACCCGCATATGACGGTAGAGGAAAACTTGTCGTTCGGCCTTCGCATGACTGGAAATCCAAAAGCAGACACCGAGCGACGGGTTCAACGTGTTGTCGATATTCTGCAGATCAGAGAGTTAATGAAACGACGGCCCAAGCAGCTTTCGGGTGGGCAGCGCCAACGTGTCGCCATTGGCCGTGCCATTGTTCGTGAACCACGTGTGTTCCTGTTTGACGAGCCGCTCTCTAATCTTGACGCTGAACTGCGGGTGCAAATGCGGGTCGAGATATCCAGACTGCATAAGGAACTCGGCACGACCATGATCTATGTAACGCATGATCAGACCGAGGCCATGACCCTTGCTAATAAGATCGTTGTATTGCGTGGTGGCAATATCGAGCAGATCGGCGCACCGCTTGATCTTTACGACAATCCTGCCAACCAGTTTGTTGCTGGATTTGTTGGTTCACCCAAGATGAATTTCATGAGCGCTGAAGTCGTTGGTGTAGAAACCGGCAATGTAACACTGATGCTAAGCAATCAAGGCAATGTCCGGTTAACTTTGCCGCTGAAAGATACGCCACCCGCCGTCGGAGACAAGGTTACCCTGGGCGTTCGACCGGAACACTTCACCAATGCTGATGGGGGAATTGCCAACCTTACAGTCAAAGTGGATGTTGCCGAACATCTGGGCAATACCAGCTATATTTATGCCAATGTAGCTAGTGGCGAACAGCTCATTATCGAGCGTGAAGAATCTCGCCACGACAAAACGCGCGACACGCTCACCGTTGCTATCAAATCCAGTCATGCTCTGTTGTTCGACAGTGCAGGCAACCGGCTCCAATAACAAATCCACCACTTATGACCGCGCTCCCGGCGGCTAAGAAACATCCAAAGAGGACAATTATGACTGAAGCGACATTGATCCGTTGGGGTATTATCGGCCCTGGCACTATCGCACGTACATTTGCAGACGGCGTTTCCCATTCGAGCACTGGCAAACTCGTTGCCATTGCTTCGAGAAATCCTGACAGGCCGGAACTTACCGAGCATTTCCCGGGTGCGCGGATTGTCAATGGATATGACGCGCTGCTGGCGGACCCGGAAATTGATGCGATCTACATTGCGACGCCGCATACGAGCCATGCAGAATGGGCGATCAAAGCCATTCGTTCTGGCAAGCATGTTCTGGTGGAAAAACCAATCGCACTTAATGCCTATGACGCCGATGCAATTTTCCATGAGGCTAAAAAGGCTGGTGTTTTTGTCGGCGAAGCCTTCATGTATCGGTTGCATCCGCAAACTGCCAAACTGATCGAATTGATCCGGAGCAATGTCATCGGTGACGTACGCATTATCCGCACAAGTTTTGGCTTTAATATGGGTAGCGTTACGCCTGAGCATCGCCTGTTTGCCAATGAGCTTGCTGGTGGTGGCATACTGGATGTTGGTGGCTATCCGGTTTCGATGGCGCGTCTTATTGCAGGCGCGGTGGAAGGCAAGTCTTTCCTGGAACCGGAATCCGTCTCAGGAGCGGGACATCTTGGTCAGACTGGCGTTGACGAGTGGGCCTCGGCAATTCTCAAATTTCCTAATGGCATTGTCGCTGAAGTCTCTTGCTCCATCATGGCGGATCAGGACAACACATTGCGCATCATTGGCTCGCAAGGGCGTATTGAAGTGAAAGATTTCTGGTTTGCGTCGGGCCATGAAGGGGGCGTTGGCAAGATCGAAATATTCAAGAATGGCGGCAAGCACGAATGCGTTGAAGTTGCGGAAAGCAGTTGGCTCTATTCATTCGAGGTTGATGCGACGGGTAAAGCAATTCAAGAAAAGCGTCAGGAATTTGCTGCGCCCGGCATGAGTTGGACAGATTCGATTGGCAATTTGCGTGTGCTTGATCAATGGCGCGCAGCAATCGGTTTAGAATATGGCGTAGAGAAGGCTGAGAAACGCACAAAAACTATTTCTAGCACCCCAGCCAAAGCAGGAAATGCTTTGCCAAAACGAACAATTCCTGGACTGACAAAGCCAATATCATCCGTTGCCCTAGGGTTTGAGTTCTTTCCAAACTTTGCTGCAGGCTCCTTGACGCTTGATGCCTTTTATGAGGCGGGCGGCAATCTGTTCGATACAGCCTATATTTATGGTGGCGGAAAGACTGAAGAAATATTTGGCGATTGGCACACGAGCCGGAACGTTCCACGCGAGGATATTGTCCTGATTGGCAAAGGCGCGCACTCCCCACTTTGCTATCCCGATGTTATCAACACTCAGCTGACACAATCGCTGGATCGATTGAAAACAGATTATGTTGATGTCTACTTCATGCACCGCGATAATACGGATATTCCTGTGGGTGAATTCGTGGATGCCATGGATGTTGAAGTCAAGGCAGGTCGTATCCGCGGACCGTTTGGCGGTTCCAACTGGACCCGCGAGCGCATGGATGAGGCAATTGCCTATGCACAAAAGAATGGCAAAGCGGCTCCAGGCGCTTTGTCAAACAACTTCTCTCTAGCGGAAATGCTTGACCCAATTTGGGCTGGTTGCGTTGCTGCCTCGGATGATCAGTGGAAAGAGTGGCTCAATCAGAAGCAAATGCCGAACTTTGCGTGGTCAAGCCAAGGGCGCGGCTTCTTCACGGATCGTGCTGGTCGTGACAAGCACGATGACGAGGAAATGGTGCGGGTCTGGTATTCTGAGAGGAACTTTGTGCGACGCGAGCGGGCAATCGAGCTTGGCCAAAAGCTTGGCCGCAGCCCGATTCACATTGCCTTGGCCTATGTTCTCGCGCAGCCCTCCCCTGTTATTCCACTGATTGGACCACGCACGCTGGGAGAATTGGAAGATAGTCTTTCGGCTCTCGATATAAAACTCACCCCTGATGAGGTGAAATGGCTGGAAGCCTAAAGCTCCCGGTGCGCAAAGATATCTGTGTTTTGGTAGGAGATGCGATTTCACAGATCAACTGCATCAGTCCCGGCGGTAAAGCCGTCGGGACGGCGATGCTAGCTCATTGAGTTTCTTTCCCAAAGTTGCTCTTTCCATTTCTGAATTCGAATATTCGTCATGGATTGCTTACTCTGGCGATCGGTAAATAGGTTCTGTTGCAAGCAACTTGGTTCGACAAGGTGAAGCCCCCCTATTCCGCGCTAATCCATCTGCGAGCAATGTCAGGTCGCTGATATATCGCGCCGTCTCCGCATGGGCGCTGGTCCCATCTAATCGGGCGCGACTGAAGTATCTTCATCAGGTAGATTGTGTTCCGCCCAGTCTTCCTTCGGAATGGCCTCACCAACACGGAATTCAAAGGAAACCACCTTTCTTCGGTCCTCGGCCAAATCGCATTTGAACTCCAAGGCATACCATGCGCGACCGCTATGCAGTGCGGCGCCTTTAGCCAAAAAGCTGTTCCCGTTTGTCTGAGGATCTGCCATTGCATAGGCAACGATGCGGTCTGGGCGGAATGTCTCGCTCCACATTCCGACCTGCGCCATCGCCTCCAGCCCACACAGTTGCTCGACCTGATCAGGCGGTGACAGCAACGCCAGTTCTTTTCTTGCCTTGCGACTCCGCGGGTCTGATAGAACCTTGGCAGAGAGCATCTGAGATGGCCTTATCATCCGCGGCTGTTCATCTGCTGAAGTGGTTTTGGGCTTGTTCGTTAACGCCGGGTGTGGCTCGTTCGATACCATGCGGTTTTCGGAGGAGGCTTGCTCTTCGGCGGCTTCGGTAGGCTCAATGGTTTGAATCGCTTCACTCGGTGCCGTAGGTTGATCGAAAACAATCTCCACACTCACGCTTTCCTCACTTGGCCGAGGCAGACGATTAGGAGAGGCAATCAGGATCGCAAGCAGGAATATCGCAGCATGAAAAAGGCCGGACGCAACCAAGCTGTACCGGCTGGTCCACGTTGTTGTTTGGTGCCCCGGTGCTCTCATGGCCACTCGTCAAGGAGCGGCAGCCAAAAGCTGTTGTAGTAACGTTATGAAAGCACTGGTTCGCACACCCTTCGGGTTTTCATGAGCGTCAACAACTTGAGCGACGACCAAACGTTTTGAGGGGACTATCGCGATCGCTTGCCCACCATACCCAGAAGCGAGTGCTGCACCCGGCCCAAATACCTTCGAATTTAGAGTCCACCACAAATAGCCGTAGCCCATGCTCCCCCGGTCCGTAGCTGAGTAGGGCCTTGTAGACTCCCTTACCCACGACGCGGGCACGATCTGTTTTCCATCCCAACGTCCGTTATTTAGAAAAAGTTGACCGAAACGAGCTGCATCTCTCGCGCTAAGAGTAAACGGATATGCAGCATGCTGCGACTGCGTCTCTGAAATATACCGTCCGTCCTCACTCACGAAATCTTCCATACCGATCGGAACGGCAATTTGATTGTAAAAACTCTCAAAAATATCCTCGCCCGTCTGTTGCCGGTAAATGGTGCCAAGCGCATTAAAATCCCAGTTATTGTAAAACCAAAAAGTTCCGGGGGTGTGGCTGCCGCGTCGCGGTCGGTTTCGGCGCATATCTCCCGTTTCGTAAGCCGCCGGATGGTAGATTCCAGACCTCGCCATTAATAGATCACGCACACGCGCCTGCTTTTCCGCCCGAGTGAGGGAGTTTGGCTTATCGTCTATCTCAAGATCCGCAAGCGTCGAATCTAAATCAATCTTTCCGCGTGAAACAGCTATGCCAAAAAGCGCGCTTAACAGTGATTTGCGGATAGATGCAACGTTAACCTTCTTCGAGACGTCACCCCATCGAGTAATCTCTTCGCCTTCTTGCAATACCATAATCGCGGTCGACCCCTGCCTGGCCGCGTAATCTTGAGCGGTCAGCAGTTTGTCTATTGACCAGCCAAGCATCTTCGCATTCGCGTTTTCCCAGTCCCGCGCAAAAGCACTTCCACCGGAAAGCGAAAGAAGCAGAGAAACTATGCATACGATGAACATGCGCATTCGGCCGAGCTCTCCCCTAGGCTGAATCGACATT
>UCNP01000075.1 GCA_900473335.1 Hyphomicrobiales bacterium | reverse complement strand
GCTATCTGATGCACACATCTCTGAGCAACTAGCATTTCTTGTAAAAGACTGATTCACTGAGTGCTCATTTGCTCAGGAGGTTGAGATGGGCATCAACGGTATTGAATTGGAGCGGTTTTCAGTTGGCAGATTTGGCGATCTGCGGCTAGAAAAAAGGGGGCGTGGTGCCATGAGGCGTTGGTGGCTCGGCCAGGCTCATGTATTCATGAGCTTGCCAAAGGCCATCGGCGCGGCGAGGTTGGCTTTGGGCGATTTTTACGCAATCCCTCGGTGACAGTTGCAGCTTTGAGCGAAGCGGCAGGCAATAGAACCGGGGAGCGTGTCGCAGGCCGCGATATTCTGGCCATCCAGGACACCAGCGAGATTGTGCTGGGCGGGCCGAAGCTGCGCAAGGCGGGTTTTGGGCCAGTCGGTCGAGGTGGCTTTCTGGGCGGGGTTCTGCTGCATCCTGTGCTGGCGGTCGATGCGATGAGCGGTGAGTTGGTGGGCCTTGCCGACATTGCGGTGTGGAACCGCGGCAAACGAAATGACTTGCATCACGCACGCAGGCCCCTGGAGCAAAAGGAATCCCAGAAATGGCTCAATGGCGCAAGGCGGGCCAGCGAGGTTTTGGCCAAGGCTTTGCGCATCACAGTCGTTTCAGACAGGGAAAGCGATCTCTATGAGGATTTTGCACTGAAGCCTGGGAATGTGCAGGTGCTGATCCGAGCCAGTGCCAACCGCAACCTTGTTAACGGCGAGAAGCTGTTTGGATATGCTTCCAGCTTGCCGGAAGCCGGACGTATAAGTGTCACGATCCCCGCCAGCCCTGGCAGGCCAATCCGAGAGGCGCGGCTGGCGCTTCGCTTCGGCCCCGTGACGATCAAGCGACCGGAACGCGGCATGCCAAGCCTTGACCTCAAACGCCTGCCTGAGATGGTCAAACTTCATCTGGTTGATATCTGTGAAATTGATCCCCCGAAAGGCGCAGAGCCCATCCACTGGCGCTTGCTCACCAGCCATGAGGTTGAAGACTTTTGCATGGCCCATCTGATGCTGGATTTTTACCGCAAGCGCTGGCTTATCGAAGAATATTTCCGCACCCTGAAGTCGGCGGGATTCAAGATAGAGAATGCCAGGATGAGCGACCCGAAAGTCTTCATGAACTTCGCTGCCCTTGCAGCCATTGCTGCAGTGACGGTCACCCAGATGCTGCGCGCCCGCGACAATCCTTCCGGTCAGGCACTCGCCGATGCCTTTGATCCCGATGACAGGCCTTTGCTTCTCGCCATCTGCAAGGACTACGAAGGCGAGGCTCCAACCGCGCGCCAGAAAAATCCTCATCCGCCGGACACGTTGGCTTTTGCCACTTGGATCATCGCAAGGCTTGGAGCTTGGACCGGCTACTACGGCAAGCCTGGCCCTGCAACGCTCTCACGCGGCCTTAGGCGTTACTATGAGATCAAATACGGTGCACGAATATCGGCGGGAATTGTGTGAATCGCATAGC
>UCNP01000039.1 GCA_900473335.1 Hyphomicrobiales bacterium | reverse complement strand
AAATCATCACTACGGCCTAGAGCCGTGGGGTGCTTTTGGTTTTATTTATCAAAATATAACCTTGGCATTCTGTTGATCACCGATATATTCCTAGAAATATTACGGTGGGAAAATGGAATTCAAAATGAGCATTAAATGGCAAAAACTGGCTAAATATTTCGCAACGGTATTTTTGGTTTTGTCTCTAGCCGAGTCTCTACGGGTAAGCGCCGCTTATGCTGCTGAGAACATTACTGTTTTTGCAGCTGCAAGCCTTAAGAATGGTCTCGATGATGTGGCAGCCGCATGGAAAGCCGAAACCGGCAAGGAAGTGACAATTTCCTATGCAGCAAGCTCGGCATTGGCAAAGCAAATTGAGTCGGGGGCGCCTGCAGATATTTTCATTTCAGCCGATATGGATTGGATGGATTATCTCGAAGATAAGAAGCTTATCAATACAGCTACACGTAAGAGTCTGTTGGGTAATAGCATCGTTCTCGTAGCACCCAAGGATAAGGCCAAGCATGTCGAAATTAACAAAGGCTTTGATCTGGTAAGCCTTCTTGGAGATGGCCGTTTGGCAATGGGAGCAGTGGATTCTGTGCCAGCGGGCAAATATGGTAAGGCCGCACTACAGGCATTGGGCATATGGGCATCGATAGAGAGCAAGGTCGCTGGTGCAGAGAATGTTCGCGCCGCATTATTGCTCGTATCGCGGGGTGAGGCGCCCTATGGCATCGTGTACAAAACCGATGCAGCGACTGATGAGGACGTGGCAATCGTCGGAACTTTTCCTGAAGAGAGCCATAAGCCAATCGTCTACCCAATTGCGGTTTTGACGGACAGTAAGAATACCGATGCGATGTCGCTGTTGGGCTTTATCGAATCAAACAAGGCCAGTCCATTTTTTGAGAAGCAAGGCTTTACGGTTCTTAAGTAGCTGCGGCAAAAGAAGAAAAGCGAATCTATTTTGGATTGGTTCTCGTTAAGTGTGGAAGAGTGGACTGCAATACGCCTCAGTTTGCGCATTGCAACTGTCGCCATGATTGCCAGTCTACCCTTGGGAATTGCCGCTGGTCTTTTATTGGCTAGAGGGCGATTTTGGGGAAAGTCACTTCTAAACGGCTTGGTGCACTTGCCATTAATCCTGCCACCGGTTGTGACTGGCTTTCTTCTGCTCATTCTTTTCGGCAGAAGAGGGCCGATAGGCTCATTTCTGGCGGATCATTTGGGCATTGTCCTGTCATTCAAATGGACAGGCGCGGCCCTGGCCTGCGCGGTGATGGGGTTTCCTCTGATGGTGCGCAGTATCCGCCTTTCGGTTGAAGCGGTGGACAGAGGGTTAGAGGAGGCGGCCGCAACATTGGGTGCCAGCCCCGCCTGGGTGTTCATAACAGTCACGTTGCCGCTGATCTTGCCGGGCATTATTGCCGGGATGATCCTCTCATTTGCAAAGGCCATGGGCGAGTTCGGAGCCACAATCACCTTTGTTTCCAATATCCCGGGGGAAACGCAGACCCTGTCATCGGCTATCCATAGCTTCACGCAGGTACCGGGAGGCGATGCGGGTGCATTCAGACTGACCATTATCTCTGTATTCATTTCCATGACTGCTTTGATGGCGTCGGAGTACATGGCCTATCTTGTCGGTCGCAAAGTGGCGGCATCATGAGGTTGGTCTTTGAGGCATGCCAGAAGCTTGGTGTATTCCAGCTGGATGCAACATTCAGATCCGACGGTGGCGTGACTGCACTATTTGGTGCATCCGGCTCCGGTAAAACCACTATTATTCGCATCTTAACTGGGCTGAGCCGCCCAGATGATGGCCGTATCATCTTTGACGACGATGTCATTGTTGATACTAACCGGGGAGTATTCGTTCCCAAGCATAAACGCCGTTTTGGCATTGTTTTTCAGGACGACCGCTTGTTTCCCCATTTATCTGTCCGACAGAATTTAAACTACGGTCGGTGGTTTGCTTCAAAGGTGAAGCGCGGTGATGATTTTGGTCCAATCGTGGATTTGCTAGGGCTTAATCATTTGCTCGATCGTCGGCCAGAAAACCTGTCAGGGGGAGAAAAACAGCGCGTTGCGATTGGCCGTGCCCTGCTTTCATCACCCCGATTACTCCTGATGGATGAGCCTCTGGCTGCGCTTGACGATGCGCGCAAAGCCGAGATTTTGCCTTTTCTTGAAGCTCTTCGTGACCAGATGAAGGTTCCGATTATTTATGTAAGCCATTCGGTAACAGAAGTTGCACGGCTTGCCGATACGGTTGTCGTTCTGGACAATGGCCGCGTTACCATGGCCGGTGCGGTCGCGGATACGTTAAATCAGCCTGCAATTTCTTCCGCACAAGGCCGGAAGGAGGCCGGAACTGTCATAGAAGGGAAGGTCGCGCGCTATGATAGAGAGCACAAGCTAATCACTATAGGCTTCAATTCTTCTCAATTCTTTGTTTCAGGCCCTGAGGTTGCCACCGGGAAAACCGTGCGCATGTATGTGTTGGCAAGAGATGTAATGCTTGCGACCGCTTTTCCACAGGGTGTGAGCGCTCTCAATGTTCTGGACGGAAAGATCATTGCGCTCCATTCAAATTCAGACGGTACAGTTGATGTGCATATTGATTGTCGGGGAACGATTTTGCTTTCCCGAATTACATCGCTTTCATGTGATCGGCTTGCGCTGGCAGCCGGAATATTGGTTTATGCCATCATTAAATCGGTGGCTTTGGAATCGAGATAAGACCTACTCGTTGATCGAAATCGCGCATTTAGGGCATGGAGAAATGCTCGGTGCCTGAATCATTATTAGTCAAACAGCCCTTCTAAAGCCTGTGCGACCCGCCCGTGTTCTGATTTAGCAATTGGGAGTATCGGGCGAGGCGGATTGGAATGAGCTATTCCCAATATATTGGCTGCCGCATACATAACGCGAATGCTTGTCAGCTCCTTAAACAAACTCCACAACGGTTGCAAAAGATCGTCTATGCGTTTGGCTTCGCTATGATTTCCCGTTTGAGCGGCGCGCGTCAGCGCCAGGCAAGTAATGGGCAGTAGGCCTCCAGCCACGCTGTACCAAGCATCTCCGCCCGCCATCAAGGCATCGGCGGCATACCAATCTCCACTGAAACCTATTGCGAATTCTGAAGGGAGTGCATCGCGCAGGGGATTGATTATGCGAGGCATGTCGGAGGCAGGTGCTCCAGGATTTTTAATTGCGACCACATTGTCAATTTTTGACAGTCTCTCGATCAGCGGTATGTCGAACGTAAAATGCGTGGTCGTTGGATTATTGTAGATGCAAAGAGGAAGGTCGGTTGCACCAGCAATTGCAACAAAATGCTGAAAGACCTCCTCGCTATTCAGGGGAGTGTAGGAGACTGGCGCCAGAAGTAATCCCGAAGCGCCTGATGCTTCAGCATCTCTCGCAAGGTGTTGTGCTTCATCGGTACGCATGGCACCGACCCCAACAATGATAGGAACGTCAGAGCCACTGGTCTTTCTTGCAATCTCGACTGCACGCCTCCGTTCATTCCGGTCCAGGTACATATATGTGCCCGTACTCCCCAGAAGGCCGATCGAATCTACGCGGGCATTTGTAAGTCGATTGATAATCTTTGAAAGCCCAATCTCGTCTATACGCCCATTCGGATCACAAGGAGTAATGGGGAAGGCGGATAAACCGCGGAAGATCGACGATTTCATGCTCATATCCTGATGTTGGTTATGCTTGCTATCGGTTGTGAGGATGTCCGGCCAAGGCCGATACAGTGGATATTAATTTTGGCTTTCAGCGCTCATGGTCATGGGTGCGCCGGGACGATAGAGCAATATTTCGCGGATTTCATAAACGGCAGTTGGATTGACCCGGCGCAAATCACGCGCGGTTGCCACTGCGTCATCAAGTGATGGGCAATCGACAATATAGAAGCCAAGCAATTGCTCTTTGGTTTCAGCAAATGGACCATCAATGACCAATTCAGCGTCTTTGCCGCGGAGGGTCACAGCACGGCCGGTGGGACCGAGGCGTGCGGAGGCCCCAAGTGTCTTTGCGCGAATGAGACGCTCATTGACCGCCAGCAATTCGGTCATAAGCTCGGCGTCTTCCTCTTTGGTCCATGATGCGACGATTTCTTCTTCGTGATAGGCGAGAATTGCGTAGAACATGGTTGCGGACTTGCCCTCAGTTAATGGAGAGAATTTACCCTTAAATTTCGGGTGATGAGTCTGAATTGCAGCGCGTCTGATGCAAATACTTAAGCACACAGTTATAGATGCGATCAATCCAGGCAGAAAGAATAGGACACTGCACCGAACACGACCCAATCGATCATGATCCGCTTTTTGGGGACAAATTTTAATTAGATTTAATCATGGTCGGTAAAGGCCGATTAAGCAATAAAACCAGATAGTTTTCAGTAACCATCTCCATTAAGGACCGCGCAATTCCTGCCGATTTATGGTCATGACGGGTCAACAAAAAATAATTCAAAGTCAGTTAAACAGGACAGGCAAATGAAAACTCTCTTCACTCGTTTCTTTAAGGACGAATCCGGCGCGACTGCAATCGAATACGGTCTTATCGCAGCCCTGATTTCCGTTGCAATTATCGGTGCAGCGTCAACATTGGGTGACAGCGTTAAAACGACTTTTTCGAACATCACCGGTAGTTCGGATACAACAACTCCGGCTAAGTAATATCGGTTTTTGGCCACAGCCAGAGTGGCCAAAGGGTCGAAGGTGAACCAGACTGTCCTCCAGCAGTCTGGTTTTCATTTTGATCCCTCTTTGCGGTCTATGCTTCGCAATGATCTCTCGACCGCGGTTCCGTTTGGGTGTATAGCGCACGCGCATTGCAGCCATTTTTAACCGGACCCAAAAATATGGAAGAATTTCATAAAGTTCGCCGCCTCCCGCCTTATGTTTTCGAGCAGGTTAATCGCCTGAAGGCCAGTGCGCGAGCCGCGGGCGCGGACATTATTGATCTTGGCATGGGCAATCCGGACCTTCCAACTCCTCAGAGCGTTGTCGACAAGCTTTGTGAGGCCGTTCAAGATCCTCGGACACATCGATATTCCTCATCAAAGGGCATTCCAGGTCTTCGCCGTGCGCAGGCTGCCTATTATGAGCGCCGTTTCGGGGTAAAGCTCAATCCGGACACGCAGGTTGTGGCCACTCTTGGCTCGAAGGAAGGTTTCGCCAATATGGCGCAGGCCATTACTGCGCCGGGTGATGTTGTTCTTTGCCCAGATCCAACCTATCCGATCCATGCTTTTGGCTTCATCATGTCAGGCGGTGTTATCCGCTCGATTCCTGCCAAGCCTGATGACCATTTCATTCCTGCTCTTGAGCGCGGCATTCGCCATTCAATACCCAAGCCGTTGGCTTTGATTTTGAACTATCCATCCAATCCGACAGCGCATGTTGCCTCGCTGGATTTCTATAAGGATGTCGTGGCCTTTGCGCGGAAAAATGAGATCATCATTCTTTCGGATTTGGCTTATTCGGAAATCTATTTTGACGATGCGCCGCCCCCCTCAGTATTGCAGGTTCCTGGCGCAATTGATGTTGCAGTCGAATTCACCTCAATGTCGAAGACTTTTTCAATGCCCGGCTGGCGTATGGGATTTGCGGTTGGAAATGAACGGCTGATTTCCGCACTGACCCGCGTCAAATCATACCTCGATTATGGCGCATTCACGCCTATTCAGGTGGCAGCAACTGCGGCATTGAATGGTGACGGCTCGGATATTGCAGAAGTTCGCGCCATCTATAAGCATCGCCGGGATGTGCTTGTGGAAAGTTTTGGTCGCGCCGGTTGGGACATTCCAGCTCCTGCGGCAACCATGTTCGCTTGGGCCCCCATACCTGAGAAGTTCCGCAGCCTTGGCTCACTGGAGTTTTCCAAGCTTCTAATTGAGCATGCAGATGTGGCTGTTGCGCCGGGCATCGGTTTTGGTGAACACGGTGATGACTATATCCGCATCGCTTTAGTAGAGAACGAACATCGTATTCGTCAGGCCGCCCGTAGTTTGAAGCGTTTCCTCAGTACTGCTGATGAGAAACTCCACAATGTCATTCCCTTGAATGCGCGCCGCTAAACGGCTGTAGATCAAAGCGGAAGCGGCGGCGCCATCTGGTGCCGCTTCATTTAAAATCCAAGGAAGTGAACGATGAGTGAAGCGCTGCGCGTAGGAATCGCCGGACTGGGTACTGTTGGTGCCTCAGTCCTGAAAATTTTGCGGGACAAGGGCGAAATGCTCACCCGTCAGTGTGGAAAGGAAATCATTGTGAGTGCCGTGTCAGCACGTGATAAAAAGCGTGATCGCGGCGTTGATCTCTCATCGGTATCCTGGTTCGAAGACCCCATATCTTTAGCCAAGTCTAACGAGATTGATGTTTTTATCGAGTTGATTGGAGGCGACGAAGGGCCTGCGCGTGCTGCTGTTGAAGCTGCACTTAAATCCGGACGCCACGTCGTCACTGCCAACAAAGCCCTTTTGGCGAAACATGGTGTCTATCTCGCCAAGATTGCCGAGGAAAAGGGTGTGCTACTCAACTTCGAGGCGGCCGTTGCCGGTGGTATTCCGGTCATTAAAGCGCTTCGAGAGTCATTGACAGGCAATACGGTTTCGCGCGTCTACGGTATTATGAACGGCACGTGCAATTATATCCTTACGCGGATGTGGGACGAGGGCATCTCTTTTGAAGATTGTCTCGCCGATGCGCAGCGTCTCGGCTATGCGGAGGCTGATCCAACTTTTGATATCGAAGGTAATGACACGGCACACAAGCTTGCCCTCCTGACCAGTCTTGCATTTGGAACACAGATTGCTGCGGACGACATTTATCTTGAAGGTATCAGCAATATCTCGTTGGCGGATATCAAAGCCGCCGATGAACTTGGCTATCGTATCAAATTGCTCGGTGTGGCGTTGAAGACCGAAAGCGGCATTGAGCAACGTGTGCATCCCACCATGGTGCCGGTTGAATCCGTCATTGCCCAAGTACACGGTGTGACAAATGCCGTTGCAATTGAAACCGATCTGCTCGGTGAGTTGCTGCTTTCCGGACCGGGGGCAGGTGGGGCGGCGACCGCATCTGCTGTCATTGGCGATCTGGCTGATATTGCAAAAAGTCGGCCTGGTTTCCAGCATGGTCCGGTTTTTGGCACGCCAGCCAAAGCATTGGCGCCCTACAAGCGCGCTAAAATGCGTGCTCATGAGGGCGGTTATTTCATTCGGCTTACGGTCCATGATCGGGCAGGTGTATTTGCTGCGATAGCCAAACGCATGGCAGATAATGACATCTCTCTTGAATCTATCGTGCAGCGCCAAAGTGCTGCGGGCCAAGCTGGAGAAACCAAGACTGTTATTCTTGTCACCCACGAGACGACAGAAGCAGCGGTCAAAAAAGCGCTTGATGGGATCGTAAAGGACGGTCACGCAACCGACAAACCCCAGATGATTCGTATTGAAAGAGCGGGTTAAAAACCGACATTACCCGTTTAATCGATTAGCTTTTTCGGCAAGTGGCTTTTCTTCGGCTCAAGCCCTTGCCGCGTGGTTGCGACTTTGACAAAAGATTTGCATAGCGATGCTACTAAAGCCGCATTGCTGATCTTGAAATGCGGCCATATCCACAAAAGCAGGAAAAACTATGCCGAAAACTTCCGACCAGACTGATGTAGGCCTTGATCGTATTTTGACCCTTGAGCTGGTTCGTGTAACCGAGCGTGCAGCCGTTGCCGCCGCTCGCCTGCGCGGACGCGGTGATGAAATGGCAGCCGATCAGGCTGCTGTAGATGCAATGCGTCAAGAACTGAACCGCCTGCCGATTACCGGGACTGTTGTGATCGGTGAAGGCGAGCGAGACGAAGCGCCGATGCTCTATATCGGCGAGGAAGTTGGAATGCGTACCGGACCAGAAGTCGATATTGCTCTCGACCCGCTGGAAGGTACAACGATCTGCGCCAAGAACCTGCCAAACTCCTTGGCCGTTATTGCGATTGCTGAAAAAGGCAATCTGCTTTATGCGCCAGATGTATATATGGAAAAGATTGCCGTTGGCCCAGGCTATCCTGCCGGGATTATTAATCTCGACGCACCAGCCATCGAAAACATAATGGCTGTGGCCAAAGCAAAGGGTGTACCCGTCAGCGAGATCACAGCCTGCATTATGGATCGGCCACGTCACGCGCGTCTCATTGAAGAAGTACGTGCCACAGGTGCTTCTATACGTCTGATCGGCGATGGGGACGTTGCGGGCGTAATCCACACGACTGATCCGGATGAAACCGGTATCGATATTTATATTGGTATTGGCGGAGCACCAGAAGGTGTTCTGGCTGCCGCTGCACTGCGTTGCATTGGTGGTCAGATGCAGGGGCGCCTTCAGCTCAACAGTGACGACAAAATCGCTCGTGCGGCGAAAATGGGTATTAGCGACCCAAAGAAAATCTACACGATGGAAGAAATGGCCAAGGGTGACGTGCTTTTTGCTGCCACTGGCGTGACAGACGGCAATATGCTTTCCGGTGTCAAGTTCGCCCGTGATTATATCCAGACGCATACAGTGGTGATGCGTTCGCATTCGCAGACAGTCCGCGAAATCAAGGCGAAGCATCAGGATATGAGCAAGTTCCAATAATAGAGCTGGATTGGACTTTCGGGGCATTGCATTCCGGGTCGCCGGGTGATTGAACGCTCAGATGACATCTGAACGGCTTTTCCTCGGCGTGGGACAATCAGCGACCGGCCTGAAATGGGTCGACCGGCTCGGCCAGCGCGAGGCAAATATCGCGCTGGCCATGGCACAAAACCATGGATTTCCCGATATTGTTACGCGCGTCCTTGCTGGCAGGGGAGTTGGCCTCAATGATGCGCCTGCTTTTATGGAGCCGACGCTCAAGAGCCTGATGCCGGACCCCGCGTCCCTGACTGATATGACGCAAGCGGCAAACCGTATTGCCGGCGCTATCCGCGCTCATGAGAATGTTGCAATTTTCGGCGACTATGATGTCGATGGCGCTTGCTCGTCTGCCATTCTGTCGCGCTTTCTAACCCATTATGGCATTACCAACCGGATTTATATTCCCGACAGAATTTTTGAAGGCTACGGTCCCAATCCGTC
The DNA here is from genome assembly GCA_900473335.1 of Hyphomicrobiales bacterium. Lineage (GTDB taxonomy): Bacteria > Pseudomonadota > Alphaproteobacteria > Rhizobiales > Rhizobiaceae > Phyllobacterium. The sequence goes on along the minus strand of UCNP01000039.1, from coordinate 58,878 downwards.
CGCCATGCAGGAACTGGCAAAGCAAGCCTCACTCATTGTAACGGTGGACTGCGGAACGAACAGTGCGGCTGCGATTGATGCGGCGAAGGCTGCTGGCGCGGATGTTGTCGTTTTGGACCATCATCAGGTTGGCGGTGATCTGCCCGCGGCTGCCCATGCTATCGTTAATCCAAATCGTGAAGATGATCTATCAGGTCAAGGGCATCTATGCGCTGCAGGGGTGGTTTTCCTGACGCTTGTGCAAGTATCAAGGGTGCTGCGAGAGCAACAAGGAAAGCTCATACCTCCACCAGACCTGCTTTCTATGCTCGATCTCGTTGCCTTGGCGACCATTTGCGATGTTGTGCCGTTAAAGGAATTGAACCGTGCTTTTGTGGTGAAAGGTGTGCTTGTTGCTCGTTCCCAGCAGAATGCCGGACTTGCGGCGTTGGCGCGGGTCTCGCGTATCGGTGAGCCACTGAATGCGTTTCACTTCGCTTATCTGATTGGCCCTCGCATCAATGCCGGTGGTCGAATTGGCGATGCTGGCCTCGGCGCACGACTTTTGACTATTGATGATCCAGATCAGGCGATGCAGATCGCCGAAGAGCTTGACCGGCTCAATCAAGAGCGTCAAGCGATGGAAACAATCATGCTCGAACAGGCAGAGGCTGAAGCAATGGTTGAACTTTCTTCTGCCTCCGGTCCCGCCATTCTGGTTACTGCCAGTGATGACTGGCACCCCGGTATTGTTGGGTTGATTGCCGCGCGATTGAAGGAGAGAGCGCGCCGACCGGCTTTTGCCATCGCCTTCAATGCAAATGGGACCGGCAGTGGTTCCGGGCGGTCCATCAACGGGTTTGACCTTGGAAAGCTTGTAAGAGGTGCCGTAGAGCGGGGGCTTCTCGTCAAGGGGGGCGGGCATGGCATGGCGGCGGGAATCACGGTTGAACGTGAAAAAATGGGGGCATTGCGTGCTTTTTTTGAAGAGCAATCCGCCGAGATGGTCGGGCAGTTGCGGGACAATGCATCGCTCGCCATTGATGGAGCACTGAGCGCTGCGGGTGCGACAGTTCCACTTTATGAAACGATGGAAAAAGCAGGTCCCTTTGGTTCGGGACACCCGCAGCCTGTGCTTGTTCTTCCTCACCACAGATTAATCGATGTTCGAACCGTCGGCACCAATCACGTAAAGGCTACGCTTGCTGGGGCTGACGGCAAGCGGATCAATGCAATTGCCTTTCGCGCGGCAGGAAGCGCACTTGGCGACTTCCTTTTCAATCAATTGGGGCAATCCATGCATGTCGCAGGCAATCTTGCGCTTAATCATTGGAACGGGTCAACGACAACGCAGTTTCGCATTCTCGATGCGGCAAAGGCTACCTGAATCTACATTGCCCTTGCATTCGTTCAATCTGTGTGTTCTTATTTTGTTCTCAATTGAGAACATGCAACATGCGTAAACCGACACATGCAGAAAAACTCTATCTGGATTTTGACAGCTTTTTTGCCAGCGCCGAACAGCAATTAAATCCAGCGCTGCGGGACAGGCCAGTGGCTGTCGTGCCATTGGATTCTCCGCATACAAGCGTTATTGCCGCCAGCCGCCAAGCGAAGCCCTTTGGCATCAAAACGGGCACTTCTGTACGTGAAGCGCGGGAGCAGTGCCCGGATATAGTGTTTATTGCAGCCCGGCCGGACGTTTATGTCAAATTGCACAATCGCATTCTGGAAGCAATTGAACGATGTGTGCCGATTGCTGCGGTTCGCTCAATTGATGAAGTGTGTTGTCACCTATTGGAGTCCGAGGCACGGCAGGCACAAGCTTTGGCTTCGAAAATCAAGCGTGTGCTGCATGATGAAATCGGTCCAGTTTTAACTTGTTCGATTGGCATTTCTCTTAATGAACTTCTGGCGAAGATCGCGGCCGAAATGGACAAGCCGGACGGTTTTGTCCTGCTTGATCATGAGGACCTGCCAGGCAGGTTGTTTGATCTGAAGTTGCGCGACCTGCCGGGTATTTCCAAAGGTATGGAAGGCAGGTTGGAGCAGGCCGGGGTCACAGATATTCGGGGATTATGGAATCTTGCGCCCAAACATGCTCGGGCCATCTGGAACAGTGTCGAAGGTGAGCGGTTTGTTTCATCACTGCATGGCTATGCGGTAGAAAAACCGGAAACCGTAAAACGTATGTTTGGGCATGGGCGCAATCTGCCTCCCGATTGGAGGGCGCCCGAAAAAGTGCTTCAATGCGCGAGATTACTGACATTGAGCGCTGCACGAAGACTGCGGCGCTCCCATTATCGAGCTGCTGCCATGAGTTATACGGTCGGTGTCTGGCGCGATAGCCGGGTGACGCTTGAAGGCCATTTCCGGCCTGCGCGCGATGATCGCAGTTTCCTCGAATGCCTCAAAACCCTGCATCAGAAAATGATTGAGGCTGGCGAAATGCGAAACATCAGCTCTGTGACCGTGGTGCTACATAATCTTTCGTCGGAGGAAGAGGGGACCAGCGACTTATTTGATACAAGGGAGAGCCTGAAACAGCGCACACAGTGGGAAAGCGTCTCTGATGTGATCGATAAGATTCGTGTCCGACATGGCTCGAAAGCGCTCCATCTCGGATCAACGCAAGGTCCCGGTGATTACATAGGCTCGAAGATCGCGTTCGGGCGCATTCCTGAGCCCGAAGATTTCTAGCTGCCCCAAGAAAATGAGGCAGCTAAAAATTTAGTAAGCGGCAGTGAAACGTTGCTGCTTGTGCTTTGGATTGTGAGCCTCGTCGAGAATGACAACAGCAAGATCGCTTGTGCTGATTGCACTCTTGCCATCTGCGTCAAAAACCGGGTGTTCCTTGCCAAGACGATATTTGCCGGTACGTGGGCCGGGGGCAAGACTGAACGGAGGTGAAACGAAGGTCCAGTCGAGTGTGGTTTCAGCGCGCAGATCAGTCAACGCCTGCCGCGCTCCAAGCGCGCCTTCCTTATATTCTGCCGGAAAATGTTCGCCATCTACAAATTGCGTTCCGTCTTCCGCATACAGGCTTCCCGCACCGCCTATAACAATCAAGCGTTTTACACCTGCCGATTTGGTCGCTTCGGTAATCGATTTGCTGGCTTTAATGTGGATGGCCTGGATGTTTGGATCAGTCCATCCAGGATTATAGGCCGAAATTACAATATCATGACCTTTAACCTTCTCTGACAAAGCGACAGTATCCAGGACGTCGACCTCAATTGCAGTAACGCCATTCAATTGTTCAACCTTTGCTGGATTGCGGACCAGAGCGGTAACGCTATCTCCGCGGGATACGGCTTCTTTTAAAAGTTCCTTGCCGACAAAACCGGTGGCACCGATCAATGCAATTTTCATCATATGCTCCTTGATGCAGGTACGCATCGTTTTCTGGTTACTAACGATAACTATCTATGCTAGATGGCTTGCTCTGAAAAGAACGCACTTTTTCCGTTTCAGGGCACACTTGGGTAACCACTCAATTGTGATACCTAAATAGGGTGATGAAGCTATGACGATACACGCAAATACCAGCGCAAATGTGCCGTTGCTGGAATCCATGCCTGCCATGAAGGCTGAGGATGGTGGTTTATGCCCAATGCGAGAGGTTCTCGATCTTGTAGGTGATTCCTGGAGCCTTTTAACGATCATCAATCTACAGGCAGGACCGAGGCGCTTTAATGTATTGCGGCGTATGATCCAGGGCATTTCGCAACGTATGTTGACAGTTACCCTGCGCTCATTGGAGCGTGATGGGCTTGTCTTGCGCACTGTAAAGCCAACGTCACCTCCGGAAGTCACTTACGCACTAACCGAGATGGGTCACTCTATAGCGGTACCTGTGGGTGCCTTGGGTGAGTGGGCCGTGTCCAATCGTGATCATTTGCGCAGCGCCCGCGCTGCATTTGACGCTGCGAAAGTTGGGTGAGGGAACTCTCACTACAGACTCGCGTTTCTCCCCTTTCAACCATTAAGGGAGAAAGGCAATGCCAGCAAAGTCTCAAGCCCAGCAAAAAGCGGCAGGCGCAGCCCTGTCTGCTAAACGGGGCAATATGAAAAAGAGCGAACTTAAAGGCGCTTCAAAGAGCATGTATGAGTCGATGAATGAGAAGCAACTCGAAGAGTTTGCTGAAACTGATCGTAAGAATTTGCCAGAAAAGAAAACCAAGGGCTGATAATCTGGCGCGCATTGCTATTGGCAGATGCGCGCCTCGCAGCTTTTGCCATGGCATCCGAGGTCCAGATGCAAGTTGCCCTGATGTGCAGCGTCGCCATCCGGGCCTATGACGGTCATAAACCGCTCACAGCTCGCTTTGTGCAGCGACGACCAGAATTGCTGCTCTTCGGGTTTTCCTTTCCAGCCTGAGCCAAGTTCGGTTGTTTTTCCATTTGTGAATTTGAACGAAATAATATCCACAGCATTCGCAAATGCATGTTCGGACACTCGCCCTTTGTGACCATTATTGACCTTGCGGCACTGATAATCCGAGCCGGTTGTAATACTTTCGATTGGAGCCCCAAAGTTTTTGATGGCTTCTTTTTGGACGTCCATTATCCAACCTGCCAATGATCCTGCCATTGCACAATTTGTAATGACAGGCGCTGCAAATTTTACGGGATTGTCCTTGCCAATAGCTGTGACTTTGAGCGGTGAGCGCTCCCCGCAAGCTCCCTCGGAAAGCGGCGGCACCAATTCGGCCTCCACGTCGCCATTCATGATTGCCGGGCAGGCATTTTGGTAAATGCGGTCTGGTGATATGGCGGGTTCAGTTTTTTCCGTAGTTTCATCTTCCGGCTTTTCTGCCGGTTTGGAATCTGGAACTGGCTTTATTGCAGGTTTTTGATCGGGCACAGGCGTTTCCTGTGGATCGGCCTTTTGTATTTCACCGGCGGGCTTTTCCTCAGGCTTTTGCGCTTGCGGTGATGCCACCTCAGTTCGAGGATTGTCGAGAGGGATCGGGGGAACCGCAGGCATGGCTGGCTTTATCGTTCGGCTGTGGTAGCCGCGCCTGTCACGCGCATTGCCATCGCTGGTGAAACTCACCAATGTCAGGCTTGAAACGGATGCTGCAAGAGATAAAAGGATGAATAGATGAAAACGCGTTGGACGCGAGAATAGGGTCATTATCGGCTCTACTCCTGTTTGAGCGTCTATCCTAACGTGTGAAGCCATAGATCGGTTTCAATTTATATGAGGCGCTGAAACATCGGTCGCGCTTGACATCAGGGAGCCTTGGCACTAGAAGCCGCAACAACGCAGGGCCTAACAGCTCTGCGTTTCATTTGACGTGTCCCGTGGGTGATCTCGCAAAGCGTGTGTGGGTCGCCCTGTCAGTCTTCGAAAACGGAAGGCAGAGGAGGGCGCGTTTCCTTGAACCGGGGTTATACTTGGTTTGGTTTTGTTGAAAGGAAATGCGATGAGCAAGCGCGAATCGTCTAAATATAAGATCGACCGCCGTCTTGGCGAAAATATCTGGGGTCGTCCGAAGTCCCCTGTAAACCGCCGTGAATATGGCCCCGGCCAGCACGGTCAGCGTCGCAAGAGCAAGCTGTCCGACTTCGGTGTTCAGCTGCGTGCAAAGCAGAAGCTCAAGGGATTCTACGGCGACATTTCGGAAAAGCAGTTCCGTAAGACTTACGATGAAGCTGCCCGCCGTAAGGGTGACACGGGTGAACAACTCATTGGTCTGCTTGAGTCGCGTCTGGATGCGATCGTGTACCGCGCAAAGTTCGTTCCAACGATCTTCGCAGCGCGTCAGTTCGTCAACCATGGCCACGTTAATGTTAACGGCCGTCGCACGAACATCCAGTCCTACATCTGCAAGGCTGGTGATGTGATTGAAGTTCGTGAAAAGTCAAAGCAGCTCGTGATTGTTTTGGAAGCCGTTCAGCTTGCTGAGCGTGATGTTCCAGAATACATCGAAGTTGATCACACCAAGATGGTTGCCAAGTACAATCGCGTTCCGGCCTTCTCCGATGTGCCATATGCTGTACAGATGGAACCAAACCTGGTCGTCGAATTCTATTCGCGTTAATCGGTTTTGAAGTTTTTGAAGAAGCCGCCTGGAGCAATCCTGGCGGCTTTTTTGTTTCAGGGTCACAGAGGAAGCGGGAATGACTGATCTAAAATCCATAGTAGACAGCGTTTATCATGATCTGTCAGACAGGATCGGCGAGGGTAAACTTGCCGACTATATTCCCGAGTTGGCGACAGTCGATCCGAAGCAATTCGGCATAGCTTTAGTCACGACCGATGGAAAACTTTATTCAGCGGGTGATGCGGAGACAGCCTTCTCCATTCAAAGTATTTCGAAAGTTTTCACCCTCACTCTGGCGCTAGGCAAGATCGGTGACGGTTTATGGAAAAGGGTTGGCCGCGAGCCATCCGGAAACGCATTCAATTCCATTGTTCAGCTTGAACAAGAAAAGGGCAAACCGCGTAATCCCTTTATCAATGCTGGCGCAATTGCGGTGGCAGATGTGGTTTTAGCCGGCCATGCTCCCAAGGAAGCTATCGGCGAGATTGTACAATTCATTCGCCAATTGGCTGATGATGATACAATTGCTATTGATCACAATGTTGCGCGATCAGAGACAAATACCGGATATCGCAACGTTGCGCTGGCAAATTTCATGCGATCATTCAGCAATCTGAACCATCCCGCCGAGCATGTCCTTGGCGTCTACTTCCATCATTGCGCTGTGGCCATGTCCTGCCACCAGCTTGCCCATGCCGGGCTTTATCTTGCGTCTGGTGGCCGAAACCCCTTAAGCGGCGGGAGTGTTGTTTCCCCCAGTCGCGCGCGCCGTATCAATGCGCTCATGCTGATGTGCGGGCATTATGATGGTTCTGGTGATTTTGCATATCGTGTTGGCTTACCGGGAAAAAGCGGCGTTGGCGGCGGAATTCTGGCTATTGCGCCGGATAAGGCCTCGATTGCCGTGTGGTCGCCGGGATTGAACGAGAATGGCAATTCGCAGCTTGGATCCGCCGCTCTGGAGCTTTTAGCCCAGCGGACTGGTTGGTCTGTTTTTGGACAATGAGCAGGCTTGCAATGCAGACATTAGCGAGGCAATGAAAAAGCATGAGGTGTTTCAATGACCATTCATGATCTGGATATTGCGGAGGCGTCCGGTTGCCACCCTATGTTTCTCGGCGTTCCATCCAATGTCGAATTCAACAAGCTACGCAAGCGCCTACTTCGCAATACGCGACAGGCACTTGAAGACTTTGCCATGGTGAAGGCAGGCCAGCGATGGCTGGTGGGACTTTCTGGTGGCAAGGATTCGTATGGACTTCTCGCATTATTGCTCGATTTGAAATGGCGCGGGCTGCTGCCCGTCGAACTTATTGCCTGCAATCTCGACCAAGGGCAGCCCAATTTTCCAAAACATTTCTTGCCGGAATTTTTGACCCGTAACGGCATTGAACATCGCATTGAATATAAAGACACTTATTCAATCGTCACTGAAAAGGTTGCGGAAAATCAGACCTATTGCTCGCTTTGTTCCCGGCTGCGGCGCGGTCACCTTTATCGCGTTGCGAGGGAAGAGGGCTGCTCCGCACTGGTTCTTGGGCACCACCGTGAAGACATTCTTGAAACCTTTCTGATGAATCTGTTTCATGGAGGCAGGCTTGCAGCCATGCCTCCAAAATTGCTGAATGATGATGGCGACCTGATGCTGCTTCGGCCTTTAAGCTACTGTGCTGAGGACGATCTGGAAAAATTTGCGCAGGCGATGCAATTTCCGATCATACCCTGCGACCTGTGCGGCAGTCAGGATGGGCTGCAGCGAAACATGATGAAGGCAATGCTTTCCGATATTGAGAAGCGCATGCCGGGACGCAAGGAAATTATGATCCGCGCTCTTGCCAATGCAAGGCCCAGCCATTTGCTGGACCGCAAGATTTTTAATTTTGCCGATCTGTCTCAACGCGACGACAATAGAATTTAGTCGCGGTGGCCACAGGAAACAGTTCGTCAGCTGCGAGAAAAATGCCCGGTGGATTGCTTGCGTGCAGCTGGGGAAACTTCAATATTCTCGCCAATCCCTGCCAGATCTTTTCAGGTATTGTTGAGCGGGTAAGTGATACGGGCATTGACAAATTAGGATGTTTGACCTAGTGACTCAAATTAGGACAAGTGACCTAATTTGAAGGAAGAAATAATGGCCGCAGATATCTTCAGCACCTTTCAGCTTGACGATTTGATGCTTTCCAGCCGGATGGTCATGGCGCCGATGACGCGCAACCGGGCTGATGACAAAGGCAACGTCACACCGATGATGGTTACACATTACCAGCAACGAGCCACCGCTGGATTGATTATTTCCGAATCTGTTCCCGTATCTGCACAAGCCGTCGGCTATCCTTGCACTCCCGGCCTTTTCGCCGATGCGCATGTGACCGGCTGGCTCCGACTGACCAATGCGGTGCACTCGTCCGGAGGTCGTATTTTCGCGCAGTTGCAACACTGCGGCCGAATTTCCCATCCTGACCTTCAGCCGGGAGAGGCCGTCCCGGTGGCACCGTCGCCGCTTCGCCCCTCTGGCAAGGCAGTCACATATGCTGGAATGCAGGATTTTGTAACGCCGCGCGAACTAATGCTTGAGGAAATTCCAGACATTGTCGCTCAGTTTCGGCGTGCCGCGGAATTGGCAAGGCGTGCGGGGTTTGATGGAATTGAGATCCACGGAGCGAACGGATACCTGATTGACCAGTTCCTGCGTGATGGCACTAACCGGCGAGGAGACGCGTATGGCGGCAATGTTGGCAATCGAATGCGATTGCTTAACGAAATTCTCGACGCCGTTAGCCAGGTTTGGCCCGCAGGAAGGATCGGTGTGCGTCTGACGCCGGAAAACAGTTTCAATGCCATGGTGGATTCTGATCCGCAAACTCATTTTGAATATATCATCCGCGAGCTTGGCACTCGAAGTCTTGCCTATGTCCACGTGCTTCAGGGGGACATGTCAGAAAAATCGTCTGCAGTTGACTATCGGGCTCTACGCGCATGTTTCCCCGGCACATATATTGCGAATAATGGCTATGATCTGGAGCTTGCAAAAAAGGCAATCGCAAATGGTGATGCTGATCTCGTGGCTTTCGGTCTGCCCTTTATTGCCAATCCTGACCTTGTGCGGCGTTACCGGCAGGGATTGCCGTTGAATAGAGCTGATCCAGCAACGTTCTATGGCGGGGACGCCGCCGGATATATTGATTATCCGTTTTTCACGGGCGAAGAGGTCTTTGCTATTTGAGGCATTAGAAGACGATGAGTGGAGGTATCCAAAATGGTAAATCGGGCGACACGCGAAGCGATTGTCAGTGTAGCGGACGATTTGTTCTACCGCAAAGGATTTGAGCACACATCCTTTGCGGACATTGCCGCGCTCGTGAAAATATCGCGCGGCAATTTCTATCACCATTTCAAGACGAAGGATGACATTCTTGAAGCTGTAATCCAGAAGCGCCTGACTGATCGCCATACAATGCTGGAACGGTGGGAGGTCGAGGGTAGGACAGCGATGGAGCGGATTTGCAGTTTTATCGACATCCTGATCTCGAATGGGGATAAAATTAAACTTTATGGATGCCCGATCGGGACCTTAACGAGCGAGCTTGCGAAGCTCAATCATGCGGCGCGGGAAGACGCCGGCAGATTGTTCATGCTGTTTCGGGCGTGGCTCCGCCGACAGTTCGTAGCGCTCGGTCGAGAAGCAGATGCAGATGCGCTTGCCATGCATCTTCTCTCACGAAGCCAGGGCGCTGCGACCCTTTTCAATGCGTTTCAGGACCAAGACTTCGTTCAGCGCGAGGTTGATTACATGAAGGACTGGCTAAGGGCTGTGGCGGCCGAGAGTTTCAAAGCTGCCGGGGATCAGCAGCCTTGAGCAAGGTTGTCGATACTCCACTACGCGGCATTTTTACACCACTATAACGCAAAACAGGATAGCTCATGTTTATCGTATTTCTCAGATTTTCGGATAATAAGTCGCGGGCCGCTCAATTGCTTGCAGGTCACAATGCCTGGATCAAAAAAGGCTTCGACAACGGAGTTTTTCTTTTGGCGGGCGGTCTCCAGCCGAATGCGGGCGGAGCGCTTTTTGCCCACAACATTGATCGGGCAAAGCTTGAAATATTGGTTCAGGAGGATCCCTTTGTGGCAGAGCGTGTGGTGAGCGCCGAGATTCACGAAATTACACCAGGCCAGGTTGATGAACGACTTGCTTTCCTGAAAGGGTGATTGGTGGGCGGAGTTTTCCGAGGTCAGGACGAATGGCCTCGGTGGTGTTCGGATGATGCGCCTTATTCACTAACATTGCATAAGGCGCACCATCCGGCTATATGCGCCTTAAACGGGATGATTATGAGGCTTGAACAGCTTTCCTCGTTCCGCGATGAGAATGAAGATCAGACCGATCAATGACAGGACAAAGAAGCCAGCTACCAATGGCGTCGTCGTTCCGTCAAAAGCCTGTCCAATCAAAGCGCCGATTGCACCACCACCGGCGGTTCCCATAAAGCCGAGTACTGATGAGGCGGTGCCAGCCACATGCCCCAATGGTTCCATGGCCAGTGAATTGAAGTTGGAACCGATCCAGCCAAACTGGAACATCGCCACTGCAAAGAATAGCAAATAGAGCCAAAACGGTGTGGGATGCGGTCCGAACAATGTCACCAGCAGCCAGAGGGCATTAATAGTCAAGAATGCCAGCAGAGCCCCGTGGGAGAGGCGGCGCATTCCAAATCGCCCAACGAAACGCGAATTTACGAATGACGAAAAGGCCATAGTGACGGCCACCGCAGCGAATGCGACCGGAAACCATACGCCAAGCTGATAAATGCCAACATAAATCTGCTGTGCAGAATTAATGAAGCCAAAAAGCGCACCGAAGATAAATGCACTTGCCAGCGTATAGCAAAGGGCCACACGGTTTGTCAGAACGATGATGAAGCCACGGCTTACGGATTTCAATGTAAAGGGTCGCACATCTGCAGGATCAAGTGTCTCCGGTAAACGGATATGGACCCAGAACATCACCGCGGCCGCCATAGCTGCCATGAAAATGAAGATCAGATGCCAGTTTCCAAATAACATGACTGTTTGGCCGGTCCCCGGAGCAATAACGGGGACGACCATGAAGACCATCATGATCAAAGACATGACTTCTGCCATCATGCGTCCGCCATACACGTCACGAACGATTGAGATCGTAATGACGCGCGTTGCTGCCGATCCTATGCCTTGCAGTAATCGGAATGCGAGCAATGTAGCGAAACTCGGTACAAACACACAGGCAATCGCTGACAAGATATAGATGGTCAAACCAACAAACATAGGTTTGCGGCGACCAAAGCGGTCAGAAAGAGGACCGTAGAATAGCTGCGAGACAGCAAAACCCATCAGATAGGCCGAGATCACATATTGCCGGTGATTTTCGCTGGCCACTCCAAGACTGGCGCCGATTTCCTGAAGGCCGGGCAGCATGATGTCGATAGCAAGGGCATTGAGCGCCATCAGCGCAGCCATCATTGCGATAAACTCAATCTTGGTCATACCGCCAAGTTTGAGATTTAATTTTGAGTGGGTAGTCATTTTGAACCTGCAAGCGCTGCCACCAAAGCTCAAGGCTAACAGGCGGAGAAGTGACGTTCAGGTAACCGATCAACGCCTTAAAAAGTCATTGATTGATAGCTTGAAAATGACACGGCTGAACTGTCATCCTTGGAATCTTTGTGGACCCTGAATAATGATAGAGGCGTCGGTGTGTCCGACACCTTTAGAATATAATTCCGCTAGTGCGCGGAACAGATTGATTTGATTGCGTAATCAAGCGGCCTTTATGGCGACGCCCTTTTCGCTGAAGAGGGATTGAAGTTCACCGGCCTGGAACATTTCACGAATGATATCGCAACCGCCGACAAATTCACCCTTAACATAGAGCTGCGGGATAGTCGGCCAGTTCGAGTATTCTTTAATGCCTTGACGCAACTCATCAGAGGTAAGGATGTTCACGCCCTTATAGTCGACGCCAATATAATCGAGTATCTGAACAACCTGACCCGAAAATCCGCATTGAGGAAATCCTGGTGTGCCCTTCATGAATAGCACAACATCATTGCTCTTCACTTCATTGTCGATAAATTCGTTGATACCGCTCATCTCGGCAAACCTTCCTACCAAACACGACGAATCGCAATTATTGGCCCAAATTGATCTTTTCTAACAAATAGCGCTTCAATTCTGGCAAAACAAGGCTGGTGACCGTATCAACTTCCCGGTTGGCCTCGTTTTTTCGTGACGGTAACATCAATGGCACAGGTCAGCTTGGGAGTTTGCCCGTTCTTAGGAATAATTATTCCGGAATGCTCGTCTGAAGGGCAAGGGCGTGTAGCACGCCGCCCATATTGCCCTTCAACGCATCATAAACCATCTGATGCTGTTGAACGCGAGACTTGCCACGAAAGCTTTCAGCGACAACTTCAGCAGCATAATGATCGCCATCACCCGCGAGATCGCGGATGGTAATCTTTGCATCAGGAATGGCGTCTTGAATCATTTTTTCGATATCACGCGCGTCCATTGCCATATGTTATTCTCCTCAGGCGGCCTGATCTTTTTGGTTTTCCGGACCGCTCATAAAGTCAGGGAACCACGATTCGTGGGCTTTTGTCAGGTCTGCTACTGATATGGAGAGCAACTGTCTGATCGTCAATGCATTGCCTTCGACGCTTCCGAGCTTGCGGAACGGAATGCCGGAGCCTTCAGCATTAAGCGTCACGAAGTTTGCCATGTCGGCTGGAACAGCGATGATGTACCGCGCCTGATCTTCACCAAAAAGCAAGGCGTGCGGTAAATCTTCACCAATCGCCACTGAAGCGCCTTTGCCGGATGCCATGCACATTTCCGCCAGAGCGATGGCGAGGCCGCCATCTGACAAGTCATGGCAGGCAGTAACCTGACCATTGCGTATAGCCGAGCGGACGAAATCGCCATTGCGTTTCTCGATGGCAAGATCAACCGCGGGTGCTGGGCCATCCGAGCGACCATGAAGATCACGCAGATAGATCGACTGTCCAAGGTGAGTGCCATCAGCGCCAATGAGAATCAGGATATTCCCATTTGACATGCCGCCAATCTTGGCTGTTTTGGACCAGTCTGGAATAAGTCCAACACCGGCAATCGTCGGCGTTGGCAAGATCGCCTGTCCATTTGTTTCATTGTAGAGTGAAACATTGCCAGAAACGATGGGGAAGGCGAGTGCACGGCAAGCATCGCCGATACCCCCAATAGCCTTGACCAACTGACCCATAATCTCAGGGCGTTCCGGATTGCCGAAATTGAGATTGTCGGTGGCAGCCAGAGGCTCCGCGCCAACAGCCGTCAGATTGCGCCAACATTCGGCAACTGCCTGCTTACCACCTTCGTAAGGGTCGGCCTCGCAATAGCGGGGCGTTACGTCGGATGAGAATGCCAGTGCCTTTGTGGGATGGCCTTCGACGCGCACCACACCGGCATCGCCGCCCGGCAACTGCAACGAGTTGCCCTGAATCAGCGTATCATATTGCTCATAAACCCAACGGCGCGATGACAAATCTGCCGAATTGAGCATCTGCAACAGTGCCGCGCCGTAATCTTCAACTTGTGGGACGTTTGATGCGGGCAATGGAGCGTGCTTCCCTGGCTCCATCCAAGGGCGGTCATATTCCGGAGCCTGATCACCCAAATCCTTGATGGGGAGATTTGCAACTTCTTCACCTTGATGGATAACGCGGAAGCGAAGGTCATCGGTAGTATGACCAACAATGGCAAAATCCAGCCCCCATTTCTTGAAAATGGCTTGCGCTTCTTCTTCCTTTTCAGGGCGTAAAACCATGAGCATACGCTCCTGGCTTTCTGAAAGCATCATCTCATAGGCCGTCATGCGTTCTTCACGCACTGGCACCTTGTCGAGAATGAGCTCGATACCAAGATTGCCCTTCGCACCCATTTCGACTGCGGAGCATGTGAGGCCGGCGGCGCCCATATCCTGAATAGCGATAACAGCGCCCGAAGCCATCAGTTCAAGTGAAGCTTCCAGCAGACACTTTTCAGTAAAGGGGTCACCAACCTGAACAGTTGGGCGCTTCTCTTCAATTGACTCGTCAAATTCGGCAGAAGCCATCGTTGCGCCGCCAACCCCGTCACGTCCGGTTTTTGCACCGAGATAAACGACAGGAAGACCAACGCCCTTGGCTTCCGACAGGAAGATCGCATCAGTTTTGGCCAGACCCGCAGCAAAAGCGTTGACCAGAATATTGCCGTTGTAGCGTGCGTCAAAGTTCACTTCTCCGCCCAATGTTGGCACACCGAAGGAATTGCCATAGCCGCCAACACCTTCGACGACGCCGGATACAAGGTGGCGGGTCTTGGGGTGCGAAGGTTCGCCAAAGCGCAAGGCATTCATTGCAGCAATCGGGCGGGCACCCATGGTAAATACGTCGCGCAAAATGCCGCCGACACCTGTTGCTGCGCCTTGATAGGGCTCGATATAGGACGGGTGATTGTGGCTTTCCATTTTGAAGACCACGCAGTCACCATCTCCAATGTCGACCACCCCGGCATTTTCGCCGGGACCCTGGATGACCTGTGGGCCGGTGGTCGGCAATGTGCGAAGCCATTTCTTGGATGATTTATACGAACAATGCTCGTTCCACATAGCGGAGAAAATACCAAGCTCGGTGAAGCTGGGCTCGCGTCCGATCAGATCGAGAATGCGTTGATATTCATCCGGCTTCAGCCCGTGCGAGGCGATGAGTTCCGGCGTGATCTGAACTGTATTGGAAAGACCCATGAGTAATATCAATTCCGTTGTGCGTTAAGCGGTTCTCTTAGAGCAATTTGCAACGGGAATACACCATGTTCGAGTGAAAAAAGAATCGGGAATCACTGAAAAATAGCCCTTCAAGGGCTTGCAGGTGACGTAAAAGCGCTGGCGACGGCTTTCTGCCGCCGCCAGCCACTCTCATCGATTGTCGAGTTCTGACCGGACCAATTGCAGGCCCCGCCGCGTTACCCGATATGGTCCGCCACCAGAAGAGGCGATTGCTTTCTTTTGTTTCAGTTTTCGAAACAGCCTTAAATCGCAGGCTGTGAACCGAGCACCATCGCGGGTCAGGCAAATGATGTCCAGGATGGTCTTGCGCTCGTCCTTTTCAAGCAGAATTTTGCCACCTTGAGCGAGCAAGTGAAGAATGCGCTGTTCGTCGCGCGAAATGTCCATTTTGATAAGTCCCGGAAAACGGGCAATATTGCCCATGAGAACACGTCCGCAGCCGGTTTGAATTGGCGCGGGGCTCCTGTTTTCATGCCCCTGACTTCAACGAAGCCGGGGCTTTAGCGGGACTCAGACTGATTGGACATAAAAACTCCATCAAGGGTGATGGTTATATAAAGATGCACAAACAGGCTGTCAAAGAGGTTTGTGTATGTGCTCTCAGGTCCCATTGTGCGTATTCTCAGGCGGCAACCAGTTTCCCATATGCCAGAATGAATGCAATCAACGATCCCATGCCTGCAAGGGTGCGGATATGATTCCATGATACCCATTCGGCAAGATAGCGCGTCCACAAGGCCGAACCTTCTGTCGTCGCAGGAGATGTGGCCTGTAGCGCGTCATTTAGCGGTACGTTAAACACTATGGTCACTACGATAATGCCGATCAAATAGAGCGCGCTGCCCAAGAGTAGCCATGCAGAACCCGAATCTGCCCAGCGCAAGATGCTGACAATGCCGAGCGCGACACACAGCAGAGCAGTGCCGAAGAAGGCGATGCTGAATGTGGCATTCAGAATTGTGACGTTGATCGAATTCATGGCGGCGATGCCCTGTTCGGGTGGAAGTTTTGAGAATGCCGTCATGATGAAGCTGGAAAATGCGAAGAAAAGACCAGCCATGACGCCGCTTCCCAAGGCGGCGAGCACGGTTAGCGCGGGCAAAAGCATGATCATAGTTTCTTCTCCAAAATTGCGGGGTGATCGATGGTGCGGTCTTGGCCAAGATTGAACATTTCAAGCGTATAATTATATAGAAGAGGAGGAAAGATACGAAACTTCCGCGCTGAAAACGTCAGAATCACTTGCCTCATAAGCCGTATTGCAATAGCCACTATTCAGATATTTTCAGTCAGGAACGACAGAACAGCATGACTCTCGTTGATACCCGCACGCCCGAACCCAAGCGTTTTGTTTCAGGTGCCACAGGCGATTGGGAAATCGTCATCGGCATGGAAGTCCATGCCCAGGTAACGTCCAATTCAAAACTGTTTTCCGGTGCATCTACTACATTCGGCGCAGGCCCTAACGAGAATGTTTCGCTGGTGGATGCTGCCATGCCCGGTATGCTTCCCGTCATCAATGAATGGTGCGTACGTCAGGCAATCCGCACCGGTCTTGGCCTTAAAGCACAGATCAATCTGAAATCCGTATTTGACCGGAAGAATTACTTCTATCCAGATTTGCCACAGGGCTATCAGATATCACAGTTCAAGCAGCCAATCGTCGGCGAAGGCACAATGATCATTTCGGTCGGGCCCGATAAAAAAGGCGAGTTTGAAGACATTGAAATCGGCATTGAGCGCCTGCATCTGGAACAGGATGCGGGCAAGTCACTGCATGACCAGAACCCCACAATGTCCTATGTGGATTTAAACCGCTCCGGCGTTGCCCTGATGGAAATCGTATCCAAGCCGGATATGCGCTCCTCAGACGAAGCCAAGGCCTATCTGACCAAGCTACGCACGATCGTGCGCTATCTAGGGACCTGTGACGGCAATATGGATGAAGGCTCCATGCGCGCTGACGTTAATGTTTCCGTGCGCAAGCCCGGTGGTGAGTTCGGTACGCGTTGCGAGATCAAAAACGTCAATTCGATCCGCTTCGTTGGTCAGGCTATCGAGTATGAAGCACGCCGCCAGATCGCAATCCTGGAAGATGGTGGCTCCATTGATCAGGAAACCCGCCTGTTTGATCCGGCAAAGGGCGAAACACGCTCCATGCGCTCCAAGGAAGAGGCGCATGATTACCGCTATTTCCCGGATCCTGATTTGCTGCCGCTGGAATTTACGCAGGCCTATGTCGATGCGTTAAAGGCTGATTTGCCAGAGCTGCCTGATGACAAAAAGGCGCGGCTGGTCTCCAGTCTTGGCCTGTCTGTTTACGACGCCTCTATCCTTGTTACCGAAAAAGCAATTGCCGATTATTATGAAGCAGTTGCAAAGGGCAGGGACGGCAAGCTCTCGGCAAACTGGGTGATCAATGATCTTCTTGGTGCATTGAACAAGGCTGGCAAGAGCATTGACGAGTCACCGGTTTCTCCTGACCAGCTTGGCGCGATAATCGATCTTATCAAAGAAGGTGTTATATCCGGCAAAATTGCCAAGGACCTTTTTGAAATCATCTGGAACGAGGGTGGAAATCCGCGGGAAGTTGTTGAGAGCCGTGGCATGAAGCAGGTCACAGATACCGGCGCTATCGAAAAAGCTGTTGATGAAATTATTGCTGCCAATCCGGAAAAGGTCGAGCAGGCAAAGGCCAAGCCAAGCCTTGCCGGCTGGTTTGTCGGGCAGGTTATGAAATCGACTGGCGGCAAGGCCAATCCACAGGTTCTAAGCGATCTCGTCAAGGCCAAGCTGGGGATCAGCGAGTAAATGTGGGTTCGTAGTGCAACCAAGGAAGATCTGGATGCAGTCCGTGACTTGCTGGTCGAGACATGGCACGCCACTTATGACGATATTTATGGGGTTGAAAAGGTCAATTCCATAACGGGCCAATGGCATTCAATAGATGCGTTGAAGCGCAATCTTGCCAAGCCTTATTCAGAATTCATCATCGCGGATGATGGGGCAGACATTCTCGGCATGGCCTATGCTTCACAAAGAGATCACAAGCTTTCATTCCTCCATCAGCTGTATGTGCATCCTGAGCACCAGAAAAAAGGTGTCGGATCGTTGCTGCTTGCTGAAGTAGAGAGCGCGTTTCCTGGTGTATTTGCTTTGCAGTTAGAAGTGATAGACAGAAATCAGAATGCAATTGAGTTTTATGAGGGCAGGGGTTTCGAAAAAACCAGCACTCGTATCGACGATTGGGGACAGCCCAACTCCGGCATATCAGTGATCGTGCTTGAAAAATCTCTGACAGGATATGAACTGGCACCATGAGTATTGAAAGTAATGTGGTCTTTCGAGAAGCGACTATTGAGGACTTACCCGCACTTGTCGCTTTATTTGCGGACGATCCGATCGGTGGTCATGACGATACGACAGATCGCGCCTTTTTTGCTGCATATCACGCCGCATTTACTACTATCCAGAATAGCCCGAACGATCTTCTCATCGCCGGTGTCTTAAATGGTGAAGTCGTGGCGACAGCCCAAATTACCCTCATCACGTCACTTACCGGTCGTGGAAGTCGTCGCATGATCATTGAAGCGGTTCAAACCCGTGCCGACATGCGCGGCAAGGGTATTGGAGGGCTGTTGATTACACATTGCCTGAAAATCGGACAGGAACGTGGAGCAAATTCGGCGCAATTGACATCGAACAATCAGAGGCAGGATGCCCACCGTTTTTATGAGCGGCTGGGTTTCGAGAAATCTCATGCCGGCTTCAAGTTGAAACTACAAGTGGGTCCAGCGTCAACTTGACCCTTGCTATCAGCCAATGATACGGCCATAAACCCGGTAACAAAACGACTTCGTTGCAAGCAGGATTGCCATGAAAAACCTCATTACCCAGATTTTCACATGGTGGAACGGCCAGACCATCGGCACGCGTTTCTTTACGTGGCGCAAGGGCACGAAGGTTGGCGAAGACCAGTTTGGTAATGTTTACTATGAAGGTACCTTCGATTCAGAGGGCCGTAAGCGCCGCTGGGTGATTTATAATGGATATGCAGAGGCGTCCGCCATTCCTGCCGGATGGCATGGATGGATGCATCACCGCGTTGCGACGGCGCCTTCTCAGGAAGATTACCAGCCACATCCGTGGGAAAAGAATCATCAGCAGAATTTGACGGGATCTTCTGCGGCATACCGGCCAAAGGGTTCGATCGCCCATGGCGATAATCGTCCCACCGTTACTGGCGATTATGACGCTTGGACACCCGGCAACTAGAGCATTGTCGACGAAAATGGAGTCGCCTTCAATGCTCTATCTCTCTGTTTTTTACGCAATTCCGGACGCAAAACCGGTTCCCACGTTTGCTGGAATTGCTCTGGGAAGCAAGTTTGACATTTGCGTCCCTTCCGGTTGCCGGACAGTTTGAATGCGAATGCTAAAATCAGACCACGTGGCGGATTTTTTGTCGCCACAATTGATCTTTATCGACGGGGAGGAATCCTATTCCTCATCATACCCGCTAAACCGGAAGTGAAATGACCCGTCCCACCCAGTTCTTCCCCTTTTCCAGAGGTCAAATTGTCAGTGGACTTTTTGCGGGCATCGCTGCATTTGCGAGCTTCCCAGCTACGGGGTTGGCCCAAGAAAAGATTGCAAATCCAATTGCGGTGTTTTCGGGACTCGACAAGATCACTGGCCGGATTACAACCTTTGACGTTTACATCAACGAGACGGTTCAATTTGGTGCGCTGCAGTTGACTCCGCGCGTTTGCTATACACGCCCGGACACGGAAACCCCCAAGACCGATACTTTTGTTGAAGTCGATGAAATCACCCTCGACCGGAAAATTCGCAAGATTTTTTCCGGCTGGATGTTTGCAGATAGCCCGGGGCTGAACGCTGTCGAGCACCCAGTCTATGATGTCTGGCTAAAATCATGCAAGCAGAAGTCGGACATACCTGCGCCCGACAAAAGCTGATTTCATGTTATGTGGTTTACATCGGTTTCGCGCAGTTAACGATCCACGGTGTACCAAATCGATCTGTAAACATGGAAAATTGCTGTGCCCACGATGTCTCGCCAAGCGGCATCATTATGGCTTCTGCATCTTTTGACAAATCTGCAAACAGACGTTTGGCTTCTTCTGGTGTATCGACATTGATTGCTACAGTCATTCCCTGCGCCTTTTGGAAATAGGGCGGGGGTGCATCTGAGCCCATCAAAACGTTGTCACCAATGGTCAATAAGGCGTGCATGACGTTCTTTGCCGATTCAGGCGGAAAGTCTCCGCCCTCCGGCATTTCATCATAACGGATAATCGCTTCGATCTTGCCGCCAAGGACACTTTCATAGAATTTGAAAGCCTCTTCGCATTTTCCATCGAAATTCAAATAAGCATTGATTTGCATAAGAATTCTCCTATTGGGTTCATTCCCAATCAAAGAACGAATGAAAAACTATAAACCCTACTCTGTAATGCAAATATTTTTGCCGTCAAAACTCTGCGGGTTGGGAGAGGGCGTTCTCCAGCATCTTCTGATATTGTCGGCGCGGTACTTCCACGGCGCCAAAGGTTTCGAGATGATTGGTGGTGAACTGCGTATCGAGAAGGGTGAAGTTCTTCTCGATCAGATGGCTGACCAGATGCACGAGGCAGACTTTTGAGGCATCACGCTCACGTGAGAACATGCTTTCGCCAAAGAATGCGGAGCCGAGCGATATCCCATACAATCCGCCGACAAGCCTGTCATCACGCCATGCCTCGACAGTGTGGCAAAAACCGAGCTTGAACAGCTTGCCATAAGCGTCGCGGATTGGTTGGTTGATCCAAGTGCGTGCACGTTCGCCACTACCACTTGCACAGCCATCAATGACGCCTTCGAAATCCGTATCGTAGCGAATGTCGAATATCGCCTTACGCACTGTCTTGCGAAGGCTGCGAGAGACATGGAAGTTTTCAAGCGGGATAATGCCACGCTTTTCGGGTCTTACCCAGAATATTTCCGGATTGTCTGCCTCTTCGGCCATGGGAAAGACCCCGGTTGCATAAGCGCGAAGCAGCAATTCGGGGTCCAGTGTAAGTCTAGTGTCCGGGTTTTGCCCCGCCATTGGTAGTGCCTTGGACTATTCTTCGGCTGCTTCTGGAGTATCGCCAGCCAGGTATTTTTCCAGCCAGTGAATATCATAATCGCCATTGGCAATGTCAGGATTATTGATCAAATCCTGAAACAGAGGCAGCGTCGTTTTCACGCCATCGACGACGAATTCGTCAAGAGCACGGCGAAGTCGCATCATGCACTCGACGCGGTTTCGACCATGAACGATCAGCTTGCCGATAAGGCTGTCGTAATAGGGCGGGATTTTATAACCGGTATAGACCCCCGAATCCACGCGGATACCGAGACCACCTGGCGTATGCCAATGGGTGATCTTGCCAGGAGACGGTGTGAAGCTACGGGGATCTTCCGCATTAATTCGGCATTCAATGGCATGGCCGGAAAAACGGATATCTTCCTGCTTTACCGAAAGACCGCCACCCGAAGCAACGCGGATTTGTTCGTGAACAAGATCAATGCCGGTAATGGCTTCAGTCACCGGGTGCTCCACCTGAAGCCGTGTGTTCATTTCAATGAAATAGAACTCGCCGTTTTCATAGAGGAACTCAATCGTGCCAGCACCACGATATCCCATATCAGCCATCGCATTGGCGCAGATCATACCGATCTTTTCGCGTGCATCGGAATTCAGGGCAGGAGAGTTTGCTTCTTCCCATACCTTCTGGTGGCGACGTTGCAACGAACAATCGCGCTCGCCCAAATGAACTGCGTTGCCAAAACCATCGCCCATGATTTGAACTTCGATATGGCGTGGCTTCTGTAGGTATTTTTCAATGTAGACCGCATCATCGCCAAAAGCTGCGCCAGCTTCGGAACGTGCAGTCGACAGAGCAACTGAAAGCTCGTCCTCGTTGAGCGCGACCTTCATGCCGCGACCACCACCACCAGCCGAAGCCTTGATGATGACCGGATAACCGATTTCAGCGCAAATACGTGCCGCCTCGACATCATCGGTCACGCCGCCATCAGAACCGGGGACGACCGGAATGCCAAGACGCTTTGCGGTGCGCTTGGCTTCGATCTTATCACCCATGATGCGGATATGGGCCGCGGTAGGGCCGATGAAGGTGATATTATGCGCTTCAAGAATTTCGGCGAATTTTGCATTCTCCGAAAGAAAGCCATAACCGGGATGAATTGCATCCGCGCCCGTAATTTCGCAGGCAGCAACGATCTGATGAATATTCAGATAGCTATCGCGCGATGGGGGCGGGCCAATACAGACGCTTTCATCTGCAAGGCGTACATGCATTGCATCCGCATCAGCCGTGGAGTGGACGGCAACCGTCTGAATACCGAGTTCTTTGCATGCACGAAGTACGCGCAGGGCAATTTCACCACGATTGGCTATGAGTATTTTCTGAAACATTGCGCTCTCGATCTAATAACGGTTCCGTCTATTCGATAACGACCAGAAACTCGCCATACTCAACCGGCTGGCTGTCTGAAACGAGGATCGAGGTAACCGTGCCGGCGCGGGGCGAAGCAATCTGGTTCATCGTCTTCATGGCTTCGATGATCAGCAATGTTTGGCCTTCCTTGACCTGCGTGCCAACCTCGATGAAGGTGCGGGCTCCAGGGGCTGGTGACAGGTAGACTGTACCCACCATTGGGGAAGGAACAGCATTCTTTAGCGGGTCGCTGGCCGGAGCGGCGGGCGCTGCTACAGAAGCGGCGGGTGCAACTGCTACAGGTGCTTGGGCCTGCGCGTAAACAGGAGCGCTTGCCTGCATTGTTATCTGCCGCGACACGCGAATGCGAAGATCACCCTGCTCAATCTCAATATCTGTCAGGTCCGTCTCGTTCAGGATTTCCGCGAGATCGCGGATCATGACCTTATCGATCCCGTTGGTTTTGGTAGCCATGCTTTTTCAAGCCCCTTATTGCTGTTTGGCGAATGCCGATTATTGTGGCGCCAGCTTGACGAGTGCGCGTAGACCCATGATGTAGCCATCAACCCCGAAGCCACATAGCACCCCTTTGGCCAAAGAGGAAATGTAAGAGTGATGGCGGAAGGACTCGCGCGCGTGAATGTTTGAAATATGAACTTCCACCAAAATAACCCCGGCGGCACGAATAGCATCGTGTAGGGCGATGGAAGTATGCGTGTAGGCTGCTGGATTTATCAGCACCAGAGCACGACGCTCTCCTGCTTCCTGAATCCAGTTCACAAGATCGCCTTCGTGATTGGACTGGCGAAACTCGATATCAACACCAAGAACCTCGCCCTCGGCCCGGCACATAGCCTCGATATCGCTCAATGTCGTAGCGCCATATATCCCAGGCTCACGCTTTCCCAGCATGTTGAGATTTGGGCCGTTGAGGATGAAGACTTGCTGTTTCATGTTTACCGGGCAGGTTGAAAGGTACTGGTCCCATATAGACGGCTTATGGCCACGCGGAAAGCCTGCAAATAGGCCTTATTGCTTGTCCACAATTCGTTTTTGGCAAGAAGCAACAATTATTTGTTGCGAATGTGGCTGATTTTCTCCGCCAATGCGTCCGCTCCGAGTGCTCCCGGGACCACTTCATTGCCGATAATGTAGGAGGGCGTACCCGTTATGCTCAGTTTCTGTGCCAATTCGTAATTGGTGCGGAAGGCATTGGCAATTTCGGGTTGCTTCATCGTTTCACGCATTTTGGCCTCGTCGGCGCCAAGTTTGACAGCGATTGCCATCGCGGATTCTTCTGTCGCGCGCCCTTCAGCACCAAGAAGATCGCGGTGGAACTCGAGATATTTTTCCGGCATCAGTGTTTTAAAGGACTTGGCAACGAGATGGGCCCGTGTGGAATCAGGACCAAGGATTGGAAACTCTTTCATCACGAAACGTAGATTGGTGTCGCTCTTAAGAAGAGCGTCCATGTCGGGCAGGGCCTTTTTACAGTAGCCGCAATTATAGTCGAAGAACTCTACAATAGTTACGTCGCCACTTGGATTGCCGAAAACGGCATCCATTGGCGATTGAAAAATCTTGTTGTTATTTTCACTGATGATTTCTGTAGAAGCTGCCTGCTGGGCTGCTTCCTGCTTATCATTAAGAGCCGTCTGAACTTCAATCATGACTTCAGGATTGTTGATCAGATAATTCCTGACAATTCCCTCAATCTCGGTCCTGTCAATTACCGGGGCTGTAACGGCCACTGGCGTAGCAAGCGCCACTTCCGAGCGGCCAGCCTGATAGCCAAGCGCCAAAGCGCCTAGTCCGATAAGCCCGGCGGCAATGGCGATAAGTGGGGCTTTTGTCATCTATCTGTCCTTTTCATTCCAGTCGCAGAATTTCTGCTTTGGCAGATCATTTGCTCTTACTGCGCTTGGCATTGATAATATCTTGCGCCTGTATCCACTCAGGCGATCCCTTTTGCAAGGCGCGTTGGGCGCGGATCGCAAAGATTTGAGCGTCTTGGATTTTTCCGGAATAGTATTTTTCCTCGGCACTCGCCAAGTCAGACCGCGCTGCATCGCCAAGCTGTCCGTAGGCTTGCGCCAGATAGGCATAGCCTGTCGGAGATTCACGATCACGACTGATGCTGGCCTTCAACTCGTTTACCGCAGTTTTAAGTTTGTCAGGTTTTCCCGTAAGCATGAGCGTGCGACCGTAATTCATCCGGATCAGGCTCGATTTTCTCGGATCGAGACTGCCAGCCCTCTGAAAAGCCTGCGCTGCCTGATCAAGCTTTTTCTGCTTGAGCAATATTTCACCGCGGATTTCCTCAAAATAAGGATTCTTTGGCTGCTGTTTGATAAGAGCATCAATCTTGCCCAGCGCAGAGTCCGTAGAACCATTCAGAAATGTAGCAATGGTGTCGCCATAGCGCGCGCCAATATTTGTCGGGTCCTTGCGGAATGTCTGGAGAACGCGCGCACCTCCGCTCGTATAGGCGGCAATTTTGCCCCGCATCAGGTCATGCCTTTGTTGCAGGGTGGGGCTGTCCTTCTTGTCAAAATCCGGACTTGCCCGTGCCAATGTTTCAAGATTGGCGATACGCTCACGCGGCATAGGGTGACTGATCCGGTATGGATCAACACGTGTCCCGGTCAGAGACAGAGCATTTGAAAAACGTTCAAATGTCGTCAACATGCCTTTCGCAGATTGCCCGGTATTTGCCAGATATGTAATGGCTGAGCGGTCAGCAGCCATTTCCTCGGTGCGTTGATAATTCAGCAAATTGCGCATTGCAGCTTCAGGAGCGCCCATAGCAATGCCACCACCGGCCTGCGCCAAACCACTTTGTTTGCTGGCTGCACCGGCAATTGCAGCACC
Organism: Hyphomicrobiales bacterium; assembly: GCA_900473335.1. Taxonomy (GTDB): domain Bacteria; phylum Pseudomonadota; class Alphaproteobacteria; order Rhizobiales; family Rhizobiaceae; genus Phyllobacterium. The sequence goes on along the minus strand of UCNP01000039.1, from coordinate 33,625 downwards.
AATGCCAAGCAAGCCGGCAACGACCGCCATTGTCTTTGCGGCTGCTAGTTGTTCCCGCAACTTGAACTGATGGCCACCGGCCAGATGACCTGTCTCATGGGCCAGCACTCCAATAATTTCATTGGGTGTCTCTGCCTCCAGAAGAGCGCCTGTATTGATAAAAATACGTCGCCCATCGACAAAAGCGTTGAAACTGGGACTATTAACCAGCACTATTTTTATAGATTGTTTGCCAAGGCCAGCCGCCTTGATTATGGGCGTGGCATAGTCCGTCACCAAGGCCTCTATCTCCGCATCACGAACAATCGGCACGGAGGAGGATTGAGCGAGCGAATCACCAGATTGAACAAGGCAAAGTGCGCTGGCGGAAATTGCGGCGATGGTTCCACGCAACAATTTTGCGAAAGGCCCAAACGAAACTGTCTTTTGCAATACGATCATGTCTATTCGTACCCAAATCGATCCTTGAAAGAAAGAGAGCTTCTAAAAGCTCCTCGAAATGTGAAAAGACGGTTTATGTGGTCAAGAATGGGTATGTTACTGGCAATGAAAAACCGGCAGGGAGCCGGTTTTTCATGTTCAACTATTTAGCGATGCTTAGAAGAAACCCTTCTTCTGCCACCAACCTTTTTTGGGGGCCGGCTCACTTTCGGACTTTTTGTCTTTTCCGCTCGAGGTGATGACTGGCGTGCTGTCATCAACTTTCTTCGGTGAAGGAGCAACTTCAGCTACTGGTTCAGGTGCCGGTTCGACTTGTGGCTCTGTTACCTCTACCGCAGGTTCTGCGACAGTTGCCTCGACAACATCAGCAGCCTTAGCCTTTTTGGTAGATTTACGCGGAGCACGCTTGGGCTTAGCCGGGGCTTCTACAGGCTCCTCGACAGCTACAGAGGCTTCAGCGGAAACGACCTCGGCTTTTTCAGCGCTGGCTTTGGTTCGTGAACGACGCTTCGCCGGTGCCTTGGCAGGTGCTTCCACAACTGGAACTACCTCGGAAGTTACTACTTCTGAGACTTCCGGTGTGACGACAGGCGCTTCGGCGATTACGGCTGAAACATCCGCAAGTTTGGCTTTGGAAAAGTCAGGGAGGGGGATGGAGACGAATACAGGCTCGGCATCCGGTACAGCATTTGCAACGCCAAGAGCCGCGTTGTCACCGTCTTCAAAACGCTTGTTCTTGCGCCCGCCGCGACGTCCGCGCCGACGCTTCTTGCGACGCTCGTTTTCTTCTTCGCGGGCTGCGGCTTGAGCAGCATTTTCACCCTCTACAGGTGGTTGCTCTGTGTCGTCGGAGTCATCTTCGCCAACTGACAGTTCATTTTGTTCAGAACCGGCATTTTCATGACGATCACGGCCACCACGACGCCGACGCTTACGCTTACGCTTACGGGATGCATCATCTTCAGAACGCGCTGTTTCAGTTGATGCTGTCTCGCCTTCGTCATCAATTTCCTCAATGACTGGGTCGCTTTCATCAAAATCATCAGCAATCGCAAGGGCTTGCTGTTCCGAGTGGGGCACAATTGGCCCAACTGCCAACGAGCCTTTATCAATAGCGAAATGCTGAGCCCCGACACTGTCATCGGCTTCAATACTGATCGTCAGTCCAAAACGGGATTCAAGATCAGCAAGGTTCTGACGTTTTTGGTTCAACACATAAAGTGCTGTTGCAACTGTCGTGCGGACAATGATGTTGTTCTGCGAATGACGCAGCAGATATTCCTCAATTGAACGCATCACATGAAGCGCAATTGACGAAGCAGAACGAACATGTCCCGTGCCGCCGCACATGGCGCAAACCTGTGTTGTACTTTCAAGAACACTGGCGCGGATACGCTGGCGGGACATTTCGAGCAATCCGAAATGCGAGATGCGCCCAACCTGAATGCGGGCACGATCGTCTTTGAGACAATCCTTCATCCGCTTCTCAACAGCACGATTGTTGCGGTTCTCTTCCATGTCGATGAAATCGATGACAATGAGACCGGCAAGATCGCGCAGGCGCAACTGACGGGCTATTTCATCTGCCGCTTCAAGATTGGTCTGTAGAGCGGTGTCTTCGATCGAGTGCTCGCGGGTCGAACGTCCGGAATTGACGTCGATCGCAACCAGAGCTTCCGTCTGATTGATGATGATATAGCCGCCCGATTTCAATGTGACCTGCGGTTGCAGCATACGGTCGAGCTGTGCCTCAATTCCATTGCGTGCAAAGATCGGGGTCATCTCACGATAGGGCTGCACAACCTTCGCATGGCTCGGCATAAGCATGCGCATGAAATCCTTGGCTTCACGATAGCCATTTTCACCGGCGACCTGAATTTCGGTAATGTCTTTATTGTAAAGATCTCGAATCGAACGCTTGATCAGGCTACCTTCCTCATAGACGAGGGTAGGCGCACTGGAGGCCAGCGTCAGGCTGCGGACATTTTCCCAAAGGCGCATCAGATATTCATAATCGCGCTTGACTTCAGGCTTGGTACGCATGGCACCGGCCGTGCGCAGGATAACACCCATGCCTTTGGGTACTTCCAGATCCTTGACAATATCCTTGAGACGCTTGCGATCCTGTATGCTGGTGATCTTACGCGAAATGCCGCCACCGCGCGCAGTATTTGGCATAAGTACAGAATAGCGACCGGCTAACGAGAGATATGTTGTAAGGGCCGCACCCTTGTTGCCGCGCTCTTCCTTGACGACCTGCACCAGCAAAATCTGGCGGCGCTTGATAACATCCTGAATATTATACTGACGGCGCTGAAAGCGCTGATGCGTTGGAACTTCTTCCATCGCGTCTTCCGCTCCAACGGACTCGACTTCCTCAAGCTCGTCATGCGGCTCGTCCTTGTCTTCGTTCGAACGATTGCGTGAACGTCTGGTGCGGGTTTCGCCGTGTTCCGATTCTACGATTTTGTCTTCATCATCAGATGCGTCATCTACATCTGACTGGACGGCTTCTGAAATGACATCGGCATCAACGGCTGCGGCCATCGTCTGGCTGTTACCATCATCCGAACCATTGCCGTCTTCGAAATTGACATAGGGTTGATCAGTTGCCTCAGCTGCATCAACAGCGGGGGCGTTTTCATCATCCGATTCTGTAGCGTCAAGCTTTGTACCGTCTTCACCTTGGCGCGAACCACGACGTCCACGACGACGATTGCGCGAACCGCGATCATTGCGATCACGTGTCCGTTGTTCAGAAGCATTTTCTTCGTGATCTTCATCCTGACTGGCCGCTTCAGCTTCCGCTTCGATAAGCGCCTGACGGTCGGCAACAGGAATCTGATAGTAGTCCGGATGGATTTCGCTGAACGCAAGAAAACCATGGCGATTGCCGCCATACTCAACAAAGGCTGCCTGGAGAGATGGCTCTACACGCGTAACCCGCGCCAGATAAATATTGCCTTTAATTTGTTTCTTATGTTCAGATTCGAAATCAAATTCTTCAATTCGATTGCCGCGAACCACGACAACCCGTGTTTCCTCCTGGTGGGAGGCGTCGATTAGCATTTTGTCCGACATTATATCTGTTCTCCCCGGCTGAAATGCTGGCAACGCCAAACAGCAAGGACGCCCATGGGGCTCCTGGCGCAGGGTGTTCACATTTGCCGGATATATTAAAGTTCGCAGGAACAGACAGAACCGGCGTCGCGCGGAGCTGCCCTCGGGCAGGCGCGGCTTGCAAGCCGATTATAATACTGTTTGTTTCAAACATTCCTGTTCCTGACGAAACGACCTCATGAATGGCACGTTTTTCACGCTGTGCCGACCCGTTACTGTGTCGTGCGCCTTTAAACGCACTAAGGACGCAGTAACAAACTTAAGATTCTGCATGATTCAAAAATCAAAGATTTCTGCACCATGCGGTAACACCCTTGATAGGGCTGGCGCGATACACCTTTGTCCGGGTGATCTGCCGTTCACATAAAGCGCTACAGACAATCCCTGTCCGCTCGCGCCAAATTCTTGTTCGGTCAGCTACAGCGAATATCGCTCTCGCCACTCCAGATCATGTACCTCTTGTCATCGGTCATTAGCCAAGACATTAAAGTTCCTGATTCCAGGGGGCATGAAGCAAACCCATCTTTGCTTTTAGGAGGTGTGCTGCCTTCTGACAAGAGCTTCTTCATAATCGTGTCATTCTGGTGTCAGGAACGCGTCACCCTAAGACATTATTAACCATGATTCCCTACCTATTCATTCTAGTAGTGTCGCACCTGTGGGGTGCAAGCATATGCTTGATCTGATACAGAAGAGGCGCCTGCGGGAATGTTTCACTGCCCGGTCCCGATCGGTAGAGAGATGAATGTGATCTGTCGGATAATTTTGGCCGCGCTTGCGAGTTTGCTTGTTCTGATACAAGCAAATGGAAGCTCTTATGCTTCGGATGGCCTGGCTGCGCTAACATTTCAGGTGGCTGGCGACGAACTGCGCACGCGCGTTGTTATCAATTTTGATAGCGAACCGGATATATCGACAATGCTGCTCGAGCATCCCCATAGGCTTGTCGTTGATTTGCCCAAGACCGTTTTTGCCTTTGACAGGAAATCCGTCGAGCCGCATGGACTCGTTGATGATGTGCGCTACGGAATGCTTGATGCGGAACGTGCGCGTCTCATTTTTTCGCTCAAAGGGCCATTTTCCGTTGAGCGTATCGACGTCATCAAGAATGACAGTAGCCCCGGATATCGACTTGTTGCTGATCTCGTCGCATCCTCCGATAGGCAGTTTGCAGAAGATCTGAAAACGCAAAATGCAACAACGTCCTCCACGGAAAGTACCTCGAAGGGTGACCGAATTGCCGGGGCTACGCCTGACCAAACGAGCAATGCGCCAAAGCCCTTTACTGTCGTCATAGATCCCGGACATGGAGGTATTGATAGTGGAGCCGAGAGCGCAAGCGGCATCATGGAAAAGAATGTAACGCTAATGTTCGCGCAGCAGCTGCGTGAGGAGCTTGCTAAAATACCGGGGTTACGCATCGAAATGACGCGGAACGACGATACATTCTTGCGATTGACCGAGCGGGTTCGCATTGCGCGCCAATATGAAGCGGATCTGTTTATTTCGTTGCATGCGGATACGATCAATCGAGGCAATATTCGAGGCGCAACAGTTTACACCGTTTCGGACAAGGCTTCCGATGCCGAATCGCGTGCCATGGCGGACCGCGAAAACCGCGCCGATGCGGTGGCCGGTATTGCATTTGATAATGAAACTCCGGAAATTGCCGACATTCTTATGGATCTGACGCGACGCGAAACCCACAATTTTTCGCTGAGCTTCGCCAAAAGCGTGGTCAGTTCGCTCAAAAAAGACGTCAACATGATCAATAATCCGCATAGATTCGCAGGATTTCAGGTACTGCGTGCGCCAGATGTGCCATCGGTGTTGGTTGAAATCGGTTACCTTTCCAATGCGGAAGATGAAAAACTCATGCTTGATCCCGCTTGGCGCACGCATGTTGCAACACGATTAGCCACGGCTGTGGCTGAATTCTCTAGCTTGAAGACTGCGGGCGCGCTCAACTAGTATGCGGCTTCCTCCTGCGTGTGCGTTGCTGAAACTCCACAATTAGTATTTAAATTGTGAACGCACACGGGTTGTCCTTGCCTTTGTCACATTTGTCGCCCAATTGCGTCAGCAACATCCGGCGTTCGCTAATGTACTGCTGGATATGGAAAACCCTTCGGGGGTTGGTGTTTTCCGCAACACGACCTGCATAAGTACAAGTGCAGCGACGTTAAACGCCAACTGGGTAAAATGGATTCCGGATACACATGATACGCTTGATCGGATATTTTTTCGGAATCGGCACCGTTATGGCGTTGCTTGGTGCAGCGGGTGTTGCGCTTTATGTTGTGAGTATTTCGAAAGATTTGCCCGACTACGAAGTTTTGGCAAAATATGAACCTCCTGTCATGACGCGGGTTCACTCATCGGATGGCCAGCTTATGGCTGAGTTTGCCCGCGAGCGCCGGTTATATTTGCCGATTCAGGCTGTTCCAGACCGTGTAAAGGCGGCGTTTATCTCTGCCGAAGACAAGAATTTCTACCAGCATCCGGGTGTTGATATTAGCGGCTTGGCGCGTGCCATCGTTGTAAACATTCAAAATTGGGGATCACGCCGGCCAGTGGGTGCTTCCACCATCACCCAGCAGGTGGCAAAGAACTTCCTTCTCAGCAACGATCAGACCATTGGTCGAAAGGTCAAGGAAGCTATTCTCTCATTCCGCATTGAGCAGGCCTATTCCAAAGACCGGATTCTCGAGCTTTATCTCAACGAGATTTTCTTCGGGCTGAATTCCTACGGTATCGCCGGTGCGGCGCTGACCTACTACAACAAGTCGGTCAATGAACTGACTATTGCGCAGGCAGCTTATCTTGCAGCCCTTCCAAAAGGGCCTTCCAACTACCATCCCTTCCGTCAGCCTGACCGCGCAATAGAACGGCGCAACTGGGTTATCGATCGCATGGCGGAAAATGGCTATGTGACAGCGGAAGAAGCCAAGGAAGCGAAGAATGAACCCTTGGGCGTGACGCCGCGCCATACGGGCAATTACCTGTTTGCGTCCGAATATTTTACTGAAGAAGTGCGCCGACAGATCATTCAGCGTTATGGCGAAAACGCTCTCTATGAGGGTGGACTTTCTGTGCGTACAACGCTCGATCCGAAAATGCAGGTTCAGGCGCGCGCCGCATTGCAGCAGGGTCTCTTCAAATTTGATGAAGCCAAAGGTTATCGCGGTGCATATAAAACGATTTCGACGGCAGGCGATTGGGGTGTCCCGCTTGCCGATCTAAAAGAGTTTTCGGACGTTCCCGATTGGCACCTTGCGGTCATTCTTGACGTGACTCCGCAACGGGCAACAATCGGCTTGCGACCGGAGCTGGATGCATCCGGCAAAGTCGTGCAGGAACGTAAGCAGGGAACTATTGCTGCTGACGATATCAAGTGGGCTTTCCGCGTTATAGATGGTGTAAAACGCACCAGTGCAAAATCACTTGGGGACGTGTTCAAGGTCGGTGATGTCGTATTCGTCCAGAAGAAGGACGGCAGCGATACCGAATTTGATTTGCATCAAATTCCCAAGATTGAAGGCGGCGCTGTGGCAATGGATCCGCATACCGGGCGCGTTCTTGCGATGGTTGGTGGTTTTTCCTTTGCCCAGTCAGAATTCAATCGCGCAACGCAGGCAATGCGTCAGCCAGGCTCTTCCTTCAAGCCATTTGTCTATTCGGCTGCTCTGGATAACGGATATACCCCGGCTTCGGTTGTCTTAGACGGCCCGATATCGGTTGACCAGGGTGGTAGCCTTGGCGTTTGGGCGCCAAAGAATTACAGCGGGAAATTTGCCGGGCCATCAACACTTCGCTATGGCATTGAACAGTCACGCAATCTGATGACCGTACGCCTCGCTCAAGATATGGGCATGAAGCTTGTTGCCGAATATGCCGAACGCTTTGGCATTTATGACAAAATGCTGCCGGTTCTGGCGATGTCACTCGGATCAGGCGAAACCACTGTTTTGCGCATGGTGACCGGCTATTCGATTATCGCAAATGGCGGTCGCAAAATTACGCCTTCCATGGTGGATCGTATTCAGGATCGTTATGGCAAAACCGTCTTCAAGCATGATGAGCGCAAATGCGCTGAGTGCTCGGCTGAAGAATGGAATGGTCAGGACGAGCCGGAACTGATCGATGATCGTGATCAGGTACTTGATCCAATGACAGCCTATCAGATCACATCCATGATGGAGGGTGTGGTTCAGCGCGGTACGGCGACTATTCTTAAAAGCCTCAATCGTCCCATTGCTGGCAAGACTGGCACCACGAATGATGAAAAAGATGCGTGGTTCATTGGTTTTACGCCTGATCTCGTTTTTGGCGTCTATCTAGGTTACGACAATCCGCAGCCGATGGGACATGGCTTTACTGGAAGTGGGCTTGCCGCGCCGGTATTCAAGGCTTTCGCTGAGGCTGCCTTGAAAGATCAGCGTTCCGTCGATTTCCGCGTGCCGGAGGGCATGACACCAATCGCTATTGATCGAAAGACCGGTATGCGTGCTGCCGAAGGCGGTGCAAATGTATTTATCGAACAGTTTAAACCGGGCACTGGGCCAGCGGATAGCTATTCGGTCATCGGCATGGATACTTTCTCTGAAGGCTCACCTGTGGAAGTCCAATCACCTAACGTCAATCGTGCAATACAGGGCGGCGGTGGCGGACTTTTCTGATCCCTTCCCCTTGCGTCTTCATTGACGTTTTCAAGACTTTACATCGTGTGGACCAGTCAATATGGTCCGCCGAAATTTGAATGAACTTTAAGGAATAACACCCCATGCGCGCCGAAATCGAGACGCTGGTCGATGAGATCAAGCAGGCCATAAGCCTGCTGAGGAGGCATCTTTGACTGGGATACTTCTATCAAACGGTTGGGCTATCTAAACCAGCTTGCGGAAGATCCAGCACTCTGGAATGACGCTCAGGAAGCGCAAAAACTGATGCGTGAGCGTCAGCAGCTCGAAGACAGTATCAACTCAATTCGCACATTGTCGCAGACACTCGAAGACAATATCGAGTTGATCGCCATGGGCGATGAGGAGGGCGACAAGTCTATCGTCGATGAGGCTGAAGCTGCCATCCGTGACATTAAAACCGAGGTCGATAAGCGTCAGATTGATACGCTTCTTTCCGGTGAAGCGGATGCAAACGATACCTATGTGGAAGTGCATTCGGGCGCTGGCGGCACAGAAAGCCAGGACTGGGCCAATATGCTTTTACGCATGTACACCCGTTGGGCGGAACGCAAAGGCTTTAAGGTTGAATTGCTTGAAGTTCATTATGGGGAAGAGGCGGGCATTAAATCGGCAACGATCCTGGTTAAAGGCCACAATGCTTACGGTCTGATGAAAACCGAATCGGGCGTTCACCGGCTGGTCCGCATTTCGCCTTATGATTCCAATGCGCGGCGGCACACTTCATTTTCGAGTATCTGGGTTTATCCCGTTGTTGACGATAATATCGATATTGCGGTCACGGAGGCTGATGTGCGCATTGACACCTATCGCGCCTCAGGTGCGGGTGGTCAGCATGTCAATACGACGGATTCGGCTGTGCGTATCACGCATATAGCGACTGGCATTGTTGTACAGTGTCAGGCCGAGCGCTCACAGCACAAGAACCGCGCAACGGCATGGTCGATGCTACGGGCGCGTCTTTACGAAGCTGAACTTGAAAAGCGCGAACAAGCCGCCGATGCGATATCCGCCTCAAAGACTGACATTGGTTGGGGACATCAGATTCGCTCCTATGTTCTCCAGCCATATCAGTTGGTCAAAGATTTGAGGACAGGCGTCGAGAGTACCAGCCCTCAAGACGTTCTGGACGGAGAAGTCGATATGTTCATGGAGGCGGCACTTGCGCATCGCGTCCACGGCACAGATATCGAAGTAGAGGACATCACGTAGTTTATTGACAGTGAATTTTCGTTTGGGCGGAATCAAAAAACTGCTCTAAGCCTTTGTTTTTACGAACTTCTGCTAGAATGTTCTAAAGTTCGGCTGCAATTTGGCGGCCGATTTTGAGATAGACAGCGGGATCAACGGCGATGCCACCCTTGCGCACTTCATAGTGCAGGTGCGGGCCTGTGGAGCGTCCGGTACTGCCAGCCTCACCAATGACTTCACCCGTATTGACCTGTTGCCCTGCCGTCACCAATACTTGGCTCATATGGCCGTAGCGGGTTGAGAGGCCGTTGCCATGATCAATGTCGACCATATTTCCATAGCCGCCATTATAGTCGACAGCAATGACGACGCCTTTAGCTGCAGCAAATACAGCGCTTCCGCTTGCTGCCCGAAAGTCCATGCCCGAATGGAATGCGAGCAATCCAAGCAACGGATCTCTGCGAGGGCCAAACGAGCTTGAAACTGGCATGCCAGGGGCAGGATTGGCGATTGGAACCGAGTTAGCCAGTGCTTTAGCTTCCTGGAACTGCACAAGTGCAGCATCAAGGTCCGCAATCTTCGAATCAAGATCGGAAATTGAGGTTGCATTGGCCAGAATAAGTGGCCCGCCTGTGCCTGTTTGTTCGGGAGATTTTGATACTACACCCGCACTTGCAAGAACGTCTTTGATCCGGTCTGCACTTTTATAGGCTAAATTAGACATCTCCTGTACTTGTTTTGCCTGATTGGTTTCAAGCATCCCAAGTGAGCGATCTATACGTTCAAAAAGCAGCTCTGCTTTATCGATACCAAGCTTTGTCGGTTTGGAATGTGCTGGGACAGATTTTTGACTGGATGAAGTTGGCCCCGTGATGATTGGATCAATGCCATAAAATCCGTCTGACGCCTCAGAATCCACAAGATTTGGCACACCATTTTCTGAACGAAGCTTGTTGGGAAGGCCTTCACCAGCCCTTTGCAGTACCGGCGCGAGGCGACTGGTTTGTGCGCTGAGTGTTTTCTGACGGTAGATAAGATCGTCGATCTTGGCTTCCATCAGTTTTTGATCGAGCATTTGACGACTTGTGACGCGATCAAGCTGAGTGCGTAGTGAAGCAATACGATCCTCATAGGCCTGTTGCACCCGAGCTTGGCGGGCGCCGCTACCATGGATGAGGTCATCTCGAAAAATGAGATAGGACGTAGCCAGAAGGTAGCAGGTGGTCAATCCGATTGCGATAGTACCCGTGAGAATGACCATCCACGGTTTTAAAGTGAAATGACGAATTGTATCGCCCCGCGCGATAATGATCGTGTGGGGCTCTTTTTTACCGTTGAAGATGCGCTGGTCCTGGATTTTCGTCACTGCGGCTATACCATTGTTAGCAGCTTCAAGCTTGCGACCCATTAGACTTAAGTAAGGTTAATAAACTCTGATGGAATGCAAAGTTTAGGGGCCGGACCCTGGTGCTTTCAATGCTGATCAGGCGAGGAGAGCCTTGGTCTCTTCCAACACCTCGGCAGCATGGCCGGGGACTTTGACTTTGTTCCAGACCTTCGCAATTTTCCCATCCGGGTCGATCAGGATCGTCGTGCGTTCAACACCCATATATTTGCGTCCATACATGCTCTTCTCAACCCAGAGCCCATATGCCTCGACAATCTTTTTGTCCTCATCAGCCACAAGATCAATTTTCAGATCATGCTTGGCAATAAATTTGTCGTGTTTTTTAACTGGGTCAGGGGACATGCCAACCACCTTGGCCCCCAGTTTTTCGAATTGTGGTTTCAGCCCGGAAAATTCGATGGCCTCTTGCGTGCAACCACTCGTATCATCCTTGGGATAAAAATAGAGAACCACAGGACTTCCATGCAATGCGGAGAGGGTTAATGTCCCGCCGCCATCCTTTGGAAGAGTAAAATCCGGTGCCACGCTGCCGATTTCCAGAATTGTCATAGGATTGCCTTTCTTTGATTCTTGTATGCGGTCTTTAATTGCGCAACTATAGCGAGGTACGGGAATCATCTACGGTTTCCCAATTGATTCCTCAATTGGCTTGGGAATTTGACAGAGAAACCGGAAAAAGTCCGCTTCACAAAGCGTGATTTCACAAAGCTGCATCAGCACCCGTCTGCTAGCACTCAGGCTAAGGCGCCTGTGGATACTTTGCCTCGACGCTCACTTACATACAAGCTTACAGGTGCTTGTTTTTCCTTTATTATTCTTCTGGCAGTGCTTGGTGGAATTGCATTCGTTGTCTTGCGCGTCGGCGTTGGTGGCGTAGCCCTGACGCAACGGGCAGAGCAAGCGCTGAAATCAGTCGCAGGTCCGGATGTCAGCGCGACGATCAAATCGGCACAGATTTCGCTGGACCAGCGCCGGCATGTGGCTCTGGAGGCCAGAGACGTAAATATCATTGATGAAAAGCGCGGCATTGCGATTAACAATGTTCGTGCGGTGCGTATCGGTTTGGCTACTTTACCATTGCTGCTGGGTAATGTGCGCGTTGAGCGGCTGGAACTGGAAGGCGCTGAAATCAAGGTCACGCCTCATGGTGGCCCGTTTGATTATATGAGCCTTGCTCCAAAGGATGAGCGCGGCCTCATTGACTTTGACCAAGCCTCAAAAGCAATTTTTGCAAGTCTGGAGAACGCTGTTTCGCTCTTGGATCAGCGCGAAACAAGAGACATTTCAATCACGGATACGGCTGTAGACTTCGTTGTAGCCGGTCAACCGAAGCTCTTGCGCATTGTGAAGTTGGACCTAGCTGAGACGGGAGGCCCCGTAGCGATCAATGGAGTCGTCAATTGGCAAGGCAAGGAAATTGAAATTTCGGCGCAAGCCAAGAGATCGTCCACTAATGGAAAAATCGAAGCGTTCTCACTTGCGATCGACAAAATTCCGCTGGCAGCGAAATTTGGTACAGCACCTGTCCCGGATATTGATGGGATCAAGCCCGATGGCGCTTACCTTGCCTACGACAATCTGGCTAAGCTGAGCCTTGACGGAATTGCTGCAAACACGGCTGAACCTGCCAAAATATGGGGGACGGTGAACATTGGGGAAGGGCCGGTTACAATAGGCAATGTTGACGACATGATCGTCGCATCAGCTGTAACTTTCGAGCACATTTCCGGTTCCGGTAAAATCGAGATTAAACCCTCCCGAATTCATTTTGGGGCTTTTGATGGATTGGTCGAAGGTGCCATAGGGCCTGAACCTGTGGATACCAACAATAGTGCAGGTTCAACGCCTGCCTATCGCTTCGAGCTTTTGACAGAAGGGGCCAAATCGACTCCGCAGGATTCGACGGAAAAACCACTCGAATTTAATGCGCGTGTTGCTGGACGATATGACCCTGCTGCAAAAAGACTGGATGTTTCAGAAATTGCAGTTCGTGGCCCTGCTGAAAGCGAGCTTTATGGGCAGGCTGGAGCGACATTTGGCCAAGGTTCACCCGCCATGAACCTTGATTTGCGCATTCCTCAAATGCCGGTCTCTCAGGTGAAGCAATTATGGCCAGTGTGGGTAGCGACGGGTGCAAGACGTTGGGTGCTGGACAATCTTTTCGGCGGCACCGCAAAGGATGGTCGTATTGATGTCGTGTTTCAGTCCGGGCGCTTTGATGGGCCAGATAAGCCTCCGCCGTTGACTGCTGATGAAGTGCAGGTTGACTTTACTGTTGAAGATTCGCGTTTTGATATTGTCGGTGATCTGCCTGCCGTTCGTGATGCCTATGGGAAGATCAATGTGCGTGGCGCCTATACGACTGTTGCAATTGAGAAAGGATCGTCTTTCACGCCCAACAACCGTGAGGCGCGGATTATTGACGGCAAACTGATCATACCATGGGGGCCACAGAGACCGGTTTTGTCCGAGGTCGACCTCAATCTGGAAGGTGACGCTTCTGCGGTTGCCGAAATTATCGCGTTCAAGCCGATTAATGGCCTCAAAAGTCTGCCCTTTGGTCCTGATGACATCAAGGGCAATGTAAAATCGCATGTACTGGTAACATTTCCGGTCACGCGGCATTCCCCACCAGGAAGCCTTAAATGGTCGGCAGATATGCAGCTGTCGAATATCTCGATCGGGAAGAAAATTGATGGTCAAAAAGTTGATAATGCAAATGGAAGTTTGATCGTCACTCAGTCCGAAGCCCGCATTGATGCCGATGCGGAACTCAATGGTGTCCCAGCTGAAATCAGGCTTTTCGAACCCTTGGGTGAAAACACTGCCCAACGTGAGCAAAAAGTTACGCTGAAGCTCGACGACAAAACCCGTAACGACCTCTTCCCAGCGCTCGATCCGCTTCTATCCGGGCCAATCTCCGTCGATATCGAGAAGGCGCCGGATGGTTCGCGGCTTGCAGTGGCTGATCTAAGCAAGGCTGAGATAAGACTGAGCCAACTCGGTTGGACCAAGGGAGCCGGTGTTAAGGCCAGCGCCAAATTTGCTATCCAACAGGATGGCGATAATGTGAAGATTAGTGATCTCGACGTGGCAGGAGATACGTTTCGCCTTCGTGGTGATGTGAGCGTTGTCGATGGCGATCTGAAAACTGCCGACTTCTCCACTGCCAAACTCAATCGCGGCGATGATGTTGCGGTAAAGGTGACGCGGACGCAGTACGGTTACCGCGTCGATGTAAAGGGGGATGCATTTGACGCAAGACCTTTGCTTAATCAGATAACCGAGAGAAAACAGCGCGGTGAAAGTGCCAATACGGGCAGCAAGCAGCGTATTTTGGTCAATGCGGATATCGGCTCAGTGACAGGTTTCTATTCGGAAGATTTGAGTAATGTCTCGCTCTCTTATGAAGGAGTAGGCTCCACTGTCTCGGGGCTTGCCTTCAATGCGTCAACAAAGGCCGGCCGGAAGATATTTGCCGCAGATAGCTCCGAGAGTGGGGCCCGCTCCATCAGCTTGCAGTCCAAGGATGCTGGTGCCGTCCTTCGGTTCTTTGGCTTTTACGACAAGATGCAAGGCGGCAATATCAATGTCACACTGGATTCAAAAGGCGATGGGCCGCTGCGCGGTCAAATCGATGCGCGCGACTTTACGCTCGTCAACGAGCCAAGACTGGCAAGCCTTGTTTCATCATCTCCCAATGGAACAAGCCTCAATGAGGCCGTGAAGAAAAATATCGACGTTTCGACCGTTACTTTCGAGCGCGGATTTTCCCAGATCGAAAAGGGCGAGAACTATATCAATCTTGCAAACGGGGTTGTTCGTGGCTCGACGATTGGAACGACGTTTCAAGGGGTGTTGAGTGACCCAGAGGGGAATATGGCACTAACAGGGACATTTATGCCAGCTTATGGCATCAACCGGTTATTTGGAGACTTGCCGGTGCTGGGTTTGTTTCTAGGCAATGGCCGCGACCGCGGCTTGATAGGCATAACTTATAAGCTTGTTGGTCCCCTAAAACAGCCGCAAATCATCGTCAACCCGATTTCTGTGATCGCGCCGGGTATCTTCCGTTCAATTTTCGAGTTTCAATAAGGGTTGTTTGTGCGTGGCTTTTTCATCACGCACAAACATTGGCATTATGCTGGGCGCACGAGAATATGCTTCTTCTTGCCGAGCGATAGTTTTATCACGCCGTCAGAGGTCACTTCTGAAGTCCCGATTTGAGACTTTTCATCCGAGATGCTCACATCATTGATGCGAACAGCACCGCCTTGGACATGGCGGCGTGCTTCACCATTAGATGCTGCAAGGCCCGCCTTAACCAGAAGCGTGAGGATGCCCATTCCAGCTTCAAGTTCGCCTGTAGCGACGTCGACAGTCGGCAAGCTGGTTGCCAAGGCACCTTCTTCGAATGTCTTGCGCGCTGTTTCCGCAGCTTCATTGGCTGCCTGCCGGCCATGCAACAGAGCCGTGATTTCCGTCGCAAGCACTTTCTTGGTTTCATTGATCTCTGCGCCGCCCAATGCACCGAGCCGCTCGATTTCATCAAGTGGCAATGTGGTGTAGAGCTTCAAGAAGCGCGTGACATCGGCATCTTCTGTATTGCGCCAATATTGCCAGAAATCATAAGGGCTGAGCAGGTCGGCATTCAGCCAGATCGCCCCGTTCATGGACTTGCCCATTTTGGCACCAGACGATGTGGTCAGCAAAGGCGAGGTCAATGCGTAGAGTTGCGGTGTTCCAAGACGATGGCCCAGATCAATACCATTAATGATGTTTCCCCACTGATCAGAACCACCCATCTGCAACCGAAGGCCATAGCGTTTATTCAACTCAACAAAATCATAGGCCTGCAAGATCATGTAGTTGAATTCGAGAAATGATAGCGATTGCTCACGATCAAGCCGCTGTTTGACGGAGTCGAATGACAACATGCGGTTGACGGAAAAATGCTGACCCACGTCTCGCAGGAATTCGAGATAGTTGAGTGGGAGTAGCCACTCGGCATTATTGACCATCAATGCATCTTGTGGCCCATCGCCAAAATTCAAATAATTGGCAAAAACCTGTTTGATGCCGTTAATATTGCTTTGGATAATTTCAGGAGTCATCAGTTTGCGCGCCTCATCCTTAAAGGATGGATCGCCGACCATGCCTGTGCCGCCCCCCATGAGCGCAACGGGTCTGTGACCAGTCTTCTGCATCCAGTGCAGCATCATTATTTGGATTAAGCTGCCTGCATGCAGACTGGAAGCTGTTGGATCAAAACCGATATAGGCCGATACAGTTTCCTTGGCGAAGAGCGCATCCAGGCTCGAATCGTCGGACGTCTGGTGGATAAAGCCGCGTGTGGAAAGTGTATGCAAGAATTCGGATTTGAAGGCAGACATAGATTTATTCCTGTTAAGTCCGGCGCTGCAAAAATGGCGCTATGGAAGGCGTCTTTGATTTGGAGTGATGCGGACCGGACCGTTGCGCCCCATCTTCGGGGCGCAACTAATCAGATCAACGCAGACGTTTAGGCTTCGCTTCGACCAGTTCCCCATTGAGGCGGCGGTCGAGATAGTCAGAGCATTCCGCAATAACTTCATCTGTCATGCCGGAGAAGAAGTGGTTTGCACCAACCATCGTCTTTTGAGTTATGGTTATGCCTTTCTGCGTCTTCAATTTGTCGACGAGCCCCTGAACATCTTTGGGTGGAGCGACCTTGTCCTGATCGCCATGGAGAATCAGTCCGGATGAGGGGCAGGGCGCCAAAAATGAGAAATCGTAAGTATTTGGCTGCGGAGCGACGGAAATGAAACCTTCGATCTCAGGGCGGCGCATAAGCAACTGCATGCCAATCCACGCACCGAAAGAATAACCAGCAACCCAACAGGTCTTTGAATCCGGGTGTAGAGATTGCACCCAGTCGAGCGCACCTGCTGCGTCGGACAACTCGCCGGAGCCATGATCGAATTCGCCCTGGCTACGACCAATTCCGCGGAAGTTGAACCGCAGTGTTGTGAACCCACGCTGCTGGAACATGTAGAAAAGATCGTAAACAATCTTATTGTTCATCGTGCCGCCGAATTGCGGGTGCGGATGCAGGATGATGGCAATAGGAGCATTCTTCTCCATTGAAGGCTGATAACGGCCTTCAAGGCGTCCCGCAGGTCCATTGAAAATTACTTCAGGCATGTATACTCCAGTCTTCGCCAACGGGTGCTTCTTGACCAGCCGGACTTGACGGCAATCAACAGCGCCCATAAAACCAGTTTAGAACCGTTCAAAACTGGTGTAGAAACTATATCGAAGCGGCTTAATAGGCCGGTCCGAGGTGCAATTTCAAGAAAATTGCGCTTTCAGATCGTATAGTCCGCAAAAGAACAGGATTTGACACCGATATGGTCCGCAATCGCGCCTATCTCGACTATAATGCCAGTGCTCCGCTTATCGATGCGGCGCGCGCGGCGATTTTCGATGCGTTGAACCAGATTGGCAATCCATCATCTGTTCACATGGAGGGCCGAGCGGCCAAAGCAACGCTTGAAGCAGCACGACGCGATGTTGCCGCGCTTGTAAACTCAAAGCCCGATCATGTGTTCTTTACATCGGGTGCCACTGAGGCTGCTTCAACCCTTTTAACCCCACAATATGCGATGGGCAGGGCAGAAATGCGCCTCTCACGGCTTTATGTCAGCGCCACTGAACATCCTTGCGTACTTGCTGGTGGACGTTTTGCAGCGGATCAGATCGAGATTATTCCTGTTGATGGCAATGGCATATTGAATCGGGATCGGCTGCGAGAGCTATTAGCAGCGCATGACCGCAATGAAGGCCTGCCTTTGGTTGCGGTGCAAGCCGCCAATAATGAGACCGGTGTTTTACAGCCAATCGCACAGATAGGTGCTTTGGTTAAGCAGTATGGCGGCATTTTCGCCGTGGATGCCGTACAGGCAGCAGGTCGAATTGCATTAGACATTACAACCAGTTCTGCGGATTATTTTATCTTGTCTGCTCACAAGATCGGTGGACCCAAAGGGATTGGTGCGATTATTGCTATTTCTGATCTTGTAATGCCCAAAGCACTCGTGCGCGGCGGAGGGCAGGAAAAGGGTCATCGGGCGGGAACGGAGGCTTTGCCGTTGATCGCCGGTTTTGCCGCCGCTGCGCGGATAGCGCGCGAACGTGTTGAACGGGATGGCTGGCCTGTTTCGCAGCGGGAGAAGATTGAGCAAGGTATTCGTGCAATAGCGCCTGACGCTATGATTTATGGTTCGGACGTAGATCGATTGCCAAATACAACCTTCTTTTCTTTGCCGCTTATTAAGGCGGAAACGGCGCAAATCGCTTTTGATCTTGCGGGGATTGCTTTATCAGCAGGCTCTGCGTGTTCTTCCGGCAAGGTCGGGTCCAGTCATGTTCTCGCGGCAATGGGCTATGGTGGTGGGACCGGAGGTTTACGCGTTTCCACTTCGCCCGATACGAGTGATGAGGACATCGCTTACTTTCTGGATGCATTGAAGAAAATCATTGTCCGGAGGGATCGTTCGGGGATTGTTGCTGCTGACGCAGCTTAAGATTTCGATTATTGGCACTTTTTGTCAATAATTGTAGGAAATCCGGTAATTACCGGTGTTAAATCGTGCGAAAGCACATTATATGAAGGCAAATATTCAAGACGACATACTGCCTTGACGTTTGCAACTGCGGGGCCTTGACCCCCGCGAGGATGGAGAACGCCAATGCCTGCCGTGCAGGAAACCATTGACCGGGTCCGTACGCTTGACGTGGACCAATATAAATACGGCTTTGAAACGCTTATCGAAATGGATAAAGCGCCGAAGGGCTTAAGCACTGATATTATCCGTTTCATCTCTGCAAAGAAGGATGAGCCGGAGTGGATGCTTGAGTGGCGTCTTAAGGCTTATGAGCGCTGGTTGACAATGGAAGAGCCGAGCTGGGCCCGTGTCAACTATCCGAAAATCGACTTTCAGGACATGGTCTATTATGCCGGTCCAAAAAATCAAACTGGTCCTACATCGCTTGCCGACGTGGATCCGGAACTTTTGCGCACCTATGAAAAGCTTGGTATTCCGCTCAAAGAGCAGGAAATTCTAGCCGGTGTGCGCAAAATGGGAGAGCCAAGCCCAAGCGACGAAGACGAAGAGGCAAGTGATAATGTCTATAAGTCAGGGCGCGTGGCGGTTGATGCTGTTTTCGACAGCGTGTCTGTTGTAACGACCTTCAAGGCAGAGCTGGCAAAGGCCGGTGTCATTTTCTGCTCGATTTCCGAAGCCATTCGTGAGCATCCGGAATTGGTGAAGAAGTATCTTGCGACGGTAGTTCCTGTTTCTGATAATTTCTACGCAACGCTGAACTCGGCTGTCTTTACCGATGGTTCGTTTGTTTATGTGCCTAAGGGCGTGCGTTGCCCGATGGAGCTTTCCACTTATTTCCGCATCAATGAGCGTGATACAGGACAGTTCGAACGCACACTGATCATTGCAGAAGAGGGTGCCTATGTATCCTATCTGGAAGGATGCACAGCACCACAGCGGGACGAAAATCAGTTGCACGCAGCTGTTGTTGAACTGATCGCTCTGGATGATGCCGAGATCAAATATTCGACTGTGCAGAACTGGTTTCCCGGCGATGCGGAAGGCAAGGGCGGCATTTATAACTTTGTCACCAAGCGTGGCGACTGCCGCGGTGTCAATTCCAAGATTTCATGGACGCAGGTCGAAACCGGCTCTGCTATCACATGGAAATATCCGTCAGTTATCCTGCGCGGCGATAATTCGCGTGGGGAATTCTACTCAATCGCTGTTTCCAATGGCCATCAGCAAATTGATAGCGGCACCAAGATGATCCATCTTGGAAAGAATACGTCTAGCCATATCATTTCCAAAGGTATCTCGGCGGGTAAGTCTAACAATACCTATCGAGGTCAAGTCTCTGCCCATCGCAAAGCTGAAAATGCACGAAATTTCACCCAGTGTGATTCGTTGCTGATCGGTAATGATTGTGGTGCACATACAGTGCCTTATATCGAAGCGAAGAATGCCACTGCGCAATTCGAGCATGAAGCCACGACATCGAAAATATCCGAAGATGCCTTGTTCTATGTCATGCAGCGCGGCATTCCCGAGGAAGAAGCGATTGCTCTGATCGTCAATGGGTTCGTCAAGGAAGTCATTCAGGAATTGCCGATGGAGTTTGCCGTTGAGGCCCAAAAACTGATCGGCATCAGTCTTGAGGGGAGCGTCGGTTAATGGCTGTCACAGTCACGAAGGAAGAACTGGACCAGTTGCGCAAGCGCTACAAAGAGCTTGGTGGTGTCATTGATGATCTGACTGACACGCTGGCCCGTTCCTCTTCCGCGACAGAACGTGTTCTTGAGCCAGAACTGATCCGCGCTCGCAAAGAGCTTGTTTCCGTTGTTGAGCGCCTCAAAAGCCTGAGTGGCGACAGCTAGTCCTGATAAGGCGCCGACCACCAAACAGAATTTATCATCTGGATCGCCATTGCTGATCCACTGAATATCAAAGGGTACTACAATGCTGGAAATCAGAAACCTCCATGCGAAGATCGCAGACACTGACACGGAAATCATTCGTGGCCTTAACCTCACCGTAAAAGCCGGTGAAGTGGCGGCAATCATGGGGCCAAACGGTTCTGGTAAGTCAACTTTGTCCTATATTCTTGCAGGGCGTGATGATTACGAGGTGACTGAGGGCGACATTCTTTATAATGGCGAGTCCATCCTGGAGCTTGATCCGGCAGAGCGCGCAGCAAAAGGCATTTTTCTGGCGTTTCAGTACCCGATGGAAATACCAGGCGTTGCAACGATGGAATTCCTGAAAGTTGCTTTGAATTCGCAGCGCAAGGCGCGTGGTGAAGAGCCATTGAAGATTCCTGAGTTCATTTCCCGTGTTAAAACAGCGGCGGCTTCGCTGGATATGGATTTGGCGATGCTCAAGCGTCCGCTGAATGTTGGTTTTTCGGGCGGTGAGAAAAAGCGCGCTGAAATCCTGCAGATGAAACTGCTGGAGCCGAAGCTTTGCGTACTTGATGAGACCGACTCAGGTCTCGACATCGATGCGTTGAAGATCGTTTCCGATGGCGTGAATGCGCTGCGTTCGCCTGATCGTGCCGTGATCGTTATCACCCACTATCAGCGTCTCCTGGACTATATCGTACCCGATAGCGTGCACGTACTTTACAAGGGGCAGGTCATCAAATCCGGCGACAAGAACCTTGCACTTCATCTCGAAGAGAATGGCTATGCCGATATCATCGGCGAAGCCGCTTGAGGATTGATGCTATGAATGTTCACACAGGGCGTCAGCCAACCGCAGCAGAATCAGCTTTGGTCGATGCATTTGTCGATCGCATGGGTGAATTGCCGGGCGATGGCGAGGTTGTCGGTGCCCGCGATAACGCTATCGAGATTTTGAAAACGCGCGGATTGCCATCAAGGCGCGTTGAAGCCTGGCATTACACTGATCTGCGCACTTTGCTACGCACCATTCCGGCCTATGATTCATCTGCCGGAAGCGCGGTCTTGCCTTCAGTTATTGCTGGATCTTCAGTCGCAACCGTTTCCAATGGTGTCGCGCTTCATGCACCGAAAATTGAATCGGTCACATTCACGAAGTTTAGTGACTTGCTCGCCAATGGCTCTGCAATGCGGAATTTGGCCATACGCGATGGCGATGATGCGATTGGTCAGATCAACGCAGCCTATGTTACCGATGGTTGGGATATCGTTGTTGCAGACGGTGCGGTTCTCGAAGTGCCGCTGGAAATACAAAATGCGCAACTTCGAGGCCAAGGCCATGTCCGTTTCCCGGTTCAATTTGGCAAAGGCGTAAAAGCCACGGTCATTGAACGTCAAACAGGTGGAGCGAGCGAAGGCTTTTCAACAAGCATCAGCAACCTGACTATTGCTGACGATGCGGAAATAACCTGGATCATCCTGCGCGAACAGGGTGTCGAGGCAACGCAGTTGGCCCAGCTAACCGCGACCCTTGGTACAAACTCCAAATTGACGCTCTATATTGTCAATGCGGGTGGTAGATTGGTGCGCCAGGAAGTACATGTGCTGGTAAAGGGAGAGGGCTCCGATTTCCAGCTGCGCGGTGTGAATCTGCTGGCTGGGGACACCCATACCGACGTGACAATGACTCTGGGTCATCTGGTCGAAAACACCACTTCGGTACAAATTGTTCGAAATGTTGTCACGGACCGCGCACGCGGTGTGTTTCAGGGACAGATCAAGGTCAACAGGATTGCTCAGAAGACGGATGCCCGCATGGCATGCAACACGCTTCTGCTTTCCGATGATGGTGAATTTGACGCAAAACCGGAACTTGAAATCTTTGCTGACGATGTCGCTTGTGGTCACGGTGCAACTGTCACTGAAATCGATGGCAACCATCTGTTTTACTTGAAGGCGCGCGGGATACCGGAAAGCGATGCTCGCGGACTTTTGATTAAGGCGTTTGTTGCAGAGATTATTGAAGAGCTGGAGAGCGAATCCTTGGTGGAAGCGCTTGAGGCAATTCTCGACAAATGGCTGAGCGCGCATATCTGATTGATGGATGCGACAAACCTCAAGGACGAGTGCAGCTATCATGGACAGGACGATCTCCAAAAGCGGCTATGATGTAGAAGCTATTCGACGGGATTTTCCGATCCTGGCTCGTGAAGTCTATGGCAAGCCCTTGGTTTATCTCGACAATGGCGCCTCAGCACAAAAGCCGCAGGCTGTTATCGATATGATTTCACAGACATATTCTCACGAATATGCCAATGTGCATCGAGGGCTTCACTTTCTTTCCAACGCGACTACTGATGCCTATGAAAAGGCGCGTGAGAGCGTCCGGCGCTTTATAAACGCCGCCTCAATTGATGAAATCGTCTTTACGAAATCGGCTACCGAAGCCATCAATACGGTTTCCTATGGCTATGGCATGCCGAATATTGGCGAGGACGACGAAATTGTTCTGTCGATTATGGAGCATCATTCGAACATTGTGCCATGGCATTTCATCCGTGAGCGGCAAGGCGCGAAGCTTGTCTGGGTTCCCGTTGACGAGCAAGGCGCATTTCATATTGAAGAATTTGAAAAACGCCTGACAGATCGCACCAGGCTTGTTGCGATTACACATATGTCAAATGTGCTTGGAACTGTTACGCCGATCAAGGAAATTGTCCGTATCGCCCATGCGCGCGGTATCCCTGTTCTTGTCGACGGCAGTCAGGGCGCCGTGCATCTGCCTGTCGATGTACAGGATCTCGGTTGTGACTGGTATATTTTTACAGGCCACAAGATTTATGGTCCCTCCGGAATTGGTGTCCTCTACGGTCGCAAGCAGATGTTGGAAGCAATGCGCCCGTTTCAGGGGGGCGGCGAAATGATTGAGGAGGTGACGGAGGATATCGTCACCTATAACCATCCGCCGCACCGTTTCGAGGCTGGCACGCCACCAATTGCACAGGCCATCGGACTTGGTGCTGCAATCGAATATGTTGAAAAGATCGGCCGCCATGCCATTCTGGCCCATGAGGAAGATCTTCGTGACTACGCCCATGAGCGGCTTCGCGCGATCAATTCCTTGCGCATTTTTGGCGATGCAAAAGGCAAGGGTGCTATTATTTCATTTGAACTCAAGGGAATTCACGCTCACGATGTATCAATGGTTATCGATCGTGCAGGTGTGGCTGTTCGTGCCGGAACACACTGCGCGCAGCCGCTCTTGAAACGTTTCGGTGTAACGTCCACATGCCGTGCATCATTTGCGATGTATAATACGAAAGACGAGATCGATGTTCTCGCCGATGCGCTGGAAAAAGCGCGAAAGTTCTTTGGGTGATGATCATGGCGGACAAAGTTGAGACATTAGAAAACGCGGTTGTCGATGCCTCGCAGACAGTTGCCGTGCAACCGGTTTCTGCCATTCCTGCCGATGAATTGGCGCGTATGACGGATGACGTTATTGGTGCTTTGAAAACGGTCTATGACCCGGAAATTCCCGCTGATATTTATGAGCTGGGCCTCGTTTACAAGATCGATATTGAGGATGACCGCTCGGTAAAGATAGAGATGACGCTCACTGCGCCAGGTTGCCCTGTTGCAGGTGAAATGCCGGGCTGGGTGCAGGATGCAGTCAGTGCCGTGGAAGGTGTAAGTTTTGTCGATGTAACCATGACATTTGATCCGCCTTGGACCCCGGACCGCATGTCTGAAGAAGCCCAGGTTGCTGTTGGCTGGTACTGATTGCTAATCCACTTTACTTTCTGAGTTAGACTAAAGTCTGGATGGAAACGACTTATCCTTTTCGATACGTTGTTCTTATTGTTCCATTTTCGTAACAACTTATCCCTTTTTATTTTTCTATTATTTTGGAACCACAATGTTAGACGGCCTTTTGATGGCTAGGGTGATTTTGGCATCCGCTAGTCTTTTCTTTGCCTTGAAAGCCTGCTGGCACTGGCATGAATCATCTGAAACCTTAAATGGGGCGGATATTGCTGGTCTCTCTGACGGGCGTTGCCCCATGTCGCTTTTGGCCGAGGTGACGGAGGAGCGAAAGAGGTTGCGGATCAAGTCACAGATTTCACTCGGCTTAGCCAGTGTTTCTACCATCGCGGTAGCGATGGTGTACCTTAGCTTTGACTGAGGCGCGGACCTCATTCATCAGGGCCATAAAGGTTGCGCAGACAAGATTTGCAGTGCTGGCAGTGTAGCTATTTTCTTTCGGAATAGATTCGTGAAAAGGCTATAACTCTTTGTTTTTGTGCAGTTTTCAAAAGTGAGTCAGTTCGCCCCCTTCGCCGTTTAGGCTTTCGCAATTCCCAAGAATTCTACCATTGAAATGGTGAGCCGCGTTAAGAGTTTAGACTATAGGCTTACGACTAAGGTATGGATTGTGACAACGATTATTCCAGCATAATACAACCAGAAGGTGAGTGCGTGGTCAGATAAGCGCATTTCTTACGAAGAATGGCGCCTCTTTGTATTTGTTGGAGCGATATCAATGGCCAGCTATACGACTTTGACAGACAGGACAAGTTTCTCCGGTAGTTCTGGCACGGTTGAACTTTCCCGTTTGATCGTGGCGACCCAAAGACGCGCAAAAATGAAGGCGAGAAAAGTTCGCATACTAGAATTGCTGAGCTTATTGGCAATTATAGGGGCTATGATCTGCTTTTTTTAAAGGCTTTTCGGGCATAGCCTGACAAAATCATGGTGCCTCGCAACCTTCGGGTACGCTTTCTTCTATGCTCTTTTCCGACTTCTGTAGCGTGCCATCGATGAGGGAGAGTGGAACAAATGGAACGCCTTGAATGGCAGGGTTGGCGAGTTTAAGCCGATAACAGCCATAATAGACTGTGACAGTTCCATCTTTTGTTTCAGATTTCACGGCGACGGGTTGGCTCCAATAGGCCGATCCAGCCGCGCCTTCGCCTTCTACCTTGCCGAACTGAACTGTAGCTGAGCTGGTGTTTTGATAACCAGCCTGAAATTGTGGAAATGGCTGCGGAGCGGTGTCTGGTAGGTAATAGCTGTAAGCTCTCGCATATTCTTGCCTGTTAATTGCATTATAATAGGATTTGATAAGAGTTTCCGGCGTGCTTCGATCATCAAGATATTCTGGCTGTGTCTGCGTCGTCGTCTCGATGTTCGGAGTAGTTAGGGAATTTGCTGAAGGTGCGGCAGGTGTCTCTGTCGATGGTGGCTTGGATTCTGGAGCATTTTTTTGCTCTTGTGAAAAAGCTGGAATCGAATGGAGAGCCAGTGCGGCGATGCCAATAAGGACACAATAATGATTCTTCATGGTCTGTGCCTTCCGCTTGTCGTGATTATAAGATCATATGTACTGTGAACACTTGCAGTGACGTTCATATAACACTACCTATTGTAGTAGCTTATTAGTGCACCCGTATTGAACAAGAGAGCGGATAAATGGGTCGTTTTTCTGTCATAACATTGACCGACGCTGCCACGAGCCGCGTGCGTGAAATTGTGTCGACACGCGAAGGTGCGCTTGGCATCCGTGTTGGCATAAAGAAGGGCGGCTGCGCGGGCATGGAATATACGATTGATCTCGTCACAGAGGTAAAGCCTGGGGATGACATTATCGAGAAAGATGGCTCCAAAGTCTTTGTTGCACCCGAGGCTGTGCTTTACCTGCTTGGTACGGAAATGGATTTCGAAGTCACTAAATTACGCACAGGCTTTGTATTCAACAATCCGAATCAGACGTCTGCTTGTGGCTGTGGTGAATCGGTTGAGCTGACGCCTGCAAAACCCGATGCTCTAGCATCTGCTGCTTCCTGATTCTCATCTCATGGAAAACGATGCGATCCGTGATCTGTTTGCAGGGTTAGGCCCAGTCAGCATTCGAAAGATGTTCGGTGGCAAGGGCATTTATTTCGGGGGGGTAATCATTGCACTTGAACTCTCGACAGGTAGTCTCCTGCTCAAAGCCGATGAAAAATCAATTCCGGAATTTGAGGCTGCGGGCTGTGAGCAATGGACTTACGAAGGCAAATCAAAGCCGGTAAAAATGCCTTACTGGTCTGTGCCCGATGAGGCATTTGATGACCCGGAAATTATGACTGAATGGGCGACCCGCGCCTATGAAGCGGCTCTACGTTCAGTAAAATAATTAGGCTAAACCGCGTTGCTGTATAAGCTCGAGAGCGTGCTTTGTCGGCATCGTTAGTAGTTCCGGCAATTTTTTGAGCGGAAACCAATCTACGTCCCCATGCTTATCGGGCTCAAGCAATTGGACCTCGCCTGAGAAATCTTCTGCGAGAAAGAGTATCCCTAACCAATGCTGGTGTTCATCGTGGAATAATTGCTCGCTGATTCCGAGCAAGCTCACGGAGCCCGCTGTAAGCCCCGTTTCTTCGAGCGCTTCCCTCCGCACAGCACATTCTGCCGTTTCGAGAAAATCTACCTTGCCGCCTGGTATGCCCCAAGAGCCGACTTCCGGACTCTTCTTGCGCTGCAGAAGAAGTATATGGGCATCTTTAAGAAATACGAGGCCGCATCCGACGCCCGGGCTTTTCACGTCAAAACCCTCAAATTTTTGTATCAATCAGCATAAAGGCAGGAATTTCATCGCCAAATCCGATGGGAGCGGTTCCCATATCATCACGATCCCTGCGATGATCACGGCGCGGCTCTGTCCGCTCTGACCGTGCCGGGGCAGGGCGAGCGCGACGTTGTTCGTTCTCGGCTTTGATGGCAGCCTTGTTCGGCTTCTCCGCCGTATGGATAACGGGCTGATCATCCTGAACTTCAACTTCGATGTCTTTTGACTTCTCAGCCGCCGCGATAATGTCAATTTCGGATTGTGGGCGTTCGCGCTCACGGCCTTCATTGCGGCGACGCTTTGGTGCAGGCTTGTCGCGTCCACCACGTCCGCGGCGCGGTGCTTCATCGGGCTCGCTGGAAACGGGAAGAGTCGATAGATCTCCATCGTACCAGCTGATATCTTCGCCGATCAGTTTTTCAATGGACGACAGATATTTGACGTCTGCCTGAGTTACCAGTGTAAAGGCTTTGCCCGACCGTCCGGCGCGTCCCGTGCGACCAATACGATGGACATAGTCCTCGGAGTGAATCGGAACATCAAAATTGAATACATGGCTTACGTCCGGTATATCGAGGCCGCGTGCCGCAACATCGGATGCAACAAGTATTTTGAGCTTATTGTCCTTGAAATTGGCCAACATGGTCGTGCGCGCACGCTGATCCATATCGCCGTGGAGTGCGCCAGCGTCGAACTCGTGTTTAACGAGCGAGCGGAAGAGCTCCGATACGTCTTTCTTGCGGTTGCAGAAGATGATTGCGTTTTTAAGTCCATCGGCCTCAGCGCGAATAAGATCGCGCAATATTGCCCGTTTCTCCCAATCCTTCTTGCCGGACTTTACAAGCTTCTGTTCAACAGTCTTTGCAGTCGTTGCGGCCTTTGCCACTTCAATACGCACAGGGGAATGCAGGAACTGCTCTGTCAGCTTGGTAATTTCTGGCGGCATGGTGGCCGAGAAAAACAATGTTTGCCGTGTGAATGGAATGAGTTTGCAGATACGCTCAATATCCGGGATAAAGCCCATATCAAGCATCCGGTCAGCTTCATCGATAACGAGGATATCAACGGCACTCAAAAGCAGCTTGCCGCGCTCGAAATGGTCGAGCAAGCGACCCGGCGTGGCAATCAAAACATCTGCGCCACGTTCAAGCTTGCGTAGTTGATCGTCAAAAGAGACGCCGCCAATGAGCAGCGCGACGTTTAACCGGTGATTTTTTCCGTATTTGACAAAGTTTTCTTCAACCTGCGCCGCAAGTTCGCGCGTTGGCTCAAGGATCAGTGTGCGAGGCATACGGGCGCGGGCGCGTCCCTGCTCAAGCAGTGTCAACATGGGCAATACGAATGAAGCGGTTTTTCCAGTTCCCGTCTGGGCAATTCCGAGGACATCCTTGCGTTGCAGCGCATGTGGAATTGCGCCTGCCTGGATAGGTGTCGGGATTGTATATCCTGCTGCTTCTACAGCATCGAGCACTTTCGGTGAAAGGCCCAGATCAGCAAAGGTGGTCAATGGAGATTTAACTTTCTATCTGCAGTCGGTACCATGCATGCCTGTTAAGGGCGTAAAGCTGCATTTGCCAGAAGCATCTGACGCTTGATTGCACAGCGTTTGCTGCAATTGCGTTACGGCGCATACCAACAAAAGTCAACTCTTGGGTATGGTCACAATTAAGAGTTTGTTACGATTAGTCGTGATTTTATTCTAATATTGTCAATAAAGGAACTGTTCCTTGAGAATTCGCTCATTCCAGGAATGGTTTTTATCAAACAGAATGGTGGCTCGCATATGAGTAGCCTCTGCTATCGTGACCGATAGAACCGATTTTACTTCCGTATGATCTGCGACAGCGTTGACCGGCCGTTTTTCAGGCTCAAGAATATCGAAGCGAACGGTCACTTTGTTCGGCAGCAACGCGCCGCGCCAGCGTCTGGGCCTGAAAGCCGATACCGGCGTGAGAGCAAGAAGGTGCGCATCAAGCGGCAGGATTGGGCCTTGGGCGGAGAGATTATAGGCTGTCGAGCCCGCAGGTGTCGCAACCATCACACCATCACAAATCAATTCTTCCAGCCGAATTTGATCATCAACACTGATACGAATTTTCGCAGCTTGATATGATTGGCGCAGCAAAGAGACTTCATTAAGCGCAAAGGCTGTGACGGTTCCTTCGACCACAGATTCTGCCACCATTTTCAGTGGCCTGATTGTCTCCGATTGCGCGAGCTCAATACGCTCCTTCAGGTCGACGCTGCTAAACTCGTTCATCAGGAAACCAACGGATCCACGATTCATGCCGTAAATCATTTTCCCCTGATTCATGTAGTTCTGAAGCGTTTGCAGCATAAATCCGTCGCCGCCTAGCGCCACGATGACATTCGCATCGCGGGCATCTGTCTGCCCGTAGATTTTGATGAGTTCTTGCGCAGCCTGATCGGAATCCGGTGTACCGGAGGAAAGAAATGCAAAAGTTTCAATTTTCCGGTTCATGTCAGCCTGCAGGTATGAAGGATAAGGGCCTATCGCCTAGCACGCCGAGCTTGATCTGGCAAAACTCGAAACTGGTTGTGGTAAAGATGTTTTGTAATACGCATGATCTGTCCGTGCGTATGCGTCATTAAAATACGCTTTTATCTGATCACGTATTCGACACTAAACGAGATGGAAAGGTGGTGCCCCCAGAGAGACTCGAACTCCCGACCCTCTGATTACAAATCAGATGCTCTACCAACTGAGCTATAAGGGCAGCGACGTTCGATTAGCACAAAGCTCAGAAGTGTAAAACGGAAAATGTGATTTGTACGAAATAATTTTGCAGAATGTCCTAAATCGAAGCCAAAAGTGCCATTTCAGGCATTGCGGCTCGTGACAGTTTTCAAAAATGGCGCGTCCACAGGTAAGAAAATCTGGAGATTTGTTATCCGGCGCAATCAAACTCTAAATTTGCTCGATCCCACGCGGAATCGATTTGTGTAACAACGTTGACGTAAAGGTAACGTTTGGTTCAATGTTGTCTGACGGGGGGATTCTGATATGGCTTATGATGCGGATGCAATTGTCATTGGGGCAGGTCTGGCAGGGCTTGTAGCAGCTACAGAGCTTGCTGATGCCGGAAAGCGAGTAATCATTGTCGATCAGGAACCCGAACAAACGTTAGGCGGGCAGGCATGGCGCTCTTTCGGCGGTTTGTTTTTTATAAATAGTCCCGAGCAGCGGCGATTGCGTATAAAAGACTCGCGCGACTTAGCTTGGCAGGACTGGTTGGGGTCTGCCGGTTTTGATCGTGAAGAAGATCACTGGCCGCGCAAATGGGCTGAAGCCTATGTCGATTTCGCAGCCGGAGAGAAACGTTCGTGGCTACATGCACAGGGTATGCGCTGGTTTCCCATTGTGGGATGGGCGGAGCGGGGCGGTTCGCTGGCAACAGGGCATGGAAATTCTGTGCCACGCTTTCATATTACCTGGGGAACCGGGTTGGGAGTAGTTGAGCCCTTTGTCCGACGCGCCCGTGAAGCCGAACAAAAAGGTCTTTTGAGTTTCCGCTTCCGTCATAGGGTAACCTCGCTTGCAACACATGGCGGGATTGTCGACAGCGTTGAGGGTGAAGTGCTGGAGCCAAGTAATGTCAAACGAAGCGAGGCCAGTTCGCGCGTGGTCAGCGGCAGTTTTATGCTCCGTGCGCAGGCGATCATCATTTGCAGCGGGGGGATTGGGGCTAACCATGATCTTGTGCGCAAAAACTGGCCAAAGCGTTTAGGTCATGCGCCGAAACGTCTCATCAGCGGGGTACCCGACCACGTTGACGGATTGATGCTAGGTGTCGCTGAGCAAAGCGGCGCGCATCTGATTAACGGCGATCGCATGTGGCACTATGTGGAAGGTGTGCATAATTGGGATCCAATCTGGTCCAAACATGCGATCCGCATTCTACCGGGGCCATCATCGCTGTGGTTCGATGCCAATGGAAATCGATTGCCTGCGCCATGCCTGCCGGGTTTCGATACGATGTCCACGCTCAGTCATATCATGAAAACGGGATATGATTATTCCTGGTTCATATTGAATGAGGCCATTGTGAAAAAGGAATTCACATTGTCGGGCTTAGAGCAGAATCCCGATTTCACCAGCAAGAGCTGGCTTCAGGTATTGAAGCGCGCCATTGGCGGCATTCCGGGACCTGTCAAAGCGTTTCTCGACAAGGGCGAGGATTTTATCGTTGAAAGCAATTTGACCGACCTGGTGCGACGGATGAATGCTTTGAGTGGCGATAATCTCATCGATGAGCAGAAGCTTCAGGCGCAAATTGCAGCACGGGACCGCGAAGTCGATAATAACTTTACAAAGGATGCGCAGATTACTGCAATCAGAGGCGCGCGCAATTACATTGGCGATAGGCTTGTTCGCGTTGTTGCGCCTCACAAGATACTTGATCCGAAGCATGGGCGGTTAATAGCGGTGAGGCTCAATATTCTGACACGCAAATCGCTCGGCGGTATTGAGACCGACCTTAGTGCAAGAGCGCTCAAACAAGATGGGGAGCCACTAGCAGGCGTCTATGCAGCAGGTGAGGCTGCCGGCTTTGGCGGCGGTGGCGTTCACGGCTATAATTCTCTTGAAGGAACTTTTCTGGGTGGTTGTATTTTTTCGGGGCGGATTGCTGGTCGGGCTGCGGCAAAAGCTATTTAAGCGCTAAGGAACGTTGCGCCTCGATCATCATATCGAACTGCACCACATTTGAATAAATAGGTGTGCCTACATCCATGCCGTAGCGTGACCGCATTATTTTTCCATTCACGTGAAATATAATCGAATCTTTTCCATGGCTTGAGAGAGTCGCGTGAAAGATCGCTGGGCTGCTTTTGCCTCGCGCAGTTAAAAGACCGGAAATCACAGCTGAATCAGGGCTTGTTTGCGTAATTTCGGTCGATTTGAACTTTATCATTGGGAAATTCTTGGTGTCGAAAACCGCATCTGAACGTACGTCGGAGCAATATGCCTGTCACGGACTAACTGCCCACTTCAACTTCAATTGATTTCGACCAAATTTACCCGGCAGAACGATTCTATTTTAAGCAGGAAAGGCTCTAAGCGGTAAGGAAGCGCTGTGCGGCATAGAGTGAAATTGCCGCTGCATTGGACACATTCAATGATTTAATAGCGCCTGGCATATCAAGACGGGCGAGGTGGGTAACTGTCTCGCGCGTCTTCTGGCGTAAGCCTTTTCCTTCTGCGCCGAGAACCAAGGCAATGCGTCCCGGCTTCATCGTTTTTTCGAGTTCGAGCGGCCCTTCCGAATCAAGCCCAATTGTTGTGAAGCCGAGCTCGTGTAATTCACTGATCGCATCAGCAAGATTGCGAACTTCTATATGAGGAATAAGTTCAAGCGCGCCAGAAGCGGCTTTTGCAAGGACGCCTGATTCTTGGGGGCTGTGCCTTGCCGTTGTGATAATCGCACCAGCGCCGAAGGCAACTGCAGAGCGCATGATCGCACCGACATTATGCGGATCGGTTACCTGATCGAGAATCAGCAGTAATTGGCTATCCTGAAGCGCCTTCAGAGATTGCGCTTTTAAAGGTTTTGCTTCGATCATGACACCCTGATGCACCGCATCAGAGCCAGTTTCCTTATCGATACTGCGTGGCTCGACAATATTGACCTCAAAGGGCAGGGTGGCTGTATCGGTTATTTCCAGCCGATCGAGAGCATTCTTCGTGACCAGCATACGCTTGATCTGGCGTGCAGGATTATCCAAGGCTGCACGAACCGTATGCAGGCCGTAGAGCCGGACAAGTCCTTCCGGCGCTTGTGTACCAGACACTTGCGGGCGCGAAGCACGGTCAGCCTGCTGCGGCAGTCCTCCGGCCTTTTGGTCGCGGAACTGACGGCGCAGTGTCGCATAATGTGAATCTTTTTGCGTATGGGTGGGTTTTTGTGTGCTCATAGCGCGACCATATACTCTTTCAAGTGGTTCAGCGATACGACTAATCGTTGAATTTATTGGCTTCAAGTGAATGAAGGGCCTAATTCATCAGGCAATTTCCACAACTCATTCATTTTCTGCCAGTAAGTGTTGACACCACGTAACCTAGTCGGCATAAGGCCCTCCGCAAGCAGCAGCCTGATGAACAATCTGGAAGGTGTTTGCAAAGTGCCAAATGGCGCGGTTCCATCGGCAGTGACCGGAGGAGTGCCCGAGTGGTTAAAGGGGACGGACTGTAAATCCGTTAGCTTGGCTTACGTTGGTTCGAATCCAACCTCCTCCACCACTGCCGGAACCGCCCGCCTGGCGCATAGGCCCAAGACGATTTGGTCTTGGCGCTTTGCGCCGATAAAAGTGTTGTGCGGGTATAGCTCAGTGGTAGAGCAGCAGCCTTCCAAGCTGAATATGCGGGTTCGATTCCCGCTACCCGCTCCAGTTTCGATAGAGAGCACCGCGTACACGCGAGAGCGCGTATGGTGCTCTTCGATTTTGTCTTGAGCTTGTACGCCGCTCATGTGTCCCCATATGAACGAGTATAACCCAAGACAAACCCAACCCGGATCGGTCGCGTTTGGCCGGTCGGGTGACTGTGCTGACGGACGGCTCGCTGTCTCGTCTGACTACAAACATGGTACCGGCCTCTAAACCGGTTGTGATGACGAGAGAACGACGATTATGGCTAAGAGCAAGTTTGA
>UCNP01000084.1 GCA_900473335.1 Hyphomicrobiales bacterium | reverse complement strand
TTAAAGATTGGTCGTTTCAATATGTATTTTCATGCCACAAGCGCGGCCGTTTCCGCGCATAAAAACCATCTTGCCATCTTCCGTAAACATCTTGCTGCAACCGTATGCACAGGCATCCTGCTGGCGGCGGCAACCACAGGGGCATTGGCGCAACAACAGCCTAAATATTACAATGCTGACGGCACGCGAACCAATGATTTTGAAGCCGCAAAGAAGAGCTGGCGCGACGATGCCGAGTTCAACGGCAATGTCGGCCTGAAGGCAATCAATGCCGATGCAGCCTATGCCATGGGCTTTACCGGAAAGGACACCAAGCTTGGCGTCATCGATCAGCCAGCCTATGCTGGCCATCCGGAATTTGCCGGTAAGGACAAATTGACGTTCCTGACAACCGAAGGCATACGCCTTTACACAGACCCCTATATTCCCGTTAAAGCCGGTGACTATTTTATTGCCGATGGCAGGCAATATTTGGGCGCAAGATTGCGCCTTTCCCAACACGGTACTCATGTCGCCGGTATTGCAGCGGCAAACCGCGACGGCAAAGGAATGATGGGCGTTGCTTTTGATTCGTACATTTTCGCAGCTAACAATTACGACGCAGGTCCCGAAGACGGCATCGTGCTTGGCAATGATGGCGCAGTCTACGCCGCCGCATGGGATGCGATGGTCAAAAGCAATGTCGCAATCATTACCAATAGCTGGGGCATTGGCCTTTCCAACAAGTCCAGATGGACCTATGAAAATGCCTTTGGTCAATATCAGGAGATCAAGGCCATACTCGGCAAGCCTGAAGGCGGTGCCTATGATGGCGCGATAAAGGCTGCACAAAACGGCATAGTCGTCGAATTTTCGGCTGGCAATGATTACGGATTGGAGCCGGATGCACTTGCCGGACTTGCAAGCTTCCGTCCGGAACTGGAGAAAAACTGGCTGACGACGATGAGTGTCGTGGCCGATGAGACCAATCCAGATGGCTATTCAAGAAGCAGCTTTTCCAGCATTTGCGGCTATACCAAATATCATTGCGTGGCCGCACCCGGAACCCAGATCAACAGTAGCATCCCAATCGCGGATATTACCGGCATGAAAGCCGGTGATATCCTCGACGACAGCAAGCTTAAATCGGANNCGCTATGGCTATCTTTCCAATGGCGATATTAACGAAATCCTCAAGACCACTTCCACCGATCTTGGCGAAGCCGGAGTTGATAATGTCTTTGGTTGGGGCCTGATCAATCTGGACAAGGCAATGAATGGCCCGGGCCAGTTTCTGAGCCGGTTTGAGGCCAATCTTCCGGCAAACTATCGCGGCGCCAATGAGGAAGTCTGGAGCAATAATATCTCGCAGGCAGCGCTCGACCAGCGATTTGCCGAAGACAAGAAGACAAGCGACGATTGGGAAGCCAAGAAAGTCAATAATGGCTGGCAGAATGGCATAACCGAAGCCAGCAAGGACAAGATCAGGCAAGATGTCATAGCCGATTTTCCGACGGCGATTAGTCTGGTGAGAGAGTACTACAAAAAGTTTGATAACCTGATGCAGTATCTATCACTCCTTAACCCTATAGACGAGGGGGCGCGTAGAGCATACGATGAGATGATAGCCGCGAACGATCCGAAGATGAAGGCGGACCCGGTGGCGACCGCCCTGTGGAAGGCATTTGTGGTATCTAAGCCGGACACCAGCATTTCGCTCGAAAATCAATTCATCGATTTTTCGACCAAATCCGCAGCCAGCGCCGAAACACTTCGCGGTAGCATCACCGATGACCGCATTGCCGGAACATTGAACGAATTTACCGCCTATGAAACCCTCACCTCGGCACTAAAAGCCAAACTTCAAAATTCGGACAATTATATCGGCGGAATGACTAAAAGCGGTGAAGGCACGTTACGTTTAACGGGAAATAGCAGCTATAAGGGCGATACTATTATCAATGGCGGCAAGCTGGCCGTGGATG
>UCNP01000013.1 GCA_900473335.1 Hyphomicrobiales bacterium | reverse complement strand
GAATCCCGGTTTTCGGATAATCCGATGCTGGAACAAAAGGCTAGATCGCCATCTTGCGTCCGTGAGGACGTCCGGCGATCCAGGATCATCTTCAAAGGAAGAGCACCGATGAAACCTGTAACCGCGCCTTGGCGAATGTGAACTTGAGAAATGATGTCCGTCGAGTTTTCAGGATCAAGATAAAGTTCAGATAAATAGTCCGCTAATGATGCAGGCAGCTTGGTATGAGCTGGCTTGAACATGCGCCAGAACATGGCCGCCACGGCAGGAATATCCTGGGCTGCCAAGTTCCGAACCTCACTGAATGCCGCACCGTCCATGCAAGGCTCTCCACCGCTGTTATTTCTTTCTGGCAACAGCGACGCGGGCTATGCCCGCTTCATTGTCAACAAATGCTATATCTTCATAGGCACCGGATCGGGTGAGCAGATGAGCGACCTGCTGATGCTGCCCTTCGCCAAACTCAAAAGCCAAAATACCCCCGGGCCTCAGCAGCGCAGCTGCGTCCCGAACCAGCCTTTGAAGAATGGAGATGCCAAACGGACCACCATCAAAGGCTTCCCGCGGCTCTTCCACAAGCAGATGCGCAAGGGTTTCCTGCAAGCGCTTGGCAGAAATATAGGGCGGGTTGCACACCACCATATCGACCTTTCCAGCCAGATTTTTCCCTTCGAATGCCGCGAATAAATCGCCCTGATAGATTTCAACGCGATCCGAGAGACCGAGCCGCAAAGCATTGTGCCACGCAGCACTGACTGTTTCATCGGTTAAGTCCGCACTCATGACTTTTGCCGACGAAACTGCGTTGGCAATTGCGAGCCCAAGATTTCCCGAGCCGCAACACATATCGATGACGAGCGGCGATTCCATCCCTGCCAATATATTGATGGCCGTGCGGCCAAGAAGTTCCGTCTCTTCCCTCGGCATCAGCACGCCGCCTGCAATTTCAAGCTCCACTCCAAGAAATCTCTGACGCTTCATTTGAGCGGGAGCGGCAGGTGCATTTGCTCTGTTTTCCGTCGTCGGCTGCATCATATGTCTCCCGCTTTAGAGGTTGGTTTCGCTCGGCACTTTCACCTTTTTCCAGGCAAAGGCGTCGGTCACTTTGAAAAAGGAAATGTAGAGCGCGGCCAGCACGCAGGTGTAAATCAAGGCACCCGTCAGAATTTGCAGCCCAAGGTCAAGTTCTGGCGATAGCGAAAATCGGGATACCCAGATAATGCCTGCAATCATTACGATCAGGCTTGGCACAATAATAATGCTATTGGCCCCCACCCGCTTCCAGCTCACACCGCCATAATGGCTTTGCAGCCACACTGTTACGCATATCGTAATCATGCTTGCCACGACCTGCCCTATAGCGACGCCCATAATGCCGAAGGGCACAGCACCCAGCAGGAACACCACAGCGACAACAACGTTAAAGAGCGAGATGAGCGGCAGGCGTTGGACTTGCCCGGTCAATGACAGAATTGGCTCGGTGAGGACGGTCGGGCTGTACAGCATATACATCAAGGCGAGCAGAGCCGTCAGCGGTGCAGCAGGATACCACTGCTCTCCCAATAGGAGAACGACCAGCTTTTCCGATATCAGCGCCAGACCAATAAAAATTGGAGCAGACAGTGCCAGCAGGAATGGTAGCAGTACGGTCGCTTCCTTCCCGACGCTTCGCTTCACCTCAAGAGGTGTCTGATTATCCCGCACGGCACGCCGAAGACTAACCCAAGCGATCAAGCGACTAGGCTCATCCATCATATCGGCAAAGGATGAACCAAGCCGTTCCGCCACGCGGTAGTAACCAACGCTTGCTGTGCCAAAGAATATTCCAATGACAAATGTGACCGCATAAGTGTGGAAATAGGCCACCATGCGCGTTGCCAATATATAGCGGGAAAAGGCGGCAAGTTCTTTGGCTATTGACCATTGAAGGTGCGGACGTGGCAACCATCTTGTGAAGATCATGGCGCAGCAAAGATAGGTAATCTGCATCACAAGCTTGCCCACTGCCAATGCAAATATTCCCCAGCCGGCAAGCAAACCCGCCAATGTCACCACCAGACCAACGCCTTCCCCGGTGACAATGAAAATGGAGTGCATTTCGGCGCGACTCTGGCGCACCAGCAAGCCCGCATAGACTGCACTGAAGGTTGCAAATACGACCCAGACCGAAAAGATGGCAAGGATTTCCGCCGCCAGCCTCATCTGAAAATAATGGTCCATGGTTCCCGAGACGAGAAGGCCAATCGACATGGCCGCTGCGCCACTGGCCAGAGCCATTGTTGCGATCTGATTGAATAAAGAGACATCCTCACGGCAGCTCATTATGAACTCGCGTGAGCCGGCTTCCGCAATGCGGGTCAGCAAAATCGCAATAGCCAGGATCAGGGTGTAGATACCGAATTCTGCCGCCGACAGCATTCGCGCCGCCAGAACAAAAACAACGACTTGCGCAAGCTGCGCACAGATGCGCGAGGCCATTGCCATAAACCCCATTATCGCAGCTTTTCTGGCGGTGAGCCTCTCGGCGGTTACTTGAGAAATATGTTTCAGCGTCATGTCCCCGACCGGTGAAAGGGAGTTTTCCTATCAATATCAGATGGCCAGTTTGGTTTCAGGAACTACCCGGCTAATCAATTAGATTAGGCATTCTGGACGGACGCTTATGAAAGTGGAACATTTGGCCCATTGCCGCCCAAAGCCCAAGAGAAATTCGCGCATTTTGAACGCGATTCGGGGGAATGATGAGCGCGGTATAACGGGGGGCACAATGTCTGCAAGGCTTCGTATCAGCATCATCACGGATTCAGATCGGCTACAGAATTGGGAAATCAAACTGATCAAGGCAATACTTGATCACCGCGAGTTTGACCTGACAGCGATCATTGATACCGGTCCAGCAGCGGGGCCTGAGACTTCATTTGCGGGTCGCGTGCTTGACCGGTTAGAGCAGCGGATATTCGTCAAGCAACTGCCCTATCCTCCGCAGCCCTTTGGAAATAGGCAATATCGAATCCCTGCGCCCCTGCGTGTCGGCCGCGATGGACTGCTCGGCGTTCATATTGATGTGGCTGTGCGACTAGCTGCCAAGGCACTGCCTGAGGAATATCTGGACCGGATCGAATTTGGCGAATGGTCGCTCGACTTTCTCGATAAAGCCGCCAAAGGCCATGACTGGACAGGCTTTTGGGAGGTAAAGGAGCGCGAAGCACTGACAAGTGTTCAACTGACAGCGCGCCTGAGACATGAACCGCAACCTCTTATTATTTCCAGTGCCCGCTATAATACAAAATATAGTGCTGCGCTGAATGGTGCATTCATCAAGGAAAAATCCGTCCTTCTGCTTTTGCGCGAGTTGCGCAAGCTGGCAGAAACACGGAGCCTGACCGCAAGCTCCAACCATCCAGCAGTCAAAGCGCGCAATGCCCCCCGGTTTCAAGACTCCATCGCTTATTTGGGACAGCTTGGCCGCAACATCGTTGAGAAATTGATCATCCGTACAAGAGAAACCCTCGGACTGAATGCGAGAAGTTGGGGCGTCTATATGGGTGATGGAGACATTGAAGATTTCGCTCCTGATAAGGCGGTGCCTTTAAAACTGGCTGGCGGCATGTGGGCCGCAGACCCTTTTCTGTTTCGTTGGCAAGATCAGGACTTTATTTTCTTCGAATGCTTTCCGAACAATAGCGAGAATGCCTGGATATCCGTCGCGCACCTGTCTGGAACAGAGGCTCATCTGCTTGGCACCTGTCTGCGCACGGGTTACCACCTCTCCTACCCATTCGTATTCAATGACGGCCCTGAGATTTACATGATCCCGGAAACCCACCAAACGGACCGCGTCGAGATATGGCGATGCACTCAATTTCCACTAAGGTGGGAACTTCACGCAACGGCACTGGAAGGTAAAAGCCCAGCGGACACGACAATGTTCAAAACAAATGGACAATGGTGGCTGCTGACCTCGCTTTCGGATCATCACGCCTTCATGGATCACTCCAGTGAGCTTTATGCATTTGCTGTTGATGGACCAAATCTGAAATCCGTGATTCCCCACAAACGAAATCCTGTGATCATTGGCAGTGACATAGCGAGAAATGGTGGCCGGGTTCACGTAATAGGTGATCGCGTATTGCGTCCCTCACAATGTAACTCGCATGGAATTTATGGATATGGATTGAATATCCAAGAAATAACAAGACTAGATTCAGAAAATTACAGTGAAGAAACTATAAGAGAAGTCCGGCCAAACTTCATGAACGGAATTGTGGGATGCCACCACCTTGATACGCTTGGCAGTCGCTTTGTAATAGACCTGTGCAAGAGCCGATAAGCTTGAGTTTCAATGGCCAAGTCATTTACAGCAATTGCAGGAAATTTATACCAGGCATGCCTGCGGGAATTGCGTAAAACCAACGAGTTAACTCATTTCCGTGATTCGTCATGATCTTGGATATGCGCGAAATCCGCTCGATTGCAGGCCCATATTGCGCTTCGCCCAGGGGGCAATGGCGGAATTAGTTCTAATTTTAATGATTATTGCTAAGGGTACAACACGTCCCTTTAAGTACTATTAATTATTGACGCAAAACGTTTATACTATAGTTTATTTGTATACAGGGAATCGGAATGCAAATAAAAATCATGAAACCACGACTGCAATACTGTAGTTTAAGCGTATAGGCTTCGAATTTCCTGACTAAAAACACTGCTTTGCTTGGGGCTTGCAGTTTTTTTGAACCGCAGTGGGTTCATACCGCGATTCAAAAGGGTCTCCAGCGCGACGCGTTTGGACAAGCCGAAACTATGGGATGGGTTGGGGTCAGCACAATGTCCTACATAACAGAACCGCTAATTGAACAGCGGACCGAAAAAATGCCGGCAGAGAACCGGATGTCCTACGATGTGATCAAGAGAACTCTTGATATTGCATTGGCTACCGTCGCGCTGATATTTTTGTTTCCGTTACTTGTGTGTATTGTTTGTACCCTGGTGGTCACTGACGGCTTTCCTGTCGTATTCAAGCAACGCAGAATTGGTCTGAACGGCAAAGAATTCACTTGTTTCAAGTTCCGCTCCATGGCGAAAGATGCTGATGCGCGCCTGGTCACGCTTCTGGCACAATGTCCTGACGCACTGCGTGAGTGGACAGAAACGCAAAAACTCAAAACTGACCCAAGAATTCATCGGGTCGGCCGCTTTCTGCGGGTTTCAAGTCTCGATGAACTTCCCCAGCTTATCAACGTCCTGCGCGGCGAGATGAGCATTGTGGGACCGCGCCCGATCGTCATGGACGAGATTTGTCGCTATGGCGATTCCTATCGATATTACACTGCCATGAAACCCGGCATAACGGGACTGTGGCAAGTCAGTGGCCGCAGCAGCACTGGTTACGATACGCGGGTAAAGCTTGACACGGACTACTTCAAGTCACGCTCAGTCTGGGTCGATGTGAAGATCATGATACGGACAGCATCGGTTGTGCTGTTAGCGAAAGGTAGCTGCTGAAAAACGAAACGCGTTAGCAAACATAGTGATCGGTGTGATACGGATGCAACTCTTGTCTGGGTTACTCATGCCCCATCTCCTTCAATCCTTTTGTCCCTCAAAAACGGTTCATACGAGGATCGCCAATGCTTTGTGGGTCGAATATGGCGGCGCGCCCTGGGACATGCCACCCGATTGGGAGCCTGATAGAAAATGGGCGTCCACACTGGAATTGAACCTCATTCCAAATCTCGGACCGATGTCTGTTGCTATTTTACGGGAGTGGCTCGCCGCTGGCGGTGAAGAGCACTGAGGCAGGTCGCCACTTTCAAGCCGATGCTCTAAATCATCCGCCAGATAAGCAACCAGAATACCACGCAAAGGAAAAACGCAGCCCAGCGAATAAGATACTTCTCCTCAACGAGGTCAAAGAATGACTTCGAAGGAGGTTCCGTTGAGGTCTCAAGATTTTCAGAAGTATTTTTCATCTATCTCGTAACAATGATTTTCTACCAAGGTCAATTCTAGCCTTGAATTTGGACCAAAGATAGCCCGGCAGATTTAGACCCCTCACTAAATCAATTACAATTTTAACCAAAAAGTATGAACAAATAGATAGCGCACTGGATTCAACACCAGCGAAACGAATCCAGTTTTGCAGTTGAAAGTCAAATGGATCGGTGAGAAAGGCGCAACTCAGGGGTGCTGCCAGGCATGGGCCTTACATCCAGCTGCTTCTCGCTGATCAGGCATTCATTATAAAGTTCAATCAGCTCATCACGCCAGCTTTGCGGTGTATTGGCCAGCCCGGGAGAAAGCGCAAAGGCAGCTATGCTCATGCTCTTGACGCGATCATCGCTGTCCATTTCGGCAAATGCTGCCGCCAGACTTTCAGCGTCGGACGCTTCGGCAACGATGCCGCATCCAAGATCCTGCGCTTCATTGGCGATAAAGGCAGATTTGAAGGCGATGACCGGCAGTCCGCTTTGAAGGCTTTCATGCGCAACAAGCCCGAAAGGTTCCGGCAGCCTGCTTGGCATGACCACAAAGCGCGCGCCTTGCAAAAGTTCGTTGATCTCCTCATGGGTCTTCCAACCCTCCCAGATCACCTCTGGATAGCGCTGAAGAAGTTCTTGGCGAAATGCTCCATCGCCGACAATGCGCAGTCTGCGTCCCACGATCCGCGCCGCTTCTGCGGCAATATCCGCGCCCTTTTCAAACTCAAGCCGCCCTATGAAGAATATATCACTATTGTTTTCGGCAGCGATGCGGCGATGCGCAAATGGCTTGACTGGGTTGAGCACTGTTCTGATGCGTTCAATTGGAATGCCGCCGCGTTCAAGCCACGCATTCATCATCGGATGGATGGATGCAATCGTGCATTGGGACTTGGACATATCCAAAAGCCGCGTGCGCAACCATGACCGCGAAAACCGCCATAGCTTGTCTGCGTAACGGCGTTTATCGCAATTTGAGCCGAGGCACTGCGCGCTTAATGGCGTCAGCGAACAAACGCTGTTTGTGTTGAAATTGGCATAGCTTCCATTCGGACATACCAAGGTAAAATCATGTGCTGATATAACCAGGCGGCTATGCACGGGCTTCAGCGCAGAGAATATGGATGGGGACAATATCTGCGCCCAGGCATGGACATGATAGACGGTCCCCGGCGTGTCCTTGTGCTCAATATAATGTTTGATTGCCTCATGGGCCGCCTTGTTATAGGCGCCATTCACGATGCGCTTATATACCGGCAATTTAAGCAGCGGCTGGCTTCCCAAGCCTGCCACCTCCACATTGTCATCCTGCAAGGGAAAACCTGCTCCGTTGTCACCCGTGAGATAGGTGATTTGTATGCTCGCCTCATGCAGCAATCTGGCCGATAAGAGCGCCAAGGCCGCAGCACCGCCACTGGCTACAGCTTCATCATTGATGATTACAACGCGTTCCAACATGCCGCAACAACCTTCAGCGTGGCCGCATGGCGTTTGTTCCGGCCTGTGCCGGAGGCTTCAAGGCAAGCACAAGTCCAGCAGACCTTCCCCTTGCCTCAGTTGTTCCCGGCACGGGTGCAATCATATCGACCGCATATTGCGCATTGCGGCGTTCAAATTCCTTGCCAATCAATTGGCTGATTTTCTCTTTGAAGGCTTGCTTGCTGAAACGCAGCGAATGAGCGCGGATACGGGAGGGGATAAAGCGTTCTTCCGTCTGCTCAAACCGCTCAACACAATCAATCAAAGCTTCAACTGATTGTTCGGCAAAGAGCATGCCTGAAACGCCTTCTATCACCGTATCCATTGCCCCGCCCCGTCCATAGGCAAGAACAGGTCGGCCGCTTGCCATCACCTCGACAGGCACGATGCCAAAATCTTCTTCTCCTGGAAAAATGAGAGCCTTGCAGCGGGCCATATGGCTCTTCAGCGATGCAAAGGGCTGGTGATCCAGAAATGTTATGGTCGGCCCTGCCTTGCTCTTGAGACTGGCCATTTCCTCGCCTGTACCGATCACCACGAGCTTCTTGTTCATTTTGGTGAATGCTTCGACGGCAAGGTCAACGCGCTTATAGCCGACCAATTGCCCCGCGCAGAGATAGAAGTCATCAACCGTATCGCAGATGGCAAATTCATCGACAGCAACGGGCGGATGGATAACAACCGCGTCCCGCCGGTAATATCTCTGCACGCGATTGGCGATATGGCGAGAATTTGCAACAAAGCAGTCGACGCGCGCGCTGGTTGAAACATCCCATTGCCGCAGCCACGATGCTATGACCGGCATGAACAGGCGTTTCATGAAGCCCGCACTGGCATGATAGAAAAAGTAATGATCCCAAATATACCGCATCGGCGAATGGCAGTAGCAAACATGCAGGGCGTCCGGTTTTGGAATAATCCCCTTTGCCGGCCCGGACTCGCTTGAGATGATCAAATCATAGCCGGTCAGATCCATGCTCTCCAGCGCTAGAGGCATCAGCGGCAAGAGCATCTGATAATGCTTTTTTGAACCGGGGATTTTTTGCAGAAAGGAGGTTGTGATTTTATGGTTCTTCAGCCGGCCCTTGATCGCGTCCGGATCATAGACCAGGGTGAAAATATCAGCGTCCGGATAAATCTCGCTCAAGGCTTCCAGAACCTTTTCACCGCCCCGCATTGATAAAAGCCAATAATGAACTATTGCTACTTTCACAGTCATACCCTCGCCCGTGACATCGCACAGGCTGGTGAAAGCGCGTGTCGTGCCCAAGTCTGATTATTTGGTTTGGATTCTTCGGGACGGATAAGAAGCAGTGCTACGCCGAAATTCTACATTCAATTCACTTTAGAATTCCGGCGTAGGTCCCCCACTGACTGCCCGCTTGCTCCCACACACGTCTATTTTTTTGATCTTGTTTTTTATGCGTTTAAACTTGCGACCACATGGATAAAGCTAAATGGCTACCCGTTACGCCAGCGTGACTCAAAGGTCATTTCGAACAATTTCTATAAAATTTATGCTAACTAATAGGATTGTACTGAATTTGGTTAGGCGCGAACCTATAGAGCTAAATCTTTAGCTTAAGCCATTGGCTGGTTTCGTTGAACGACCAATGGGGAACATAAACGCCCTGATTAATCGTTCTTACCGGCTCATAATGCCCCAGCATTGCTTCCAGCAATAATGTCGCATCATGCCGTTTAATGTTGCATATATGCGGCTTGATACGGGCTTCCGCGTGCGCAATTTTCGTTGAAACTTCTTCGAATATTCTCCGCCAACTGCGCTCTTTGAAGAAGATGGCATTCGCTACGGCGCGAATATAATGCAGTT
The DNA here is from genome assembly GCA_900473335.1 of Hyphomicrobiales bacterium. GTDB lineage: Bacteria > Pseudomonadota > Alphaproteobacteria > Rhizobiales > Rhizobiaceae > Phyllobacterium. Next base: position 54,571 of record UCNP01000013.1, on the reverse strand, counting down.
CATCAAAATCGATGACCCCGGCTTCAGTAGCCTTTTCCAATGTGGCGTCGACCGTAACCATTGCTTCGCTGAATGCTATATAGCCAAACTCGGCTGGCGCATGAACCTGCGCGACGGCTGCATCGTCTTCCAGCCCATTGAAGGCATAGCGTTCGAACACGTCGCCTATGCCAATCATGCCGAATGAGTAGCATTCGGCTGCGCGCAAAGCGCCCATGCTGGCCGCGCCGTAAACTGTAACGCCCTTTGACAGGGCATAGAGAATTTCCTTGTGCCAGACGGCAGCCACATCCTCGAAACGCCCATCGACAAGCCCTATTGTCAGAAACCCTTGATCGACTGCCAAGGTAATGTCACCGCATTTGGCCGGACCGCGGCAGGTCAGCCCATGTTCCGGCAGCACGACATCTTCCCCGCCGCGCATGGGCACAAATTGCGTTCCTGAAAGGCTTGGACCTGCAAAAAGAACCTTCATGGTGTTTCTCTACTGGCGAAGCATGGCATTGAGCGCCCTCCCGCCAAAGCGATGTTTGCGAATGCCTGCCGGACTTTCCAGCTCATTGATCAGGACGCGGCAGACGGAAAATCCATATTCTTCGCCACCGAGCGGAACAGCAACCGCGCTTCTAATTCCGCACGCGCGCAGCGGATTGAGATAGGTTTCAAGACTGGCTCTGTCGACGGCAGATGGGTCTTCGAAATGAAAATCGCTTCCAGGCTGCGCGTGAATATAGACGTTAAGGTCCGGTGCAAGGCGCTGCACATATTCCGATGGATCGAAATCATCCCGGGCACCGGAAATATTGGTGATACGGGTCTGCGCCGCCTCGGTGATCGCACGCATGGCGGCTACGCGCGGAGAAAGATGGCAGCCATAGCCCGCTGCGAGATCGAAATGTAGATAGGTGCCGTGCTGTGTTGCCGGACTGATGGTCGCCATGAAAACCGGCAGCGCAATATCAGAGCTTGTATCGAAGAGCCTCAGCACAAAGCCTGCGCTGGCAATACGTTCGGCAAGCCAATCTATATTGCTGTCGGAGAACACATGCGGATCAACGCATCGCGCCTGGACACCAGCGTCACGCTGAAACCGCCATAGCTCTGTTGCATCACGCTCCACCCGTTCGCAAAGTCCATGGATAACCGCTTCCAGCAGGCAGTTCCCTGATGCCAGCCCATCGGTTGATTGGCCATAGTGCCATTCCTGCCTTTGCATCGTGAAATCGAGTGAGACGACCTCACGGGGCACATAGACCGGAATTTGTTGGAGAAGGTCAAAACCTTCCAGCCATTCGATCGACTCGTCATTTTCGGGCTCGTCAGCGCCGCGCATGAGAAGCATGCGCCCGTCAAAAACAATCTGCCCGCTGTCTTGGAGGGCAGCTTTCGTTGCTGTGATTGACGTGGCTGGAATATCCTCGGCAATAGCAATTTCTGCGGCTTCCATAACAGCGGAGGCACGCGCATGTGGTGCCGTGATGCCTTTGCCCTGGCTGACCGCCAATGTACGGCTATTGGGGCGCACCGCCATCCATACCGGAATACCGATGCAATCAAGGCCGGTTACTTCGGCCAATCGAACAATGCCCAACCGGGAGAAATGCGGACGCAGCCGGTTTACAGTTACATCCGCATCATGCAATCTTGTAGATGACGGGTCATTATTGCCCGCAGCGGCACGAAGCTTTGCTTCATCTGCTGCGAGCCTTTCATAAACCGAAATTCCGGCCCGTGACTTCATAAGTACTCCAGCAGACCGTTTGGCAACATTCGCTCAGTTACAAAACTGCCGCGTTGGCTGAAAACGAACGGTCTAAGGGGCCATTTCGTACGTCGAAAAAGTAAGATCGATCTGAAGGCACACTGCGGTGATCTTCAATTTCTGACTTCATATTAAGCGGACTTGCAGACGATAGGCGTTCCGAAGGATCTCCACGGCGGTCTGCACTAATCCGCAAGCTTTTGCTGGAGTCATTTATCAACTGGATGAACTGATCTCCGGCAGCCCCTGACAAAGCAAGAACATCCGGATCAAGAGGATCAGCGATATCAGTATCCAAGTTCAGTAGCCAGATTTTGCCAGTATCAGGCTCATTCACGATACGAAATTTTGTCATGCGAATAACCTTCTATAAAGGAGAGCTCACATGATCAATTTATATTGATTCTTTTTAAGATCAACAATCTATATTGACTATAAGCAATATCATTACATCGGATTTCATTGTTAGTTGTTAGGGTCAGTAAGAGTCATTTTACCGTCAACGCCGGACCTACTGTCAGACGCAACAGCAATACTTATTCCTTTAATAATAGAGGTCTTGTCTCGCCTTGCTTTATCAATAGATTGATTTAACAAGCCGTCCTCACTGATGACCTCAGCAGTTTTGGATTGAGTATCAATGAGCCAAAGTTCGTCACTACCAGACTCTCCTATGATAAAATACTTAGCCATCCACTGGTCCTTTACTGAGACAAAAATTACTGAAACCCCGCTTCACGGAGAGATGTTTCATACATCTCCCGGTGCAGGGGCTGCTTCAAACTGGTGCTGCCAATCCACTCATCAACACGAAAAAGGGGATTATCTTCCATGGCATATCGTCGATACTCTTCAGCTTTTTCGCGTTCGCCAATCATCGCATAACAGCCAGCCAACAGGCGGGCAGCCGCCCGCGGCTTTTGCATACGCTCAAGAAAACCAATGGCCTCGCAATAGCGGCCTTGATAATGATATGTCCCCCCGCCAACCCAGAAATAATAGTCCGGCGGGAGTGGATTGAGCCTGAGTGCCGCATGTATTTTATCAAGTGCGGTTTCCAGTTCTCCGGAATGAGTCAGTGCGTCAGCGTAATCTGCAAGCAGATCGGCATGCTGGGGGTTAATCGACTCGCTTTGATTGAAATATTCAATACTTTCGTCGAACTTACCTAAATACATGCTGATAGTGCCAAGTTCGCGCAACGGTCGCTCGTCATGCGGGTCTGCCGGCAATGCTTGAATCGCCACTTGCTCACCCTGCAACAAAATATCATTGTTGTTACGAGCGATTACCAACCATTCGCGTTGCATGGTTCTTGCTATCCCGCTTAGCGCAGGAACAAAATCTGGCGAAGCTGTCAGGGCATTCTTGAATGATTGCCGGGCCTGGCGCAGTTTCGACAAATCAAATTTGTCGATTTCCCGCTTGCCCATGAGATACCAATAGTAAGCATTGGGATCTTGATAAAGCTTGTTATAGCGGTCGAGTTCAGTCTTCTCGATAGTCGATACTACAGAAAGAATGATGCGGATGGAAAGCTGCCGGTATTGCTGCTCTGGCAGGACATAATCAAACTTGGTTTTCTCCGCCCAGACGATCTCCTGCGTTTCGGTGTCAATCAGCTTGACCGACAGGAAACAAAACCCGTCACGCCGCACAATTTTACTGTCAACCGCATAGCTGACACCGAACTGCGCCTTGAGCCCATCGAAACTATCAATCGGCGATTCTGTCACCACGCGCCTGGACGTATAGGGCGCGACGACCGAAAGTGTGCGCAAACGGCATAGACCAATGGTAATATCGTCCACCAGAGATGCGGCAAGCTGCTCCATGGGGTCGGAGGCATTATGCGGCAGATAGAGAACCATGATCCGCGGCAGGCCTGCTTGTTTGGCCTGTTCCAGCTGGGACACGGCCCGGATCGCATATGATGTCTGTATTTCGGTCCGAATTACAATGGGTTGTGCTGGCTGCATGGCAATGAGCCCGCGCGTCGTTGCCGGTGAGAGTTTTGGCAGCAATTGCTGATACAGCTCAATCGTCTGTTCCTCGGGTGCGACATCAAGGTCGTCCCGGAGTTTTTTCGTGCATTCCCGAAATGTTCGCTCAACCTTGGTAATCATTCCAAGCTGCGATGCTGTCTGCATCAGGGTGCGATAGCCAACCTCCTGATAGGGATCAATTTCTATCAGCTTGCGCGCAAATTTCCGCTTCTCATCAATACTCACGCCGATAGGCTGATCAATCACGTGGAGAAGCAAAGTCGTCAGATCATCACGGAGCTTTGCCCGTTTAACATCCAGCCATTCGTCAAAATCGGAACCTTGAGGTTCATTTTGTACGAAAAGATCGCCCGCATAAAGCTCAATCATTGCCAGAAAGGATTCAATATCGCCCTTCTGTTCCAACTCTATATATTCCAGCAGGTCTATGCGCAAAAGCTCGGCGCGCACTTGAGAAAGGTTCAGATAAACATAGGCTGCATCGCCTTCGATAAGGCTTAAACCATATTGCTCCTGAAACTTGCGGATACGGGCGAGGCTTTGCCGCAGATTCATTGAAGCATGGGATTGATCCGTGTCGGACCACAGGATTTGTGAGAGCTTGCCGCGAGAAATAGAGTGATTGGCATTCTCAAGCAGAAGATAAACAATAATCCGTAGAAAATTCGCCGGAACACGAGGGATGAGTTGTTCGCCCAGACTTACAGACGCTTCTCCAAAAACCGCAATCTTCATTCCGTATCGCCTTAATCTATCTAATTATTCTCTTCCCATTTAGCTTTTGCACAACCACTCAATCACAATTTTTCGCCAAGTTTACCCGCCTGAAGCCGGGTAAACCTATAATAAATTTGTATTAATACTGCCGTTGAAAAATGTACCAGCGAATAGAATTGTTACATAGATTTGTAGCGTTCCTATTCGTTTTTTACAACATAAATTCGCTTTAAGGCTTAACTATCATCAAAATCTTTACTTAACGCAAGAGGTTTGATGTTTTTTGATGATATGCCTCATATTTTATTGGGGAACTGATCTATGAACACTCTCTCAGAAAGCCTTTTTACCTATTGCTTAAAGAAAACTTTTTATGCAGATGCGATTTTTCTTGTTATAAATCATCGTGAAACGACGAAACCTTTCCAAGGACATCTTCCAGGAAATTTAGCTGGCTATCAAGAAACGCAATTCGTGTTTCATAAGCTTTGATGATACTTGTCAGACTCTCCAAGCGATTTTCATATGTTTCCGGATCGGCAGTATCATCCATCGCTTCAAGTGCCAGTGCGGCATCTGCAGATGCTTCCATAAAACGCTTATTGAGGCCGATCTTTTCCATTTGCAGTTCATTCTTCACTGCCATCATTGTCGTGACAATGCGTTTGAACCGCACCAGATCGGTTTCTCTATCCCGTTCTGGACTTCTGACGTTAAACCCGAACATCGGCCTGCCTCCCATCCGATTGACTTGCCCCGTCCAGACGCTCCGATGGTGAAGGGCGCGTGTAGCGCTCCTCACCTCTCTTACACGTCATGACCGTAAGTACTCTTCGTAACGGCTCATCGTAGAGACGCCATGCCATCCAGGAGATCAAAAGGACAGCCAGGACACTCATGCAGGCGATAATGTGGATATTCCATTTGGAAAGCAATGATTGGTGGAGGCCGGACATCATCAAAAGAATGGGAAAATGGAGAACATAGACCGGATAAGACAAGCCACCAAGTAAATTGCCGCAAGCTGTGCTGTTCATCTGCGTCATCCCGCCCATCATAATGGCGGGCAGGCAAATGCTGATGATCAACAAATCGATCCATGGAAAGACGTGCGATGTCAGGTCTGCCGGAATTGCGAACACAGCGATCAATGCTGCCGAAAGGCTCAAGATACCCCATTGCCGCGAACCTGCATTTATTCGGTGCCGCTCACGATAGATCACCACTCCCAAAGGAAAGCCAAAACATATACGCGCCCAACCCGCCCAGAAAGTTGCGGTATCATATCCAATATTGAGCGTATGATATTGGCTGGCAAAGAATGCCAAGAAAGTCAGGCTCACCAGCGCGATTGCGATCAGTGTGCTTGTTCGCAGCCAGATACCAAAGGTCGCCCACGCCAGATTTATCAACAATTCGAAAAAGAGAGACCAGAGCGGACCATTGCCCGGGAAAAGATCATGGGATGCTGCTGTCGCGCCGAGGAAAGAGGGAAGGATTGCAAGATTGAGCGCGCCTGTTGCCAGCAAAAGGCCCAGCGATTCAACCTTCTCGGGATATAATATCCATTTAAGAAGCAGCACCAGCACGCCAAGGCCCGCGCCAAGAAAAGCAAGCGGATAGAGCCTGATAGCGCGCTTTATGAGGAATGAGCGCAATGTCAGACGGGTTCGCAGATTGTTTTCATAGGCATGCGCAATAACGAATCCACTCAGAATGAAAAAGAAATCGACAGCGAGATAGGCTCTGGGAACGATAACCGGGATCATGCCGATTTGCGAAAGATGGAATCCGACGACGAGAAGCGCCGCGATCCCCCGCAGAGCATCGAGCGCACCATATCGTGGTGCATTCATCGGTTTTTCCACGTCCCCCTACCCCGCTCCATTTTGATGCGCCCGAAAAACTGAGCGACACCCTGTTCGCTTATAGGCTGGAGGCGACATCCCTGTCGTGTCAGCAATTTGAGCTAATCAGCGGCTGCAATTTCATTGGGTTAAATCCATGCTTGTGCTAACCAGCCTTACGCCTCGCTTTGGCGAGAAAACCATCTGCTTTGACAGCTGAGAGATTGCCGTGAAATTCTCCATCACCAGACCGCTGGAAGATTTGGCGGCAACTCATTTCAATAACCAAAATGATTATTGCCTGCTTGCGCCGCGCAGTCTTGCAGGACGCATTGATCCATCGCTTCTGACCAATCCTGAATTAGAGCGCATGCAACTCTTTCGCTTCGAGGCGGACCGGGAACGCTTTCTGGTTGCCCATGGCCTGAAGCGGCTTGTTCTGAGCAAAGTGCTGCAATGCCATACGCATAATATCCCGCTGAAATCCGGCTTGGGGAACAAGCCCTTGATTGCGGGTGGACAGTGTCATTTCAACCTGTCCCACAGTGGCAATTGGATTGCCATGCTGCTTTCGTTCAAAACGCAGATAGGGGTTGATCTTGAGGAACCCAAGCCTTCTATGGAGCTTCCACTCGCTCTCGTCTGCCACCCCGATGATCGTTTTCATGCCGAGCTTCAATCGCCTGCGCAGCGCTTTTATGCCAGCTGGACTTTGAAGGAAGCAATGTCGAAATGGGACGGGCGCGGCCTTGACCGACCGTTCAACGAGATCCGTCTTGAACCTATGGCTGACAGTAGCTATCGCGGTCATCATGAAGGAGTGATATGGCATGCCAGACATACAGTGCTTCATGATGGCACCCATTTGGCTTATGCGACCGAAAACCCTTTAATGCCTTTGCACATGTTTCTGAGCTGATTTCGCCGCTACTGCTGATACGAAACTGCGTTCATTCTGGTACGGTGCTTGAAGTCGAATTTCGCAGCCAGCGGAACCAGTGAGAGTGCCGCTACAAGCCCTATTATCAAGCAGATTCCGTAATTTACTTTTAACTTCATATCTCAGTCCACGTTGAAACAATGCGGACATTTTCACCATAAAACTGACACGGACCTGAACCATCATTTCGGGCAAATCTAACCGGTCAATATCTCCCGTTCAGCTTCCTGTCAGGAAAGGGGACGACTGCTGAGCCTGATCGGTGTCGCCTTGAGCGGCATTTTTGGCTTGAGTCACGCAAGGAAATCCCAGGTGTCAATCGCATTAAATCGTTCTCAGGGCCTCTGGTTTCGCCCACAAATTGGAAGTGTTACCTTAAGCGCTCTGGTTGCAATCTTTCTGATTGCGACCGCCAACGCTACTTTTTGGGGCAAGGCTGCTGTCCTTCTGGAAGGGCAGACCGTAACGATGATTTATCTGGCATTCGGGCTCACATGCGCCTTCATTGCTTTGTGCGTATCGTTTTCCGTAAAATATCTCATCAAGCCCTTCCTTATCACGCTCCTGGTCTTCAGCGCCTCAACGTCGTGGTTCATGGATAGCTATGGTGCGATCATCGATGTGAATATGTTGCAGAGCACGATCGATACGACGAATGCTGAAGCTGGTCATTTGATGACCCCTGCCTATCTATGGCACATGTTTTTGTTTGGCGTTGTACCGTCACTGCTGGTCATCTGGGTCCGCATCAAGCACCGGACCTATCTGCAAAAGATCAAATGGAACATGGCTGTTATCATACCAGCGGTCATTTTTTTCGCGGTCGCCGCACTTTCTCATGCAAGCACATATTTGTCGCTAGGCCGTGAACACCGCGACTGGTTCGCCACATTAAATCCAGTTGCGCCCATCGTGAATGTTGTCAAACTGGCAATCCGCACGACCAGTAACCAGAATATTGTTGTGCAACCGCTTGGTACAGATGCCCGAGTTTATTCTGCCACAGCATCGGGCAAGCCGCGCGTGACGATTATCATTGCGGGCGAGACCGCGCGGGCCGAAAGCTTTTCACTTGGTGGTTATGGGCAAATGACCAATCCAGAATTGTCCAAGCAGGATATCACCTATTTTCCCCAGACGAGCAGTTGCGGCACCATTACCGAAGTATCCTTGCCGTGCATGTTCTCTGTCTATACGCGCAAAGAATATACCCACCGCAAGGGGCTCGAAACTGAAAACCTTCTCGATGTGCTTGGTCATGCCGGGATCAAAACCGAGTGGTGGGACAATAATACAGGCGACAAGAAGGTCGCCAGCCGCACCGCCTATCAGCCGCTCTTCAAGTCGGGAAACCCGACCTATTGCAAGGATGGCGAATGTCTGGACAGCATTCTTCTCGACCAGATCGATAATTGGCTCGACAATGTGAAATCCGATTCAGTGCTTGTCATTCATCAACTTGGCAGTCATGGCCCGGCATATTATTTGCGCTACCCGGAAGAGTTCCGCCGCTTTACGCCCGATTGCCGTACGTCAGAATTTGCAAAATGCACCCGGCAGGAAATCATCAATTCCTATGACAATACGATCCTTTATACCGACCATATCATCTCGACTGTGATCGATAAGCTCAAGGCACGGGAATCGCGCATATCGCCCTCCATGATCTATATGTCGGACCATGGTGAATCGACCGGCGAATATGGGCTTTACCTCCATGGTGCGCCATATTTCATGGCACCAACACAGCAAACCCATGTGCCCTTCGTATTATGGCTCGGTCAGGAGGCAAAAACGGAGATCGATGCCAAATGTCTTGCCACTGAGGCTGTCAAACCGCACTCGCATGATAATCTGTTTCATACGGTTCTCGGCATGATGCATGTTGAGACGACCGTGCGGGATAAGACGCTCGACACGCTCGCGCCATGCAGAAGCGGGCAGTCGTCGTGAGCGACCGCCCGTTCTTCAAAAAGACAACCGGGTTCCGGCATCTGATTGCTGCTGCAAGCTACTCGTTAAAGGGGGCCGAGCGCCTCCTGCACGAGTCAGCGGCGCGCCACGAGATTATTGCTTACCTCATCGCCACGGCATTGTTCTCGCTCCTGCGCGCAAGCCTGATCCATTATCTGGTTCTGACCTGCCTGTTCCTCTTGCTTCTTGCCATTGAGGCCTTGAATACGGCTATTGAAGAGATTGTTGACCACATTTCACCCGATTATTCGCTTGCCGCACGCAATGCGAAGGATCTTGGCTCTTTTGCGGTCTCCTGCGTTCTCGGTATCAATGCTGTCTTCATCGCCTATGTCGCATTCGATTTGCTGACCTGAGTTTAATTAGGTATTCAAAGCAAACAATAATAACCGAGGTGCAGGTTTGCGGGTTCTCCTTGTCGAAGACGATCAAACCCTTGGCGAGGCTGTGCGCGATCATGTCGCCAGTTCTCATCACGCGATAGACTGGATGCAGACAATTGACGATGCGACTGCATCTGTTCGCGTCGTCGAATATGGACTCATATTGCTCGACCTCAGACTGCCTGATGGAAGCGGCATCGACTTCCTCAAAACACTCCGCGCGAAAGGCGACGCAACTCCGGTCATCATTTTGACCGCGCATGATCAGATTTCTGATCGCATTGAGGGCTTGAATGCCGGGGCAGATGATTACCTTGTCAAACCGTTCAATCTGGACGAGTTGACCGCGCGCATCCTTGCGGTCACGCGGCGGCATTCCGGCAATTCCACCTCGGTCATTAAAGTCGGCACGCTCCACATCAATATCGCTGACAGAAGCATTTTCTCAGGCAAAGATGAGATCATCTTGTCGGGACGGGAATGGGCTGTTCTGGATAAGCTACTGTCCCGGGCGGGCGCAATTGTCTCCAAACCTCAAATCGAAGAGGCACTCTATGCATTTGGCTGGGAAGTGGAGAGCAACACGGTCGAAGTCTATATAAGCCGCCTGCGCAAAAAACTTGGCCGCGAGCATGTCACGACAGTGCGCGGCGTCGGCTACAAGATTGAAGGCCGATCATGAAAAATCGCAGCATGACACGCCGGTTGATTTTCTCGCTAACGGCGACGCTGATTGTTCTTTGGCTGATTGCAACCACCGCCGGCATGATTGTGATGCAGGATGAGTTCGGAGAAATATTCGACGGCTCGCTACAGGCAACGACTGAGCGTTTAACACCTCTTGTTGTTGACGATGTTCTGCAAAATGCCCAAATGCCGGAGTCGCTACGCCAGCAGAGCCTGAGTGAATCCACCCATAAGGGCTATCTGACCTATCAGGTCAGGGATGCGACCGGGAAAGTCATTCTTCATTCCCATGATGTCTCGGCAACCCCATTCGTCGCACCATTAAAGCGCGGCTTCTTTCAGGACGATTTCTCGCGGTTTTACACAGTCCCGGCAGCCAATAACACCATCTTTGTGCAGGTTGCAGACTCCATAGCCCACCGCACTGAAGCAGCTGTAGAAGGTGGTCTTGCCCTGCTTCTTCCCGTTCTGGTCCTGATTCCGGTCAGTATTATAGGCATATGGTTTATAGTTCGGCGCTCTATCGAACCGGTCAATGATCTGCGTGAGGCTATTGCGGGGAAAGATGGCGGCAATCTTGCACCAATAGAATTATTGACCTTGCCGCGCGAGCTTCAACCCATCGTGGCGTCAGTCAATCGCTTGCTTGAGCGTCTGCGATCAACACTGAAAGCTGAACGCGAATTCACCGCCAATAGCGCTCACGAATTACGCACGCCCCTCGCCGGTGCATTGGCACAAACGCAAATGCTGAAATCCGAGCTGCGCAGCCAAAGTTCAAAGGCACGCTTGGCGCTCATTGAAGCCTCCTTGCAAAGGCTTATCCGGCTCGTTGAAAAACTGATGCAATTGGCGCGCGCCGAAGCAAGGATCGGGACTGCGAATGAGACCGCCGATTTGGGGAAGGTTCTTGAGCTTGTCATCGAAGATTTCAATCGCGCATCAGGAGCGAATGAAAGAATCCAGTACAGCAAAGGCCAAGCTGCAACGCTTCGTCGGCCCGTAAGCGAGGATGCTTTTGCAATCGTCCTTCGCAATCTTATCGAAAATGCGCTGATTCACGGCGATCAGAAAACGCCGGTCAAAATCGACCTTGAGCGAGGCGGCACCATTCGCATTGCAAATGATGGGCCTGTCCTTAGCGCCAATGAACTTGAATCCATCCGGCATCGCTTCAGTCGCGGCAAAACAATGTCTCCAGGGTCGGGGCTCGGTCTGTCCATCGCCACGGAACTGGCATCGCAAATGGGAGCGACATTGGAGCTGAAATCTCCGGCAACCAATGCCAGCACAGGTTTTGAGTCCATCTTGCATTTTAAATAATGCATCAATTGCCACTCTATTTGGGTTCCTCAAGCACTTCTTCCACTCAGCTTTTACAAGGCTGTACACTCTATCTCATCGACGGGCATATGGGACAGATTCTATAAAAATGTCGAAATGAAACGTTTCATATTGACAAAAATACTGGCTCATGGCCTTTAATATAGAGAACGCACTTGCTTGCCCCTGGCAGCAAATGGTTCATCGCCACGTTGGAGGACAAGGCGAAGATCAACTCATTTCGTCGTTCTGGGAGGAACACACATGAAATTCGCAAGATTTATTGCTGCCGGCATTTTGGCAGGCACGATGCTGATGCCCGCGGCCGGTTACGCCGCAGACAAGCCTGTTGTTGGCTTGGTCATGAAGTCGCTCGCCAATGAGTTTTTCAAGAATATGCTCGAAGGCGCAAAGGCCGATGAGGCGAAACGCGGCGACTACACTCTTAAAGCTGTAGGCATGCAGTCGGAAACCGATGTCGAAACCCAAATCAATGCCATTGAAAGCTTTATCACCGAAAAGGTGGATGCAATTGTCGTTGCTCCTTCCGATTCCCGTGCTTTGGTGCCACCGATCAAGCGGGCGATGGAAGCTGGCATAACAGTCGTCAATTTCGATGTGGCGCTGGATGAGAAGGCCAAGGAAGAAGCTGGCGTAAAGCTGGCATTTGTCGGGCCGGACAATCGTGGCGGGGCAAAGCTTGCGGGCGATGCTTTGGCAAAGAAACTTGGCGAAGGTGCCAAGGTTGTTATCATCGAAGGCAATCCCGGTGCTGACAATGCGGCCCAGCGCAAGCTTGGTTTCATGGATTCTGTTGAGGCTGGCAAGCTTGATCTTTTGGATTCCCGCACTGCCCATTGGGAAACGGAAGAAGCCAATACACTATTCTCAAATATGCTGACCGCCCATCCTGATATTCAGGGCGTTATGGCTGCCAATGACTCAATGGCGCTTGGTGTTGTCAAAGCGATCGACGCGGCTGGCAAGACCGGCAAAATCCAGGTGGTCGGCTTTGACAATATTCCCGCCGTACAGCCGCTTTTGAAAGAAAAGAAGCTCCTTGCGACAGTGGATCAGTTCGGCCAGCAGATGGCTGCCGATGCCATCGATAAGGCTTTGAAAGTCGTAAAAGGCGGAGCCCCGCTTGAAGGTTGGGTCAAGACCGACATCAAGCTCATTATGTCTGAAGATGTGAAATAAAAACGATTTGGCTGCGCTGCTTGGTGGCGCAGCCCCATCGACTTGGCAAAACCCTTCGCCCTTCGGCAAACTCACACCGGCAGAATGGTTCAGTATGATCGAAAACAGTTCCAGCCCTATAAAGTCTGTCGAACCCTTGCTTCAACTGTCGGGTGTGGCAAAACGCTTTGGCGGCGTCGTTGCGCTCAATGGCGTCAGTTTTGACCTGCGACCCGGTGAAGTCCACGCGCTTGTCGGGGAGAATGGTGCAGGCAAATCCACTTTAATCAAGATTTTATGCGGCATTCTCCAGCGCGATGCGGGTACAATCATGCTTGGCGGGGTGCCCTATGATCCGCACACACCAGGCGACGCCAAGCTGGCCGGTATTCAGGTGGTTCATCAGGAGTTCAATCTCCTTCCCTATTTGTCCGTCGCCGAAAATATATGTTTCGAGGATTTGCCGCGAAATCGCTTTGGCATTGTGGATCGCCGCATTCTGCATGAGCGCGCCCGAAAGGCGCTTGACTCAATTGGCCTTGCCGATGTGGATGTTCGCCGTCCTGTGGCATCGCTGGGCGTGGCGCACCGACAGCTTGTGGAAATTGCCCGCGCGCTTATGGGCGAAAGCCGCATCCTCGTTCTGGACGAACCAACAGCCACTTTGACAGCGCGGGAAACCAAGCGGCTATTTGCCATTATCGCTGCTCTGAAAGCAAAGGGCGTGGCCATTGCGTTTGTCTCGCACCATCTCAATGAAGTGTTTGAAATTTGTGAGCGCGTCACCGTATTGCGCAATGGTCAATCGGTGATGACTTGCGATATTTCGCAGACCACGCCCGACCAACTTGTCAGCAACATGGTCGGGCGCCAGCTCGCCGCTGCCATGGCCGCGACCCGCGAAGTGGATAAATCCGGTCGCACCGCGCTATCGCTGCACCAATTAAGACACCCGGCCTCGCCAAATGAAAGCGGTGTCTCCTTTGACCTTCATTATGGGGAAATGCTTGGCATAGCGGGCCTTGTCGGTTCCGGTCGCACCGAGCTGCTCCGGTCCATTTTTGCAGCCGACATTCCCCAATCCGGCTCGCTTGACCGGGATGGGAAAAAGGTCTCCTACCGCAATCCCAAGGATGCCATTGCCGACGGGATCGGATTTGTTACCGAGGATCGCAAGGAAGAAGGGTTGATCCTCGACATGCCCATCGCGGCCAATGTGACGCTCGCAAATCTGAAAGCTGTGTCACGCTATGGCCTGCTGAACAAACGCGATGAGATAAAGCTCACACGGGAACTCGGCGCCGACATCAAACTGAAATATGGCCGACCGCAAGATAATGCCTCCACCCTTTCAGGCGGAAATCAGCAGAAAGTCGTACTGGCAAAGTGGCTGGCGAATAATCCCCGCATCCTTCTGTTAGATGAACCGACACGCGGCGTGGATGTCGGCGCAAAGGCGGAAATCTATGCGCTTTTGCGCGCATTGGCCGATAAGGGGCTGGCCCTTTTGGTCGTTTCCTCAGAACTGCCCGAGCTGATTACCCTTTGTGATCGAATTCTGGTCATGTCCAATCATCGCATAGCAGGTGAGTTGGAGCGGCAGGATTTTTCCGAAGAGCGTATCTTGAATTTTGCCTACAAGGATGAGCGTAGCCATGAATACCAGTGATGCAAGCCTGCCCGGACAAATGCGTATCGCCACCACCACCAAGACGATCCTGCGTGAAGCGGGCATTGGCATTGCCTTGCTTGTGTTGATCCTTGTCTTTTCCACGACAACGCAGCATTTTCTAACCGCCAGCAATGTCACCAATATCCTCACCCAGGTAACGATCAACCTGATTTTGTCAATCGGCATGACCTTCGTCATTCTGATTGGCGGCATTGATTTGTCGGTCGGCTCGGTGCTGGCATTTTGTGCTGTGGTGGCCGGAACCGTGATGACCCTGCCGGGCCTTGATCCTTCCACCGCGGTCATTCTGGCAACGCTGAGTGCCGTTGCGGGCGGCATTGCTTTTGGATTGCTCAACGGTTTCATCAGCGCCTATTGGGTCATTCCATCTTTTATCGTTACCCTTGGAACGCTTAATATCGCTCGTGGCGCAGCACTTCAGGTGACAAATGCTTCGACGATCTATTCCTTTCCTCCGGCTTTCAACGCTTTTGGATCACAGACCCTCTATGGCATCCCCCTGCTATTCCTCATTGCCCTGGTGCTTGTCGCCATAGGCTGGTTTGTCTTGACCAAGACCGTGTTTGGACGCGTCCTCTATGGTATAGGCAATAATGAAGAGGCCGTAAGGCTCGCGGGCCATAATGTCTTTATCTACAAGATTGCGGCCTTCACAATCTGCGGTGGGGCGGTGGGTATCGGCGCGATCATCTATATGGCGCGCCTCAATATTGCCAGTCCGATCATCGGTATAGGCTTTGAACTCAATGCCATCGCCGCAGTCATTATTGGCGGCACGAGCCTGAGCGGCGGGCGAGGCAGTATCGTTGGCACCTTGCTGGGCGCTTGCATCATCGGCGTCCTGGCAAATGGTCTCGTACTTTTGGGCCTGAGCGACTTCATGCGCCAGATGATTACGGGTTTCGTCATCATCATCGCGGTCATTCTCGATAAATATCGTGAACGCTTGACCAAGGCCTGAATTATGGGCCAGGCGCGGGCGCGCTGCGCCCGTCCTCCTGCACAGCAGAGGTGCAGGCATAAAGCTTATTCTTTTACCCCCTACTGCCGGTCTTAACTGCGACAATCTGTTGAAACTCCTCATCTAATCCCAAATCACGCTACCAAGGGCATTTAAAGGTATTTTCAAATAGCGCGTACCATTTGCTTCCGGTTCCGGCAGACGCCCCGCATTGAGATTGATTTGCAAGGCAGGCAGGATCAGCTTTGGCATGGGCAAGGTTTTGTCCCGCGCCTCTCGAAGAGCGATAAATTCTTCTTTGGTTTGACAACGGCTCAAATGTGAATTGCTGGCCTTTTGTTCGCCGACCGAGCTTTGCCACATTGGAGAGCGACCATCAGGTTGATAGTCATGCCCGACAAATAATCGGGTCTCATCGGGCAAAGCCAAAATGCCCTGAATCGACTGCCATAACTGCTCCGCGCTGCCGCCGGGAAAGTCTGTCCTGGCGGTGCCGCTGTCGGGCATGAACAATGTGTCGTGAACAAAGGCAGCATCACCGATCACATAGGTTATGGACGCAAGCGTGTGTCCGGGAGAAAACATCACAGAGGCATTCAGTTCGCCGATCCTGAACGATTCTCCATGTTCGAAAAGCCTGTGCCATTGCGACCCGTCCGGCTCAAACTCTTCCCAATTATAGATGCCCTTCCACAAGGCTTGCACGTCCACTACATGGCTGCCAATGGCGCAAGGCGCACCGGTCTGCATATGCAAATAATGCGCCGCCGAAAAATGATCGGCATGCGGATGCGTATCAAGAATCCATTCAACTTTCAGCTTCGCCGCTTCCACATAATTGAGAATGCGGTCGGCATTGATCGTTGCGGTGGCGCCGGACTTTTCATCAAAATCGAGCACCGGATCGATAATGGCGCAAGCCCCTGTCTCAGGGTCGGAGACAACATATTGTACAGAGAAAGTCCTTTTATCGAAAAAGGCTTCAACATTGGGCCGAATGGATATGTTGGTCATGGTGTTCACCAAAGATCAAACCCCGAAGGCTCATGTTTATTTGGTGTTTCACCGAAATAGCAAGTGCGCAGTAGACTTGGATAAATGTGCAGGGTTAGGATGTTCTCAAATTTGTCGCCAAGGGCAGATAAGAAACCTTCGACCACCTAGAAATAAACATTCAATGATTGATCGAAAGGGAGAACCATAAATGGGCTTACGAATAAACGATATTGCGCCAGATTTTACCGCTGACACCACGCAGGGCGAGATCAAATTCCATGACTGGATCGGCGATAGCTATGCCGTGCTGTTCAGTCATCCCAAGGACTTCACGCCGGTTTGCACCACAGAACTCGGCTACATGGCCGGTCTTGCTCCAGAATTTGCAAAACGCAACGCCAAAATCATCGGTATCTCCGTTGATCCGGTTGAAAGCCATACAAAATGGAAGGCGGACATCAAAACGGCAACCGGGCATGCGGTAGACTATCCGCTGATCGGCGATCATGACCTTAAAGTTGCCAAGCTCTATGACATGCTACCCGCAGAGGCGGGAAACTCGTCCGATGGTCGCACACCCGCAGATAATGCCACTGTCCGTTCGGTTTTTGTCGTTGGGCCAGATAAGAAGATCAAACTTATCCTTACCTATCCGATGACCACAGGGCGCAATTTTGATGAGATATTGCGGGCCATAGACAGTATCCAATTGACGGCCAAGCACCAGGTGGCGACGCCCGCTCAGTGGAAACAGGGCGAGGACGTCATCATTACGGCTGGCGTTTCAGACGAAGATGCAAATGCGCGCTTTGGCGGATTTGACCGTGTCTTGCCTTATCTTCGCACAACCAAACAGCCGAAATAACAAGCTCTGAATTTGCAAAGGCTCATCCTCGAATGGGCCTATGCCCGGCCACCTGCGCCAATCCGCAAAGCATAATGGTCGAGGCCGCATGCCTGGTCACTACGCCAGTAATAAAACTGGACATTTTTCATCCGAATTAAACTTTTTGTAGTATAAAAGAACAATTGACTCATTACTTATTTTAATAAAATGTGACGTAATTCGTCCAGTCCTTTGACCAGAGCGAGAATGCTCCGAAGTTTAGAGCAGGAACATTGTCGCCTTATCAGTTGAAATTCTTTCAGCTTAAACAGCCACTTATCTGTGCTGAATGCGCTACTGCGTTCTTGCAGGTACCGGAAGAGCTGCTTGACGATGCTCCCGTCCATTGCCGGGAATGTGGCGCCTATATTTGCGATTGGGCCAGTGCGAAAGGACAGTCTCCGTCTGGCAATCAGGAAAGCGACAACGCAAATAGTCAGTTGGCGGATGCCAAAAAATTTACCAAGAACCGCACCTGACGAAATTTTGTTTATAAAGAACAGTTTGCGCTGTGGTCCCCACAATGGCCAAGGCTGATATGATCTTGGCTGTCACCATTATGGCAGCAAGTTAAACCGGCTGATGAAAATAACTCTATCGCAATCGAACCGAACGGTTTAAACAAGACCTCCGATGCCCATATATGGATTCGGCATTTAGTCAGGATAAATCGGATGGACGGCAGCGCAGTTCAATTCTCATCATGCGGACGCAATGAGAGCCGTTCGCTTTGGTTGAAGCAGCGCGTTGCCATCTTGCGCAATAATCCAAATTTCTGTCAGGCTTCGTTTGAATATGCCCATGGCATTGTGCAGGTTTTCGAAGGCCAGTACATGGCCAATAAGGTCATGGCCAATGCAGCGCGGCAAGTCATATGCATGGCGATTGCTGCCATGCATTATGGCCGCGATGCGGTCCATCACGGCGCCTCCATTTCAAATCTTCAGCGTGTTACCACTGAGCTTGGCTTGTGTAGCAAGAGCACGACAGCTGCCACTGTTAACCTGTTGGAGAATGTCGGTCATGTAACGCGCATCATCGACGAGGCGGACCATCGCAGCCATCTTATCGAACCGACAACGCAACTTGTTTCCGTCCTGCATGATATTATTGCTGTTTGCCTTTCTTCTGCCGACAGGCTTTTCCCGCAAAGGCGTTACCGCGCCCTCCTCGACAACTCATCCGGTTTTCTTGAGCGCTATTTCGCCACCAGTCTGCATTCGCTCTTTGATATAGAGCCGCTCATCACTGAGGATCGCGGTTCAAGATTGTTCGCCACCAGCGACAGCGGCGAAATGCTGCTCTGCAAGCTGATGGCAGGACGAACCGAGCGCGACCAGAATATTGTCAGCCTGCCCTTTGATGAGATCGGCAATCTTTATGGCGTGTCGCGCACCCATATCAGGCGCTTGATGAAGAAGGCCGAGACAGAAGGCATGGTCCGGCTTATCGACGCTGGCGGACGGCATATCGAATTACTGCCGCCCCTTAAAGAGGTTTTCAATAATATTGTCGCCTCGCATATTGCCAAGGTGCAGTTCGATATTCATCTCGCAAATGAAGACTACGACTTACTTCCCGCCGACTTATGCGCTTGATAATTCTCCAGCCATTATATTTCTATTTTTGAATTATATACCAATAGCAATCAGCATATACATAAAAGACGTGACCCCACCGGTAAGGGCGGGGTCTTTGAGCATTTGACTGGAGATCAAGTAAACTCAGTCGCCCTGACTTTTGATGATGGATCAACAAGTTCGAGGACGCATCGGTAATCTGCAATGAAATAATCCCGCCGTCAAAGGACATAATCAGTTGCTTCTGCACGATATTTTATTCTAACTTTTTATATTATATTGGTATTTATTTCTACACTAACTGGATTAAGACAACGTAACTCCGGCCCGGAATTTCAAGGCAGCTCACGCAATCGTGAATAAATAAACACTGTGACGCCCTTATAAATCAAGCTTTCAAGCAATTTTAAAGCACTAAATTCTCTGCCACAAATATTAACTCGTGCCAATTAAGCAACACTATGGCTCTGGTAAGATGCAACCGGTTTTGTCCTTTGACCTCAGCGCCTCGAAAGTAAGACATAGTGAGGGCATTCGCTCCTTTGAATGTGCTCCTTCACTCATGATCTTTACTGGAGATTCCAGATGAATTTTAGAAGTCTTCTCCTTGGCTCTGCTGCCGCGCTTACTGCGGTATCTGGAGCCCGCGCCGCCGATGCTGTGGTGGTTGCTGAACCTGAACCTGTCGAATATGTCCGCGTTTGCGATACATATGGCGCCGGGTTCTTTTATTTGCCGGGTACTGAAACCTGCCTCAAGGTAGGTGGATATTTGCGTTTCGACGTGCAGGCTGGTGACGATCCCTATGATGGCTCGAATTCGGGGCGCAGAAACGCTTCTGGCCGGAATGATGAAAGTTATCATGCCCGTACCCGTGCGCAGGTCAGCTTTGACGCCCGGTCTGAAACAGAACTGGGAACCTTGCGGTCCTATATTGTCACCCGTTTTCAGTATGATGACGGCGACAATTCTGACGCAACCATTCCTGAGGCCTTTATTGAGCTTGGCGGTTTCCGTGTCGGCGTTGCGGACGAAATCTTCGGCGCATGGGTCGGCTATGCTGGCGACATCATCCAGGACGATGTGATCAACTATCAGTCGGGCAAGTCCAACCAGATCAGCTATACATTTTCAGCGGGCAATGGTTTTTCCGCTATTATCGCAGCTGAACAGGGCTCGAATGAATTCGGCGACAATGTGATTGATGATTACATGCCGCACGTTCTTGCTGGTGCAAAATTTGAGCAGTCCTGGGGTAAGATCGCCGGTACTGTCGGCTATGATTCCAAAGTCGAAGATGTCGCCGTCAATCTGCGCCTTGATGTGAACATCACTGATCGTATCTCCGCATGGGTCATGGGTGCATATCAGTCCGACTTCAAGCGTGAAAGCTTTTACAACCACGACACAAACTGGTTTGCCCAGTTCCAGGGTGACTATGCAGTCTGGGGTGGCCTGGCTGCCAAGCTTTCTGAAAAGGCAGTCTTGAACGCACAGGCAGCTTATGAAGAAGAAGGCACCTATGCTTTTGCGGTGAACGTGGCCTATGAACTGGTTCCCGGCCTGAAAATCACGCCGGAAATCAACTACACCAAATTTGACGGTGCGCGTAAGGACGACGCAATTGCCAATGGCGGCAGCGATGATGCATTCGGTGGCATTATCCGTTTCCAGCGCAATTTCTGATCCCTACCGAAAATCAGTGAAAGGCGGCGGGCGCAATCCCGCCGTCTTTCCAGCATTCGACATGCCCAAAGCTGTGGTTACGGTGTTTGGCACGCCCCGTTCCCCAGCGCCCTGGCTTGCGGCGTTGCACCATCTTTCGGCATTCCGTGTAGCCACGCCCGGCACAAAGAGCACATCTATACCGATTTGTCTGAGCCGGGTAATTTCTTCACTGACCTCATGATCCCTGACAGGATCGCTCAATTCAATACGGACGATATTTTTCCCTTGGGACAGAAGACCAGCAATGCGCTCAGCCGTTTGTTCAGCAAGCCGGTCAACGGGAATTCTGCGCGCTTCCCGCCTTGAGAACTCAAGGATTTCGTTGGATACACCCGCTCCAAAAAGAACGATATCCGCCGCTTGCAATGCACGAATGGTCTTCAGGGTCAGCAGTTCCGGATCTCCCGGTCCCGCAGCAACGAAGGTGATTCTTCCCATCCGCGATGCGTTTCCATCACCATTTGCCGTTTCCGCCAGAAGCGCTTCCAGTTCTGCTTCGTCGGGTGTCCCGCTAAAAACACGGTCCACAAAGCCTTCCCAAAACCGTCGCCGCGCTTGTCCGGACTCCAGCCAGCTATTCACCTTGCTGCGCAGCGACTGTGCCATTTCCACCCAAGGCTGTAAGGAGGCAGGCAATATGGCTTCAATTCTACGCCTTATGGCCTGAGCAAGAACAGGCGCAGCACCATCCGTCGAGATCGAAACGATCACTGGCGAGCGATTGACGATTGACCCGAACTGAAACTGGCAAAATGCCGGCTTATCAATAATATTGACGGGCACCCCTGCCACGCCAGCCGCCTCGACAAAACGCTCTGCATCGGCTTCGTCCTCAAAATCACCAATGGCCAGAGATGCGCCATTCATATCCGCAATTGTGCAGGGTCGCGCATGATGGATATAGGTGCAGTTCCCGGTTCCCGAAGAACCATCCACCAGAGCAGCAAAGCCCTCCGTCAGCTCATGCGCATAAATGTGCACAATTGCGCCGCATGCTGCCAGAAGCTCGGCCTTCCATGCCGCTGCGTCCGACCCACCGGCAATGACCACGCGCTTGCCCTTCAGGTCCCAGAAAATCGGCAATTTTGCCAAGGGGGATACGCGCGAAATTGTTTGTTTTTCTTGCCGCCTATTCAGCGGCCACGACGTTGCATCCATCGATGATTCCCCTGATTTCTGATCGGCAGGAACCGCAATTTGTTCCCGCATTTGTCATCGTCCCAATCTCGGCGACAGTGGTGCAACCGCCGCGAGCCGCTGCAACGATCTGGTTCAGGCCAACGCTGAAGCAGGAGCAGACAATGGCACCCCGATCCGCGCTTCTGTCTCCAGGACGGCCTGCTATGATGGAAAAACGCTTTGATAGATCAGCATGATCGCAGGAGAGCTGCTCGATCATCCAACTGCGCGCAACTGCTACTGGTTTGCGGGCGATGAAGAGAGCCGCCAACAATTTGCCCTCATCGAAAAATGCCAGCCGATAATCTCCCGACTGACCGTCATGATAGCCCAATGGTTCTATTCCTTCCGGAACGCCGAGCTTTGCCCGCGCCCACTCGGTCCAGTCGCCAACATCGTTTCCGGCAAATTCAACCCGCCAGCCACCTTGCGCTTTTGCCATTGCCCAATAAGGCAGATCAATACCTTCCGGCTTGGCGATGGAGACGGCGAAACCATAATGAGCAACCGCAAATTTTCGCGCGGCAATTGCTGCGCTTTTCAAGGCGGGCTGCCCCGAAACCGGGTCCACGAGAGGAGCGACCAAGCTATCAATACGAGCTCTGGCGGCAAAATTATCATTCCAGTGCATGGGAACAAAGATATTGCCCCTCGCCTGCCGATCCGTCACCGATGCTCTGACGATAACCTTGCCATAGGGGCTTTCCAGCTCCACCAGATCGGCGCTTTCAATTCCGATCGCCTTTGCATCAAAGGGATGAATTTCCGCAAAGGGCTCGGCAATATGCGCTGCAAGGCGAACGCTTTTGCCGGTTCTTGTCATTGTATGCCATTGATCGCGGATACGGCCCGTATTGAGGACCAGCGGAAAGGCGCTCGCTGGCCGTTCCACATTTCCAGCCTCTACCGCGATGAAACGCGCCTTCCGGTCGGCATGGAAGAAACCGCCATTGCCAAAGAACCTCTCTGCCCCACCTGGCCCTGATTGTGGCTGTGGCCACTGCACAGGAGAAAGCGCGTCATAGGCTTGCCGGTCAATTTGCGCATAGGCTCCAATGTCAAAATCGCGCGTGCCTTCGTTCTCGAAAGCAGAAAGAGCAGCGTGTTCTGCAAAAATTTCATCGGGCGAATTATATGGGAAAGCGGTCTCAAAACCCATTTTCCGGCCGACCTCGGTCAATTGCCACCAATCCGCCCTGGCTTGGCCGGGAATGGGGAGAAATGACCTTTGCCGTGAAATCCTGCGTTCCGAATTGGTAACGGTTCCGCTTTTTTCTCCCCAGCCGAGCGAGGGCAGGAACACATGCGCGTGGCGGCTCGTATCGGTCTTGGTCACATCGGACACGACAACAAACGGACACACCTCAAGGGCAGCTTGAACCGCATCCGCATCGGGCATGGAGACAACAGGGTTGGTCGCCATGATCCAGATGGCTTTTATCCGGCCATCGGCAACGGCCTGAAACATATCGACGGCTTTCAAGCCGGGTTTGGAAGCGATGCGTGGCGCGCCCCAGAACCGCGCCACCCTGTCCTTGTCTGCCTCGCTTGTGATTGACATATGGGCAGCGAGCATATTGGCAAGTCCGCCAACCTCGCGCCCGCCCATGGCATTTGGCTGGCCTGTCAGCGAAAACGGCCCCATGCCCGGCTTGCCGATACGGCCCGTTGCCAGATGGCAGTTGATAATGGCGTTTACCTTGTCTGTCCCTGAGAAAGATTGGTTTACACCTTGGCTATAGCAGGTGACTGTTTTTTGTGTCGTGGCAAAGAGCCTGTAGAAAGCCTCTAATTGCTGCGCGTCCAGACCCGTCTTTCGGGTCAGCTCATCAATGCTCAATTGACGCGCGGCAGCGACAGCCATCGCAAAGCCGGATGTGTGCCTCTCAATATAATCATGATCCAGATTTGCCGCATCCGCCAGAAAACCAAGCAGACCAAGGAACAGGGCAACATCGCCATCGGGCCTGATGGCAAGGTGCATATCAGCAATATCGGCGGTCATTGTCCGGCGCGGATCAATAACGACGATCTTCATTTCCGGTCGTTCTGTTTTGGCTGCAATCAACCGCTGATAGAGAACCGGATGACACCATGCAAGGTTTGAACCTGTCAAAATGACAAGATCGGCCAGTTCCAGATCTTCATAGGTTCCCGGCACTGTATCGGATCCGAAAGCGCGCACATGACCCGCAACCGAAGAGGACATGCACAGGCGTGAATTCGTATCAATATTGGCCGAGCCGATGAAGCCTTTCATCAGCTTGTTGGCGACGTAGTAATCTTCTGTCAGGAACTGGCCCGAAACATAAAATGCAACACTATCGGGACCATACTGGCGGATCGTTTCGGAAAACCGGCTTGCCACCAGCTCCAAAGCCTGATCCCAATTTGCGTTTTCGCCGAAAACTTTTGGATGCAGCAGCCGCCCCTCAAGGTCAACAGTCTCGCCAAGAGCGGAGCCTTTCGAGCAAAGCCGCCCGAAATTGGCAGGATGAAGGGGATCACCCTTGATGCCGATGGTTCCGCTCTCCTCCCTGGTGGCGAGAACGCCGCACCCCACTCCGCAATAGGGGCATGTGGTGCGAGTTGTTGCTGCTTCCTGATTCATTATTCCGCCGCGACAGAAGTTGTTTCCAGATGCGCGAGAATGCTGTCCCCATCCAGCTTGAGCGGAATGGTTCGAACACTGCCCTCATCGGCGCCAAGCGCCTTTCCTGTTTCCAGCGAAATGACCCAATTGTGCAAAGGGCATGTCACCGATGCGCCATGCACAATGCCCTGGCTCAAAGGGCCGCCCTTGTGCGGGCAGTGATCATCAATGGCAAAGACCTGATCTTCCATCGTGCGGAAGACTGCGATCCGCCCCTGCGGAGTCATGACGCAGCGTGCGCCACGACGTGGAATGTCATTTATCGAACCGATAGCAATCCAATCACTCATCGCCTTTACTCCGCTGCCTGTGCATAGCCGATTGTCGCCATCGGTTTGAACTCGTGCTTGTCCACGCCCGATACGCGCTCCGACCAGGGATCGACCTGTGCAAATTTCTGGCTGAAAACGAAGCGGTCAAAGAAGCCTTTGCGCTTTTCCGCATCAGTCATGATCTGACGGCGTATTTCATCAAGGCCAACGCGCTTGGCCCATTTGTAAATGCGTTCCAGATAGCGCGCCTGCTCGCGGTACATTTGCGTCAGAGCAACGACGTGCTCCAGCGCTTCATCCTCGGTCTTGACGAGGCCCAGCACTTCCGTACCCTTGATATCCAGACCCGCTGCACCGGCGAAGTGGATTTCATAGCCGGAATCCACACAGATAATTCCGATGTCCTTGCAGGTCGCCTCCGCACAGTTACGCGGACAGCCCGACACACCCATTTTCAGCTTTGCCGGTGTCCAGGACCCCCACATAAACTTTTCAATGCGGATGCCGAGGCCCGTTGAATCCTGCGTGCCGAAGCGGCACCAATCGGACCCGACGCAGGTTTTGACCGTGCGCAGCCCCTTTGCATAGGCTTGGCCCGATACAAAACCAGCCTTGCCGAGATCGGCCCAAACGGCGGGCAGGTCTTCCTTCTTGACCCCCAGCATGTCGATGCGCTGGCCGCCCGTAACCTTCACCGCAGGGATTTCGAACTTGTCGACAACATCGGCGATTGCACGCAATTCCGACGAGGTGGTCATGCCGCCCCACATGCGGGGAACAACGGAATAAGTACCGTCTTTCTGGATATTGGCGTGCACGCGCTCATTGATGAAGCGTGACTGGTAATCATCGGCATATTCATCCGGCCAGTCGGCAACGAGATAATAGTTCAAGGCCGGACGGCATTTGGCACAGCCGCAGGATGTCTTCCATTCCAGTTCCTGCATCACCGCCGGGATCGACTTCAACCCCTTGGCTTTGATCAGGCGACGCACATCATCATGACCAAGATCGGTGCAGCCGCACATAGGCGTAACGGCTGATGGATTATACTTGTCGCCGAGCGTCAGCGTCAGCAGCTGTTCGACAAGCCCCGTGCAACTGCCGCATGAGGCTGATGCCTTGGTATGGGCGCGAACATCGTCGAGCGATGTCAGGCCCTTGGATGTGATTGCGCCTGTGATTTTTCCCTTGCATATGCCGTTGCAACCGCAGATTTCCGCATCATCCGGCAAGGCTGCAACGGCCGCCATAGGGTCCAGCGGGGACCCTCCCTGATAGGATTGGCCAAAAATCAGGGTCTCTCGCATTTCCGAAATGTCGGTGCGTTTCTTGGTGAGGTCATGGAACCATGCGCCATCGGAGGTTTCACCGTAAAGCACGGTTCCGATGATGCGATTATCCTTCAGGACAAGGCGCTTGTAGACACCGGCGGCGGCATCGCGCAGCACAATTTCCTGCCGGTCGTCTCCCTCGCCCAGATCGCCCACGGAGAACAGATTGATCCCTGTCACCTTCAGTTTTGTCGGCGTTTCGCTGTGAACAAAGGCCGCGCTTAAATCACCTGCCAGTTGCGCGGCAACCACGCGTGCCATTTCATATAATGGCGCGACAAGCCCGTAACATTGGCCGCCCACTTCCGCACATTCGCCGATGGAATAAATATCGGGATCCGAAGTCCGCATGCCGGCATTTGTGACGATGCCGCGATTGACTTCCAATCCTGCATCCTTGGCCAAATTTCCGTTTGGCCGGATACCGACCGCCATGACAACCAGATCGGCTGGCAATGTGGTGCCATCGGCTAATAAAACACCTTCAACCTTGCCGTCGCCGATAATTTCCTTGGTATTGGCCTTGGTGATGACTTTAATGCCGCGTGCCTCTACGGCCTTTTCCAGCAGATAGCCCGCCGCCGGATCAAGCTGCCGCTCCATCAGTGTCGGCATGACGTGCAGCACGGTCACTTCCATGCCGCGCGAAGCAAGACCCGCCGCCGCTTCCAGGCCAAGCAGACCACCACCAATGACAATTGCCTTTGCCCGTGACTGCGCGGCCAACAGCATGGCGTTGACATCATCAAGATCACGATAGGTCAAAACGCCCGGAAGGTCTTTGCCCGGAAGTGGCAAGATGAAGGGCACCGAGCCTGTGGCGATGAGAAGCTTGTCATAGCTTTCCGTCGTGCCGGCATCGGAGGTGACCGTCTTCGCCTCGCGGTCAATATTAACGACCTTATGGCCCTTATAGAGGGTAATGCCGTGCTTGATATACCACCCATCGCCATGAATGATGATTTCCTCAAATTCCTTCTCGCCCGAAAGCACCGGCGAAAGCATGATGCGGTCGTAATTCACCCGCGGTTCGGCGTTGAAAATGACGATTTCATAGGCGTCGGGCGCCAGTTCCAGCAAGTGCTCCAGCGCGCGGCCGGGAGCCATGCCATTGCCGACAACGACCAGCTTTTGTTTTTGCTCTGCCATTTATGCGGCCTCCACAAGACGGTGACGTTCGTAAAGAAATTTCATGACTGCCGAGCGGCAGCGGGTATAGGTTGCATCCGTGGCCAGATCGATCCGGCGACGCGGCCGTTCCAGCGGCACGTCGAGGATCTCGCCAATCTTCGCCAAGGGACCATTGGTCATCATCACAATACGGTCCGAAAGAAGAACCGCTTCATCCACATCATGGGTGATCATCAAGACGGTATTGGCGAGTTCCGCGTGAATCTGCATCACCTGATCCTGAAGATGCGCGCGCGTCAGGGCATCGAGCGCCCCGAAAGGCTCATCAAGCAAAAGCACCTTCGGCTCCATGGCCAGGGCACGCGCAATGCCCACTCTTTGCTTCATGCCGCCGGAGATTTCCGAAGGCCGCTTGTCCTTGGCATGTGTCATTTGCACAAGTTCAAGATTGCGCATCGTCCATTCATGCCGCTCTGCGCGGCTCTTTGTTGACGAAAATACTTTGTCGACCGCCAGCTTCACATTCTCATAGGTTGTCAGCCATGGCAGAAGCGAATGGTTTTGAAAGACCACGGCCCTGTCCGGACCCGGCTTATCGACCACATTGCCTTCCAGAAAGACAACGCCGCGCGTTGCCTGCGTCAGCCCTGCAACAATATTGAGCAGCGTGGACTTTCCGCAGCCGGAATGGCCGATGATCGATATGAATTCATTTTTTTCAACGTTAAGCGAAACCTGATTGAGAACCTGCGTGGTGGCTCCGCCACGGCTGAAGACCATGTCGATCTGTTCAAGCGAGAGATAGGATTTTGCCATGATGAGCTCCTCAGGAACTTGCCGTGTTGCGGGTGACAGCCTTGGCGATAAAGGCAATGAGGCGATCAAGGAGATATCCGACTACGCCGACATAGATGAGTGCGAGAATGATGTCGCTGATGCGCGATGAGTTCCATGCATCCCAGATGAAGAAGCCGATACCGACCCCGCCGATCAACATTTCAGCGGCAACAATAGCAAGCCAGGAAAGCCCGATGCCGATACGAAGACCCGTGAAAATATAGGGCGCGGCTGCCGGGATCATGATCTTTGTAAAATATTCAAACTGGTTCAGCCGCAGTACCTTCGCCACATTTTGGTAATCCTGCGGAATATTGCGGATACCCACCGCAGTATTGATGATGATCGGCCAGATCGCAGTGATGAAAATAACGAAGATCGCCGATGGATTGCCATCCTTGAAAGCGGCCAGCGACAGGGGCAGCCAGGCGAGCGGCGGAACTGTTCGCAGCACCTGAAAGATGGGGTCAAGACCACGCATGGCCCATTCGCTCTGGCCCACCAGCGCACCAAGCGCGATGCCCGCAATGGCAGCAAGGCAATAGCCAAGCGCAACGCGCTTGAGACTTGCCAGCACATGCCAGAACAATCCCTGATCGACGCCCTGTCCGACATAGAATGGATGGATAATCAATTCCCAAGTCTCAGAGACAACACGCGAGGGCGGCGGAACGCTTGCTGTGGGAGAAGAACATATGATCTCCCAAAATATCAGCAGGAACGCAAGCATGACGAGCGGCGGAATGACATGCGAAATGGCCGTGGTGAGCCATTTAGGCAAAGCCGGTCCCGCAGGATTCCGTTTGGCAACGGTAAGAGGAACGATTTCCGCCTGCGGCTTAACCGGCTCTGTTGAGGTCAATCGAATGGGATTTGCGGTCATTCCGGCTTCCTCACGCAAAATGTTTGATGTTAAGGCTGGCGAGATAAGCCTGCGGATTTTCCGGATCGAAAACCTTGCCGTCGAAGAATGTTTCAACGCCGCGTGACTTTGAGGCTGGAATATCGGCTGTTGCGATACCAAGAGCGCTTGCTGCTTCCCTCCAGATATCTTCGCGGTTTACCTGTCCAACAAGCGCGGAAATATCCGTATCGGGGGCAAATTTCCCCCATCTGATATTTTCTGTAAGGAACCACTTTTCATGGCTTTGGAACGGGTAGGAGGCATTGTCCTTCCAGAATTTCATGAGGTGCGGGCTCGCTGCTTCCTGCCGTCCGGAGCCATAGTCGTAATCGCCCTTCAAGCGCCCCACTATGTCTTTCGAAGGGACGTTGAACCATGCCCGTTTGCCAACCATTTCGGCCAGCTCTTCCTTATTGGCCATGTCGTCCGCCCATTGCTGGGCTTCCATGATCGCCATGAGAAGGGCTTTGGTGGCGATCGGGTTCTTTTCGACCCAATCTGCGCGCATAGCGAAAGATTTTTCCGGATGTTTCGCCCAGATTTCAGCCGTGTTGACGGCAGTATAGCCGATACCCTGGTTCACAAGCTGAGCGTTCCATGGCTCACCGACACAAAAGCAATCCATGGTGCCGACTTTCATATTGGCAACCATTTGCGGCGGTGGCACCACCATGGTTTCAACATCCTTGTCCGGATCAATACCGCCCGCGGCCAGCCAGTACCGCAACCATAGATCATGGGTACCGCCGGGGAATGTCATTGCCGCCTTGGCGGCATTGCCGGACGCCTTTTTCCTGGCGAAAATATCTTTCAGAACGCCGGCATCCACACCTACCTTGTTATCGGCATAGGCTGAGCTGACGGAAATGCCCTGCGCGTCCAGATTAAGCCTTGCCAATATCACCATCGGCAAAGGCTGGTTGTTCTGGGTCACTTTACCGGTGCTGATCAGATAGGGCATTGGCGTCAATATATGCGCGCCATCAATTCCATTTCCTTGCGAACCCAATACGAGGTTATCGCGCGTCGTTCCCCAGGAAGCCTGTTTGATAACTTCAACATCAGGCATGCCATATTTGGCAAAGAGGCCCTTTTCCTTGGCGACAATAAGCGGTGCTGAATCTGTCAGAGCAATAAAGCCAAGAACGGCCTTCGTCGTTTCAGGCCCCGCACTGGCAGCAAAGGCACCACCGGGCAGAAGCGATTTTGCGGCTGCCAACAGGGTCAGCGCTCCACCCGCTTTCAGGAATTTGCGTCGCGCTATGCCATTCGAAAGTTTCTGATCCATAAGCTTCCCCTGCAATATTGGCCCTAAGATTGGTCGAAAAAAAACGCCGCCAGACCATGCGCACTCCCGGAAGAACCGTTGGAATGCACTGAGCCAAGCGACGTCTGTGTCTTGTGAAGCACCCGGTGTGGTGCTAGCGGTTCCTGTCTTCGTTGACGGAACATAATTATAAAAGCAATAACCGTGCCAACTGGAAAAATATTTGATTAATGCCTTGTTTTAAAATGGATTTTTATAATCTTTCTAAATTACCAATCGCTGGGCCTATAAACAGAATGTCGATAATAAGGGCAGTTTCACTGGAAACTTTATGCGATGCACAAGAATTATGCAGCCTTTCTATTTTTCGAAAGCGCTTGCACCGACACTATTCAAGTAGCCCGGAATATTCGCCGGATCGAAAATCGCGCCATCGAGAAAGGCATCTCCATCATCCCTTCCCTCTACGCGCGTATCATTGGTGGGAATATCGACCCGCTTGCCTATGGCATTGCGATAGAGATCAGGGCGAAAGGCAGCACCCGCCTGTTCGGCAAGCGATGAACAATATTCAATCTGACCCCACCGGACCATTTGGCTGTAAATCCACTGCGCTTGGCTGATCCATGGGAAATTTGCGGCATCGCGGTGGAAATTGAAATAGTCTGGAACCGTCCGCTCTGCTCCATCCGGATCAATTGTAAATTGTCCAAGCAGAACGCGATGCAATATTTCAAATGGCACATCGAGATAATTGGGCGCGGATAGAGCCAGCGCCAGCTCACGTCGATTATCGGCCTGATCGCACCAAAGGGCGGCGCGGTCGAGCGCAACAATCAGCCGCGAGGCCGTCTCGGTATTTTGTTCAAGCCAATCCGGACGCATCCCAATGACCTTTTCCGGACTGGAGGGCCAGATATCCTCTTTTACTGCAACAATGCAGCCTACCCCGCGCGACACTGCCACCATATTCCATGGTGCGCCGACACAAAAACCATCAATCGCACCAGCCGAAAGCGCGTCCGAGGTCATGGGCGGCGGCACCACGACCAACTTCACTTCAAGATCGGGATCAATACCGCCAGCCGCCAGCCAATATCGCAATTCGTAATTATGCGATGAGAAAGGATAGGTTATGCCAAGGGTGATTGGCCCGAGCCCCTCCTCAATGCGGGCTTTGATAACGCGTTTCAAAGCCTGCGCATTGGCCAGAGCATTTGGCTTACCGGACAGGTCCGCCATCGCCTGCATGCGCCGGAACAGCCCAAGTGAAAGCGTAATGGCATTGCCGCCGCGTCCAAGGACAAAGGGCGTGACAACTGGCGATGGGTTGGAGCCAAGGCCAAGACTGGCGGCCACCGGCATAGGCGCCAGCATATGGGCAATATCGAACTGGCGGAAAGCCAGGCGGTCGCGGATATTGGCCCAGGATACATCCCTGATCAGACTGAGTTGAATGCCTTCGCGCGCTGCAAATCCAAATTCAGCCGCTGCGATCAGAATTGCCGCATCCACCAAAGGAATGAATCCTGCACGAACGAGCCTCGACCCTTTATTGGCAATGACTGCTGGCACAGCCAGCCCGCCTTCATCGATACCGGTGGGAATGAAACTCATTGCAACCCTTCCTAAGATCCTAAAAGTGCAGCGGCTGTAACAACGCTCTGCGCGATGTCCGCAATCTTCCGCTTTTCGTTCATCGCTGTCTGCCGCAACAGTGAATAGGCTTCATCTTCCGACATGGATCGGGACTTCATCAAAATACCCTTGGCCCGATCGATGATTTTTCGCTCCTCAAGAGCGCCCTTGGCCTCGGCCAATTCCTGCTGCAATCGGCTGAATGCCTTGAACCTGCTCACTGCCATGTCAAGAATGGGCTTCACCCGCTCTTTCTTCAGACCATCGACAACATAGGCTGAGACACCCGCCTCAACCGCCGCTTCAATCGAAGAACTATCGGATCGATCCACGAACATGGCGATGGGTTTGCGCACTGAACGCGTCAACTGGAAAAGATGCTCCAGCATGTCACGGTTCGGCGTCTCTATGTCGATGACAATGACGTCTGGCCCGATAATTTCAATTTGCCGGGCAAGACCGTTAATTTCGTGCAATAAAACCACTTTATTATGGCCAGCCTCACGCAAACCTTCCTCGATTATCGAGGCTCGGATGCGGTTTTCATCGAAAATCATTATAGACAAAGCAGCGATCATGCCTGAATTTTGCGCATGCTTTAAATTTGTGCAAGCCTGACATTAGGACGCAGTACGAAAGTCTAATGCCACAATGGCGATAATCTTGACTCTTCGCATTATGGTAAAGCCCGTGTGGCGCTTGAACATCTTCAAGGCGTGATGCGCCAGCATCTCAGCGCCCGGTTGGAAACGTTCCGCCCATCATATCCGCCAGACGCATCACCGACAGGGACGTGACGGACTTGCCCGATCCGGATTCGCCGACAATCGTCAGGGTTTGTCCCGCGCGGACGGAAAAGCTTAATTCGTTGACGACACGCGATGAACCAAATTCAACAGAAAGCCTGTCTATGGTCAAAAGAGGGGAAGCACTGGAACCGGTCAAACGACAATCCTTAAAGCGTGGTGGCGGCGCGCGCCGCCTGGTCATAGGCGCCTGAAAGGAACCGCAAAACGGCAGCGATCTCGGAAAGCGTATCCTCGGCGGGACGCGCATTGATTGTTGAGGCAACAAACAGCCGTTCTCTTATCTGGGCGTAGCGCGCACAGGCATCCGACCCTTTATCGGTAATCCGGATGGTCTTTTCCTTGGCGATCTTGCCGGTCGTCACCAGTCCGGCAGCTTCCAGTTTGCGAATGGCATAGGTGGCGACGTGAGTGTCTTCAATATCGAGAACCAGACAGATATCGGCCAGCTTCTTTTCCCGATCGCGGTGGCGTACCGAATGCAGAATAAGAATTTCCGTGGCTGAAAGCCCCGGCAATCCTGCAACGGCCATGCAACGCACCATCCAGCGTGAAAAGGCATGGGAGGCAAGAATCAGACCATATTCAATTTCGGAAAGCCCGGGAGAATCGCCATCGGCAAGATGCGCCGATGAAACAATCGGCCCGATTGAGGTAACAGGCTTGAGATGCTTTGGCAGTGCTGTCGCAAACTGCTCTGTCTCTGCTGTTTTATGATCCTTTGGCCCAGCCGTCATTATACATGCCTCCTCTTAACGATTTTATATCATCATTTTATCGATATATTGTCAATGATAGTTCAGGCTCTCAAATGAGCAGGCTTACAAATGTAGCATGCAGGGCACATGATGCGCCTGACTATGGGATTTAGCGATTAAACCGCGTGCCGACAGTGCACGCAATGTCCCGCCACAAGAACGCTCGATCCTTGTAGGCGGGATGAATTTCAGATTGCAAAACTGGCGGTGCTAAGGCTCTAGGCCTCTTCGACAAGCTTGACTTGCGCTGGCACCTTGATGCGGGGGAAGTCATAGGCGTTCACTTTGGAAGTCGCATAACCTGCCCCCACCAATGCTTCGGCGAGCTTGACCGCAGCGGTCACGCCATCAATGACGGTAAGACCGGTCGCAATGCTCAGCCGCTCGCAAAGGGCCGACATGCCGGCACAGCCAAGAACAATCGCCTCGGCGTGATCTTCCAGCTTCGCCTTTTCAATCTGTATTATCAAAAGCCGCTCTGCTTCACCCGGATCACTATCCACCGCAAGTACGGGAAGATCGATAGCGCGGACATTTTTGCAATGACGATCCGCGCCATAAGCAGATACCAGATCTTCAATGATGGGAATGGAGCGCGGCAAAGTCGTGATGACCGTAAACCTGCGGCTGATGGTCATTGCGACCTGCACGGCGGCCTGACAAATGCCAATGACAGGACCGCGCGCGATTTCCCGTGCCGCATGGAGGCCCGGATCGTCAAAGCAGGCGATAACATAGGCGTCGACGCCCTGCGCTTCGCCTTTGACAATCTCCGCCAACATGCCGGGAACCGCCATTGCCTCATCCGCTCCGCCCTCAATGCTGACAGGCGTATCCAGCGGATTAAGCGCGGTGATGCGCGTCGTCGGATTGGCAACCCGCATGGCGCTTTCAAGCACCTGAGCGGTCATTGAGACGGTGGAATTTGGATTAATGAGACAAATATGCATGGGAAATTCCTTCACCGCGTCAGTCACGCCGGGATTTAATGAAATCAGAGATTGACGGGGGTTCGAGAACGAACTGTCGGTCAGATGTGATGTAATTGTCAGCGTGAAGGCGGGCGATGGGTTGATAGACTTCAGGATTGACATAGCGCCCCTCGGCGTCGAGGCAATCGCGGCGGACATGCATGTGAACCACCTCGCCCAGAATGAGCACCCGGCGCGGATATTCGATCAGGCGTTCCACACGGCATTCTAGTGAGCATGGGGCGGTGGCTACATAATTGGCATCGAGCTTGGCGCATTTTTCTGCCTGAAGGCCCGCCATCTCCAATTCGTCAATCTCGCTGTCAAAGCCCAAGCCGCAAACAAGCATTTGCTGGGCTATGGTCATATCAACCATATTGACGACGAACTCGCCGGTGCGGCGAATATTGATCATGGTGTCTTTTTCTTCACCCGATTGCCGGGGTTGCACGCCAAGAACCACGATCGCCGGATCATGGGAGAAAACATTGAAGAAGCTCATGGGCGCCGCATTGCTGTGCCCCGCCTGCGAGCGGGTGGTCACAAGCGCAATGGGTCGCGGGCCGATAAAGTTGGTCAGCAGACGATACCGGCTGTCCGGTTCCAATGTGGTAAAGTCAAACTGCATTGCAACCTCGCCCTCTCTATAATTATGGTGTACAATTTATAGTAGTGATTGTCTACAATTATGCAGACAAAATAAGTTGACATTTTTCGTTTGATCGCGATTGTCTGTGTCTATCAGGAGACGCGCAAATGACTGAACAAACAGGGGTTTCTGCACAATATATCGTTGAACGTGTTTGGCTTTCCATCGCCGAACGGCGGCTGCGACCTGGCGTGCAGCTCAAGGAAGGGCAACTTGCAGCCATTTTTGATGTCAGCCGCGCGCGCGTTCGCCAGGCACTTTCTGCGCTGGAGCGCGACGGTCTTGTCACGATCATCCCCAATCGCGGCGCCTTCGTATGCCAGCCCTCGGTGGAAGAAGCGCACGATGTCTTCTTTGTGCGAAGAGCCGTCGAGCGCTGTATCGTAGACAGGCTTTGCAAATCCATCTCCAAGGCGAATGTGACAAGGCTACGCACGCACATTTCCAAGGAAAGAACTGCCAATGCGCAGAATGTTACCACCGATATTATCAAGCTGTCCGGCGGCTTCCATCTGCTGCTTGCCGAGGTTGCAGGCTCGGACTTCCTCTTTGCAACCATGCGCGATCTGATTTCCCGAAGCTCGCTGATCACTGCGGTCTACCGCAACACCAATCGCTTCAATTGCGGCCCGGACGAGCACGCGGATATTGTCGAAGCGATTGCCCGTGGCGATCCAGAGACTGCGACAAAGCTTATGGAGCATCATCTGGAACATGTTGAAACCGAGCTTGACCTGAGCGAAATCCGCGACCAGCCCCATGATCTGAAGTCCGCCCTGGCATAAATACCCTGTCTCATAGCGCCACGGCGGCTTCGCGTTCATCGACCAGATGACACGCGATGCGGGTGCCATTGTTCAACATGCGCACTTCGGGAATTTCCACTGAGCATCGCTTTGTTGCAATCGGGCAGCGCGGATGAAATGTGCAGCCTGATGGCGGCTTGAGCGGGCTTGGCACTTCACCGCTGGCGGGTGCGCGATTTCTGTTCGGGTTCTGCACATTCGGGATCGTTTGCAGCAGAAGCTGCGTATAGGGATGGCGGGGGTCGGCGAAAAGCTTTTCCGTATCGCCCTCTTCCACGATCCGGCCGAGATACATAACGGCAATGCGATCCGACATGTGCCGGACGACACTCATATCGTGGCTGATGAAAAGATAGGTCAGGCCAAGTTCGTCCTGCAATTTGCGCATGAGGTTGCGCGGCCATCAGGAATGGCATCAAGTCTCGACACGGAGCCATCGATCTGGTTGAGGCGTTCGACCCGGGCAGCAAGCGCCGGAATGGAAGCCATAAGACCGCGCGTATAGGGATGATGGGATGCGTGAAGCACCTGTTCCACTGGACCGACTTCGATCAGCCTGCCCGCATACATCACAGCAACCCGGTCAGCCGCTTCAGCAATGACGCCCGATTTATTGGGAACATAGGGCCATAAGGAATTATCTTTGTCAACGATATTGTCGACAATTTTCCATAGGATTGGCACCAATTTTATTGGTGCGCTTGCCGCCCGCCAAAAGGAACCGATGCGCGTCTCTCGCGCACGGGGTAAACCAGCAAAGCAAAAGCTTTCGAGCGCCACAGTCCGCGCCAAGCAGATTGACGTGCAGTTCAGTATCATCTCCATGGCCGACCGGAACAAATTCCATTTCATCCGCTTCGTGCCTTTGCCTTCACCCTATACTCTTCATGCGGGTTCTTTAGGAACAACTGCGGCGCGGACCAGGAAGTCTTTACCTCTCACAACTTATAAGTGAACCATAAAAGAAATTGGTTGCACCATTGTTCGTTGTTAAATAGGCTAATCATCAAGAACTACGCCTTTCTACGCCTAGCCAAATATCCTGCAGTAGTGAACCATTCCAAATATTGATCCGCTTCTTAAGGCTCCAATGTCCCTTCGCGCCAAACCTGCTGCAAATTCCGGGCACGCCCTTGAGCGCTTGCGCGTGCTTTTGAGTTCCGTTCCCTTGGGCGGCGAATTGCGCCTTCCCCCTGAACGCGAACTGGCCGAGGAAATTGGTGTGGGACGGCGTGCTCTTCGCCGTGCGCTTGAGGTTCTGGAAGATGAGGGCCTGATCTGGCGTCAGCAGGGCAAAGGCACCTTTGCCGGACCCCAACAGGTTTCAGGCACGCTGCGGGTCAGCAATCTGGCTGAATTTACCAATCCGCTTGAGGTGATGGAGGTGCGCATTGAAATCGAGCCGGTGCTTGCACGCATGGCGGCCACCAAGGCAACACCTGTCCTGATCCAGCAGCTGGAGCGACTGGCCTCCAAGGCAAAGGATGCCACCGACATTGATTCCTGGGAGCTTTGGGACGGCGCGTTCCATCGCAAGATTGCAGAATCTGCGGGCAATCAACTTTTCATTCTCTTCATGGGAATGATCGACCAGATCCGCCAGAATGATGCCTGGCGTCACTTTCGTGAACGCACGCGATCATCAGGTCGCACCACACTTTCCGTCGAGCAGCACGATGCAGTGATCGAAGCTATTCGCCGCTTCGATCCCGCCGCGGCAGAAGCTGCAATGCGTGAGCATCTGGTCTCCATTCGCAGCGCGGTGATCGAAGCCATGCAGATGACAAACAGCGCGCCGTCAATCTGGACCTCCGCGTCCAGCGATAAAAATCAGCAGTAGAAAAGATCAATTAAAAGAGGGAATAAAATGAACTGCATCAAGAAACTCCTTTTAACTGCCGCCATTATTGGCTCAACATCGGCAGCTTTTGCTGCTGATCTGCGTATCGGCCTTCAGGACGACGCGGATATTCTCGACCCGCACCGCGCCCGCACTTTCGTCGGGCGCATCGTCTTCACCTCGATGTGCGACAAGCTTTTCGACATTAACGAAAAGCTGGAAATCCAGCCGCAACTGGCCAAGGAATGGTCGTGGTCGGAAGATGGCAAGGCGCTCACCGTCAAGCTGCGCGACAATGGTAAGTTTCATGATGGCACGACCATTGATGCCGCCGCTGTAAAGGCCAATATCGAGCGCGCCAAGACCCTGCCGGAATCACTGCGCAAGAGTGAAGTTGCCTCCATCGCTTCAGTTGAAGCTGTCGATGCGACAACGCTCGTGATCCATCTGGTCAAGCCGGATGCATCGCTGCTGTCGCAGCTCTCTGACCGCGCGGGCATGATCCTGTCACCCAAGGCGTTCGAGGGTGGCGATTTTGGCGAAAACCCCGTCTGCTCCGGACCTTACAAATTTGTTGAGCGCATCCAGAATGACCGCATCGTTCTCCAGAAGTTTCCGGATTATTGGGACGCGGCAAACTACAAATATGACAAACTGACCTTCATTCCGATCTCGGACTCGACAGTGCGTCTGGCAAATCTGCGCTCGGGCGATCTTGATCTCATTGAGCGTATTGCCCCGTCTGATATCGAAGCTGTCAAGGGCGATTCCAATCTGGCCTTCTACCCGGTCACCGGAACCGGCTATCAGGCTTTGACCTTCAACATGAAGAAGGGCGACAAGAACACATTCCCCATCGGCCATGACAAGCGTATCCGTCAGGCTTTCGAACTGTCCATTGACCGCAATGTCATTAATGATGTCGTTGGCCAAGGCATCTTCCAGCCTGCCTATCAACCGTTTCCGCCAACCAGCTTTGCCTATGACAAGAAGTTCGAAAGCCGTCAGCGCGATGTTGCCAAAGCCAAGGCGCTGCTGTCCGAAGCTGGCCATGAGCGTATCAAACTGGAAATCGCTTTCGGCAATAACACTGCCTCGCAGCAAATCTACGAGCTGATCCAGGCAATGTCGGCAGAGGCCGGTTTTGACATCTCGCTGCGCCCGACAGAATTTGCCGCGCTGCAATCGGCGCTAAAGGATGGTTCCTTTGAAGCGGGACAGAGCGGCTGGTCTGGCCGTGCCGATCCGGATGGCAATATTCACGCATTTGTCAGCTGCAAGGGCAATCTCAACGATGCGCATTTTTGCAGTGAGAAGGCTGATGCGCTGCTTGAAGCAGGCTCGCAGTATTACGGACCCGGTCAAGCGCAAGGCTCTCTACGATCAGGTTCAGGAAATCACCCAGGACGAACTGCCAATCGTCTATCTCTATTATCAGCCATGGCCATTTGCAGCGCGTGCCAATGTCAAGGGTTTCACTGCCTATCCTGATGGCATGATCCGCCTTAAGGGCGTGTCCTCCGAAGGTTGATCTTCATGGGCTGGGAGCGGCCAATGCGCGGCCGCTCCCCTGCCTTTCCGTTTCCAGCTTTAAAGTGATTCCCAATGATCGAGATTGTTTTCAGACGATGCATTGTCGTCCTGCCCACGCTGCTGCTTGTCTCCATAATCGTGTTCGGCATGCAGAAACTTCTCCCCGGCGACCCCATTCTCACCATGGCCGGCGAAGACCGCGATCCGCAAACAATTGCCTATTTGCAGGAGAAGTATCATCTCAATGATCCAATCCCCGTCCAATATGTCGCCTGGCTTGGACAAATCCTGCGGGGCGATCTTGGAATTTCTTTGCGCACCGAGCAGCCCGTCCTTAGCCTGATCGCGCAGAAGCTGCCGGTCACTATCCAGCTGGCCGCTTTTGCCATGGTCATCGCCTTCATAATCGGCGTGCCTGCCGGCATTATATCTGCGATACGCAAAGGCACGGCCACGGATTACGCGATCAATGTCGTGGCCTTGTCCGGCCTGTCCATCCCCAATTTCTGGCTCGGCCTCATGCTCATTCTTCTGGTATCGGTGCAATGGCAATTGCTCCCTGCCTCCGGCTATACATCGCCGCTTGAAGATCTTGGCCAGAACCTGCGCACGATGATAATGCCGGCTTTCGTTCTGGGAACAGGGCTTGCAGGCGTTTTGATGCGCCACACCAGATCAGCCATGCTTGGCGTACTCCGCTCCGACTATGTGCGAACGGCCCGCGCCAAGGGGCTCAATGAAAAAACAGTGATCCTGCGCCATGCGCTTAAAAACGCGCTTGTTCCGATCATCACGCTCTCGACGCTGCTGTTTGGCGAATTGCTCGCGGGCGCTGTTTTGACCGAACAGATATTCACCATTCCCGGCTTTGGAAAATTGATCGTCGATGCCGTCTTCACCCGTGATTATGCCGTGGTGCAGGGTGTGGTGCTTTGCACTGCCGTCGGGTTCATTGTGATGAACCTCCTCGCCGACATTCTCTACATCGTTGTCAATCCACGCTTGAGAGATGCATCATGAGTGCCGTCACTTCCCATCGCAGCAGTTCTTTCAGCCGCCAATTGTCAAAATTCACGCGCAACAAGGCGGCAGTTGCCGGGGCCATTATTGTCGGCATCTTCGTCTTGCTCGCGGTCTTTGCGCCTTTGATTGCTCCCTATGATCCTTTTCAGACGAGCTTCACAACGATACGCAAGCCGCCTTCCGCGCAATTCTGGCTTGGGACGGACGAGCTTGGCCGCGATATTTTCTCGCGCATGGTCTATGGCGCGCGTGCTTCGCTGATGGCGGGCGGTGTATCGGTGATCATTGCTGTCATTGTCGGCGTGCCGTTTGGCCTGCTTGCCGGTTATTTCGGCGGCTGGATTGATGGCATTATTTCGCGTCTGGTCGATGCGATGCTGGCCATCCCCTTCCTCATTTTTGCAATCTCACTGGCCGCATTTCTGGGTGCCAGCCTGACCAATGCCATGATCGCCATTGGCCTGTCGGCAGCGCCCATCTTTGCGCGCCTTACAAGAGGACAGGTTCTCTCGGTCAAGGCTGAGGAGTATGTGGAGGCAGCACAGGTCATCGGCCTGCGCCACCCGCGCATTATCCTGCGCTATATCCTGCCGAACTCCATTCCACCGATCATCGTGCAGGCAACACTGACGATCGCAGCGGCCATCATCGCAGAGGCCAGCCTTTCCTTTCTCGGCCTTGGCCAGCAGCCACCCAATCCTTCCTGGGGTTCAATGCTGAATACCGCCAAGAACTTCATCTCGCAGGCACCCTGGATGTCGCTATGGCCGGGAGCTGCAATCTTCCTCGCCGTTTTGGGCTTCAACCTTCTTGGTGATGGCCTGCGTGACGCAATCGACCCGCGTGAATACTGAACATCCATACGTAGCAGGAATGACAAATATGTTTACGACGAGACCGGAAATTTTGGGCACCTTTGGTGTTGTGACCTCCACGCACTGGCTCGCGTCAGCTGCCGGTATGGCCATGCTGGAACGCGGCGGTAATGCCTTCGATGCTGCGGTCGCCGCTGGCTTTGTGTTGCAGATTGTGGAGCCGCATCTAGTCGGGCCTTCGGGCGAAGTGCCGATCATTCTCTATTCGGCCCGGACACAAAAGACCGAAGTCCTGTGCGGACAAGGCGTTACCCCGCAAGCCGCAACCATCGACGCTTACAAGGCGCTGGACCTTGATCTGGTCCCCGGTTCCGGGCTGCTGGCCGCCGTTGTACCCGGCGCGTTTGACGCATGGATGGTTCTTTTGCGCGATCATGGCTCCATGATCCTTCGAGATGTGATGGAACCGGCAATCCATTATGCCCGGCACGGGCATCCGCTGCTTCCGCGCGTGGCCAACACCATCAAGGACAATGCGGAATTCTTCGCCAAGGAGTGGCCGACATCGGCGGCAACCTGGCTGCCCGGCGGCGTCGCTCCTGAAGCCAAGAAACTGTTTTGCAATCCTGTCCTTGCCGATACCTATCAGCGCATTGTCGATGAGGCGGAAGCAGCAGGCGGCAATCGTGAGGCGATAATCGAAAAAGCGCGCGATGCATTTTATCGCGGTTTTGTGGCAGAGGCGATTGATCGTTTTTGCCGCCAGACCGAGGCGATGGACACCAGCGGGCGTCGCCATAAGGGCCTCTTGACCGGCGAGGATATGGCCGGTTGGAGCGCCACATATGAAGCCCCGCTGACGTATGATTATCATGGCTGGACTGTTGCGAAGACAGGCCCATGGGGACAAGGCCCGGTATTCCTCCAAACCTTGGCACTGCTCAAAAAGCTGGATATCGCCGCCATGAAGCCGGACAGCCCCGAATTCATACACACCGTAACCGAAGCCATGAAACTCGCCTTCGCTGACCGCGAGGTCTATTATGGTGATCCGGATTTCGTGACTGTTCCGATCGAAACACTCCTGTCGGACAGCTATAATGATCAGCGGCGCGCACTCATGACCAGCGCCGCGTCGATGGAGCTGCGCCCCGGCACTGTTTCGGGCTATGAAACACAGTTCAAGACCGCCATGTCACAGGTGCGCTATGCTGGCGCGAGCGGCGATATTGCCCTGGGCGCCGGTGAGCCGACAATGGCGCATTTGCGCACTGAAAAGCGCGGCGACACTGTTCATATCGATGTCATCGACAAATGGGGCAATATGGTTTCCGCCACGCCGTCGGGCGGGTGGCTGCAATCATCGCCGATCATTCCCGAGCTTGGCTTTGCGCTCAACACGCGCGCGCAGATGTTCTGGCTGGAGCCGGGTCTGCCAGCCAGCATGGCACCGCTCAAGCGTCCGCGCACGACATTGACTCCTTCGCTGGCTCACTATGAAGGAAAGCCGCGTCTGGTTTTCGGAACGCCGGGCGGCGATCAGCAGGACCAATGGCAATTGGCGATGTTCCTGCGGCGTGTTCATCATGGCCTCAATTTGCAGGAAAGCATCGACCTGCCCTTGTTCCACACCATGCATTTCCCCTCCTCTTTCTATCCGCGCGAGGCAATTCCGGGCCGCCTCGTTGTCGAGGAAAGTTTTGGCCGGGAAACCATCAATGCGCTCAAGGCACGCGGCCATGATGTTGAGATCGTACCGCAATGGTCGGTCGGTCGGTTGACCGCCGCCGAGCGCGAACCGGACGGCATTTTGCGCGCTGCCGCTACGCCCCGCCTCATGCAGGCCTATGCAATCGGACGTTGACGATCTGCCGCCGGATTATCAAATCCGGGCGGTCTCCAGTTAAGGAAACAATATGTTTAGTATTCCTGTTTTTGAGTTGTCTTTGCTGGTTGTTGGCCTGTTGGCGGCGGGCGCAGTGACCGGCTTGCTTGCCGGTCTGTTTGGTGTTGGTGGCGGGGCTGTTGCAGTTCCAGTTCTCTATGAGCTGTTTCGTTTCATGGAAGTGCCGGAAGAGGTGCGCATGCCCCTATGCATCGGCACATCTCTCGCCATCATTATCCCGACCTCGCTTCGCTCCTTTTATGCCCACAAGGCCAAGGGTGCTGTGGATATGACCATTCTCGGCAAATGGGCAATTCCTGTGGTTCTGGGCGTGGTTCTGGGCAGTTTCATCGCGCGCTATGCCCCCGCAGACCTCTTCAAGATCGTGTTTGTCGTCGTAGCAGGCGTCTCTGCGATCCGCCTTCTGTTCGGCAATGACAAATGGCGCATTGCCGATGACCTTCCGGCAGGTTGGCTCATGCGCAGCTACGGGCTTTTGATCGGCATCCTGTCGTCACTGATGGGCATTGGCGGCGGACAATTGTCAAACCTGTTCATGACGTTTTACGGCCGCCCGATCCATCAGGCGGTAGCGACTTCGTCGGGCCTTGGCATATTGATCTCAATTCCCGGAACGCTTGGCTATATGTATGCGGGCTGGCCGCGCGCATCGGAGTTTCCCGATGTCGTCGCCCTGCAATTCCCCATTGCCATCGGCTATGTTTCGCTGCTGGGGCTTGCACTTTTCATCCCGACCACGGTTCTGACTGCGCCGATCGGAGTGAGGCTTGCGCATTCCTGGTCCAAGTCAAAGCTGGAGATGGCCTTTGGCATTTTCCTTCTGCTGATCTGCCTTCGCTTCCTTGCCAGCGTCCTGTTCTAAGTTTCAGATGAGAGATATCCAATGACGCCCATTCTTTCCGTTACCAAGCTGCGCACCTCCTTTCATAATGATGGCGTGTGGACGCCGGTCGTCCGTGACATCTCCTTTGACATTGAGCCCAAGACAACGGTGGCCATTGTCGGTGAATCCGGCTCGGGCAAAAGCATGACCGCGCTGTCGATCATGCGGCTTCTGCCTGGTGGCAATAGCAAGGTTGAGGGCAAGATCATGCTGGCAGGACGATCATTGCTTGATCTGCCGGAGAAAGACATGCGCAGCGTGCGCGGCAATGAAATTGCCATGATCTTTCA
The DNA here is from genome assembly GCA_900473335.1 of Hyphomicrobiales bacterium. Taxonomy (GTDB): domain Bacteria; phylum Pseudomonadota; class Alphaproteobacteria; order Rhizobiales; family Rhizobiaceae; genus Phyllobacterium. The sequence goes on along the minus strand of UCNP01000013.1, from coordinate 10,414 downwards.
GGAGCCGATGACCAGTCTCAATCCGAGCCTGACCATTGGTTTTCAGATTGCAGAAGCTTTGATGTGCCATCGCAATATGAGCCTGACCGAAGCCGAGGCCGAGGTGATCCGGCTGCTTGAGCGCGTGCGTATCCCTTCGGCAAAGTCGCGCACCAATGACTATCCGCACCGGCTTTCCGGCGGAATGCGCCAGCGCGTCATGATTGCCATGGCGCTCGCCTGCAAGCCAAAGCTCCTGATTGCAGATGAGCCAACCACTGCGCTGGATGTCACCATTCAGGCTCAAATTCTTGAGCTCATCCGGGACTTGCAGGAAGAGGAAGGCATGGCCGTCCTCTTCATCACGCATGATATGGGTGTGGTTGCCGAAATTGCCGACCGCACGATTGTGATGCTGCGCGGCGATGTTGTCGAAAGCGGCGATACCACCGATATTTTCGCCAATCCGCAGCATGCCTATACGCGCTCGCTTTTGTCCGCCGTACCAAAGCTCGGCTCCATGATCGGCAAGACACGGCCTCTCCGCTTTCCTCTGGTCGATCAGCAAACCGGCATAGCTGCTGAACCCGCCGAAGGCAGCGATACGGTCGAGGCGACAAAGCCAATTCTCGAGGTCAAAAACCTGACCAAATATTTCGACATCCGCAAAGGCGTGTTGCGCGGTCTGGCTGGCCGCGTTCATGCGGTCGAGAATGTCTCGTTCAATATATATCCCGGCGAAACGCTCGCATTGGTTGGCGAGTCCGGCTGCGGCAAGTCCACCACGGGCCGCTCCATTGTACGGCTGACCGCGCCGACAAGCGGCTCGATCCGGCTTGCCGGGGACGACATTCTGAATATCGAAAAATCCTCGTTCCGCGACATGCGCAAGCGCATGCAGATGATCTTTCAGGACCCCTATGCCAGCCTTAATCCGCGTATGCGCATTGGCGAGAGCATAGCCGAACCAATGATTGCTCATGGCACCGAAACGCCGAAACGTGCGCGCGAACGCGTAAGCGAGCTTTTGAAGAGTGTCGGCATGAGCGGCGATGTTTATGACCGCTACCCGCATGAGTTCTCCGGCGGCCAGCGCCAACGCATATGCATTGCCCGCGCCCTGTCCCTGGGGCCGCAACTTATCATTGCCGATGAGGCGGTTTCGGCGCTCGATGTTTCGATCAAGGCGCAAGTGGTCAATCTGATGCTGGACTTGCAGGAAAGGCTCAAACTGGCCTTCCTGTTCATTTCGCACGATATGGCCGTGGTCGAACGCATAAGTCACCGCGTCGCTGTCATGTATCTTGGTGAAATTGTCGAGATTGGAACGCGTGCCAATGTGTTCGGCAATCCGCAACACCCCTATACACGCAGATTGCTCTCAGCGGTGCCGATGGCGGATCCGAGCCGCCGCGCCGGCAAAAAACGCTTGGTCAATGATGAATTGAAAAGTCCAATCCGCGCGGTGGATTATCAGGTTCCTACCCGTCAATATAAACAGATCGGGCCCGATCATATGGTACAGGATTGGGGTAGTGAATGGAGTTAGAGCATTGAAGGTCACTCCGTTTTCGCCGGAAATGCTCTGATTGCGCTGGAAGATCGTTAAAATTCGCTCTCGTCCAGATCGGAAACGCATTCTTTCAGCGGCGCCGAAAGTTCCCATATGCGATAATTTTCATTGATGATGATTTGCGCGCTGCCGCGCAAGGCGAGCGGCGTTGCCCGCTGCAAGACGACATAGCCAAAGCCGGATTTCTGTTCCGATATATTGGCAGAGGCATTGTTGGTTTCATCCCAACGGAGTTTTAAAAGCTCTTCGTCGCCGCTGCCCTCAATAGTCCAGGAAATAGTGATCTTGCCCTGCGAAGATGCCAGCACGCCATATTTTGCGGAGTTCGTCGCCAGCTCATGCATGGCCATTCCTATATGCAACACGGCGGGCGCCGCGAGGATCAATTGAGGTCCGTTAACAGTTATGAGCCCGTCATGCTTAAACGGTTTCAGCTGATCATTGATCAGCGTTTTTAGATCGCCACCTTTCCAATCCGTTGAAACCAGCACGTCATGCGAGCTGGCGAGCGATGCTATGCGTTCATTTATCTGGCGTTGAAACTCTTCAACGCTCTGCGTTCGCTTTGCGGTTTCCCGGATGATGGACATCATGACCGCATATTGGTTTTTGACGCGGTGATTCACTTCACGCAGCAAAAGCCGGATGCGCCGCTCATTGTCACGCGACGCAGTAATGTCACGGGCGATTTTTGAAGCGCCGACAATCCTGCCCTTGTCGTCCTTTATCGGCGATACAGTTAGCGAAACAGGAATGAATGACCCGTCTTTCCGGACCCGAAGCGTTTCAAAGCTTTTGACCACATCGCCAGCGCGGACTCGGGAAATAATCTCATCTTCTTCATCCTGATGACTTTCGGGTATGAGAATGCGAATATTCCTGCCAATAACCTCATGCGCCTTATAGCCGAAAAAATGTTCGGCGGCCGGGTTCCAGCTGGTGATGATACTGTTCAAATCCTTGCTGATAATTGCGTCAAAGGAACTATCAACAATGGCAGCCAATCTGGCAGCAACCAGATGGTGATCTTTATCCAAATTCACGTATCTATCCCTAAGTTCCTTAGCGAAGCTTGCCAAAGCAACAAGATCGATCTGCACTAAACTAACGTGTGACTCAAGTTTAGCAAGAGTATGATGACTGCGTAATATCTTGTGCTATGAGATTATCGCCGGATTATTCTCTGGCGCATTATTTGGGCAATGAATTTGATCGACATTCCATCTCCAGAAAAAAACCCGCCGCCCCGAATGAACCGTCTGGTCTTCTGGTTACTGCTGATCGCCGCTTCGCTTGCATCGCTCATCGTCCTTGCCGCTGCCATCACCTATTTTGCAATGGTTTCCAATATCCGGCACATTGAAGTGACGCGCAGTGAATTGGGCGAGAGGCGTCCAGTCAAAGCCTCGCCGGGCGCGGTCAATATTCTTCTTGTCGGCTCAGATCGTAGAGAAGGGAACGACGGCGCCCTTCTCGGAGAGCGCACGGATACAATCATGCTCGTGCATATGCCTGCTGACAGGCATGACCTGACCATTATCAGCTTCCCACGGGATTTGCGGGTGCAACTGCCCGGATGCATTTCACGCAGTGGTTTTGCCGGTCAAAGAGCCCAGCGCGCCATTATCAACTCATCATTCAATGCCGGGGGTATTGGCTGCACCTGGAAGACCATTGAAGCGCTGACCGGCATATATATTGATCACTTCGTCATCATTGATTTCACCGGCTTTAAAATGCTGGTCGATGCGCTCGGCGGCGTGGATGTCTGCATCCCCGAGCCGATCCATGACACCTATATCCCCCTTGACCTGCCATCAGGATTTCAGCTTCTGGATGGGGAACGGGCCCTCGGCTATGTCCGCGTTCGCCACGGACTCAGCAATGGAACCGATATAGGACGCATCCAACGGCAGCAGCGCTTTCTGTCTGCTCTGGCAAAAAAGGCAATGAGTGCCGGAATCCTTCTAAACCCCGGCAGACTGTTCCCCATATTGAACGCAGCCAGCAAATCCGTCACCACGGACCCGGACCTTACTCCCGGCCAGATGATTGAGCTTGCTCTCGCCATGCGCGCGATATCGACTGAGAATATCCGCTTTTTAACCACGCCCTGGCGTGATTCCATCAATTTTCCAGGTCGGGTGGAACTCTTGGAAGGGCCAGCAAAGCGGCTGTTCCGTTCCATTGCTGAAGAGCAGCCTTTCAACCAGAATGACCTTAAAAAATCCGAACCGGCAATAACACCCCCCGCAGAACAGAAGAACGCCCCCGCGCCGTCTCCAACCGCTATACCACCCGCGCTCTGCCCCTAGAGCAAGTTTTATCTATATAGAATTATTCTGCCGTAGAGAATTCGCGGCCAAGGTCGAGGGGGTCAGTGAGGCCGATATTTACCCATCGGACGAGACTGAAGCCCTATGGAATTGGTCCGAATCACCCGGCCCACTGGTCGAACCGCATTTTGCAAAATGCGGATAATTCGACCAGCGGGTTTGAAAGCTTGTTGGTTTGCCTTGGCAAACCAACGGCCGGGTTTCGCTTTTCAACGCAAGTCATATCCGAACCAGCCTCCCTACAAGACTGGTGAATATGGACGCAAGTGAGCGGAAATATTCACTTGCGGCAACCTTTATTTTTCTGATTATTTACAATGTAAAAATAACTATTTACATCGTTTAGCCTATTGATTATACACGCCGCGAATACACGTTCAATTTTTTTTAACAGCCAGCCCCTTCTTTGTTGTGGCTTGGTAATACGTTTGCGTTTTTTCGAACTGGGGCTTGCAACTGAGGCTGTAAAAGGTGGCGGCAATATTATGCCACGTCCTGTTTCAGCATTAGCACTTGGGCAAACTTTAAGTTGGTCATGCGCGCGTAAAATGGAATTTTAATAATGACCTCGCGTATAAAAACATCGAACCAGACTAAAAACCGCCTTCTTAATTCAGCAACCTTCGCGGCAGCTCTTTTGATACCTGTCATATCCGGCTCGTCTGCGTTGGCGCAGCAAGTGGTTGCCAATGGCACCAGCCAGACTGCGTCCGGCACCATCGAGACAACGGTGCCAGGCCTGAATGGCAACGCGCTCCATGCGCTTAATGGTGGCAGGATCACCAGTCAGACACCATTAATCTTGACAACATCGGGCATCTCAGCGGATGTTGTTAATGCCGAGTCCAAGGGCGCTATTGAAATTGCAGCGGGCTCCACGATTACCGCAAATGCATATGCAGCGGGTCTTTATGCAAACAATGCCAGTATTGTGGCAACAGATTCGACCATTCAGGCTTTAGGTTCAGGATATCATGCCGTCTTTGCCATGAGTGGCGGATCTATTACATTAAACGGTGGGAAGGTTCTTGCTCCGTCCGGTGCTTTCGGACTTTATGCCTTTTCAGGCAATGCAAAAATTGATGCCACCAATGTTGCGGTAGACGTAGGTGGAGACAACGCATATGGCGCTCAGGCAAACATACAAGGCAGCATAGTCTTGCATGGCGGTTCCGTTACCACACGCGGCGTGTTTGGACATGGTCTTTTTACAGCTGGAAATGGCGCAGAACTCACCGCCAATGGAACTGAGGTGAAAACATTTGGCTATGGCGCGATAGGCGCATATTCCCAAATGGGCAAGATGACGCTGACGAACGTCAATATTGAAGCAAGTGGTCTGGACGCGAGTGGTGCACAGGTAGAAGGTGCCGCCAATCTTACGATGACCGGAGGTTCTGTCACCGTTAAGGATTCCGGGATCGGTTTGTTCAGCATTAATGGTAGTCAACTAGAGGCCACCGATGTTGAAGTGACGGCGACTGGCACAGACTCTATTGGCGCAAGCTCTCAAAATGGCAGCGCACTCGTTTTAAATGGAGGTAAGGTAACAACCAGCGGTGCGGGTTCAGCAGCGCTTGTTTCTATGGGCCAAATGGAATCAACGGGCGCATCATTGATTGCTGATGGCGTGAAGGTGGAAACAACCGGTTCAAACTCTCAAGGCGCGCTCGTTTTTGGCGGATCAAGCATCAGTTTTAACAATGGCTCAATTACGACTAGCGGAGCCGATTCTGCTGCACTTCTTGCAAAGCCTGACGTCACAAATGTCGCCAAAGCGACCATCACCAACAGCGCGCTGAAGTCAGAATCCACGGGTGTTTACGCTCTCAACGCTCCCCTTGATGCCACCCTCACAAACTCATCATTAAGTGGTAAGGGGGCAGCGCTGGCGGTTGCTCAAAACGGCGTGCTTAACCTTACGGCCGATCATTCAACGCTGACAGGCGCCGCTCTCACTGAAGCCGGCAGCATTTCAAATATTTCCCTGACCAACGACTCCAGTTGGACCATTGATGGCAATTCCAATGTTACCACCTTGGACAATAATGCCAGCAGCATTGTCTTTAGCGCGCCAGATGCAACCCTTGCCCGGGAAGCCGGCTATAAAACACTCACCGTTGAGGGCGCCTATACATCCAATGGCGGGAGAATATACTTTAATAGCTGGTTGGGCGACGATACGTCCTTGTCTGACAAATTGGTTGCTGACAGCGTTATTCTCGGGAGCGGCGGCGCCACTCTTGTCAACATTGCCAATACAGGCGGCTTGGGCGCATTGACGACGGGCGACGGCATTGAGATCATTCACGTCAACGACCCCGATGCCTCGGCAGCGGAGGCGTTCAAGCTTGCGGGCCGCGTTGCGGCTGGTGCTTATGATTATAATTTGTTCCAGAACGGAACGACGAACACCAATGGCAATTGGTATTTGCGCTCCACCTATGTCGAGCCGAAACCAAATCCAGGGCCAGGGCCAAATCCGGGGCCGGGACCAAATCCTGGACCAGGACCAAATCCGGGGCCGGGGCCGCAGAAGCCGGAATTGCCAAATTATCGCTCGGAGGTTCCTGTCGATGCTGCCGTGCCATTGCTTGCTGACCGCTTGGGTCTGGCCATACTCGGAACGCGCGACGACAGAACTGGCGGTGCAATAGCGTCACAGGGGAAAGACGGCGCAGACCATGTCGTATGGGGCCGTATTTTTGGCGAAACCGGCAAAGGCGGCTCGCATGATTTTGAGAGCAATGGCCCATCCTATGATTTCAATCTTGGCGGCATTCAGGCCGGCATGGATATCTGGCACAATGAAACCGAGAATGGCTCGCGCAACACGGCTGGCTTTTTCGTTGGCGCAGGCCGCATCGACAGCGACGTAGAGGCTGTCTATCGTGGCAAGGCCGGGTCGACATCGCTGAATGCCTATTCGCTTGGCGCTTATTGGACGCATGATAATGTTCGCGGCTGGTATGTCGATACTGTCCTGCAAGGCACGCTTTTTGACAATATCGAGGCGCAATCGGTTCAAGGCGAAACTCTGAGCACCCATGGTTGGGGCGTGACTGGTTCGATTGAAGCGGGCTACAAGTTTGATCTGGGCCATGGTTGGACTGTCACTCCGCAGGCACAAGTGATCGGGCAGCACATCTCGATCTCAGACGGCTCGGATCGTTTCGCTCAGGTCGATTATGGTGATAATGACACGATCACCGGCCGGATCGGCGTTCGCGTCAACAAGGAGTGGACTACAAAAACTGGCCGCAAGGTGACTGGCTGGTCGCGGATCAACCTATGGCATGAACATGGGAACCAGGCCACGCGTTTCAGCAACCTTGCAGGGCAAAACGCCACGACCATCCGCGGCGATGCGGATGATAGCTGGGGTCAGGTCGGCCTCGGTGTTTCTGTCGAAGTAGCCCGGAATGTCGATGCCTTTGCCTCGGGCGACTATAATTTCTCTATTGATGGCGGCAGGGCTTCCAATTTCAGCGCGCGCGGTGGATTGCGGATCAAGTGGTGAATTGACAAGTAACCACCTCACAACGTTATGATGGCTTGCGCCAGCATATTTGGAGGTGGTTTATGGACGCGTTTACAATTCTCGTCAGTATCGTCGTAGCAATGGCGATCGGTGCCATGAGCCCCGGTCCCAGCTTTGTTCTCGTGTCGCGCATTGCCCTTTCCAGCTCCCGCGCCCATGGCCTGGCTTCCGCCTTGGGCATGGGCGTCGGCGGATTTATTTTCGCTTCATTGGCCGTAATGGGACTGACAGCGCTGCTGATGCAGTTCGAATGGCTTTACCTTGCCTTCAAGATCATCGGCGGAGGCTATCTGCTTTATATGGCTTACCGTATTTGCCAGGGCGCATCGGCTCCGCTGGATACGGGTAAATCAGTGCACGGCACGAAGGGAATAACCGTGCAACGGGCGTTTTTCACCGGGTTGATTACCCAGCTTAGCAACCCGAAAACATCGATCTTCTACGCCAGTATCTTTGCTGCCGTACTGCCCGCTGATCCTGCCAAATGGCTGCTTTTTGCAATCCCGGTTTCGCTGTTTCTGGTGGAAGCAGGGTGGTATTCAATCGTCGCCCTGGCATTTTCCGGTTTCCGCATGCGCGCCCTCTACAGCCGCCTGAAAAAATGGCTGGATTACTCCGCTGGCACGGTCATGGGTTTTCTGGGCCTCAAGCTGATAATCGAGGCCTTTAACCGGAAAGTATGAGCGGGGCGGATGCTATAAGTCATCCATATTCTGGATTGAAGACTGCCACAACCGATTTTCAAATGCAGCTATTTTAGCGGAGAGAATTCATGTTCAAGGTCGACATATTCAGCGGGAATAACGTCCGTCCATTCATTCGACTGAGTACCCTGCGGCAGGTGCTTGTCCCGTTCATCCTCTTATGCTTATGGGTTCCAGCCCAGGCCACCGAAAACAAGCCGGTGAAGTGGAGCGACTGTGATCCCGGCGGTATCCAGACCTTGCCCGTACCGGACCCGGTTTCGAAGCGAAACTATAATGTCACGATCAGTCTACCATCCAGCTACGACCCTGATACCTCGACGCGATATCCCATTGTCTATCTGGCTGATGGTGACCGCGGGATACGGCCCGTGGCATGCCAGATCAAAGCGCTTCGTGAAAAAGGAGCCCTCTCGGAGGAACCCATTATCGTAGGCCTGTCCTATGCCATGGGCGAAAACATGAATGTCAGCCGCAAGCGCGACTACACGCCTGTTCCACGCAAACACGGCGATACTGCCTATGGTGGAGCAATGGCCTATCAACGCTATCTTCATCGCACCGTGATCCCCTTTGTCGAGGGTCGTTATCGTGTCAATCCCGACAGACGCATTTTTCTGGGGCATTCCTACGGGGGACTGCTGGGCGCGCGCATTCTATTGACGAAGCCGGAGCTTTTTCACACCTACATACTCGGCAGCCCATCCATCTGGTTTGCGAACCATGCCATTTTGGCCTTCGAGTCCGACTATGCGAAAGCCCACAAAGACCTGAAGGCCAATGTTCTGCTCTTTGTTGGCGGGGATGAGGTCAGCCGCTTCGATCCCGATCGGCCTGGCAATACCCAAGACATGGTGGGCGACATGAAGAGCTTCCAGTCCAGACTCGAGCAACGTGGCTTTCCCAGCTTGACAGTTTACTCCCGGATCCTTCCGGGCAAGAATCACCGCCAAGCCTTTCCCCCTGGTTTGGCTTGGGCCATAACCGCTGTGCTTGGCCGGACGACTCTACGCTGAACTCGCCACTCCACAGGCACAGCTGTTCGCCGTGTCATTGCAATTCCTATCTCACGAAGGTGGAGGCCACCCCTGATGATGGGCGCTAATCACTTTGTCAGGCGGCATCGGACGATGGATAAAGATCGACCTCACCACCTTCCGCGGGAATTTACTCGCCACCCGAGAAACAGAAATGTTTCTATTTAAACAAAAAAAGCTTCAATGGTGCGGGTTGGCGCATCATGCCCCGACTCTTGCGCAAAAACTGCAACCAATGGTTCGATTGCCATGAAACCTCTCGTTTTCGAAAATTTCATGACGTGCTTGAAATTTCGCATCGAGTAGGACGGATCGATGGCGGAGAGGTTGAGGCGCATAAAACTGTCGCGCACAAACTGAACGGAGAGGATCGGCGTCCATTCCTGATATCCAGTTTGTGGGTTCAGCGCATTAGCGGCACAGGTGACGTAAATTTCGTTCAGCGGCAAGATGTGAAACAGATCGCCTGCTGTTTTAAGGGCAGTGCTGGCCACATAGTCCTGATACAGTTCGTTGAGCTGACCGACGGGCATTTTTGTCTCAGACAGGCGGCCACTCGCCAGTTGTTTGCGGCGGACGCTAGGCACAATATCGTCGCCGTGAACCTTCGGCATGGCATGAACGAAATTATCGCCAATCGAAAACTCGATACCCGTCCCGATGAGGGCCGTGTCACAGAGAGATTGCATTTCCTCGATCACCTGGCGAATTGCGGCTGCTTCACCTTGCACGAGTCGTCTGGCAAGTGAGGTATCGTCTTCCCATTCCGCAACCGCCTGAGCATGGGTCGTAAGAGCGTCCTGATACTGTTTCTGGTCATTGGCGGCGGCTTCTTCCAATTGCATTTCCAGTCGGGTGCGAAGTTTGGCCGAACCGCCCCTGATGGCATGAAATATGCTGGGCTTGAACTTTGCCAAAGTGGCCTCTGCCTGTCTTTGGTGTATTCGCTGTAAGTACGGTTCCTGCGGGCACGGTTGATTGGCGATTGAATGCCAGTCGATCAAGTCGGCCATATCGGTATGGATCGATATCAGACTATCGAGGGTGTTTTCCCAATCCTCTACAGCAGAAGTCGCGTCCGCAATCATCTGCGCCTTTTCAAGCTGTTTGTACCTACGTTGTGCATCTCGCTCTGCTGCGCGTGACGCCGCAGTAATCGAGCGCATTATCCCTCTCCAGCCCATATTTCCTCCGTTACTTCTGCGTTTAAACAAAGATAGATAAACTAGGCTGAATCGACATTC